>NZ_JAVFWZ010000016.1:0-25985 GCF_040981245.1 Kocuria cellulosilytica | reverse complement strand
GGGAGAGTAGGACACCGCCGGACCACACCACCAGGGTCGAGCCCCCGCACACCGTGCGGGGGCTCCCCGCAGTTAACGACCCACACCAGCGCACTACTCCAGCTCCGTTGAATCCGCCTCCGGCCACGGCCTATGGTCGGAGGAGGATCGACCGGCAGCGACGAGGAGGAGCCGTGCGGCGGAGCAGAACCATGGCAGCAGCGATCGGGACCACCGCGCTGGTGCTGACCGGCTGCGGTGGTGGCGGCGGGGATGACGGCGCCGTCGTCGAGGAGTCCTCGGCGGCCGCGGTGGCCGGTTCCCGCGCGGTCCTCCAGGACGCGCAGGGCAACGAGGTCGGCACCGTCGCGTTCTCGGAGGTCTCGGCGGGCACCGAGGTCCGGGCCGAGGTGCAGGGGCTCGAGCCCGGGTTCTACGGACTGCACGTCCACGAGACCGGTCTCTGCGAGCCGGACAGCAGCGCGCCGGGGGACCCCGGCCGCACGGGCGCCTTCCTCTCCGCCGGCGGGCACCTCGGGAAGGACGACGCCGGGCACCCCGGCCACGCGGGGGACCTGACGGCCCTGTATGTGACCGAGGGCGGGCTGGGCTCCCTCACGACCGTCACCGACCGCTTCGGGGTCCAGGACCTCGTGACCGACGACGACGGCAGCGCCGTGATGATCCACTCCGGCCCCGACAACTACGCCAACGTCCCGGAGCGGTACGCCCCGGGCGGCCCCGACCAGGACACGCTCGGCACCGGCGACGCCGGGTCGCGGCTGGCCTGCGGCGTCGTCGAGTGACGTCCGGGGGAGCCTTCCGGGCCCCGCGCACAGGCGGGTGAGACCCGCCTCCGGGGCGGCGCCGTTCGCTACCCTGGGAGCGTTCCTGCCGTACGCCCGAGAGAGGGGTCTCCCACCATGCCCGACGTCAGTGCCGCCACCGCCCGGATCAACGGGGTCACCATGACCTACACCGACCGGGGGGAGGGGCCCGTGCTGCTCCTGCTCCACGGTCACGCCTACGACCGGAGCATGTGGGCCCGCCAGGTCGAGGTGTTCGCCGGCCGGGGCTGGCGTGTGCTCGCCCCCGACCTGCGCGGCTTCGGCGAGTCGGAGATCACCGAGGGGATCGTCTACACGGAGGAGTTCGCCGACGACGTCGCCGGCCTGCTCGACCACCTGGGGATCGACCGCGCGGTCGTCGTCGGGTTCTCCATGTCCGGGCAGATCGCCATGGAGCTCCTCCACCGCCACCCCGCCCGTGTCCGCGCGCTGGTCGTCAACGACACCGTCCCCGAGGCGGAGGACACCGAGGGCCGTCGCCGCCGCCACGTCACCGCGGACGCCATCCTGGCCGGCGGCATGGAGGCCTACGGGCGCAGCGTGCTGGCCAAGATGGTCGCCGAGTTCACGGTGGAGTCCCGCCCCGAGGTGGCCGCCGAGGTTCTCGCGATGCTGCAGAACGCACCCGCGAAGGGCGCCGCCGCGGCGATGCGCGGGCGCGCCGAGCGCCGGGACTTCACGGAGCTGCTCCGCGGCGCCCGGCTTCCCGTGCTGGTGGTGGTGGGCGCGGACGACGCCTTCGACGGCGGAGCCGCCCGGCGGATGGCCGCACTGGCGCCCGGGGCGGAGCTCGTCGTCGTCGACGGGGCCGGGCACACCCCGAACATCGAGCAGCCGGCCGCTTTCGACGACGCCCTGGACGCCTTCCTGCGCGGGCTCGAAACCTGAGCGGGGCCGCTCCGCGGCGTCATCCTCCCGCACCCCGGGCGTCCCGGGCGGCTCCGTCCGCCCAGGACGCCCGGGGTGCTCTGTTCTCCCACAGAGAACCGGTGTCATCTCGAGGGACTGATCAGTATGCTGTCAACATCAGTGCACGACGAGAGGAGTGGACATGACCGAGACGAACAGCAGCAATCCCGAGGACGCCGACCGCGAGGCGGTGGACCAGCTCACGCTCCAGAACCCCGTGACGCGCTACCCCGTCCTGGAGCCCCCGAAGCAGGACCAGCCCGAGCCCGGTCTGGACGTCGAGCTCGAGCCGAGGACCGACCGCGGGGAGTTCTCCTACCGCGGCACCGGCCGCCTGGAGGGGCGCAAGGCCCTGATCACCGGGGCGGACTCGGGCATCGGCGCGGCCGTGGCCATCGCGTTCGCCAAGGAGGGCGCCGACGTGGCCCTCAACTACCTCCCGGACGAGGAGCCCGACGCGCAGGTGGTCCGGTCGATCATCGAGAAGGCCGGCCGCACGGCCGTGCTCCTGCCCGGGGACCTCACCGACAAGGAGTTCTGCGAGAGCCTCGTCGAGGACGCCGTGGAGGGCCTCGGCGGTCTCGACGTCCTCGTCAACAACGCCGGAAAGCAGGTGGCGGTCGAGCGCCTCGAGGACCTGAGCGACGAGCAGCTGACCGATACCTTCACGGTCAACATCCTGGCGATGTTCCGGATCACGAAGGCGGCGCTGCGGCACCTGCCGGAGGGATCGTCCATCATCAACACGACGTCGATCCAGGCCTACCAGCCCTCGCCGGACCTCCTCGACTACGCGTCCACCAAGGCGGCGATCAACAACTTCACCAAGGGCCTCGGCCAGCAGCTGGCGCCCCGCGGCATCCGCGTCAACGCCGTGGCGCCGGGGCCGTTCTGGACCCCCCTTCAGGTCTCGGACGGGCAGCCGAAGGAGGCGCTGCCGGAGTTCGGGCAGTCGACACCCCTCGGCAGGGCCGGCCAGCCCACCGAGCTGGCCCCCGCCTACGTGTTCCTGGCCTCGCCCGAGTCCAGCTACGTCATCGGCGAGACCCTCAACGTCAACGGCGGCAGCCCGTCCCCGTGAGGACCCGCCGCCGCGGGATCGCCGCGCGGAAGGCGCACCGATCCGGCGGAAGGGCTTGGCCCCGCGCGGCCTTCGCCCTAGGCTGGGACCAGCCTGCACCATCAGCGAACTTACGAAAACGTTCCAGAAAGGCGGAATCATGACCACCAACCCCTATGACCCGACCCCCTACGAGGCGGGCTCGAGCCACCCGGCCGAGACCGGCACCTCCAACAAGAAGGATGTCGCCGCGGAGCAGGGCAAGGCCGAGGCGAACCAGCTGAAGAACGAGGCCTCGGACTCCGGCCGGCGCGTCAAGGAGACCGCCAAGGACCAGGCCGTGGCGGTCAAGGAGGAGGCGGCGCACCAGGCGCAGGACCTCTTCGGCCAGCTCCGGAGCGACCTCCGGGAGCAGGTGGGGCCGCAGCAGGACCGCATCGCCTCCACCGTCCGCTCCGTCAGCGACGAGATCAACGCCCTGTCCCGCGGGGAGAAGCCCGAGTCCGACTACGTGACCGGTCTGCTGGGCAGCGTCTCCGGCCGCGTGGAGTCCGTCGCCTCCTCGCTGGAGAACAAGGACGCCCGGGAGCTGCTCGACGACGTCCGCCGGTTCGCGGCCCGCCGTCCCGGCACCTTCCTGGCCGTGGCCGCCGGCATCGGTCTCCTCGCCGGCCGCGCCACCCGCGGCGCCAAGGACAGCGACGAGATCACGACCGACCGCCAGGGCGCCAAGGAGTACTTCGGCGTCTCGGGCGGACAGGGCCAGGGCTCGCAGCCCGGGGCGGGAGTCCCCACGGGCGCCGGCTACGACCAGGGCTACGACCGGAACCTCACCGCGACCGAGACCTCGGGCTACACGCCGGCCGACCCCTACGCCTACCGCTCCGACGAGCAGGGCGAGGCGGCCCGCACCTACACCGACCGCGTGCCCGGCACCGTCTACCCGGAACAGGAGGGCGACCCTCGATGAGCCACCCCATTCCTCCCTCGGACGCCGAGGACAGGGCGGAGCACGAGTCGCTCGGCGAGATGTTCAAGTCGCTGAGCACCAACCTCTCCACCCTCATCCAGCAGGAGATCGCGCTCGCCAAGGCCGAGGCGACGCAGACGGTCCAGGAGGCCAAGCAGTCCGCCACGGACGCGGGCAAGGGCGCCGGCATGCTCGCCGGGGCCGGCGTGGCCGGCCACTTCGTCCTGCTCTTCCTGTCCCTCGCCCTCATGTGGGCGCTGAGCAGTCTCGTGGGGCTGGTCTGGGCCTCGGTGATCGTGGCGGTCGTCTGGGCCGTCATCGCCGGCATCCTGGCCGCCCTCGGCAAGAAGAACCTCAACAAGGGCAAGCGGGAGATGACGGACGCGACGCAGGACCCGCTGCCCCTGACCCGCGAGACCGTCACCGAGATCCCGGAGACCGTGAAGCCCTCCAAGAAGGAGAACCGATGAGCCAGCAGAACCCCGAACAGATCCGGGCCGACATCGAGGCCACCCGCGCCCGACTCGGCTCCGACGTCGACGCCGTCGCCGAGAAGGTGACGCCCGAGCGCGTCGTCGAGCGGCAGAAGGACAAGGTCCGCAGCTCGGTCCAGGACAAGGTGCAAGGAGTGAGGGAGCGCGTCATGGGTTCTTCCGACGACCGGTCCGGCGTGGGCGGCTACTCCGCCGGCGACGTGCGGGACGAGGCGGCACACCGGGCCGAGCAGGCCCGCGGCGCCGTGCAGAACGCCCCGGCCACGGCCAAGGCGAAGACCCGGGGCAACCCTCTGGCCGCGGGCCTGATCGCCCTCGGCGCCGGTTGGCTCGTCGGCTCGCTGCTGCCCTCCACGCAGAAGGAGCAGGAGCTGGTCTCCGACGCGGCGGACCGGGTCCAGCCCCACGCCCAGCACGCGGTCGAGTCCGCGAAGGGCATGGCCCAGGAGGTCGCCCAGGACCTGAAGGAGCCGGCCCAGGAGGCGGCGCAGTCCGTGAAGGAGACCGCGCAGTCCGGGGCCCAGGAGGTCAGGTCCCAGGGCCAGGGCGAGGCCCAGCAGCTGAAGTCCTCCGCCCAGGGCTCGGCGCAGTCCGTCAAGGACGAGACGAAGAACGCCTGACGCCCGGCCGGCCGCGCACGGTGGGCGCCCCGGCACGGCACGGGCCCCGGATCGACGATCCGGGGCCCGTGCCGTGCCCGGCACCGGTCAGCGCGCGCGGGCGACCTGGCTCAGGAGCCCCGGGAAGTAGCCGGAGAGGTAGCCGCGCTCGGTCGGGTGCAGGTTGTGCTCGCTCTCGGGGTCGAAGAGGATCCACGGGTCCGCCGAGCCGACGCCGTGGCCGCGGAAACGGTCGGTGACGTCCACGAACACGGCGCACTCCTGCTCCACGGCCGCCGCGAGAGCGGCGTTGAGCTCGTCCGTCCAGTCGTTGAGCTGGGCGGCCCGCCCGGCGGAGAGCAGCGGGGTGTCCTGCCGGTCGTCGAACAGCTGCGGATAGCCCAGCACCACGACCCGCGCGTCGGACACCGCGCCGACCGCGGCCACGGTCTCGGCCGCGGAGGCCGCGGCGGACGCGATGAGCGTCGGCGCCTGCGCGAGCATGGCATCGCACTCCGCCGGTCCGTGGGCGGCCTCGAACGGGGCGCTGCACACGCGGATGAACGTGCCCCACTCGATGTCGTTGCCGCCCATGGTCAGCGTCACCACGTCGGCCTCCGCGAGGGCGTCGCCCACGGGCCGCTCGTCGAGGAGCCCTCGCACCTCATGCGTCTCGAAACCGGCGCAGGCCGCGTCCAGGGTCACCTCGACGCGCGGGTGCGAGGCCAGTGCGTCGACGTGGTCCCGTCCCGTGCCCTGGAGACAGCCGGGGAGGCCTGCGACCTGCTGGATCCCGCCCGTGCCGAAGGCCGCGGAGTAGGAGTCGCCGAGGTTGACGACCTCGACGGTGCGCGGTGCCGCGGCGGCAGGGGCGGCGGCGGTGCCGGCGAGGGCGAGCGCCGAGGCCAGGGCGGTGACGGCGCGTCGGGCGGAGACGGAGCGCATGGAGGGGACCTTTCGGGAGCGGTGGCGCCTCCCGGGGGCGGCGCCGTGGCGGCGGACGCCGTCGACTCCCCGAATTTACAGTCGGGACGCCCGGGACGGAAGGTCCGGGGCGGCGCCGGCTCCCCAGGCCCCGGCCAGGAGGTCGAGGGAGCGCAGCACCTGGTCCTGGGTGGGGGACGCGGGGGCGATCATGAGCTCGTCGGCGTCCGCCGTGGCCGCGAAGTCCTCCAGGTAGGACCGGACCTCGGGGCCCGTGCCCGCCGTCGACCAGTGCAGCATGTGCAGGATCTGCTGCCCGGCGGGACTGTCCATCACCATGTCCAGCTCGGCGTCGCTCAGCTCGCGGCCGCGGCCCACCATGGCGCGCACCCGTTCGCGGCGGGCGGTCCCCAGCTGCTCCGCGGCGTCCTCGGCGCTGTCCGCGGCGATGACGTTGACGGCCGCGATCACGTACGGCTCCGCGAGCTGCTCGGAGGGCCGGAACCCGGCGCGGTAGGCGGCCACGGCGTCCACCAGGGCGTCGGGGGCGAAGTGGGACGCGAAGGCGTAGGGCAGCCCGTAGGCCGCGGCGAGCTGCGCCCCGAACAGCGACGAGCCCAGGACCGTGAGGGGCACGTCCGTGCCGGCGCCCGGCACGGCGCTGACCCCCGGGACGATCGAGCGGCCGCTGAGATAGCCCTGCAGCTCGCGGACGTCCTGCGGGAACTGCTCGGCGGCAGAGGGGTCGCGGCGCATGGCCCGCACCGTCCGCAGGTCCGTGCCGGGGGCGCGGCCCAGACCCAGGTCGATGCGGCCGGGGTGCAGCTCGGCGAGCGTGCCGAACTGCTCGGCGATCACCAGGGGGGAGTGGTTGGGGAGCATGACCCCGCCCGCGCCCAGGCGGATCGTGGAGGTGTGCGCCGCGACGTGGGCGATCAGCACGGCCGGGGCGGAGGAGGCGATCGTGGGCATGTTGTGGTGCTCGGAGTACCAGACCCTCAGATAGCCCAGCCGCTCGGCGTGCTGGGCGAGCCGCACGGAGTCGGCGAAGCTCTCGCCCACGGACGCGCCCTTGCGGACGGTGGCGAAGTCGATGACGGACAGGGGCAGCGGCACGGCGGACCTTTCCTGGGGGATCGGGAGACCCTCCACGCTACTCCTCCCGGCCGCGGGCCGCCGTGGCGGGCCCCACACCGGTGCCACGCACCGGCGCCCGACACCGGCGCCGTGCGCCGGGCCCGGCCGGGGCGCGCGGCACGGGGGGCGCGGTGTCGGCGGTCACGGCTACGCTCGGCAGCATGACCGAGCCCTCGACCCCGTTCCCGGCGCCCGAGCTGTTCGAGCTCCCGCGGGAGCGCGCCGAGATCGCGCCCGGCGCCGTGCACGTCCCGGGGTGGCTCGGGCCCGAGGAGCAGCGCGAGCTCGTGCTCCGCTGCCGGGAGTGGGCCGCGGGCCCGGCGCCCCTGCGCCACGCGGTGCTGCCGGGAGGCGGCCGGATGTCGGTGCGCTCCACCACGCTGGGCCGGGACTGGGTGCCCTACCGCTATCTGCGCACCGGCGAGCACCGGCGCGCACCGGAGATGCCCCCGTGGCTGGCGGAGCTGGGCCGCCGTGCCCTGCTGGAGGCCTACGGGCCCGGCAGCCCGCACGTGCAGGACTACCGGCCCGACACCGCCCTGGTGAACTTCTACGACGCCGCCGCCCGGATGGGCATGCACCAGGACAAGGACGAGGCGTCCGCCGCGCCGATCGTCTCCCTCTCCCTGGGGGACGCCTGTGTCTTCCGCTTCGGGAACACGCAGACCCGCTCGGCGCCGTACCGGGACGTGGAGCTGCGCAGCGGTGACCTCTTCGTCTTCGGCGGCCCCTCCCGCTACGCGTTCCACGGGGTGCCCCGGATCCGTCCCGGCACCGGGGCGGCGGAGCTGGGCATGAAGGGCGGGCGGCTGAACCTGACCCTCCGGATGACGGGGCTGCCCGGCACGGTCCGCTGAGCGCGTGCCAGACTGGCGGCATGGAGCTCCCCGACCCCGCACTGGCCCACCTGATCGACCCGGCGGCGCCGGACGCCGAGGACGTCGGCGCCTACCGCCTGCTCGCCGCGGACATCGCCTCCGGCGTGGCGGTCGTGGCCGCCCGGCACCGGCGGCGTGACGTCGCCGCGACCGTGACCGGTTTCCTCGACGTCTCCTACGACCCGCCCACCATGCTCGTGAGCCTCTTCGAGGAGGGGCGGATCTGTGACGCCGTGGAGTCCTCCGGCGCGTGGACGCTCTCCGTGCTGCGCCGGGACCAGGAGGGGACCGCCAACTGGCTCGCGAGCCCGGGCAATCCCGTCGAGGGCCTGCTGGACGGCGTGGCCTTCCGGCGCGCGCCGCACTCGGGGGCGCCGGTGCTGGACGGGGCGCTGGCGTGGTTCGAGCTCTCCACCGTGGCCGTGCACACCGCCGCGACGCACCGGATCGTCGTGGGCGAGGTGACCGCGATGGGTCGCGGGGTCGCCGAGGCGCAGGCGGACGACCCGTTGGTGCACTACGCCCGCGGCTACCGCGGTCTGACCCGGTGACCCGGACCCGGGGCACCGTACACGGGAACGGCGTCCGTGCAAGACTGTGACGTCGGGTGTCCCCAGCCCCGTCAGCGGCGGAATCGATTGTCTCCCGCACCGGTTCTGGACTTAGCGTGGGCAGTTGGGGCCGTCCCGGCGGCATCCCCCACGGCTCTCCACGGAAGGACTCTCATGGCGGCCCAGCAGCACGAACGCCGACCCCGCCGAGGGCACGACGACGGCGCGCCCGCCGGCGGCACGCCCGAGCAGGGGGCGGAGGAGCCCCGGCTGAGCGCGGTCCCGCAGCCCGGCGCGCCGGCCGAGCACGCGGCCGCGGAGGTCGCCGACCTCGAGGTCCCGGCCGACCACCTCCAGGACCTCGAGCACGTCGGCGAGGCGTTCAAGGCGGCGTTCGCCCACCACCCGGCGGGGGTCGCGATCATCACCGCGCGCGGGCCCGAGGGGCCGGTGGGCCTGACGGCGTCCTCGGTGTCCTCGGTGTCGGTCCTCCCGCCGATCCTCGGCTTCTCGCTGCAGGCCCGCCAGGGCTCGGCCGCGCTGCTGGCCGAGGCCGACTCCTTCCTGGTGCACCTCCTCGACGCCGAGAACCTGGAGCTCGCCCGGTCCTTCGCGGTCTCCGGGGCCCCGCGCTTCGGGGCCGACATGCCCTGGGAGTACCTGGCGACGGGGGAGCCCCGGCTGCTGAACGTCGCCCGGGTCCTGCGCGCGGTCCCGCTGGCCCGGATCAAGGCCGGGCCCGCCCTCGTGTTCAACGCCGCCGTGGTCGACGTCCTCGGCCACGAGGGCACGGGCGTCCCGCTCGTCTACCACCGCCGCCGGTTCCACGAGCTCAACGACCGCTCCGCCCTGGACCCCGAGGCCTGAGCGGCAGGAGCCGCGCGTCCTGCAGGAATTCCCTCGACCTAGTTGTTGACACATCACCAAGGTGCTCCTAGAGTTGTTGACGAAGCAACCAATTGTTCGTCGCTCACCAAGGAGAACACCATGTCCCAGCTCAACGGTCTCGTCCCCGGTTCCTGGACCTTCGACCCCGCCCACTCCGAGGTCGGCTTCGCCGTCCGCCACGCCGGCATCTCCAAGGTGCGCGGCACCTTCGGCGAGGTCGACGCCCAGCTCGAGGTCACCGACCCGGTCGAGGACTCGACCCTGCGCGCCACCGTCCGGATGGCGTCCATCGACACCAAGAACGCGGACCGCGACGCCCACGTGCGCAGCGCCGACTTCTTCGCGGTCGAGGAGCACCCCACCATGACCTTCACCTCGACCGCCGCGGCGTTCGACGGCGAGGAGGGCACGATCACGGGCGAGCTGACCATCAAGGGCGTGACCCGCACCGTCGAGCTCGCCACCGAGTTCAGCGGTGTGGTCGTCGACGCCTTCGGCGTGACCCGTGCCGGGTTCTCCGCCGAGACCACGATCTCCCGCAAGGACTTCGGCATCACCTGGAACGCCGCGATGGAGGCCGGTGGGGTCCTCGTCTCCGACAAGGTGCTCATCAGCCTCGACGTCGCCTTCACCGCGCCCCAGGACGACCCCGAGCAGACCGTCGAGGGCCAGGAGGCCGTCTCGGCCGAGGCCTGATCCCGCAGGACCGCTCCGTGCGCACGGCCGTGGCCCGCACCCCGGAAGGGGTGCGGGCCACGGCCGTGGACGCGGGAGCGGCTAGCGGAGCTGCTGCACCAGGAACCAGATCACGGGCCCCGCGACCAGCAGCAGCAAGGC
Source organism: Kocuria cellulosilytica (assembly GCF_040981245.1). NCBI lineage: Bacteria > Bacillati > Actinomycetota > Actinomycetes > Micrococcales > Micrococcaceae > Kocuria > Kocuria cellulosilytica. The sequence continues at coordinate 15,911 of NZ_JAVFWZ010000016.1, read as the reverse complement.
CCACCGGCGCAGCCGCACCTCGAACGTCGCGGGGTCGAGCCGCCGCCCGTCCTTGGGCCGGGAGTCGGCGATCTCGTCCTTCAGCGGCCTGGGGGAGGGCTCGTCCGGGTCCCCGGGACCGGTGCCGGCAGGGGACACCGAGGTCACCGCCACTTCGTGGTCATGATCAGGCCCGCCATCATGAGGGCCAGCCCGACCCCGATGTTCCACGTGCCGATCCCGGGCACGGGGTAGGCGCCCTGGAAGAGGTAGTAGAGGATGAGCCACAGCAGCCCCACCACCAGCAGGCCCAGCATGATGGCCTTGTACCAGGTGGGCGTGGGCGCATGGGGCTCCGGGGAGCCGTGCCGGGAGCGCTCGGTGAGCTCCTGCGCGACCGCGTTGGCCGCGGCCTCCGGGTCGAAGGCGGTGGATCCGCCGGGCAGTCCCTCGGCCGCCAGCCGCGCCAGCTCCGTGTCGACGGTCGGGGCGGCCGGCGCGGTCCGTCCGGATCCGCTCGGACGGCGGGCGGGCTTCTTGCGGCGGTTCTTGGACTCGGGCACTGATCCTCCTGATCACCAAGCGGGCCGTCTGCACGGCGGGGGTCCGGTGCCCCAGTCTAGCCGCCCGGTGCGGGCCTCCCCGCGGACGCGTAAGCTGGACGGGCGCACGCGCCGTGAGGCACCCCATTCCCAGGAGACCCTGTGACCGTCAAGATCCTCGTCGTGGACAACTACGACAGCTTCGTCTACACCCTCGTCGGCTACCTCGAGCAGCTCGGCGCCGAGACCACGGTCATCCGCAACGACGACCTCGACGAGGCCGCCGCGTGCGCGCTCGCCGACGAGCACCAGGGCGTCCTCCTCTCGCCCGGGCCGGGCGCCCCTGCCGACGCCGGCGTGTGCACCGCCTTGATCCTCCACGCCGAGCAGACGCAGCAGCCGCTGCTCGGCGTCTGCCTCGGCCACCAGGCCCTCGCGGAGGCGTACGGGGGGACCGTCACCCACGCCGAGGAGCTCATGCACGGGAAGACCTCCCGGGTGGAGCACAACGGCACGAGCGTGTTCGGCGCGGTGCCCAGCCCGTTCACGGCGACCCGCTACCACTCGCTCGCCGTGGTGGACCAGTCCGTGCCCGACGTCCTCGAGGTCACCGCCCGCACCCCGAACGGGGTGATCATGGGGCTGCGGCACAAGAGCGCTCCGCTGCACGGACTGCAGTTCCACCCCGAGTCCGTCCTCACGGAGGGCGGCTACCTCATGCTCGGCAACTGGCTCGAGCTCGTGGGGCTCAAGGGCGCGGCGCGGGCCGCCGCACCGCTGTCGCCGCTGATCTCCGCCTGAGGTCCGCCCGGGCCGGGATCACTCGTCGTCGCGGGCCCTCTCCTCCGCTCGCTCGGCCTCCTCGCGGGCACGCTCGTCCGCCCGCTCGGCCTCCTCGCGCGCGCGTTCGTCCGCCCGCTGCTCGGCCTCGGACCGCGTCTCCTCGTCGCCGGGCGGATCCTGGGCCGGCTCCTCCGTCTCCTGGACGTCCTCCTCGGGTTCCTCCGTCTCCTCGGGGGACGGGGACGGGGTGGGCGAGGAGGTCGGCTCCGGGGCCGGCTCGGGCGCGGGGGCGACCGCCACGGTGAGCGTGATCGTCGAGCCCTGCGGCACGGACCCACCGGCGTCGACGCTCTGGTCGAGGACCTGTCCGGCCGGCACCCCGGCCCGGGGCGCGGTGACGACCTCGGCCGTCAGGCGGGCCGCGTCCGCGCCGAGGACGGCGACGGCCTCCTGCCGGCTCAGGCCCACGACCTGGGGCACGGTCACCTGCCCGGTGGACAGCACGAGCTGCACCTCGGAGCCGGTGCGGACAGTGGTCCCACCGGCCGGGTCGGTGGCGACCAGCATTCCCCGGGGCACCCACGAGCTGTTCACCGAGCGGGTGTCCCCGGCGGGCTCGAGCCCGGCGGACTCCAGCGCCTCCCGGGCGTCCTCCTCGGACCGGCCCACGAGGTCGCCGGGGACCTCCACCTCGGAGGGACCCCTCGAGACGCCGAGGACCACGGTGGTTCCCTCCTCGACCTGGGTGTCGGCGGCGGGGTCGGTGCCGACGACGTCGCCCTCGGGCACCTCGTCGTCGAAGACCTCCTCGCGCTGCGGCACGAGGTCCGCGTTGCGGAGCACCGTCTCGGCCACCGACGCGTCCATCCCCGCGACGTAGGGGACGGCGACGAGGACGGGCCCGCTGCGCTGGTCCTGGACCCACTGGAGGGCCACGACCCCGAGGACGGCGAGGACCGCGAGGACGAGCAGGCCGAGCAGCGCCGCGCGCAGGGGCCGCCGGCGGCGCCGGGCAGGGGTCGAGCCGCTGCCCGGGGGGTCCTCGGCCGCCGGTGCCGAGGCCACGGCCGTGCCCACGGCGGTGGGCGGGGCCGTCACCGCAGCGGCCGGCACCGGAACGGGCGGGAGGGTCTTCGTGTCCTCGTCGCGCCCCTGGACCGCGTGCATCGGCTGGGTGGCGTCCAGGTCCCCCGGCACCGCGGGGCGCAGCTCGCGCAGCGCCCGGCGCATCTGCCCGGCGTCCTGGAAGCGGTCGGCGCGGTCCTTGGCGAGCGCCCTGGCCAGGAAGTCGTCCACGCGCCCGCCGAGCCGCGGGTCCAGCTCGGAGGGCGCGGGGGGACGGTCCCGGACGTGCTGGGCGGCGATGTCCACCGAGGACCCGCCCACGAACGGCGCCCGCCCGGTGAGCATCTCGAAGAGCACGCAGGCGGTGGAGTAGAGGTCGGAGCGGGCGTCCACGGACTCGCCCCGGGCCTGCTCCGGGGACAGGTACTGCGCGGTGCCGAGGACGGCCTGGGCCTGGGTGAGCGCCGGTGAGGTGTCCTCGACGGCCCGGGCGATGCCGAAGTCCATGACCTTGACCTGCCGCTCGGGGGTCACGATCACGTTGGCGGGCTTGATGTCCCGGTGGACGATGCCCGCCCGGTGGCTGTACTCCAGGGCGCCGAGGATGCCGAGCGTGATGTCCACGGCCTCCCGGGGCGTGACGGCGTTGTCGTGGATCAGCTCGCGCAGGGTCCGGCCGGGCACGTACTCCATCACGATGAACGGCCGGTCCACGCCCTCGTCCGTCTCCGCGAGGATCTCGCCCGTGTCGTAGACCGAGACGATCGAGTGGTGGTTCAAGGCGGCCACGGACTGCGCCTCGCGCTTGAACCGCTCGTGGAAGGTGCCGTCCCGGGCGAGCTCCGGGCGCAGCACCTTGATGGCCACCCGCCGCCCCAGCCGCCGGTCGCGTCCGAGGTGCACGGTGGCCATCCCGCCGCGGCCGATGGTCTCGCCCACCTCGTAGCGGTCGTTGATCAGGGGAGGAACGGGGTTCCGGCCCGGCACGGCTCAGCCCTCCTGGCCGGGTCCGGTCGGTGTCGCGGGGGACGCGGGCGATCCGGTGGCGGGGGCGGGGGAGGTGTCCGGCGCCGCGGCGACCCACATCTCGATGGTGTCGCCGGGGCGCACGGTGGACCCGCCCAGGGGCTGGGTGCGCAGCACGGTCCCGGGCTCGGCGTCCTCGGTCGTCTCGTCGTAGCGGATGATGTTCACGCCCAGGAGCCTGATCTCGTCGATCAGCGGGTCGGCGGGCCGGCCGACCATCCCCGAGGGCAGCTCCACGGTGTCCGGGCCCGTCGAGTAGGCCACCGTGATGGTGGTGCTCCGCGCCACCTGCCCCACGGGGTTCAGGGACAGGACGGTGCCCTCCTCCTCGTCCGAGGTCCGGCCCTCCCGCTCCACGGGGAAGCCCAGGTCGGAGAGCTCCTGCACCACCTCGTCCACCGGGCGCCCCTCGTACCGGGCGGCGAGGACCTCCACGGTGTCCGCCGCGCCGGGCGTCGCCGCGGGGGAGGACGGCTCGCCGGGCACCGGCGAGGTGGAGACGGTCCCCGTGGGGGACGGCTCCGGGCCCACGGGCGCCGAATCGCGCAGCAGGAAGAACCACAGCAGCCCCGCCAGGACGAGCAGGGCCAGGAGCACCGGCAGCAGCCAGGCCCAGACCGAGCGGCGGTCCGCGCGCTCCTCGGCCGGGGACGAGCCGTCGCCGCGGCCGTCGTCCCCGGAGCCCCGGGTGTCCTCGACGACGTCCAGCTCGGCGGTGATGGGGCGGGCGGTCCCGGCCGCGGCGGCTCCGGTCGCCGCGGCGGCGGCCGTGCCCCCGCGGTCCAGCAGCCGGGTCGGCTCGTCGGGCACCGGGTCGAACGCCTGGGTGGCGTCGTCGTCGGGCAGGTCGAGGAACGGGCGCATCCCGGGCACGGCCGCGACCGCGGCGTCCTCGTCCCCGCGGCGGATGGCGTCCACGGCGGTGCCCAGCGCGCCGGCCGTGGCCGGGCGGTCCTTGGGGTCCTTCGCCAGCATCGACATCAGCAGCGCCCGGACGGGCTCGGGCACGCTCTCGGCCAGCGGCGGCGGCGGGTCGTTGACCTGTGCCAGGGCGATCGCGATCTGGGACTCCCCGGTGAACGGGCGGCGCCCGGCGAGGCACTCGTAGCCGATGATGCCCAGCGAGTAGATGTCCGAGGACCCCGTGGCGGTCTGGCCCGTGGCCTGCTCGGGCGCGAGGTACTGGGCGGTGCCCATGACCTGCCCCGTGGCCGTGAGCGGCACCTGGTCCGCCAGGCGGGCGATCCCGAAGTCCGTGACCTTCACCCGGTTGTCCGGGGTGATGATGAGGTTGCCGGGCTTCACGTCGCGGTGCACCAGGCCCTGGGCGTGCGCGGCCGCCAGCGCCCGGGCCGTCTGCCCGATGTAGTTGAGCACCGTGTCCGGCGGGAGCGTCTTCTGCCGCTCGATGATGTTGGACAGGGGCTCGCCGGGGACCAGCTCCATCACGAGGAACGCGGAGCCCTCCTCCTCGCCGTAGTCGAAGACGTTGGCGACCCCGGGGTGGTTCAGCAGGGCGGTGTGCCGGGCCTCCGCGCGGAAGCGCTGCAGGAAGTTCGGGTCCCCGTTGTACTCCTCCTTGAGGATCTTCACGGCCACGATGCGGCCCAGGACGCGGTCCTTGGCCTTCCACACCTCTCCCATGCCGCCGATCGCGATCCGGTCGGTCAGTGCGTAGCGCCCGCCCAGGACGGTGCTCGACGATGGTCTCACTTGTTCAACACCGCCTCGAAGAGTTGCTTGGCGCTCGTGGTGGTCAGGGTGGAGCCGGTCGCCACGTCGACGTCCTCGAAGACGACGGCCACGGCGATCTGCGGGTCGTCGGCCGGGGCGAAGCCGGTGAACCAGGAGTCGTTGAGGCCCTCCTCCGAGCCGATCTCGGCGGTGCCCGTCTTGCCGGCCACCTCCACCCCGGGCACGGCCGCGCCCCGGGCGATCCCGTCGTCGACGACCTCGACCATGAGCTCCGTGACGGTCTCGGCGACGTCCGCGCTCGTGGCGCGGCGCACCTGCTCCGGGGTGAACTCGTCGATCACGGACAGGTCGGCGGAGCGCACGGTCTCCACGAGCTGGGGCTTCATCAGCACGCCGTCGTTGGCGATGGCGGCGCTCGTCATGGCCACCTGCAGGGGCGTGGTGCGCACGTCGTACTGGCCGATCGAGGATAGCGCGAGCTGGGCGTCGTTGAGCTCCTCGGGGAAGACCGGCGGGGTCACCTTGAGCGGGACGGAGAGGGCCTCCCCGTAGCCGAAGGCCTGCGCCGTCTGCCGGATCCTGTCCTCCCCGAGGTCGAGGGCGATCTGGGCGAACGGCGTGTTGCAGGACTGCTCGAGCGCGAACTCGAGGTCCGCCTGGGCCCGCGCCGTGCACCCGCCGCCCACGAAGTTGGGCAGGGTCACGTCGGTGCCGGGCAAGGGCAGCTCCTGGGGGTTCGGGATCAGGGTCTCCGTGGTGTAGTCCCCGGACTCGAGGGCGGCCACGGTGTCGATGATCTTGAACGTCGAGGCGGGGGCGTAGAGGTCCCCGGCGACGGCCCGGTTGACGAGGGGCTCCTCGGGATCCGCGTTGAGCCGCTCCGCGGCGGCGATCACGGAGCCCGAGTCGTGCGAGGCCAGCTCGTTGGGGTCGTAGCCGGGGCTCGAGACCATGGCGAGGACCGCCCCCGTCTCCGGGTCGAGCGCCACGACCGAGCCCTTCCGGCCCTCGAGCACCCGGGCGGCGGTCTGCTGCAGCTCCGCGTCGACGGTGAGCTCGACCGACGCGCCCGTGGGCTGGTTCCCGGAGAACATCGAGACCACGCGGTCGTAGAACTGCTCGTCGGAGGCGCCGGAGAGCTCCTCGCCGAGGGCCGCCTCCAGCCCGGTGGCGCCGTAGACCAGGGAGAAGTAGCCCGTCAGGTGCCCGTACGTCAGCGGGTCCGTGTAGACGCGCTGGTACTCGAAGTCGTCCTCCGAGGGCACGGAGGACGCCTTCGGGTCACCGTCCACGAGGATCGCGCCGCGGTCCGCGCCGAACTGGTCGTAGAGGCTGCGGTTGTTCCACGGGTGCGCCTCGAGGGTGCGCGCCGCGAAGAACTGCACGTAGGTGAGCGCGAGGAGCAGCACGGTGAAGATCGCCACGCCGGCCACCCAGGTGTGTCGGATCGCCCGGTTCACGATGCTCCTCCGTTCTCGGTGCTCCGGGACCCTCCGGGGTCCCTGCGGTCCTGGTCGGTGAGGCGGGACATCGCCTCGGTGGGGGTGCCGCCGTGGTGGTCCGCGTCCTCGGCGTCGCGGCGCCCGCCCGGCCCCGCGGCGGCAATCGGCTCGGTGGCGGCGGTGTCGGCGGGCACCGCAGGACGGCGGACGGTGCCGGGCCGGGCGCTGCGCTGCGCGGTGCCGGGGTCCTGCCCGCCGGGCCGGGCTCCGCCGGCCGGCTCCGCGTCCGCCGGCGCGCCGGTCTCCCCGGCCGTGCCGGTCTCCTCCCCGGTCCTCCCGGTCTCCTTGCGGGGGCGGCGGTCCCGGCGGCGCTCGAGGCGCTCGGCGCGCTCCTCGTCGTCCCGCCGGGCGGCCTCCCGGAGGGCGGCCTCGTGGGCGGCGACCTCCGCGAGGTCGGCCTCGGTGGCCGGGCCGGTGACCACGGGCCGGCGGGCCGTGTGGGAGATCGCCAGGACGATCGCCGCGATGATCCAGTTGGACAGCAGCGAGGAGCCGCCCGCGGACATGAACGGGGTGGTGAGCCCGGTCAGGGGGATCAGGCGGGTGACCCCGCCCACCACCACGAACAGCTGCAGCACGATGACCGCGGAGAGCCCCGCCGCCAGCAGCTTGCCGAACGCGTCACGGGTGCCCAGGGCCGCCCGGAAGCCCCGGGTGACGAACAGGAAGAACAGCACGAGCACGGCGCTGAGACCGATCAGCCCCAGCTCCTCGCCGAACGCGGTCATGATCATGTCCGAGTTGGCGTAGGAGACGAGGTCCGGGCGGCCCTGGCCGAGCCCCTGCCCGAAGAGCCCGCCCGAGGAGAGCCCGAAGAGGCCCTGGACGATCTGGCCGGAGCCGCCCGGGGCACGGTTGTACACCTCGGGGTCGAAGGCGTTGAGCCAGGAGTCCAGGCGCGCCGCCACGTGGCCGAAGACCTGGCTCGCGAAGAACCCTCCGACGGCCACGAGCAGCAACCCGATCACGATCCAGCTCAGCCGGCTCGTGGCGAGGTAGATCATGGCCACGAACAGGCCGAAGAACAGGATCGCGGAGCCGAGGTCCCGCTGGAACACCAGCACGCCGATCGCGATGATCCAGGCCGCGAACATCGGGGCCAGGTCCCGGAACCGCGGCAGCCGCACGGGGCCGACCTTCTTGCCGGCCAGCAGGATGAGGTCGCGATTGGTCGAGAGGTAGCCCGCGAAGAAGACGGCCAGGGTGATCTTGGCGACCTCGCCGGGCTGGAAGGTGCGCCCGCCCACGGAGATCCAGATCCGGGCACCGTTGAGCTCCAGGCCGAGACCGGGCAGGAGGGGCAGGAGCAGCAGCAGGCCGCTGAGCAGCAGGCAGATGTAGGTGATCCGCCGCAGCACCCGGTGGTCCTTGAGGAACCAGAGCACCAGGCCGGCGGCCGTCATGGCGACGGCCGTCCAGACCACCTGCGAGCTCGCCGCCGTCTGGTCCGTGGTGAGGTCGATGCGGTGGATCATGGCGATGCCCAGGCCGTTGAGGGCCACCACGATCGGCAGCACGTAGGGGTCCGCGTACTTGGCCCGCAGCCGCAGCACCACGTGCAGGACGAGGGCGCCGATGCCGAGGACCAGCCCGGAGAGGAGGATGTGCGGGTCCCCCGAGCCGAGCTGCTCGGGGTCCACGAGGACGTTCGCGCCCACGCCGATGCCCACGGCGACGACCAGCAGGAGCAGCTCGGTGAGCCGCCGCGGCTTCTGGCGGGGCTCCACGCCCTCCTCGCGGGGGAGGGCCCCGGCGGGGGCGCTCATCCGGCACCGCCGGGGGAGGCGGCGGGCGAGGGCGTGGGCGAGGCGGTCGGCGAGGCGGTGGCCCGCTGGACGGTCCCGGTCGGGCGCGGCTCGGAGCCGGTGGCCTCCTCGGGCACGGACTCGCGCAGCTCGCGCACGATCCGCTCGGCCTCCTCGAGGCTGTCCGCGGGGATGGCGTTGCGCACCCGGTCCTGGGCGAAGCCGGGGAGGTCCTCGACCCGCAGGTCCGTGGCGCGCTCGAGGTCGCTGAGGCTCACGGGCCCGAGCGACTGGGAGACGCCGTTGTAGATCGCCACGTTGCCCTGCTGCTCGCCGACGTAGTACTGGGAGCTGATCCAGCCGCTCGTGAGCCACGCCCCGGCGACCAGCATCAGCCCGGCCGTGGCCAGCGCGAGCACGGCGACGGCGCGCCGGTGGCGGCGCCGGCGCGGGGACGGCACGGTGGCGTCCGCCCGGTGCAGCGCGGACTCGACGTCCTGCGGGTCGGCCAGCGTGTCGGGGGCGGAGGTCCGGAGCAGGGTCGCGCGGCGCTCGAGGACGCTGTCGCTCACGGTGGGGATGCGCCCGGTCTGGGTGGCGTTGGCGGCGGCGCCCACCAGCAGGTGGGGGCGGGCGGCGAGGTCGCGGCGCAGCGCGGCGGCCGAGGACTCGGACGGGCTCCGGTCGGCGCTCGGGCCCGCCGCGTCCGCGGTGATCTCGTCCGAGGTGCGGGCGAAGTCGGGGTCCGGGACCGCGCCGCGCACCTCCCCGGCCTGCGGCACCGGGGCGGTGTCGTCGGTCCGGAAGACCTGGACGACCACCACGGTCACGTTGTCGGGCGCCCCGCGGTCCAGCGTCAGCTCCACGAGCGTGTCCACGATCTGGTTGAGGTCGTCGGTGGAGCTCAGCACGGACTGGATGGTCTCCGGGCGGACCACGGCGTTGAGCCCGTCCGAGCACAGCAGCCACCGCTCGCCGCTCTCGGGGCGGAGGGTCTCCACGTCGATCTCGGGGGAGGCGTCGACGTCCCCGAGCACGCGCATCAGCACGTTCTTGTGCGGATGGGACTCCGCCTCGTCCGGGCGCAGCCGGCCCTCGTCGATGAGCCGCTGGACGAACGTGTGGTCCTTGGTGACCTGCCGGAACTCGTCGCCCCGGAGCCGGTACGCGCGGGAGTCGCCGATGTGGGCCACGACGAGCTCGTCCTGGTCCGCCAGCAGCGCCGTGACGGTGGTGCCCATGCCACCCAGGCGGGCGTTGCCCAGGACCAGCCTGGCGAGGTTCTGGTTGGCGTTCTGGATCTCGTCCGTGAGCACGGTGGCGCCGTCGCCGTGGTGGTCGGGCCGGTCCAGGCTCGTGAGGTCCATGACCGCGGAGGCCGACGCGACGTCACCGCCCACGTGCCCGCCCATGCCGTCGGCGACCACGGCGAGGTGCCGGCCCGCGTAGGCGGAGTCGTCGTTCTTGGAACGGACCCGGCCCACGTCCGAGCGCGCGGCGTAGCGGAAGGCGATCGCCATGCGTCAGGACCTCAGTTCCAGGACGGTCTTGCCCACCCGGAACGGGGTCCCGGGGTCGAGCGGCACGGCCCGGGAGAGGCGCTGCTGCCCGACGAAGGTGCCGTTGGTGGAGCCGAGGTCCTCGAGGAACCAGCGGGAGCCCTGCGGGAACAGCCGGGCGTGGCGCCCCGAGGCGTAGTCGTCGCCGAGCGGCACGGTGGCCTCGGGGGAGCGGCCCAGGAGCACGGGGGCGTTGCCCAGGGGGTAGCTGCGACCGCGGAGGGGGCCGTCGACGACGACGAGGGTCTGGGGGCGGGAGCGCTGCCCGCCGGCGGGGCCGGCGGTGGGCGGGGCCGGTTCCGCGGCGGTCTCCCGGCGGCCCCCGCGGGAGCGCGTGAGCGCCGCGGGGAGCTTCCCCCCGACCGCCAGGTCACGCCCCTGGCTGGCGACGATGCTGAAGATGAAGATCCAGAGGAGGGCCAGGAACCCGAAGCGGAGCAGGGTGACGGTCAGTTCGGACATTCAGCGGTTCCCCTTCGGGGTCAGGAGGCGGAACGTGATCCTGGTCCGACCCATGGTGATCACGGAACCGTTGACCAGCTCGGTGCGGCCGATCACCCGCTCCCCGTCCACGTAGGAACCGTTGGTCGAGCCGAGGTCCACGGCCACGAAGTGCTCGCCCTGCCGCCGGATCTCGAGGTGCTTGCGGGACACCCCGGTGTCCTCCACGGTGATGTCCGCCTCGGCGGAGCGGCCCAGCACGATCGAGTCCGCGTTGATGGAGAACCGCGCGCCCTCGACGTCGAGCACCGGGATCCAGTGCTGCACGGGCACGGCCCGCGTCGGCTCGTCCTCCTCCTGCCGGTGGCCGCGGGCGATGCGCTGCCCGCTCGGGGTGGAGGGGGTGTTGGGCGACTCCGCGGTGCGCTGCGCCGAGGAGTGGACGCGGAACTCGCCCGCCTCCACCTCCGGGTTGCGCGTGAAGGAGACCTTCACCGCCCCCTGGAGGGTGTAGGCCTGGCTGCGGGCGTGCTTGATGACCACGTCGCACAGCTCCTCCGCGAGCGGCGTGCCCCAGTCCTGGGCGCGGGGGAAGTCCTCGTCGGAGAACTCCACGACGAAGACGTTGGGGGCCATGGTGCGGCCGGCGGAGATCGTGAACGCCTCGTGGTCGAGCTCCCGCCGCAGGGCGCTGGCGATCTCGACCGCCTCCACCCGCTTCCGGGAGCCGGTGGAGAAGGCGGTGCGGACGGCCTTCTCGATGTTCTTCTCGAGGCTCTCGAGGAATCCCATGCCGCCTCCTTCCTGGCGTCGATCGCGGTGCGCATGCCCCCGGTCCCGGGTCAGGCGTTCTCCAGGATAGTAGACGGGACGCCTGTGAGCCCGGTGGGGGGTGCGCACCGGGCGGGTCCGTGCCCGGTCACGTCCTTGCCAGCGGGCCCGCCGGGGAGAACAATCCAGATCATGAAGCACACTGACAGAAGGCCCCTGTCCCTGGCCGCGCTGGCCCTCGCCGCCCTGCTCCTCGCGGGCTGCGGCGGCGACGAGGGCGGCGGTGGCGCCGGGGAGGGCGGCACCACCGCCCCGGCCGAGACCGGTGCCCCGGCGCAGGACACCGCCACCCCGGACGACAGCGCGAGCCCGGACGACAGCGCGAGCCCGGGGGAGGACGCCACCGGCGGCAGCGCCTCGCCGTCCGGCAGCGCCTCGCCCTCGGGCAGCCCCGGCGCGGACACCACGGCCGGCGGCGAGGCGGCCGTGGTGGCCTCGGCCGTGGCCGCCGCGGAGGACGCGGTGGGCGGGGACGCCCAGGCGTTCGAGATCGGGCGGGAGGACAGCCCGGCCAGCTGGCAGGTCGCCGTCGCCGCCGGCGACCGCGAGCACGAGCTGTACGTCTCGGAGGACGGCGAGGACGTGATCAGCCAGGAGGAGGAGGGAAGCCTCGACAGCGACGACCGCGAGAAGCTCGCCCGGGTCCAGGTGCCCCTCGAGGACGGGCTGAGCACGGCGCTGGACACGGTCAACGGCACGCTCGACGAGGCGCAGCTCGAGACGGAGGACGGCACGACCGTGTGGGAGGTCGAGCTCGACGAGCCGGACGGCAACTCGGTGGACGTTTTCGTCGACGTCACGAACGGCTCCGTGCTGAAGATCGACCGCTGACCCGGTGGCCGCCGATCCCGTGGCCGCCGACCCCGGCCGCACGGAGCGCCGGCGACTGCTGCTGACCTTCCTGGGCCTGCTCATGGCGGTGCTGCTGGCCGCACTCGACCAGACGATCGTGGCCACCGCACTGCCCTCGATCGTCGGGGACCTCGACGGGCTCGACCGGATCTCCTGGGTGGTCACGGCGTACGTGCTCGCCGCCACGGTGGGCCTGCCGGTCTACGGGAAGCTGGGCGACCTCTACGGGCGCAAGCGGATCTTCCTCGTGGCCGTCGTCGTCTTCCTGCTGGGCTCGGTGCTCTCGGGCGCCGCCCAGGACATGACGCAGCTCATCGCCTTCCGCGCCCTGCAGGGCCTCGGCGGCGGCGGCCTGCTGATCGGGGCGCAGGCGATCATCGCGGACCTCGTCTCCCCCCGCGAGCGCGGCAAGTACATGGGCGTGATCGGGGCGGCCTTCGGTCTGGCCTCGGTGAGCGGACCGCTGATCGGAGGGTTCCTCACGGACCTGGTCAGCTGGCGGTGGGTGTTCTACATCAACCTGCCGCTGGGGCTGGTGACGCTGCTGTTCATCCCGCGCTTCCTGCACCTGCCGCACGTCCCCCGGGGGCCGGTGCGGCTCGACCTGCTCGGCACGGCGCTGCTCGCGCTGGGCAGCACGGCCCTCGTGCTCCTCACCACGTGGGCCGGCACGGCGTACGCGTGGTCGAGCCCGCGGATCCTCGGCCTCGCCGGAGCGGCCCTGGCGCTCGGCGTGCTGTTCGTGCTGGTCGAGCGCCGCGCCCCGGAGCCGATCATCCCCCTGCACCTGTTCCGCGTGCGCAACTTCGTGGTGCCCACCGCGGCGGCCGTCGGCATGGGCGTGATCATGTTCGCGACCATCACCTACCTGCCCACCTACCTGCAGATGGTCGACGGCGCGTCGGCGACCCGGGCGGGCCTGATGATGATCCCCGTGACGGCCGGGATGCTCGTCGGCACGATCGGCACCGGGCGCCGCATCGCGCGGACGGGGCGCTACAAGCACTGGCCCGTGCTGGGCTCCGTCGTGATGGCCGCCGGGCTCCTCCTGCTCTCACTGGTCGACGAGACCACCCCGTACGCCCTGACCGCCGCGGGAATGGCCGTCACCGGCCTGGGCATCGGCTGCCTCATGCAGAACCTCGTGCTGATCGTGCAGAACGCGGTGCCGCCCGCGGAGGTGGGGGCCGCGACGTCGTCGTCGAACTTCTTCCGCCAGATCGGCGCGTCCTTCGGGATCGCCGTGTTCGGCTCGGTCTTCGTGGCCCGGCTCGACGGCGCGCTCGCGGGCCGCGGCCTGCCCTCCCTCGACGTCAACGCGCTGAGCCCGCAGGTGCTGGCGTCCCTGCCCGCCCCGGTGCAGGAGGCCGTCGCGCAGTCCTTCGCCGACTCGCTGCCCCCGATCTTCCTGTGGGGCCTGCCCGTCGCGGCGGGGTGCCTCGTGCTGTCCCTGCTCATCGACGAGATCCCGCTGGGCACGACCGTCGGCGACCCGCGGGCGCAGGCCCCGGGTCCGCCCGCGGAGTACGCCGGGACCGAACGGGGCGGGGCCGGTCGCTAGGCTGGTGCCGGAACCGCCCTCGGATGCTTCAGGAGCAGCTCATGACCGACCCGCGCCCGTTCACCACCGCCGACCTCTACGACGAGCGCGGGGAGCAGCTGATGTCCTGCCCGCGCCAGTTCCTCGACCTGGGCGGGAGGGCCGCGTTCAGCGGGCCGGTGCGCACGGTCCGCTGCTTCCAGGACAACGGCCTGGTGAAGGCCGTGCTCAACTCGCCGGGCGAGGGCGCGGTCCTCGTGGTGGACGGCCACGGCTCCATGGGGACCGCGCTCATGGGGGACATGATCGCGGAGTCCGCGGTGCGCAACGGGTGGGCCGGGGTCATCGTCAACGGCCCCGTCCGGGACCGGGTGGCCCTGGCCGGGCTGCCCCTCGGGGTCAAGGCCCTGGGCTCCAACCCGCGCAAGTCCGCCAAGGACGGCGTCGGGGAGCAGGACGTGCCGGTCGTCATCGAGGGCGTCACGTTCCGCCCGGGCCGGACGGTGTGGGCCGACGAGGACGGGATCCTCGTCGAGGGCTGAGCGGGGTCCGGGGCGGGCCCGCCCGGCCGGGACCGTTCAGGCCGGGCCGTGCGTGCGCAGGCCGCCGCGGTAGGTCGCGCGGACCCCGATGTGCTCCACCGACCCGCCCCGCCGGTGCACCTCGAGGGGGTTCTCCTCCAGCACCACCAGGTCCGCGAGCTTGCCGGGGGCGAGCGAGCCGATCCGGTCGAACATCCCGAGGGCCTTCGCCGCCTCGGACGTGTAGGCGGCGAGGGCCTCCAGCACGTCGAGCCGCTCCCCGGCGGGGCCGAACCGCCGCCCGTCGCCGTCGAGGCGGTCGGTCCAGGCCTGGACCGAGCGCAGCACGTCGCCGTCGGCGACCGGGCGGTCGGAGCTGCCGGCGATCCGCACACCGGCGTCCAGGAAGCTGCGGCCCCGGTAGGTCCAGTCCGTGCGCTCGGCGCCCAGCAGCCGGCGGAACTGGGTGGCCATGGGGCGCAGGAAGCCGATCTGCGGGGTCACCACGATCCCCGCGGCCGCGAGCCGCGGCAGCTGGTCGGGCCGGGTGATGCTCGCGTGCTCGATCCGGTTGGGCACCGGCCGGCGCCCGTGCTCGTCCTGGCACCGGGTGATCACGTCGATCGCGAAGTCGATCGCCCGGTCCCCGATCGCGTGGGCGGCCACCGACCAGCCCGCGCGGTACGCGGCGTGGATCGCCTCGGCCATCTGCTCCGGGTTCTCCTGGAAGTAGCCGGTGGAGTGGCCGCCGCAGAAGGCCTCGGTCACCGCGGCGGTCTCCCCGAGCAGCGAGCCGTCCACGAACACCTTGACCGGCCCGAGCCGCAGCTCGTCGTCGCCGAAGCCGGTGCGCAGACCGAGGTCGAGCCCGCGCACGGAGCCGTCCCCGAGCCCGCCGATGTCGTGCAGGACGTCCAGCACCGGCATCACCTGGGCCCGCGCGTGCAGGGCGCCGGCGTCCCTGGCCTGCTGGTAGGCCAGCAGCTCGGAGGGGTTGTGCCCGATCCACCCCGCGCCGACCCCGGCCTCCGCGAACGTGGTGATCCCCTCGGCGGCGTAGCGGGCCGTGGCGCGGTCGAGCGCCGCCACGATCCGGTCCACCGGATGGGGACGGAACAGCTCCTGCACCACCGCCTGGGCGGTCTCCTCGACCAGGCCCGTGGCGCGTCCGGTGCCGTCCCGCACCACCCGCCCGCCCACCGGGTCCGGGGTGCCCGGGGTGAGGATCCCCGCCCGGCGCAGCGCCTCGGAGTTCACCACCGCCGCGTGGCCGGACGTGTGCCGCACGAACAGCGGGGTGCGGCCGGTGATGCGGTCCAGGACGTCGATGTCGGGCAGCGACCCGCCCACGGTGGCCGGGTAGAAGCCGGTGGCCATGAGCCACTCCTCGTCCTGCGGCTTCGCGGCCATGCCGCGCTCCAGGGCCCCGTAGAGCTCGTCCAGGGAGGTGCAGCCGGAGAGGTCCACCTCGGCCAGGCCGAGCCCGAACCACGTGGTGTGGCAGTGCGCGTCCACGAACCCGGGCAGCACGGTGGCCCCGCCGAGGTCCACGGTCTCGGCCGCCGGCACGTCCGGGTCGTCGAGGACCACGATCCGCCCGCCGTGCACGCCGAGGCTCGACGCCGTCGGGCGGCCCGGCTCCATGGTCAGGACCGTGGCGTTGACGAGCTGGAGGTCGAGCTGCATGGAAATCCTTTCCTCGGGGCTGCCCCCATCGTGGCACCCGGTCCGGCGCCCGAGGGGACTCCGGGCGGGCGGCGGGACGCTCCTATCGTCCGTCAAGCCGGGTTGGGTTGGTGCTCCAGCAGCCGGTAGAGATCTCGGGCGATG
>NZ_JAVFWZ010000096.1:0-570 GCF_040981245.1 Kocuria cellulosilytica | reverse complement strand
ACCCCCGGCTTCGAGGAGCGCTTCCGCGACGCCTACGACCTGGAGCTGCAGGACTGGGCCGACGCCGCGGCGCGCGGCGAGCTCGGCGGGCCCTCCGCCTGGGACGGCTACGCCACCGCCGCCTGCTGCGAGGCCGGCGTGCAGGCGCAGGCCACCGGCGAGATCGTGCCCGTGCACCTGGAGACCAAGCCGGACCTCTACCGCTGATCCCGCACTCGCCCCGGCGCCGGACCCCGTCCGGCGCCGGGGCTTTGCTCGTGCTGTGGACCGGGATGCTCACGGTGCCGGAGTCGCCGCCGCCGGTCCGGCGATCCACCTCCTGCGGTCCGTCGTCCGCAGGACGCTGCTCAGGACCGGTCCGGCGGGGACCATCTGGTCCCTCACGGGCTTCGCCGTCAGCTGTCCCGCCCTCCCCGAGGGCTCCGCGGTGCGCCCGTACGCGGCGCCGGCCTGCATCGTCGTGTTCGCCGCCTTCATGCAGTGCCGCACCGGCACGGTGACCAGGAGCGGGCCCGCTCCCGCGGACTCGCGGTCGGCCGAGCCCCGGCTGCCGGGCCGTCCATGCCGCCG
>NZ_JAVFWZ010000095.1:0-572 GCF_040981245.1 Kocuria cellulosilytica | reverse complement strand
GATATGAGTGCTGTGGTGGAGATGGTGGACGTCAGCGTGGTCCGTGGACAGAAGACCCTGCTGGAGTCCGTGGACTGGGTCGTCAACGAGGGCGAGCGGTGGGTCATCCTGGGCCCCAACGGCGCCGGCAAGACCACGCTGCTGTCGATCGCGGCCGCCCGGCTGCACCCGACCCGCGGCATGGTGGACATCCTCGACGAGATCCTGGGCGCAGTGGACGTGTTCGAGCTCCGGCCCCGGATCGGGCTGAGCTCCACCGTGCTGGCCGCCCAGATCCCCGAGGGGGAGACCGTGCTCAACTGCGTGGTCACCGCCGCCTACGGCGTGACCGGGCGGTGGACCGAGAGCTACGACGACGCCGACGAGGCCCAGGCGCAGGAGCTGATGGCCGCCTGGGGGATCGGCCACCTGGCCGAGCGCCGCTTCGGCTCCCTCTCTGAGGGCGAGCGCAAGCGCGTGCTCGTGGCCCGGGCGCTGATGACCGACCCCGAGCTGCTGCTGCTGGACGAGCCGGCCGCGGGCCTGGACGTGGGCGGCCGCGAGGACCTGGTGGCCCGCCTGGACGAACTGGC
>NZ_JAVFWZ010000094.1:0-573 GCF_040981245.1 Kocuria cellulosilytica | reverse complement strand
GTCTTGAGCGCCCAGAACCGGTATGCCGTGCTGTACCGGGTCACCACCGCCCAACGCCCGCAGACCCGCGCCCGGCGCATCAAGCAGTACGTGGCCATGCTGGCCCGAGGCGAGACCCTCTACCCGCAGGCGACACGCCCGCCCCTCTGAGAGGGCAGGTGAGGGGTGGAGTAGTTTCTCGATGTCCATGCCACCGGCGGGCGGGCGGAATCGCCCGCACTGGCGCGGGTCATGGGTGGATCAGGATGCTTGGCACGACCGTGCTGCGCCCACGCCCAGGAGCCGTGTGTGCGGCACGAGGTTTCCCCGGGGGGGGGGATGACAGTGGACGGTGACCGGTTCCTTCCCGGCTGTGTCGATCCGAGGTGGGAGGGGCGCCCATGACCAGGGTTCCCGCCGCCATGGGCAGGCTTCCGTGGCCGCGACGACCTCCATGTTGACATCGTGGAGGTCGTCTCATTTCTCGGTGCTGCGAGCGCCGGGGTCGTATTGTGCGCAGCCGGTGCTTCGTCATGTGCGTAGCAGGTGTGGAGGCCGCATGGTCCGGGCAGAGGTACCCCTGGAGAATCCGGT
>NZ_JAVFWZ010000093.1:0-573 GCF_040981245.1 Kocuria cellulosilytica | reverse complement strand
CCGGCCGCGGGCGGGACCGTCCGCCTCGACGAGCTGGCCGAGGTCGAGGAGGCGCTCACGGTCGAGACCATCACCTCGAGCAACGACCAGCGCACCGCCACCGTGGCCGTCACCCCGGGCGGCGACGACCTCGGTGCCACGAGCGGGGAGGTCCGGGACGCGCTCGCGGGCCTGGACCTGCCGCAGGGCGCGGCGGCCGAGCTGGGCGGGGCCGCCACGGAGCAGGAGACCACGTTCCGGCAGCTGGGCCTCGCCGTGCTCGCCGCGATCGCGATCGTCTACGTGGTGCTCGTGGCGACCTTCAAGTCCCTCGTCCAGCCGCTGGTCCTGCTGGTCTCGATCCCCTTCGCGGCGACGGGCGCGGTGCTCGCGCTGCTGGCCTCCGGGGTGCCGCTGGGCCTCGCCTCGCTGGTGGGCGTGCTGATGCTCGTGGGCATCGTGGTGACCAACGCGGTCGTGCTGATCGACCTCATCAACCAGTACCGGGGCCGGGAGCACCGCATGGACCTGGAGGAGGCCATCGAGAAGGGTGCGACCCGCCGGCTGCGCCCCATCGTGATGACGGCCCTGGCG
>NZ_JAVFWZ010000015.1:0-57749 GCF_040981245.1 Kocuria cellulosilytica | reverse complement strand
AAGGGTCACGCTCGTGATCACCTGCCCACAGCCCAGCACCATCGGGCTGCAAAAGGAATCCTCACAGTCAGCCCTCCAGCCGGACCACCGTGCCCGTGAAGTGCGGGCGCCGGCGCCGCGGGTCCCAGCCGGCGTAGCGCGAGCCCCGCCAGCCGGCGCCCCGCCCGTCGTCGGTGATCGCGACCGCGACCGTCCCGGGGAGCAGGACCGGGGCCGCGAACTCCACCGTCCAGCGGAAGGGCGTCCCCGGCGGCACCCCGACCTCCGCCAGGGCGCGCGAGGCCGAGTACATGCCGTGGGCGATGGTCCCCTTCAGGCCCAGCGCCCGGGCGGTGGGCCCGGAGAGGTGGATCGGGTTCCAGTCCCCGCTCACCGCGGCGTAGTCCCGCCCGGTGCCGGCCGTCAGCCGCCAGTGCCCGGTCGGGGCCGGCGGCACGAACTCCTCGCGCGGGGCGTCGCCGGCCGTCCCGGGCACGTGCACGCCCTTGGCGAGGTAGCTCGAGCGGCCCGTCCACACGGGCTCGCCGTCCGCCCGCGCCAGACGGGCGACGACGTCGACCTGTGCGCCGGAGCGGTGCGGACGCAGCCGCTCGGCGGAGGCGGTGACCGTGAGGTCCTCCCCCACCGTCACGGCCCCGCGGTGCTCGACCTCGTTGGCCAGGTGCACCATGCCGAGGACCGGCAGCGGGAAGTCGGGGCGGGTCAGCACGCTCATCGCCACGGGGAACGCCAGGGCGTGCAGGTACCCGGAGAAAGCCTGCGTCCCGCCGGGGCCCTCGCGCGGCGGCGCGCCGACCGTGCGGCAGAACGCCTCGTGCCCGGCCGCGTCCACCACCACGGCCTCGACCACGTGCGCCACCGCGGGCAGGGCGCCCGGGGCGGCACCGCCGGGGCGTGCGGGCCGCCGGCCCGGCAGCCGGCCGGTGAGCCCGCGCGGCAGCAGGCCGCCCGCCGCGGCCGCCGCGGCGCGGGCGTAGAGCCCCCCGAGGGAGGGGACCTCGTCGAGGACCACGGTATCGTACCGGTCGCCGGCCATGCTCACGCCCCCACCAGGTTCTGGCCGCACACGCGCAGCGTCTGCCCGTTGATGCCGCCCGCGGCGTCCGTGGCCAGGAAGAGCACGGCCTGGGCCACGTCCTCCGGCAGCCCGCCCTGCTGCAGGGAGTTCAGCCGGCGGGCGACCTGGCGGCGGGCCGCCGGGATCCGGGCGGTCATCTCCGTCTCGATGAACCCGGGGGCCACGGCGTTGATGCTGCCGCCGCGCCGCGCCAGCCGGGGCGCGGCGGCGGCGACCATCCCGATCACCCCGGCCTTGGAGGCGGCGTAGTTGGTCTGCCCGCGGTTGCCCGCCACGCCGCTCGTGGAGGCCAGGGAGACGATCCGCGGGGCCGGGCCCAGGCCCTCCCCGGCCAGGAGCTGCTCGTTCATCCGCAGCTGCGACTCGAGGTTCACGGCGAGCACCGAGGACCAGCGGGACTCGTCCATGTTGGCCAGCAGCTTGTCCCGGGTGATCCCGGCGTTGTGCACCACCACGTCCAGGCGGCCGAAGCGCTCCCGGGCGAGCCCGAGGATCCGCTCCCCGGCGTGCTCGTCCGTGACGTCGAGCTGCAGGGCCACGGCACGGATCCCGTTGGCGAGCGCGGCCAGCGGCTCGCCCGCGGCGGGGACGTCGACGACGACGACGTGGGCGCCGGCGTCGGCGAGCGTGCGGGCGATCTGCGCGCCGATGCCGCGGGCCGCGCCGGTGACGGCGGCGACCCTGCCCCGCAGGGGGGCCTCCCAGTCGGCGGGCAGGGCCCCGGCGTCGTCGCCGACCGTCACGAACTGTCCCGAGACGAAGGTGCTGCGCCCGGAGAGCAGGAACCGCAGGGCGCCCAGCACGCTCGGGGCCCCGGGGTCGACGCCCTCGGCGAGCAGGACGCCGTTGGCGGTGGCCCCGCCGCGCATCTCCTGGGCGGTGGAGCGCAGGAGGCCGACGACCGCCTGGCGGGCCGCGGCGACGGCCGGGTCGAGCGGCTCCGCCGCCGCGGGCGTCGCCGAGGCCGCGCCCGTGCCGATGCCGGGCGCGGGCCGGGACACGGTGACCACCCGGCCGCCGGGGGCCAGCGAGCGCAGCACCCCGCCCAGGCCGAGCGCGGGCTCGGCCAGGTCCGCGGGCCGGGTGAGCTCGGTCAGGGCGAGCACCACGGCCCCGAACCGGTGGACGTCGTCGGGATGGCGCCGGACGTCAAGGTCCCAGCCGAGCAGGGCCGTGGCGATCCGGTCGGCCTCCTCCCCCCGGCCCAGCACGAGGACGGGGCCGGGCACGAGCGGGTCCCCGGGGCGGTGGCGGCGCAGCCGGGCGGGGGCGGGCAGCCCGAGCTGCCGGGCGAGCCTGCCGCCGGGGCCGGAGCTGACGAGGTCGAGATAGGTGTCTGCCATGGAAGAGGTCCTTGCTGTGGGGGTCGGCGGGGACGTCGGCGGGCGGGGGGCTCAGCGGGCCTCGAGGACGGCGGTGACGCCCAGGCCGCCGGCGGCGCAGACCGAGATGAGTCCGCGGGCCGGGCGCCCGGTCTCGTCGGCGCGCTCGCGCAGCAGCTTGGCGAGGGTGCCGACGATGCGCCCGCCGGTCGCGGCGAAGGGGTGCCCGGCCGCGAGCGAGGAGCCCGTGACGTTGAGCCGGCTCCGGTCCACGGTGCCGAAGGCGCCGTCCAGGCCCAGCCGCTCGCGGCCGAACTGCTCGTCCTCCCACGCGGCGAGGGTCGAGAGCACGGTCGCGGCGAAGGCCTCGTGGATCTCGACGAAGTCGAAGTCGTCGAGGGCCAGGCCCTGGCGCGCCAGCAGGCGGGGCACGGCGTAGGCGCCGGCCATCAGCAGGCCCTCGTCGCCGTGCACGAAGTCGACGGCGGCCGCCTCGACGTCCACGACGTCGGCGAGCACGGGCAGGGAGTGCTCCGCGGCCCAGTCCTCGGAGGCGAGCAGCACGGTCGAGGCGCCGTCGGTGAGGGGCGTGGAGTTGCCCGCCGTCATCGTGGCCTCGGCGTCGAGGGACTTCCCGAACACCGGCTTGAGCCCGGCGAGCTTCTCCACGGAGCTGTCCGGGCGGAGGTTGTTGTCCCGGGACAGCCCGCGGAAGGGGGTGACGAGGTCGTCGAAGAAGCCGCGCTCGTAGGCGGCGGCCAGGTTCTGGTGGCTCGCGGCGGCGAACTCGTCCTGGGCCTCGCGGGAGATGCCCCAGCGGGCGGTGGTGAGGGCCTGGTGCTCGCCCATGGACAGTCCCGTGCGCGGCTCCCCCGTGCCGGGGGCCACCGGCTTGAGGTCGGCCGGGCGCAGGCGCGCGAGGGCCTTGAGCTTCTGCGGGGTGCTCCTGGCCCGGTTGAGCTCGAGCAGGCCGCGGCGCAGCCGCTCGCTCACCACCACGGGCGCGTCCGAGGCGGAGTCCACGCCGCCGGCCACGGCCGAGTCGATCTGGCCGAGCCGGATCTTGTTGACCAGCGTGGAGACGGCCTCCATGCCCGTGGCGCAGGCCTGCTGCACGTCGAAGGCGGGGGTGCGGGGGTCGAGGACCGAGCCGAGCACGGACTCGCGCGTGAGGTTGAAGTCCTTGGGGTGCTTGAGCACGGCGCCGGCGGCGACCTCGCCGATCCGCTCCCCGGCGAGGCCGTAGCGGGCGGCCAGGCCGTCGAGGGCGGCGGTCAGCATGTCCTGGTTGCCGGCGTTGGCGTAGGCGCCGTGCGCGCGGGCGAAGGGGATGCGGTTGGCGCCGACCACGACGGCGCGGCGGGCCACGCCGGTGCGCCCGGCGCCGCTGGGGGTCGTGTGCTCCGCGGTGGGCTCGACGGTCTGCTCGGGGGTGGACTCGCTCACAGGAAACTCCTCGGTGGTGTTGTGATGCTGCTCACGTCACGAACGACAATACCTGATACCGTGGGTATCGTGAAACAGGTCGACGACACAGACTCCGCCGCCCAGGACGGCCCGTCCGCCCCGGACGGCCGCTCCTCCCGCTGGGCCCGGCACCGCGCCCAGCGGCGGATCGAGCTCATCCGCACGGCGCGCAGCGCCGTGGACGAGCTCGGCGCGCAGGCCTCCATGGAGGAGATCGCCACCGCGTGCCGGACGTCCAAGTCCGTCTACTACCGGTACTTCGGGGACAAGGCGGGACTGCAGCGCGCGGTCGGCGAGTACACCGTGACGCGGATGCGCGACCGGCTCGAGGAGGCGGCCCGCGCGGCCGGCTCCTTCGAGGACTCGGTCGAGGCGATGGTCGCGGAGTACCTGCTCAGCATCGAGCGCTCGGCGTCGGTGTACCGCTTCGTCGTCGCCCTCTCCCCCGACCCCGGGCGCTCCCGGCACGAGCGGCACCGGGCCGAGCGCACCCGCGGGGAGCGCTCCGGCAAGGAGGACGCCCCGGCCCCGGACGCCGGCGAGCGCTGGCTGATCCAGGAGTTCACCGAGTCCGTCAGCGGGCTGCTCGCGGAGGCGCACGTGCGCCACACCCCCGCCGAGCGCCGGTTGGAGGAGCCGGTGCTCAGCTACTGGGCCGCGTCCACGATCGGCATGGTCCGCGGTGCCGGCGAGGCCTGGATGAACACCCCGGACGGCACCCGGCGCCCGTCCCGCGCCCGGATGACGGAGCTGATCGTGGGCTGGGCCGTCGACGGCCTGCGCCCGCCCGGCGCGCCCGTGCCGGACCGGCCGTCCACCTGACCACCACCCGGGCCGGCGCGGACCGCCGCCGGCCCCGACCACCCCGTGACCGCACCGGCCACCGCCGGTCACCCACGACAGGAGCGAACATGACCACCACCGTCGACCGACCGACCACCGCCCGGACCACCGGCGGATCCACCACCGGGTCCACCGCCGCGGACGACGCCGCGATCCCGGCGCCCGCCGTGGACGTCGCCGCCCTCGGCGAGGTGCTGCTCGGGCGCTGGGCCGAGGTCCGGCGCGAGACCCGCCGGATGCTGCTCGACGAGCGGCTGCACCAGCAGCCGGAGCTCGGCCACCACGAGCACCGCGAGCGCGTGCTGGGCCAGCTGCACCTGCTGGTGGAGCACGGGGCGATGAGCCGGGGGCTGCCCGAGGAGTACGGCGGGCACGACGACCCGGGCGGCAACGTCTCCGGGTTCGAGGAGCTGCTGCTCGGGGACCCGTCGATGCAGATCAAGGCCGGCGTGCAGTGGGGCCTGTTCGGCTCGGCCGTGCTCAACCTCGGCACCGAGGAGCACCACCGCCGCTGGCTCGCCGACATCCGGGACCTGCGGATCCCGGGCGTGTTCGCGATGACCGAGATCGGCCACGGCTCCGACGTCGCCTCGATCGGCACCACCGCGACGTACGACCCCGCCGCGGAGGAGTTCGAGATCCACACCCCCTTCCGGGCGGCGTGGAAGGACTACCTCGGCAACGCCGCCGTGCACGGGCGCGCGGCGGTGGTCTTCGCCCAGCTCGTCACCCTCGGCGTGAACCACGGGGTGCACGCCTTCTGGGTGGACCTGCGGGACGAGGACGGGAACTTCCTGCCCGGCGTGGGCGGGGAGGACGACGGCCACAAGGGCGGGCTCAACGGCATCGACAACGGGCGCCTGCACTTCACCCGGGTGCGGGTCCCGCGCACGCACCTGCTGGACAAGTACGGGTCCGTGGCCGCGGACGGCACCTACAGCTCGCCCATCGCGAGCCCGGGCCGCCGCTTCTTCACGATGATCGGCACCCTGGTGCAGGGCCGGGTCTCCCTCGACGGCGCGGCCGTCCTGGCGAACAAGGCCGCCCTGACCATCGCGATCCGCTACGGCAGCGAGCGCCGCCAGTTCAACGCGTCCTCCGACATCCAGGAGGAGGTGCTGATGGACTACCAGCAGCACCAGCGGCGGCTGCTGCCCCGGCTGGCCGAGACCTACGCCATGCACTTCGCCCACCAGGAGCTGCTGCACAAGTACGACGACGTCTTCTCGGGCCGCGAGGACACCGACGAGAACCGGCAGGACCTCGAGACCCTCGCCGCCGCGCTCAAGGCGCTGTCCACCTGGAGCGCCCTCGACACGGTCCAGGAGTGCCGCGAGGCCTGCGGCGGCGCGGGCTTCCTGACGAAGAACCGGCTCACGTCCCTGCGCCACGACCTGGACGTCTACGCGACCTTCGAGGGCGACAACACGGTGCTGCTGCAGCTCGTGGCCAAGCGGCTGCTGTCCGACTGGGCGGAGGAGTTCAAGCAGGTCGACATGGGGGTGATGGCCCGCTACGTGGCGGGCCGGGCCACCGAGGCCACGTACCACCGGTCCGGGCTGCGCAAGCTCGGCCAGGCGTTCCGGGACACCGGGGACGTGCGCCGCTCCGTCAACGCCCTGCGCGAGGAGTCCGCGCAGCGCTCGCTGCTCACGGACCGGGTGCAGACCATGGTCGCCGAGGTCGCGGAGAACCTGCGGCCCAGCGCCAAGCTCCCGCGCGCGGAGGCCGCGGCGCTGTTCAACGAGAACCAGCACAAGCTCATCGCGGCGGCCCGCGCCCACGCGGAGCTGCTGCAGTGGGAGGCCTTCACGCGGGGCCTGGAGCAGGTCGAGGACCCGGGGACCCGCAGGGTGCTCACCTGGCTGCGCGACGTGTTCGGGCTGCGGCTCATCGAGAAGAACCTCGCGTGGTACCTCTCCTACGGCCGGCTGTCGATGCGGCGCGGGCGCAGCCTCGACGAGTACATCGACCGGCTGCTCGCCCGCCTGCGCCCGCACGCGCTCGACCTCGTGGCCGCGTTCGAGCTCGAGCCGGAGCACCTGCGGGCCGAGATCGCCACGGGGATCGAGGCGCGGCGCCAGGAGGAGGCCGCCGAGCACTACCGGCGGCTGCGCGCCTCGGGCGGCGCCCCGGTCAAGGAGAAGGCCCCCCGCCGGGAGTCCGCCACCCGGGCCGCCGGCGCCCCGGGCGAGCAGGCCCCGGAGGAGAAGAAGGAGGAGAAGCGGAAGGAGCGCCGGGCCGAGAAGCAGGCGGAGCAGCGCACGGAGCGCCGGGCGGAGCGCAAGCACGAGCGCCGGCTCGAGCTCAAACCGCGGAAGCTGGCGGCGCAGCGGGCCGCGGCCTCCGGGGAGCCGGCCGCGGACACCGCCGCGGAGCCGGCCGAGGGCCGTGCCGGGACCGCGGCCCGGCCCGCGGACACCGGGTCCGCCGCGGACACCGCCGTTCGCCAGGACGCCTGACCCGCGCGCCCCGTCCGGACCGCACCGGCCCGACCGCACCGCCCCGGCCCGACCACACCGGCCGGGCGCCCCGGCGACGCCGCCCCGGGAGTCCCGGGGCGGCGTCGTCGTCCGTCCCGCGTCCGCGGGCGGGAGCGGGCGCGGTCAGCGGGAGACGGCCCCGGCCAGGACGTCGTCGATCTGGCCCATGGCCTGGCGCATGCCCTCCTCCATGCCCATCGCGGACATCTGCTCGAGCTGCTCCGCGCTCTCGAAGGTCGAGACCGTGGTCATCCGCGTCCGGCCGTCGACGGCCTCGAAGGTGACCACGCCGTGGGTGGCGCCCAGGGCCGGGTCCGGCTCGCCGTCCTCCCCCGCGAAGCCGTCGTCGAACTCCAGTCGGTGCGGCGGGTCCACCGCGGTGACCGTCCACCAGCCCCGGGCCTTCTCCCCGTCCGGGCCGGTCATGTGGTAGCGGCACCGCCCGCCCTCGGCGAGCTCGTGCTCCTCGAAGGTGGCGGGCCAGCCGGGCGGGCCCCACCAGCGCTCGAGCTGGCGCGGGTCCGCCCAGACCTGCCAGACCCGCTCGACGTCCGCGGCGAACTCCGCGACGAACGTCAGGGTCAGCGCCTCCGTGTCCTTGTGCACGTCGATGACCGGCATGTCTCGCTCCCTTCCTACTGGTCCCCCCGGCCCCCGGGGGGCGTCTCCTCGGCGAGGAGATCCTCGATGGCGCGGGCCCGCCCGCGCCAGATCTGCTCGTAGTCCGCCAGCAGCCCGGCCGCCCGGCGCAGCGTGGCCGCGTTGCCGTGCACCACCTGCTCCCGCCCGCGCCGCCGCTTGGTGACCAGCGCGGCCCGCTCGAGCACGGCCACGTGCTTCTGCACGGCCGCGAAGCTCATCCGGTAGTGCCCCGCCAGCGCGGAGACCGACTGCTCCTGCCGCAGCACCCGCGTCACGATGTCCCGTCGGGTCGTGTCCGCCAGGGCCCGGAAGATGCGGTCGACCTCGTCGTCCGTCAGCTCATTTTCTACAACCATTTGGTTGTATGTTAGGCCGCCCCGGCGCCGCACACAAGGGGTCCGCGCCCCGGGGCTGCGGGATGTCCCGGGGCCCGCGCGGCGAGCCGCTCAGTAGAGCCCGGCCGGGCCGGTCAGGTGGCGGTGCAGGCCGTGCGCCACGATCGTGTTGCCCAGGGCGTTGAGGTGCCGGCGGTCGCCGGCGACGACCGATCGCGGCGGCAGCCCCAGGGCCAGCCAGCGGCGGTCCGCGGCCGAGGCGCCGATCCGGTGGGGCCGCAGGCCGGGCAGGGACCACAGCCCGGGATCGCGCAGGTCGGCCATCGTGTCGTAGAACCGGTCGCCGTACTCCCGCCGGTGGACCGCGTTCACGCCGCGCACCTGCTCCCACCCCGCCGTGCCGCGCCGGTCGGCCACGGTGTGCCACTGGCCCATCACCACGGACGTGCCGGGCTCGACCTGCCAGGCCGCGCGGGTGTCGGCGACGACCTGGTCCGGGTCCTCGATGTTGTTCTTGCCCGTCCACAGCAGGTGCACGTGGCCCCGGTGCCGCTCTTCCAGCGCGGTGCGCCACCGCGCCGCCGACGCGGGCGCCACGTCGACCTCGGCCCCGGGCACCTCGCGGCGCAGCACGACCGTGTCCCCGTCCCGCGCCACGGCCCGGATCGTGCACGGGACCCCCGAGACGGTGCCCGGGACCGGCACGAGCACGCCCGGCACCCGGCCGTCCACGGTGGGCACCACCAGCTCCCCGTGGGCGGGGATCCGGCCGACCCCGTAGCCGGAGCCCAGCCGGGGCAGGTAGGGGTGGGCGCGGCTGCGCATCGCCAGGGTCTGCCACGACCGGTCGCCGCTGACCGCGCGCGAGGCCCCCGGCGCCTCCAGCAGCTGCGACAGCAGGTCCTCGATGCGCACCGCGGGGAAGCCCCGCGGGCGGTCCCGGTGGAGCGCGCTGGCCGCCGAGGAGGAGCCCCACAGCACGAACGGGCGCCGCCCGCCGGACGGCTCCGGCAGGGTTCCGCCGAGGGCCCCCGACACGGCGAGCACGAGGCCGGAGAGGACGAAGGAGCGGCGCGAGACGACCATGTTCTCAAAGGTAAACAGCGTCGCCGGGGGCGGTCCCGATGTGACGGCCGATGATGGCCCCCACTTCGGGGGACGCCGCGGCCCCGCGGGGCACGGGCTCAGAAGCCGGGGGCGTACTCCCCCGGCCGCACGGCGTCGGCCACGATCACGGTGACGTTGTCCCGCCCGCCGGTGCGCAGCGCCGCCTGCAGCAGCACGTCGGCCGCCTCCTTGGGGTGGGGCACCGATGCGAGCACCCGCGCCATGTGGGCGGGGCTCAGCTCGTTGGTCAGCCCGTCCGAGCACAGCATCAGCCGGTCCCCGTGCCGGGCCGGGAGCACCCACACGTCCGGCTCCCAGACCTGGCCGGTGCCCAGGGCCCGGGTGATCACGTTGCGGCGCGGGTGCACGAGCGCCTGCGCCGAGGTGAGCTGCCCGATCGACACGAGGTACTGCACCTCGGAGTGGTCCACCGTCAGCTGCTCGATCACCGGCCCGCCGCCGTCCGCGCCCGCCCCGGCCTCGGGACCGGCCAGCCGGTAGGTCCGGGAGTCGCCCGTGTTGAACACGATCCACAGCATGCGCCCGTCGATCCGGTGCAGCCACACGCCCGTGACGGTGGTGCCCGCCCGGCCCTCGACGGCGTCCTGGATGTGCTGGTCCGCCTGCCACAGCACCGAGCGGACGCGGCGGACCGCCTCGATCGCGTCGTCGGGGATCTCCGGGTCCAGGCGCAGCTCGCGCTCCACGGTGGCGCGGAACCGGGCGATGTCCCGGGGCGGCTCCGGCTCGAGGACCTCGAAGGACCGGAAGTCCTCCAGCTGGAACAGGGGGGACGCCCCGAGCGTGCGCACGCACAGGGCGCTGGCCACCTCGCCGGCCTCGTGCCCGCCCATGCCGTCCGCCACGGCGCACATCGTGGCCGTGACCACCAGGGCGTCCTCGTTGGACTCCCGGCGCAGGCCGCGGTCCGTGGCCGCACCGGCGCGGATGACGAGGGGTGCGCTCATTCGAAGTCGACCTCCAGCCCGGGACCGGCGCCCTGGGAGAGCGCGACGGGCTGGACGTCGCCGAAGCCCCGCACGTTGCGGGTGGGCTGCGGCAGGAGGATGAAGCGGTCGTCGCCGGAGAGCACCGCCGCGGTCGAGGCGTCCACGAGCACGGAGCCCGGGTCGGTCAGCGACACGAGCCGGGAGGCGAGGTTCACCGTGGGCCCGTAGATGTCCCCGAGCCGCGGCAGCACCCGCCCCCACACGAAGGCCACGCGGGCCTGCGGGAGCTCGGGGTCGTCGCGGATTGCGCGGGCCAGGGCCAGGGAGATCTGGGCCCCGCCCTCGGGGGTCTCGGCGAGGAACATGACCTCGTCCCCGATGGTCTTGATGAGCCGGCCGCCGCCCACGGCGATCACCTCGGCGCAGCGGTTCTCGAAGCGCTGCACGAGGTTCGCCAGGGTCCGCTCGTTCATCTGCCGGGAGAGCGAGGTGTAGGAGACCAGGTCGGCGAAGCCCACCCCGCGCGCGAGCGGGAGGATGGAGGACGCCCCGTCGTCGGCCGTGGGGCCGGTGGCGGTCGAGCCGTCCGGGCGCTCCACGCGCATCGCCAGCCGCTGCACGGCGGCGTTCATCTGGCGCCGCCACGAGTAGACCAGGAGGTTCTCGATCGCGTCGATGAGGTCCGGCAGCAGGTGCAGCAGCTGCCGGCGCGCGGCGGCGTCGGTCATGCCCCGGTGGACGACCATGTCCTCGACGAGCGCCTCGACCTGCCACACCACCATGCGGTCGGTCATCTGCCCGATCGAGCGCACCAGGGACAGGGCCGCCTCCTCGGTGACCTTCTCCTCGAGGACCATCGTGGAGAGCACCCGCAGGGCCTCGGAGTCCTGCTCGGTGAACCACAGGTCGTCGTCGGTGAGGTTCGGGAAGCCCAGGGCGCGCCAGACCTTGCGCGCGGACAGCAGGGACAGCCCGCCCCGGCGCGCGGCCTCCCGGCGGCGCAGGTCGCGCTCCGAGCCCAGGAGGGTCTGCTCGAGGGCCTGCACGGCGGCCTTGGACTCGTCCGATCGGTAGAGGTTCGCCTGGACGGGGTTGTGCAGGTTCAGGTTCAGCTGTGCCGTCTGGGGGCCGAGCGCGGGCTCGCCCTGGGTCTCCGAGTCCTCACTCGCCACACGTCACTCCTCTTCCTGGTGGACGGCCCGCCGGCTCCACGCTCGGCGCGGGGCGACGGACGGGCCCGGGCGTGGTGCCACGACCGCGTCGCGGTCCACTCTAGTGGTCGGGAGCCCCGGCGCACCCCCGCGGGAGCCGTCGCCCGCCGCCCACAGGTCCTCGGCGGCCCGGCGGATCAGCCCGGCCAGGCGCTGCGCCTCCGGGGCGTGCTCGAGCCGCAGCCCGCCGAGCGGCCCGAAGTCGGCCACCACGCGCCCGTCGCGGCGGCCGAGGGCGGGGCTGCGCCGGCGCTCCACGGAGACCCGGCGCAGCTGGTGCAGGGGCAGCGACACGGTCCGCCGGGCCCCGCCGGGGCGCAGCAGCACGAGGTGCCGGGTGGTGAGCACGTAGCGGGTGCGCCACCAGCGCAGGAGCGGGCGCAGGCAGCTGCGGAGCACCACCCAGGCGGCGGCCACGAGCAGGGTGAGCTCCACCCCGGCGTGCACCGTGGTCCACGGCTCCGCCACGGGGCGCCAGCGCAGCTCGAGGGCCCGCTGGGCGGTGGAGAGCACGAAGACCGTGAGCAGCAGCACCAGGAAGGGCCGGGTCAGCCGTGCGCCGTGCGCGCGGGTGGACACGAGCACGCGCTCCCCCGGCTGCAGGGCGGGACGGGCGGGCACGCTCACTCCGTCCCGGGGGCGTCCGGGGCCGGGCGCAGGTGCACCACGTCGCCGGCCGTCACCTCGCGCCGGGCGCCGCCGGCCTCGAGCACCAGCAGCCCCCCGTGCTCGCCGAGGCCCGTCGCGGTGCCCGTGACGGGGGCGGCGCCGCCGGGCAGCTCGGCGCGCACCGTGCGCCCGAGGGTCTCCATCCGCTCGCCGATCCGGGCGCGCAGCGGCCCGCCGGGCCGCACGGCGGCGGCCGGGTCCGCGCAGAACTGCCGGTAGAGGGGCACGAACCCACCCAGCACGGCCCGCAGCACGGCGGCGCGCTCGAGCTCGCGGCCGGTGGCGCGCCGGACGGACGTGGCCGTGGCCACGGGCAGCTCCTCCTGGGCCACGTTGACGCCCGTGCCCAGCACCACCGCCGGCGGGCGCTGCTCGTCCAGGACGAGGCCCGCGAGCAGGCCGGCGACCTTGCGCCCGTCCACCAGGACGTCGTTGGGCCACTTGATCCGGGCGCCCGCCGCCGCGAGCTCCTCCAGGGCGTCCACGACGGCGGAGGCCATCAGCAGGGTCAGCCAGGGGAAGTGCTGGGTGGGCAGCGACCGACCGCCGCCGTCGGCCGGGCGCAGCAGGACGCTGAACGTCAGGGCGGTGCCGGGCTCGGTGGTCCACACCCGGTCCAGCCGGCCGCGCCCCGCGCTCTGGTGCCCGGTGACCACGAGGGACAGGTCGGTCCACGGACGGTCCGGGCGGGGCCCGCGCACCTGCCGGGTGACGGCGGCCGTCAGGTGCTCGTTCGTGGAGCCGACCTCGTCGAGGACGTCGATCCGTCCCAGGCCGAGGTCCGCCAGGGCGGCGAGCACGGCGGGGGCGCGCAGGTCGGCGGCGCGGGGGTCGGGCACGGTTCTCCTCGAGGCGGTGGTCGGGGGACGGTCGGCGCGGGGCAGGCGTCGCGGTGCCGGGCGCCGTCCGCGTAGTCTTCGGACCACATCCACAGTAGTAGCCCGGTTCCCCGGGAACCGGCTGGACGGTCCCGTCCGGCCGCCGGGACCGCGGCTCGAGACCGAAGGAGCCATCGTGAGCGCAGCCGAGCACCCCACGACGTTCGCCGTCACCTACGTCTACGGGGGCCCCGCCGACGTCCTGGCCGCCCGCCGCCCCGAGCACCGGGAGTACCTCGGCGGCCTCGTGGCGCAGGGCCGCCTGCTCGCGTCCGGGCCGTTCGACGACGACGGCGCGCCGGGCGCGCTGCTGGTCTTCGCCGCCGAGGACGCCGCGGCGGTCGAGCGGCTCACCGACGAGGACCCGCTCGTGCGCCACGGGGTGGTCACCGAGCGGACCGTCCGGCCCTGGAAGGTGGTCCTCGGCCGCGTCGGCTGAGCGCCCTCCGGGCGCCCCCGGCCCCGGACCCGGAATTTGTAGGAGTTCTACAACGGAGGCCCCCGCGGCCGCGGACTAGAGTGAGCAGGTCCCCAGACCACCCCGGACCGGACCGCTCGGCCCGCCGGGCCGGCCGCGTACCAGACCACGAGGTGCTTGTGACCCACGACCTGACGACCACCGCCGGCAAGATCGCCGACTTCCACGACCGCAGGGCCCGCTCCGAGGCGCCCGCGGGGCAGGCCGCGATCGAGAAGCAGCACGCCCGCGGGAAGAACACCGCCCGCGAGCGCGTGGAGATGCTCCTGGACGAGGACTCGTTCGTGGAGTTCGACGCCCTCGCGACCCACCGCTCGACCGCCTTCGGGATGGCCGCGAAGAAGCTGCCCGGCGACGGCGTGGTCAGCGGCTACGGCACGGTGGACGGGCGCCTGGTGGCGGTCTACTCCCAGGACTTCGCGGTGTTCGGCGGGTCCCTGTCCCAGGTCAACGGCGAGAAGATCGTCAAGGTGCAGAAGTTCGCCCTGCGCAACGGCTGCCCCGTGGTCGGGATCAACGACGGCGGCGGGGCGCGGATCCAGGAGGGCGTGGCCTCGCTGGCCATGTTCGCGGACATCTTCAACATGAACGTGCGCTCCTCCGGGGTGGTCCCGCAGATCTCGCTGATCATGGGCCCGTGCGCGGGCGGGGCGGCCTACTCCCCGGCCCTGACCGACTACATCGTGATGGTCGACAAGACCTCGCACATGTTCATCACCGGCCCGGACGTCATCAAGACGGTCACGGGCGAGTCGGTGGACATGGAGACCCTGGGCGGGGCGCGCCAGCACAACGCGACCACGGGCACGGCCACGTACCTCGCCGAGGACGAGCAGGACGCGTTCGACTTCGTGCACGAGCTGCTCGAGTTCCTCCCGGCCAACAACCTGCAGGAGGCGCCCCTGCTGGACCACGACCAGGAGGACGAGGTCACGGACGTGGACCTCGCCCTCGACACGCTGGTCCCGGACTCCGCCAACCAGCCCTACGACATGCGCGCGGTGGTCGAGGCGATCGTCGACGACGGGCACTTCCTGGAGATGCAGGCCCTCTACGCCCCCAACGTGATGATCGGCTACGCCCGGGTCGAGGGGCACACCGTGGGCATCGTGGCGAACCAGCCCCTGCAGTTCGCCGGCACGCTGGACATCGCGGCCTCCGAGAAGGCGGCCCGGTTCGTCCGCCACTGCGACGCGTTCAACGTCCCGATCCTGACCCTCGTGGACGTGCCCGGGTTCCTGCCCGGCACCGACCAGGAGTTCAACGGCATCATCCGGCGCGGCGCCAAGCTGCTCTACGCCTACGCCGAGGCGACCGTCCCGCTGGTCACCCTGATCACCCGCAAGGCCTACGGCGGGGCCTACATCGTGATGGGCTCGAAGAAGCTCGGCGCGGACATCAACCTGGCCTGGCCCACCGCGCAGATCGGCGTGATGGGCGCCCAGGGCGCCGTGGAGATCCTCTACCGCCGGGACCTCAAGGCCGCCGCCGACAACGACGAGGACGTGGACGCGCTGCGCGCCGAGCTGGTGCGCAAGTACGAGGAGAGCCTGCTCAACCCGTACCAGGCCGCGGAGCTGGGCTACGTGGACGCGGTGATCTCCCCGTCCGAGACCCGGGTGCAGGTGCTCAAGGCCCTGCGCGCCCTGCGCGACAAGCGCGCCACGACGCCCGCCAAGAAGCACGGGAACATCCCGCTGTGACGGCCCGCGAGCCCGTCGAGGGCGTCCCGTCCCTGCGCTTCACGGCCGGCAGTCCCACGCCGGAGGAGATCGCCGCCGTCACCGCCGTCCTGCTCGCGCGCCCGGGCGGGGGCGACGCCGACGCGCAGGGCACCCCGGGGCGCCGCGACCAGTTCCGCAGGATGCGGCTGGGCCTGCGGCTGCGCCCGGGCCGCGGCGCGTGGCGGCGGAGCCGGCCGGAGGAGTGAGCCCGCGGCGGTGAGCCCGCGGGGCTCGGCTCGCACGGGCGGGTGCGACGGGCCGGTGCTCACGGCCCCCGGGGGATCCAGCGGGACACGACGAGCGCCACCGCGATGCCCGTGAGCGCGAGCACCGCCGTCACGGCCCACGTCAGGTCCCAGGTGCCCGCGGCCTGTGCGACCGACGCGACCGCGGGCGGGCCGGCGAACTGGCCCAGGGCGTTGAACTGCTGGCCCAGCCCCAGTGAGGTGGCCACCGTGGTCGGCGTGGGGGCCAGCCGCATGAGGCTCGCGATCGCCGTGGTCGGCACCACTCCCCCCACGGCGGAGAAGACCAGGACCGCGCCGTACCGGGCTCCGAAGCGCGCACCCTCGTCCAGCAGCGGGGCGAGCCCGAACGCGACCACGGCGGCCAGGCCCAGCACGGTGAAGCCCGTGCACCACAGCACCACGGGACGCACCCCGCGGTGCAGGGCCCGGCCCGCGCCGAGGTTGCCCAGCACGTTGACGCCCGCGGCGAGCGCGCTGAGCCCCGCCGCGGCGCCCGCCGCGATCCCGGCCTCGGCGTACATGGAGGGCAGGAACTGCACCACCCCGTTCCACTGGGCGGTGTAGAGCCCGAAGATCGCGGCGACCAGCCACGGCCCGGGGGCGCGCAGGGTCAGTCCGAGGCGCTGCCGCACCCCGTGCACCACCACGTGGGCCGGGTCCGGCGGGAGCACGGCGAGCACCAGCAGGCCCAGCAGGGCGGAGCCGGCCGCGGCGGCCGCCCACCAGGTGCGCCAGCCGAGGGCCTCGCTGAGCAGCCCGCCGAGCAGCAGGGACAGCGCCGCGGCCACCGGGATGTGGCAGCCCCACAGCCCCACCAGCAGCGACACCCGGGCCGGGGCCACGGTGCGCCGGATCAGGGCCGGGGCGCAGATCGACACGAGCATGAACCCCACGCCCTCCAGCACGCGGGAGCCCAGCAGCGGGGCGTACCCCGTGGAGAGCAGCCCGGTCAGGGAGCCCGCGGTGAGCAGGCCCAGCCCGAGCAGCAGGCCCCGGCGCAACCCGATCCGGTCCCCGAAGAAACCCACCACCACGCCGAGCAGCATCCCCGCCACCTGGACGGTGGAGAGCAGGAACCCGCCCTGCACCAGGCTCAGGCCGAGCTCGGCGGAGAGCACGGGCAGGGCCGGGGCGAGCTTCCAGACGTGCAGGGCGCCCACCACGCCCGCGAGCACCACGAGCAGGGCGGGCCCGGTCCCGGCGGTGCCCGAGGGACCGTCCGGAACGGTGGCGGAAGGCGCGGAGCTCGCGCGCGGCGCAGGGGCTGGCATGCTCCGCATTCTAGGGAGCGCCCGGCGCTAGGGTGACGTGCATGACCGATGAACGGCCCGACCATCCGTCCACCGCCGGTCCCGGGCCGGCGCCCCTCGGCACCGGGCGGCGCGAGCCCACCGCCGTCGACGCCGTGGCCGAGCGCTGGTTCGAGCGCACCCTGGAGCTGGACCCGGCCCAGGCGACCGTGCACGGCTTCCCCGGGCACGAGAGCGGGTACCGCGACTTCGGGCCCGAGGGCCTCGAGGCGCGGGCCGAGGCCGCCCGCCGGACGCTCGCGGAGCTCGGGCGCGCGGCCCCGGCCGACGACGTCGACCGGATCACCGGCCACGCCCTGCGCGAGCGCCTCGGCCTGGAGCTGCTGCTGCACGAGGAGGGGCTGCGGGGCTGGGAGGTCAACAACATCTCCTCCCCGGTGCAGGAGATCCGGGAGGTCTTCGACCACCTGCCGCGGCGCACCGCCGAGGACTGGGCGCACCTCGCCGGGCAGCTGCGCGCCGTGCCCGCCGCCGTGGACTCCTGGGTCCTGGGCCTGCGGCACGCCCGCTCCCTCGGCCGCTCGGCCTCGGCGGCGCAGCTGCGCAACGCGGCCCGCCAGTGCACCGGCTACGCGGCACGGCACGGTTTCTTCGACCGGCTGGCGCGCAGCCCGCACGTCCCGGACGGGCTGCGGCAGGAGGTCGCGGAGGCCGCCGGGACGGCGCGGCGCGCCTACCGGGGCCTCGCCGCCGTGCTGGGCCAGGAGCTCGCCGCGGACGCGCCCCGCCGGGACGCGGTGGGCCCGGACGTGTATCCGCTGCGCCTGCAGGAGTTCCTGGGCGCCGTCCTGGACCCGGCCACGGTCTACGCCTGGGGCGTGGAGCAGCTGCGCACCATCGTGGCGGAGCAGGAGCAGCTCGCCCACCGCATCGCCCCCGGCGCCACGGTCGCCCAGGCCATGGCGGCCCTGGACGCGGACCCGGCGCGGCAGCTGCACGGCACCGACGCGCTGCAGGCGTGGATGCAGGACCTCTCCGACGCCGCCGTGGACGCCCTGGCGGACACGCACTTCGAGCTGACGGAGCCCATGCGCCGGCTCGAGTGCCGCATCGCCCCGACCCACGACGGCGGGATCTGGTACTCGATGCCCAGCGCCGACTTCTCCCGCCCCGGGCGGATGTGGTGGTCCGTGCCCGAGGGCACCGCGACCTTCACCACCTGGGAGGAGACCACCACCGTCTACCACGAGGGCGTTCCCGGCCACCACCTGCAGTTCTCCACGGCGCTCGCCAACTCGGGCGAGCTCAACCGGTGGCGGCGGATGGGCGTGTGGGTCTCGGGCCACGGGGAGGGCTGGGCGCTGTACGCCGAGCGGCTCATGGACGAGCTGGGCCACCTGCAGGACCCCGGGGACCGGATGGGGATGCTGGACTCCCAGCGGCTGCGGGCGGCACGGGTGGTCTTCGACGTCGGCTTCCACTGCGGCTACCGCATCCCGGCGGAGCTCGGGGACGCCCTGGGCGGGGCCCGCCCCGGCGAGGTCTGGACGCCCGAGGACGGGTGGCGGTTCCTGCGCTCGAACATCGTGATGTCGGACCCGATGCTGCGCTTCGAGTGGATGCGCTACATGGGCTGGCCCGGGCAGGCGCCGTCCTACAAGGTGGGCCAGCAGCTGTGGGAGCAGGCGCGGGAGGCCGCCCGCGCCGCGGCGGGCCCGGACTTCCTGCTCAGGGACTTCCACACGCGCGCGCTGCGCCTGGGCTCGGTGGGCCTGGACACGCTGAAGTACGCACTGGCCCTGTGATCTGCGTCATGTAAGCGTCACATTTCGTCACCGTCATTCGGTGATGTATATTTCCGCGCCCTATCGTGAGCACATGATTTCCGCAGAAAGCAATCGACGTCTGCCCCGGTGGATGACCTCCTTCGGCCCGCAGATCGTGCTCGCCCTCCTCCTGGGCGTGGCCCTGGGCACCGTCGCCGACACCCTCGGCGGCGACCCCGACACGGACCCCAACTGGCTGATGACGGCGCTGGACACCATCGGCACCAGCTACGTCAGCCTGCTCAAGGCCGCCGTGGTCCCGCTCGTCGTGACCGCGGTGATCTCCTCGATCGCCAACCTGCGGGAGGTCTCCGACGCGGCCCGGCTGGCGTGGAAGACGCTGCTGTGGTTCGGGATCACCGCGCTGGTCGCGGTGACGGTCGGGCTCGTGCTCGGGCTGGTCGTCCAGCCCGGGGCGGGCAGCGGCGCCTCCGCGCCCGCCGAGGCGTACACCGGCACGCAGGGCTCGTGGCTGGGCTTCCTCACCGGCATCGTCCCCGCCAACTTCCTGGGCCTGCAGGTCTCCTCCTCCGTGGTGGACCCGGAGACCGTGCAGACCTCCCTCGGCTTCAACGTGCTGCAGGTGCTCGTGGTCTCGGCCGCCGTCGGCATCGCGGCGCTCAAGGTCGGCACCCCCGCCGAACCGTTCCTGGCCGTGGTGCGCTCCGCGCTGGCCGTGGTGCAGAAGGTCGTCTGGTGGATCATCCGGCTCGCCCCGCTCGGCACGCTCGGGCTCATCGGCCGGGCCGTGTTCGAGTACGGCTGGACCTCGATGGGCGGGCTCGTGGCATTCGTCGCGACCGTCTACGCCGGCCTGCTGGTCGTGGCCCTCGTGGTCTACCCGGTGCTCGTGAAGGCGCACGGGCTCTCCGTCAAGCAGTACTTCTCCGGCGTGTGGCCGGCCGTGCAGCTGGGCTTCGTCTCCCGGTCCTCGGTGGGCACCATGCCCCTGACCCAGCGCGTCGCCGAGCGCAGCCTCGGCGTGC
The DNA here is from genome assembly GCF_040981245.1 of Kocuria cellulosilytica. NCBI lineage: Bacteria > Bacillati > Actinomycetota > Actinomycetes > Micrococcales > Micrococcaceae > Kocuria > Kocuria cellulosilytica. Next base: position 38,252 of record NZ_JAVFWZ010000015.1, on the reverse strand, counting down.
CCCGCGCCTACGCGTCCTTCGCCGTGCCGCTCGGCGCGACCACCAAGATGGACGGCTGCGCCGCGGTCTACCCCGCGGTCGCCGCCCTGTTCGTCGCGCAGTTCTACGGGATCGACCTGGACGTCACCCACTACGTGCTCATCGCGCTCGTGTCCGTGCTGGGCTCCGCCGCGACCGCCGGCACCACCGGCGCCACCGTGATGCTCACCCTGACGCTGTCCACGCTGGGCCTGCCGCTCGACGGCGTGGGGCTCCTGCTGGCCGTGGACCCGATCATCGACATGGGCCGCACCGCGCTCAACGTGGCCGGCCAGGCCCTGGTGCCCACCATCGTCGCCCACCGCGAGGGGCTGCTGGACCGCGGACTCTACGACGCCCCGCGCTCCGGCGACCCGTTCGTGCCCGAGGACGCCGAGCCCCGGGACGCCGGCGCCGCGGACACCGGCGCCGGGCACGGCGCTCCCGCGTCCGCGGAGGCCCTCCCCGGCAGCACCACGGCCGGCACCGCCCCCGCGGCGGGGGCCGCGGAGCCGCGCCCCGAGGCGGCCCCGGCCGCCGCCCGCTGACGCCCGGCACCGCAGGCGTCCCCACCGCACGGGGCGGGGAACCGGAGGAGTGCCCGACGCATTCCGGCGGTTCCCCGCCCCGCGCCGTTCCCGGGCGCGACCCGGGCTACCCTGAGGAGCGGCGTGAGAGCTGCGTCACAGGAGCGAGCAGGGGAGGGCGCGAGGGCGTGAGGACGGACGGACCGACGACGGCGGACCCGCAGCTGCGCCTGTCCTGGGCCCGCTCGCTGAGCCATCTCGCGGCGCCCGAGCACTGCACCCCGCAGGTGGTGCTGGACCGCACCGACGTCCGGGAGGCCCGGGCCCCGCTGCGGCTGCTGATGCCCGTGCTCGACGAGCTCCTCACCCCCCTGGCCGAGGACACCGGGCTGGTCGTGGCCGTGACGGACCCCCGCGGGGTGCTCCTGCAGGTCCGGGGCAGCGCCGCGACCCGGCGGCGCGCCGAGGCGATGGGCTTCGTCGAGGGCGCCGACTGGTCCGAGCCGGCGGTGGGCACCAACGCCCCCGGCACGGCCCTGGTCCTGCGCCGGCCGGTGACCGTGCACCGCGACCAGCACTTCTACCCCGAGGCCCGGCCGTGGTCCTGCACGGCGGCCCCGCTGCTGCACCCCGGGACGGGGGCGCTGCTCGGGGCGGTGGACCTCACCGGCGGGGACGCCGCCGCGGACCCCGCCACGCGGGCGCTGGTCGGCGCGGCGGTGCGCGCCGCCCGGGCCGAGCTGGCCCTGGCCCTGCGCTCCGCGGCGCCGGACCGGGGGCCGTCCCCCGCGGCGGGCCGCGCCGCGGTCCCGGCCGCCGGCGCGTTCCTGCGCGTGCTCGGCGACGCCCCGCCGGCGCTGCTCCTGGACGGGCGGGCCCTGGAGCTGACCGAGCGCCACGCCGAGATCCTCCTCGCGCTCTCCTGCGCCGCGGCCGGGCTGAGCACCGCGGAGCTGTCGGTGCAGCTGTGGGCCGGCCGGGCGCAGGAGACCACGGTCCGGGCCGAGGTGCTGCGGCTGCGCCGCCTGCTGGAGCCCCGGGGCGGCCCGGCGATCGCCTCGCGGCCCTACCGGCTCGAGGCGCCGCTGGCCTCGGACGCGGGCCGGGTGCTCGAGCTGCTGGCCCGGGGCTCCCACCGGCGGGCGCTGCGGGAGTACACCGGGGCGCTGCTGCCGCACTCCGAGGCGCCGTCCGTCGTGGCGCTGCGCCACCGCGTCACCGGGCTGCTGCGCGAGGCCGTCCTGGCCGACGGCTCGGCCGAGGCCGTGCGCGAGTACCTGACGCTGCCGGAGGCCGCCGACGACGCCGAGGCGTGGGCGCTGCTGCTGCGCCTCCTGCCGGCCCGCTCCCCCGCCCGCGCCCGGGCGGTGCTCGAGCTGGAGCGGCTGCGCCGCTGACCTGCCCCGGCGCCCGGTGCAACGTGCGTGCAACGTGGCCCTGCGTAGCGTGAGCTGCATCACAGGCCGGTCCGGACCCGAGGGGTCCGCGCCCGTGCCGGCAGCACCGTCCCGCACAAGGAGCAGGTCACCATGAGCGTCGAAACCCAGTCCCTCACCACCGTCTACGCCCAGCCCGGCACCGAGGGTTCCAAGGTCAGCTTCAAGCCCCGCTACGAGCACTGGATCGGCGGGCAGTGGGTGCCGCCCGTGCAGGGCCGGTACTTCGAGAACATCTCCCCGGTCAACGGCAAGCCCTTCACCGAGGTGGCCCGGGGCACTGCCGAGGACATCGACGCCGCCCTGGACGCCGCGTGGGCCGCCGCCCCGGCCTGGGGCAGGACCCCCGTGGCGGAGCGGGCGCTCGTGCTGCACCGGATCGCGGACCGGATGGAGCAGAACCTCGAGATGCTCGCCGTGGCCGAGACCTGGGACAACGGCAAGCCCGTGCGCGAGTCCATCAACGCGGACATCGCCCTGGCCATCGACCACTTCCGCTACTTCGCCGGGGCCATCCGCGCCCAGGAGGGCACCCTCTCCCAGCTCGACGACAACACCACGTCCTACCACTTCCACGAGCCCCTGGGCGTGGTCGGCCAGATCATCCCCTGGAACTTCCCGATCCTCATGGGCGTGTGGAAGCTGGCGCCGGCCCTCGCCGCGGGCAACGCCGTCGTCCTCAAGCCGGCCGAGCAGACCCCGGCCTCGATCATGGTGCTCATGGAGCTGCTCGCGGACATCCTGCCCCCGGGCGTGGTCAACGTGGTCAACGGCTTCGGCGTGGAGGCCGGCAAGCCGCTGGCCTCGAGCCCGCGGATCCGCAAGATCGCCTTCACCGGCGAGACCACCACCGGCCGGCTCATCATGCAGTACGCCTCGCAGAACATCATCCCGGTGACCCTGGAGCTGGGCGGGAAGTCCCCGAACATCTTCTTCGAGGACGTCGCCGCCGCTCAGGACTCCTTCTACGACAAGGCGCTGGAGGGCTTCGCGTTCTTCGCCCTCAACCAGGGCGAGGTCTGCACCTGCCCCTCGCGCGCCCTGATCCAGGGCTCGATCTACGACCGGCTGCTCGCGGACGGCGTCGAGCGCGTCAAGGGCATGGTCCAGGGCAACCCGCTGGACCTCGACACCCAGGTCGGCGCGCAGGCCTCCAACGACCAGCTGCAGAAGATCCTCTCCTACATCGACATCGGCCGGCAGGAGGGCGCGAAGGTGCTCGTGGGCGGGGAGCGCAACGTCCTGGACGGGGACCTCGCCGAGGGCTTCTACGTCTCCCCCACCGTGTTCGAGGGCGAGAACTCGATGCGGATCTTCCAGGAGGAGATCTTCGGGCCCGTCCTGTCGGTGACCCGCTTCACCGACTACGCCGACGCCATGGCCACCGCCAACGACACCCTCTACGGCCTGGGTGCGGGGGTGTGGGCGCGCAACGGCAACCTCGCCTACCGCGCCGGCCGGGACATCCAGGCCGGGCGCGTGTGGGTGAACCAGTACCACAACTACCCCGCCCACTCGGCGTTCGGCGGCTACAAGTCCTCCGGGATCGGGCGCGAGAACCACCTGATGATGCTGGACCACTACCAGCAGACCAAGAACCTGCTGGTCTCCTACTCCGAGGACGCCCAGGGCTTCTTCTAGGCCGCCGCGGCCCTTCCCGGGCCCGGGCGACCGCGAGGGGCCGCGCCCTGCCGGTGGACGAGCGTCCTCCCGGCCGGACGCGGCCCCGCGCGCGTGCCGCCTGCGTATCCTGGGACGGTGACTCCCCGCCTCGTCCTCGCCTCCCGCTCCCCCGCCCGCACCAAGCTGCTGACCGACGCCGGGATCGGCCACGACCGGCTCGTCTCGGACGTGGACGAGGACGCCGTGGTCCGCGAGCGCGGGGTGACCGGCGCCGAGGAGACCGCGATGGTCCTGGCCCGCGCCAAGGCGGAGGCCGTGGCCGCGCTGCCCGAGGCGGCCGGCGCCCTCGTGGTGGGCTGCGACTCGGTCTTCGAGCTCGACGGCGAGGTGCACGGCAAGCCCCGGGACGCCGCGACGGCCACCGCCCGGATCCAGGCCATGCGCGGGCGCTCGGGCGTGCTCCACACGGGCCACTGGCTCGTGGACACCCGCAGCCCGGCGGACGGCGGCACCGGCTGGAGCGGCGGCGCCCCCGCGAGCGCCGAGGTGTTCTTCGCGCAGATGTCCGACGCCGAGGTCGCCGCCTACGTGGCCACCGGCGAGCCCCTGGAGGTGGCCGGGTCCTTCACCATCGACTCCCTCGGCGCGGCGTTCGTGGAGCGGGTCGAGGGAGACGTGCACGCCGTCGTCGGCCTGAGCCTGAGCACCCTGCGGACGCTGCTCGCCCGGGCGGGCGTGGGCGTGCCCCAGCTGTGGACGGCCCGCCGCTGAGGGCTCCGCGCCGCCGGGACCGCCCGGAGACCCCGTGCGGAGTTGTAGGACTCCTACAGAAACGGCGTCGCATTTCCGGTCGGCCGCCGGGTGGTTGGGCGATTGCTCGCGGCGGGGAATACAGTGCATCGGAGGATTCGACAAGGAGTGAGACGTGACCGGTAAGAACCCCGCGGACGGCGCCATCCGCCCCATCACCAAGGTGCTCGTCGCCAACCGCGGAGAGATCGCGGTGCGGGTGATCCGCGCCGCCCGCGACGAGGGCATCACCTCCGTGGCCGTGTACGCCGACCCCGACCGGGACGCCCTGCACGCGCGCATGGCGGACGAGGCGTACGGGCTCGGCGGGTCCACCGCCGCGGACTCGTACCTGGTGGCCGAGAAGATCCTCGACGTCGCCGCCCGCTCGGGCGCCGACGCCGTGCACCCCGGCTACGGCTTCCTGTCCGAGAACGCGGAGTTCGCGCTGGCCGTGCTCGAGGCCGGCCTGACCTGGATCGGGCCCCCGCCCGCGGCCATCGCGAAGCTCGGCGACAAGGTGGCCGCCCGGCACATCGCGGAGAAGGTCGACGCCCCACAGGTGCCCGGCACCACCGACCCCGTCGGCTCCGCCGAGGAGGTCCTGGCGTTCGCCGACGAGCACGGGCTGCCCCTGGCCATCAAGGCCGCGTTCGGCGGCGGCGGCCGCGGCATCAAGGTGGTCCGCGACCGCGAGGACATCCCGGAGCTCTACGAGTCCGCGGTCCGCGAGGCCACCGCGGCGTTCGGCCGCGGCGAGTGCTTCGTCGAGCGCTTCCTGGACGCCCCGCGGCACGTCGAGACCCAGTGCCTGGCCGACGCCCACGGCAACGTGGTGGTCGTCTCCACCCGCGACTGCTCCCTGCAGCGGCGCAACCAGAAGCTCGTGGAGGAGGCGCCGGCGCCGTTCCTGTCCGAGGCGCAGAACCGGCTGCTCTACGCGTCCTCGAAGGCGATCCTGCGGGAGGCCGGCTACCAGGGCGCGGGCACGTGCGAGTTCCTGGTGGGCCAGGACGGCACCATCACGTTCCTCGAGGTCAACACCCGCCTGCAGGTCGAGCACCCCGTCTCCGAGGAGGTCACGGGCATCGACCTGGTGCGCGAGCAGTTCCGGCTGGCCCGCGGCGAGGTCCTCGGCTACGACGACCCGGAGGTCCGCGGCCACTCGATCGAGTTCCGGATCAACGGCGAGGACCCCGGACGGCACTTCATGCCCTCCCCCGGCACCATCTCCGCCCTCGAGCTGCCCGCCGGGCCCGGCGTGCGCGTGGACTCCGGCGTCCAGGCCGGCGAGACCGTGGGCGGGAACTTCGACTCCATGCTCGCCAAGCTGATCGTCACCGGGGCCACCCGGCAGCAGGCGCTCGAGCGCTCCCGCCGGGCCCTGGACGAGCTGCGCATCGAGGGCATGCCCACCGTGGTCCCCTTCCACCGCGCGGTGGTCGCCGACCCCGCGTTCGCCCCCGCCGACGGCGCCCCGTTCGCGGTGCACACGCGGTGGATCGAGACCGGGTTCGACAACACCATCCCGCCCTTCGACGGGGTCCCGCAGGCCGCGCCGGAGGCCGAGGAGCGCCAGTCGATCGTCGTCGAGGTCTCCGGCAAGCGCCTCGAGGTCGTGCTGCCCGCCCTGCCCGGGGCGGCCAAGCCCAACGGGACCGCGGCCAAGCCCCGCAAGTCCCGCGCGGCGCGCGGCGGCGGCGCCGCGGCGGCGAGCGGCGACAGCCTGAGCTCCCCGATGCAGGGCACCATCGTGAAGATCGCGGTGGACAACGGCGACGAGGTGGCCGAGGGCGACCTCGTGCTGGTGCTGGAGGCCATGAAGATGGAGCAGCCGCTCACGGCCCACAAGTCCGGCACGGTCTCGGGGCTGTCCGTGAGCCCCGGGGACACCGTCTCCGCCGGCGCCGTCCTGGCCACCATCTCCTGACGCGCCCGAGCCCGGCCCCGATGAGCACCCGACCGACCGGCTCCCCCGTGCGCTGCCTCGTGGACCTCTCCGCGCAGGACCGGCTGCGCAGCGGCGCCCCCGCCCGGCCCCCCCGGCTGCGGGTGCTCTGCTGCCCGCCCTCCGGCGCGCCCGCCGGCTACTGGCGGTTCCTGGTCCGCGACGACGTGCACGTGCTGGGCGTCCAGTACCCCGGCCGGGAGAACCGCTTCCGGGAGCCGCCGGCCGGCTCGGTGGCCGACCTCGCCGCGGAGGCGGCCGAGGCCGTGGCCGCCGCCCCCTGGGCCTCCACCGCGGCGTCCCCGGACGTCCCGCTCGTGGTCCTGGGCCACAGCATGGGCGCCTCCGTGGCGGCAGAGCTCGCCTCGCGGCTCGAGCACCGCGAGGGCGTCCGGGTGGCGCTGCTCGCGCTGTCCGCCAAGACCGCCCCCGGCGCCGTGGACGTCGAGGACGAGGACCTGCGGGCCGGGCTCGACCCGAGCGACCCGGTCGCGGACGACGCGCTCGCCCGGTGGCTGCGGCGGCTGGGCGGCACTCCCGAGGCGGTGCTGGCGAACCCCGAGCTGCTGGCCCTGCAGCTGCCCGCCCTGCGCGCGGACCTGCGGCTCTCGATGGCCCACGACCGGCTCCCCGCCCCGGTCCGGGCGCCCCTGCTGCTGCTGCGCGGCACGGAGGACGACACCGTGGACGCCGCCGGCATGGACGCCTGGCCGCCGGTCGCCACCGGGCCCGTGCAGCGGCGGGAATACCCCGGGGGCCACCACCCGCTCGCGGGAAACCGGGACCGGCTGCTCGCGGACCTCGAGGCGTGCGCCGCGCCCGGCCGGTCCCGGTGAGGGCCGGCCTGTGAGCGCCCCGCCGTGACGGCTCCCCCGGGACCGCCCTGGGTGCCGGTCCCCGCGCCACGCCGGGCGGGCGACGTGGTCCTGGTCCGGGCGAGCGTGCCCGACCTCATGCCGTGGGCGCGCACCGTGCAGGCCTCCTGGCTGGATCCCGCGGAGCGGGCCCGCCGGGACAGGTACCTGCGCGAGGAGGACCGCGAGGCGTTCCTTGCCCGGCGCTGTCTGCTGCGGGCCGTGCTGGCCGAGCGGCTGGGGACCGCCCCAGCCGCGGTGCCCCTGGGACCCGCGCCCGGGGCCGCCGGTCGCAACGGCAAGCCCGCCGTGCCCGGACTGCACTTCTCCCTGTCCTCCAGCGGCGGGCACGTCCTGCTGGCCACGGGCCCGCGGGAGCTCGGGGTGGACGTGGAGCGCGTCCCCGACCCCGCCGGGGCCGAGCAGATGTCCCTGGTGCTGCACCCGGCCGAGCGGCGCCGCCTCGCCTGGACCCGGCGGCGGCGCCGGCCCGCCGCCGTCGCGCGGGTGTGGGCCCGCAAGGAGTCCCTGCTCAAGGCCCTGGGCGCCGGTCTCTCCCGCGACCCCTCCGTGGACCGGGTGGGTGCCGGCCGGTTCCCCGGCCACCCGCTGCCGGGCTGGCGGATCCTCGACGTCCCGCTGGCGCCCGGCGGCGAGGAAGCCAGGGCGGCCCTCACCGTCCACGAGCCGTGGACCGACCGGCGTACCAGGATGTGAGACAGAGTCTCCGGCATGCGGACGTCGCCGCGTAGCATCGTGGTCTTGTCCCCGCCCACCGCTACGACCGAGGTTTCCCCATGTCCTCTTCGGTGACCGGGCAGGACGCCACCGGCGCGTCCGCCCCCTCGCTCCCCCTGTCCGACCGCGTGCCCCGCAGCCGGGTGATCCTCGCGTCCCTCGTGGGCACGACGATCGAGTTCTACGATTTCTACGTCTACGCCACCGCGGCCGTGGCCGTGTTCCCCGCCCTGTTCTTCGCGGGCGAGGACGAGACGGCCAAGCTGCTCGCCTCCATGGCCACCTTCGCCGCGGCCTTCGTGGCCCGCCCGATCGGCTCCGTGATCTTCGGGCACTTCGGCGACCGGATCGGCCGCAAGGCCACCCTGATCGGCGCCCTGCTCACCATGGGCATCGCGACCTTCCTCATCGGCCTCCTGCCCACCTACTACTCAATCGGCATCTGGGCCCCGCTCATCCTGACGATCCTGCGCTTCTGCCAGGGCCTGGGCCTGGGCGGCGAGTGGTCCGGTGCGGCCCTGCTGGCCACCGAGTACGCCGAGGAGGGCAAGCGGGCGCGCGCCGCCATGTGGCCGCAGCTCGGCGCCCCGTTCGGCTTCATCCTGGCCAACGGTTTCTTCCTGGTGCTCACCCTCGTGATGGGCTTCGTCTCGGTCGCCGACCAGGGCACGGACCACCCGTTCCTCACCTGGGGCTGGCGCATCCCGTTCCTGGCCTCCGTGGTCATGGTGGTCCTCGGCCTGTGGGTGCGGTTCAAGCTCGAGGAGACCCCGGTCTTCCAGAAGGCCCTGGACCAGGGCGAGAAGGTGCAGGCCCCGATCGTCGAGGCCTTCCGCAGCTCCTGGCTGCAGATCGTGCAGGGCACGTTCATCATGCTGGCCACCTACATGCTCTTCTACCTGATGACCGCCTGGATCCTCTCCTACGGCATCGGCAGCCCCGACAACGGCGGCCTGGGCATCCCCTACCGGGACTTCCTCGTGCTGCAGCTGCTCTCCGTGCTCCTGTTCGCCGCGATGGTGCCCGTCTCCGGGTGGGTGGCCGACCGCTTCGGCCGGCGAAGCTCGCAGCTGGTCATCACCTCGGCGATCCTGCTCTTCGGGCTCAGCTTCGGGATGCTCATGAACCCGGCCGCGGTCGGCACCGGCGAGGACGTCAGCATGGCCCGCGTGCTGTTCTTCCTCACGGTCGGCATGACCCTGATGGGCCTGACCTTCGGCTCGATGTCCGCGATCCTGCCCGAGCTGTTCCCCACGAACGTGCGCTACACCGGCTCCGGCGTCGCGTACAACGTGGCCTCCATCCTCGGCGCGGCCATCACCCCGTACGTCGCCGTCTCCCTCAACGCCAGCTACGGCGTGGGCTCCGTCGGCCTCTACCTCGCGTTCGGCGCCGTGCTGACCCTCGTGGCGCTCTGGTTCTCCCCCGAGACCAAGGACGTCGACATGGCGCACGTCGTCACCCGCCGCTGACCCGAGGGCAGCACGAGAACGGCCGCATCCCCGACGGGGATGCGGCCGTTCTCGTGCGGTGCAGGACTCAGACGTGCACGTGCAGGCGCCGGGCGGCCTCCGAGATCGAGCCCGTGAGGGACGGGTAGATCGTGAAGGTGTCGGCGAGGTCGTCGACGTGCAGCTTGTGGGTGACGGCCAGCGAGATCGGGAAGATCAGCTCGGAGGCGCGGGGGCCCACCACCACGCCGCCGATCACCGTGCCGGAGCCCTTGCGGGAGAAGATCTTCACGAAGCCGTCCTCGACCGCCATCATCTTGGCGCGGGGGTTGGTGGACAGCTTCAGCATGATGGTGTCCGCCTGGTAGGTGCCGTCCTCGATGGACTTCTCGCTCACGCCCACGGAGGCGATCTCCGGCGAGGTGAAGATGTTGGAGGCCACCAGGTGCGTGCGCAGCGGCTTCACGGCGTCGCCCATGAGGTGCGCCACGGCGATCCGGCCCTGCATGGCCGCCACGGAGGCGAGCGGGAGCACGCCCGTGCAGTCGCCCACGGCGTAGACGCCCGGCACGGTGGTGCGGGAGACGCCGTCCACCTTGATGTGCCCGGAGTCAGCGCGGGCCACGCCGACCTCCTCCAGGCCGAGGTCGTCGGTCGCGGGGATCGCGCCCACCGCGAGCAGGCAGTGCGAGCCGGCGACCTTGCGCCCGTCGGAGAGGGTCGCGACCACCCCGTTCTCGGTGCGCTCCACGGAGTCGGCGCGGGTGCGGCTCAGCACGTTCATGCCGCGGCGCTCGAACACGTTCTCGAGCACGGCCGCCGCGTCCTGGTCCTCCCCGGGCAGCACCTGGTCCCGGGAGGACACGAGGGTGACCTCGGCCCCGAGGCCCCGGTAGGCCGAGGCGAACTCCGCGCCGGTCACGCCGGAGCCGACCACGATCATGTGCTCGGGGACCTCGGTGAGGTGGTAGACCTGCTTCCAGTTGAAGATCCGCTCCCCGTCCGGCTTCGCGGAGGGCAGCTCGCGCGGCAGGGACCCGACGGCCAGCAGCACGGCCTGTGCGTCGAGGGCGTACTCCAGCCCGTCCTCGGTGGTGACCTGCACGCTGGTGGGGCTGAGCAGCCGGCCGGTGCCCGCGATCACCTTCACCCCCACCCGTTCGAGCCCGCGCTTGATGTCCCGGGACTGGGACGCCGCCAGGCGCAGCAGGCGGGTGTTGACCTTCTCCAGGTCCACGCCGAGGTGGTTGATCTCGTCGCCGTCCATGCTGCCGCCGCGCACGTGCACCCCCAGGTCCGCGGCCTCGGCGAAGCGGGTCATCGCGTCGGCGGAGGCGATGAGCGTCTTGGAGGGCACCACGTCCGTCAGCACCGCGGAGCCGCCCAGGCCCTGCTGCTCGACGATGGTCACGTCCGCGCCGAGGCTGGCCGCGACGAGAGCGGCCTCGTAGCCGCCGGGACCGCCTCCGATGATGACGAGCTTCTGGATGGAGAATTCGCTGTGTGCAGTCACCCGGCCATTCTTGCAGGTGCTGCTCTCCCGCGGGAACCGGCCCCGCCGCGCCTGGCCGGCCCGCGACCATGCGGTAGTTTGGGCCGCGTGGACACCAAGCACAGCGCCGACCCGGCCGACCCCTTCGAGCTCGCCCAGGAGGCCGCGGAGGCTCTCCGCCGGGCCACCGGCGTCGGCACGCACGAGATCGCCCTGACCCTCGGCTCCGGCTGGGGGCAGGCCGCCGAGCTGATCGGCGAGACCGTCGCGGAGGTCCCGGCCGCGGAGATCCCCGGGTTCACCCCGCCCGCCCTCGAGGGCCACGTGGGCACGCTGCGCTCCGTGCGCACCGCGGCCGGCCGGCACGCGCTGGTGATCGGCGCCCGCACCCACTTCTACGAGGGCCGGGGCGTGCGCCCGGTGGTCCACGGCGTGCGCACCGCGGCCGCCGCCGGGGCGCGCACCATGATCCTGACCAACGGCTGCGGCGGGCTGAACCCGTCCTGGGGCCCCGGCACCCCGGTGCTCATCAGCGACCACCTCAACCTCACCGGCCGGTCCCCGCTCGAGGGCGCCACGTTCGTGGACCTCACCGACCTGTACTCCCCGCGGCTGCGGGAGCTGGCCCGCGGGGTCGACCCCACCCTCGACGAAGGGGTCTACGCGCAGTTCCCCGGCCCGCACTACGAGACCCCGGCCGAGGTCCGGATGGCCGGGGTGCTGGGCGCCGACCTCGTCGGGATGTCCACCGCCCTGGAGGCCATCGCCGCCCGGCACGCGGGGATGGAGGTCTTCGGCATCTCCCTGGTGACCAACCAGGCCGCCGGGATCTCCGCGTCCCCGCTCTCCCACGAGGAGGTCCTCGAGGCCGGACGGGCCGCGGGCGCCCGGATCTCCGGGCTGCTCGCCCGCATCGTCGCCCAGCTCTGAACCGGCCCGGGCCGGGACGGGATCCCGGCCCGGCGCACCGGACGTCCCCAGGAGGCCGCGCCATGACCACCGATCCCCGCCCCGAGCCGCAGCTCCTCGACGCCGCGCGCGCGTGGGCCGCCGCCGACCCGGACCCAGTCACCCGCGCCGAGCTGGCGGGCCTCGTCGAGGCCGCCGCGACCGGTGACGCCGCGGCGCGGGCGGAGCTCGCGGACCGCTTCTCGGGCACCCTCCAGTTCGGCACCGCGGGCCTGCGGGCGGCCATGGGCGCCGGGCCGATGCGGATGAACCGGGTGGTGGTGCTGCGCGCCGCCGCGGGGCTGGCCGCCCACGTGCTGGCCGTGGACGCCGTGGCGGGCTCCGCCCGGCGCCCCCGCGCGGTGGTCGGCTACGACGCCCGGCACTCCTCCGACGTCTTCGCCCGGGACACCGCCGCGGTGTTCACGGCCGCCGGGATCGAGACGCTGCTGATGCCCTCGGCGCTGCCCACCCCCGTGCTCGCGTGGGCGGTGCGGGCCCTCGATGCCGAGGTCGGCGTGATGGTCACGGCCAGCCACAACCCGCCGGCCGACAACGGCTACAAGGTCTACCTCGGCGGCCGGGCCGTGGAGCCCGAGGCGCGCGGCTGCCAGATCGTGGCCCCGCACGACCGGATGATCGCCCAGCGGATCGAGGCCGTGGGCCCCGTCGCGGAGATCCCCCGGGCGCAGGACGGCTGGACCGTCCTGCCGGACGCCGTCGAGCGGGACTACCTCGACGCCGTGCTCCCCGCCGTCGTCCCCGGGGACCCGGGCACCGGGCGGCCCCTGCGGATCGTGCTGACCCCGATGCACGGGGTGGGCGGGCGCACGACGACGGAGGCCCTGCGGCGGGCCGGTCTCGCCGACGTCCACCTGGTCCCCGAACAGGCCGAGCCGGACCCGGACTTCCCCACCGTGGCCTTCCCCAATCCCGAGGAGCCCGGCGCCCTCGACCTGGCCCTGGCCACCGCCCGCTCCGTGGGTGCGGACCTGGTGCTCGCCAACGACCCCGACGCGGACCGGGTGGCCGTGGCCGTCCCGGTGCCCGGCGGCCCGGGGCAGGACTGGCGGATGCTGCGCGGCGACGAGGTCGGCGTGCTGCTCGGCCAGGCCGCCGCGGCGCGGTGCGCGGACCGCGCCGGCGCCGTGCTCGCCAACTCGATCGTGTCCTCCCGGCTGCTGGGCCGGATCGCGGCGGCGGCCGGGATCGAGCACCGGGAGACGCTCACCGGGTTCAAGTGGATCGCCCGCGTCCCGGGGCTGGTGTACGGCTACGAGGAGGCGCTCGGCTACTGTGTGGCCCCGGACGTGGTCCGGGACAAGGACGGGATCAGCGCGGCCGTGGCCGTGGCGGTGCTCGCCGACGAGCTGCGCGGGCAGGGCCGGACCCTGCTGGACGTGCTGGACGACCTCGCCCTGGCCCACGGGGTGCACGCGACCGACCAGCTGAGCGTCCGGGTCGCGGACCTGGCCCGCATCCCGGCCATGACGGCCGCCCTGCGGGACGCCCCGCCGGCCGCGCTGGGCGGCTCCGACGTCGTGGAGGTCGTGGACCTCGCCTCCCCGGGCACCGGGCTGCCGCCCACCGAGGGGCTGCGCCTGCTCACCGCGGACGGCGCCCGGGTCGTCGTGCGCCCGTCCGGGACGGAGCCGAAGCTCAAGTGCTACCTCGAGGTGGTCTCCCCCGTGGTCGGCCGGTCCGGGCTGCCTGCGGCCCGGGCGGAGGCGCAGGAGCGGCTCGGCCGGATCCGCGGCGAGCTCGAGGCCGCGCTGGGGCTCTGAGCCACCGGCTCGGCAGCACGCCCGGTCCGCGGACACCTCGTGTGCCGCGGGGACAGCCACGGCGGGCGCCGCCTCAGGCGGGGGTGTCGGGTGCCGTGTCCCGGGCGAGCACGCGCCGGCGAACGTCGTGGGTCACCGCTGAGACGACCTTTTCCAGTGGGCCCTGCCCGACCGTGCGCTGCCACAGCACGGCGAAGAGCGCGAAGCAGGCGATCTGGGCCCAGAACCACAGCGAGGGCGCGTTCTCGTACACGTCGAACGACATGAACGCCAGGTGTGCGGTGTAGAGGGTGAATGTCATCGAGCCCATCGCGGCAAGGGGCAGGAGCCATGTGGACACCGTTCGGGGCACCAGGAGGAACAGTCCGAGCGTCGCCACGGCTGTTCCCAGGCAGAGGAGAAGGGCCGGAGGCGTGTTCGTGTGCGGCCCCGGCACCACGAGCCACCAGAGGGTGGTGGTCGGCATCTGCGAGTCCGGCTCGACCACGACGATCTGGTCGATGGTCCGCTCCGAGATCCACGGAGTGGCCCGCCGGATCGCGTCGTAGCCGCCCAGCACGTGCAGCGCGAGAAGGGACGATCCCCACGCCAGACAGCTCAGCGCGCCGCCTGCGAGCACGAGTCGGACCTGCACCCGGACACTCCTCAGGTCCATCCGCCCCAGCGCGAGTCCTGCGCACAGGTACGTCATCCATGCCAGAGCGGGGTAGGCACCGGTCAGCAGCACGTTGGAGCCCACGGCCAACGGGTGCGTCACGAGATCCACGATCGTGGGGTCCTCGTACGCGTCCGCACTGGGCAACGACGTCCTGGCCCACCACACGAGCAAGGGGCCCAGGAGCGCGAAGAGCGCGGAACCGAGCAGCAGATATCTGATGCGCAGGTGCAGAAACGGGATGGCCAGGAGGAAGAACATCCCGTAGTAGACGAGGATGTTCTCCGGCTCGGGATCGAGCAGTCCCGTGAGCAGACCCACCAGGGCGATCACCACCGCTCGGGCGGCGACGGACCATCGAGCGGCGACCATCCTGCGTCCGGCGCTCGGTGCACGGCCTCCGGAGACGAACGCGAGGCTGACGCCGGCTAGGGTCACGAACAGGGCGGAGGACTTTCCGCTGAAGAGGAGACCGTTGAGGGTCGCCCGCCCTGCGTCGTCGTTCCACAGGTCCAGCGTGTGCACAGCCGTCATCCCGAGAAGGGCGAACCCTCGGGCCGCGTCGACTCCGGCCACCCGTCGCGCACCGCGGCTGATGTTGTGCCTGCCTCCGGTGGAGCCGAAGGCAGGCACGGGTGATCTCTGCCCGCCGGCAGGTCCGGGCCGTGAGCTGTGACGAGCGGTGTCCGGCGGCAGGTGGTCTTCGGTCATGGCGCATCCCCCGATGCATCAGCACGGCTCCACGGCTCTTCCGCAGAAGGACGGCTCGAGTTCTCCTGTGCTGCAGGGCTCAGGTTCTGGATCGGTCCGGTCGAGCCGGGAACGCAGTGACAGGTGGCGTCAATCTACTCCCGCTTCGGCGCCGACAAACAGATGATGACGCAGGTCGGAGCCACATTGCGCCTTGGTGCTCTTGCCGCGCCGACGAGTGGACGGACCCGGAGCCCGATTGCTCCCTCGAGGTGGTCCTCCCGGTGGTCGGTTGCCCGCGGCCCGGGCCTCCGGCGTCGTCGGCTTCTAGGGCCGGTCCGGCCCTCCGGTCGCGGACCGGGAGGCCGGGGGCCGTGCCCCGTCCCCGCCGCGGGCCAGGACGCAGCGCGAGATGGCGCGGGTGGACCGGGTGACCACCTTCTCCAGCGGACCCTGGCCCAGACGGCGCTGCCAGAGGACCGCCACGACCGCGAAGGCGAGGATCTGCCCCCAGAACCACAGGTAGGGGGCGTCCCAGAACAGTTCCAGCCACATGACGAGCAGGTGGGACACGTAGAGGGTGAAGGTCATGGTTCCCATCGCCGTCAGAGGAGTGAGCACCCGGTCCACCGTGCGGGGCAGCAGCAGGAAGACGCCCAGGGTGAGCAGCGCGACGCCCAGGCTCAGGAGCAGGGAGAACGGGGTGTTCGAGTGCGCGCCGGGCACGAGCAGCCACCACAGCGTGGTGGTCGGCAGCTCCGGGTCGGCACCGAAGACGATGACCTCGTCGATCTGGGACTCGGTCATCCACGGGGTCGCGCCGGCGATGGCGTCGTAGCCGCCCAGCCGCAGCGCGAGCGCGGAGCCGGCCCAGGTGACGGCGGCGAGTGCGGCCCCCACGGCGGCCAGAGCGGCCTGGACCCGGCGGTTCCCCAGGTCCATCCGGCCCAGGGCGATCCCGGTGCACACGAACGTCATCCACGGCAGCGCGGGGTAGGAGCCGGTGAGGAAGAGGTGGGCCACGACGCCACCGGGGTCCTGGACGAGGTCCAGCAGGCTGGGGTTGTCGTAGACGTGGGCGGGGAGGTGGTCGAGGGACAGCTGCATCAGCAGCGGTGAGAACAGCGCGAACAGGCCGGCGCTGAGGAGCAGGTAGCGGATCCGCAGGCCGAGGAACGGAATGGCCAGCAGGAAGAAGATCCCGTAGTAGACGAGGATGTTGTCCCACGGCAGCACCAGGAACCCGAGGAGGAATCCGACCAGGCCGATGATCGCGGCGCGGCCGACCTGGGCCCAGCGGGAGGCGGTGCGCCGGCGGCCGGTGTGCGGGGTGCGGCCGCCCGTGGTGAAGGCCAGGCTCACGCCCGCCAGGGTGGCGAACAGGGCGGACGAGTGGCCCGCGAACAGGGTCCAGGTGAGCGTGGGATCCCCGGTCTCCTCGCTGTACAGGGGCAGCGTGTGCACGGCGACCATGCCGAAGAGGGCGAACCCGCGGGCGGCGTCGACACCGGTGAGGCGCCGGGACCTCCCGCGGGCCTCGGGGGCGCCCGGCCCGGGCCCGCCGGTCAGGACCCCGGTGGCGGCGGCCGCCCCGGACGGCGGCGTGCGTTCTGCGGACATGTCGGTTCCCCCGTGGATCGATCGGTCCGTGCCCCCCGGCACGGCGCCCGGTGCCCGCCCGGATGTCATGATCGACGGCTCGCGGTGCACAGGTGCACCGCCCAGCTTACTAGAGCAAACGCCGAGTGGAACGCGCCCTAGGAACCGCCCTGGGCCTCCGCACGCTGCTCGGCGGCACTGAGCATGCGCTCGAGGATGCGGGCGTACGGCAGGCCGAAGTGGTCCACACCCTCCCGGGTCCGGATCCGGACGTGCTCGAAGCCCTGGTCCTCGTACCAGTGGTGCCCGTCCCACGCCGCGGACAGGGCGTCGAACCGGGCCTGCGGATCGGTGCCGTCGTCCTCCGTGCCCACGTCCCAGCGCAGGCGCAGCTCCTCGAGCTGCTCGCGGGTGGGCTCCGCGGAGGGCCAGTCCGGGGCCTGCCCGCCGCCCATCATGATCGCGCCGCCGCCGGGCACGAGGTCGACGTGGTCCGCCAGCAGCTCCTGGCTGATGAACTGGGCCCCGCCGGAGTACCCGGTCAGCCAGGTCCGGGAGCGGTCGATGTCGTACTCCGGCTCGATGCGCTCCTCGACGAGCGCCCGGAACCACTGCCCGTTGTGGTCCCGCTCCTCCCACCAGGTGGTGTCCCCCGAGCGGTCGGGGGTCCGCGGGACCACCAGCAGCATGTTGTGCTCCCGGGCGACCTCGGCCAGGCAGGAGGAGGTGTACTCGGGGCTCTCGTACTCGAAGGCCCCGTCCCCGTGGAAGTGGTACACGACGCCCACCGGCCGGTCCCAGTCCAGGCCCTCGGCGAAGACGTGGTAGGAGCTGGTGATGCCCTCCTGCTCGAACTCGAGCTGGAAGCGGTCCTGCCGATCCTGCCCGGGGCCGAACACCCGGGCGTCCAGCACGGCACCGTCCGTGGGCCCGCCGGGCCCGCGGGCCGTCACCCGGACGCCGTCGAGGCCGTAGCGGGCGCACGAGACGGTCTCGGGGGCCTCGGCCTCCGGGGACTCCTCGGCGCCCCGGTCGACCAGGAGGGCCACCGTCGCGACGAGCAGGACCACCAGTGCCAGGGCACCCGCCGCGAGCAGGCGCAGCCGGCGCCGGGCACGCCGCGACCGTTCGCCGCGGTGGCGGTGCTGGTGCCGCGGCCACCGGAGGCCGCGCCAGAGGTGTTGTCGTGTCACCCGGTCATCTTACGGAGGCGCGCCTGGGAGAACGCCGACGACGTGCCGTCAGCCGGGCAGGCCGATGTGCACCCGGCCGTCCCGCACCTCGACCGGGTGCACCGGCAGGTCGGGGCCGTCGCCGGTGAGGCACCGGCCCGTCGCGAGGTCGTAGACCTCCTTGTGCAGCGGCGAGGCGACCGTGACGGCCGGACCGCGGGAGCCCAGGATGCCGCGGGCCATCACACAGGCCCCGGTGCGCGGATCGCGGTGGTCGGCCGCGAGCACCGTCGTTGCGTCCAGCCGGTACAGGGCCACCTGGCGGCCCGCCACCCGGGCGGCCTCCCCCCACAGGGGTTCGAGGTCGTCCAGGGCGCACACGTCGTGCCACACGGTCCCGGCGGTCCGGGCGGGCGCCTCGAGCAGGGCCGGAGTCCGGGCCTGGTCCGGGATCAGGGTCGTGGTCATGGGGGCCTCCTGCGGCTCGGCGGATCGTCTGCGGCTCGGTGGGTCGTCGTGCTCGACGCTAGGCGCGGCGGATGACGCGCACGCGCCGGGACCGTTTCACTCCGGTCAAAGCCCGCTCACACGGGGCGGGCGCACCGGTGAGGAAGCCGTAAGGCGACCGGAACGGCGGGGCAACGGCAGGGCAATCCCCCGCTCCTAGGGTCGAGTCCGACGCCCCAGCCGCTCACCGATCCCCGGAGGTCCCCGTGCCGCGCTCCCCCTTCTCACCGCAGTCCCCGCAGCACGTCGTCGTGGTCGGCGGCGGGCCCGCCGCCCACCGCTTCGCGGAGGCGGTGCTCTCCGCGCAGGACCACCACGTGCGCCTGACCGTGTTCGCCGACGAGCCGTGGGCCCCCTACGACCGCGTCCAGCTGTCCAGGGCGCTGACCGGCCCCGACGGCGCGGTGGACCTGACTCTGGGCGGCGGCACCGTGTGGCAGGACCCGCGGGTGGACCTCCGCCAGGGCGTGAAGGCCCGCGAGATCGACCCCGCGGCACGCACGGTCACCGCGGCCGACGGCACCGTGACGGGCTACGACGAGCTCGTCCTGGCCACCGGCTCCGACGCCGCCCGGCTGGACGTCCCCGGCGCCCACCATGCGTTCGTCTTCCGCACGCTCGACGACGTCGCGGCGATCCGCGCCGAGGTCGAACGGCTGCGCGCCCGGTACGGGCGCACCCCGCGCGGCGTGGTGATCGGCGGGGGCCTGCTGGGCCTCGAGGCCGCGGGCGGGCTGCAGGAGCTCGGCGCGGAGGCCACGGTGGTGCACTCCCGCAGGTGGCTGATGAACGCGCAGCTCGACGAGGGCGCCGGCCGCTCCCTCAACGCCCTCATCTCCGCGCGCGGCGTGCGCCTGCACCTCGGCGAGCGGCCCTCCGGCGTGGGGCTGCGCAAGTCCGACGGCGAGGTGTGCGCCGTGGAGTTCCGGGACTCCCCCGCCCTCGAGGCGGACCTCGTGATCGTGGCCACCGGCATCCGGGCCCGGGACCGGCTGGCGTTCAACGCGGGCCTGGAGACCGCTCCGCGCGGCGGCGTGGTGATCGACGAGGCGTGCCGCACCTCCGCGGAGCACGTGTGGGCGATCGGCGAGGTCGCCTCCTGGAACGGCGAGTGCCTCGGGCTCGTGGCCCCCGCGAACACCATGGCCGAGATCGTCGCGGACCGGCTCGCGGGCGGGCGCTCCGGCTTCGACGGCTTCGACACCGCGACGAAGCTCAAGCTCTCCGGCGTGGACGTCGCCTCCTTCGGCGACGCCTACGGCGAGACCGAGGACTGCCTCGAGGTCGTCTACGCGGACCCCGCCCGCGGGATGTACCAGAAGATCGTGACCACCCAGGACGCGCGGACCCTGCTGGGCGGGGTGTTCGTGGGCGACGCCGAGCCGTACAACGCCCTGCGCCCGCTGCTGGGCCGGGAGCTGCCCGGCGAGCCCGGCGCCTACCTCTCCGCCTCCGGCGGGGACGCCCCGGCCGGGGACCTGCCCGACGACGCCGTCCTGTGCTCCTGCAACAGCGTGACGACCGGGGCGGTGCGGGAGCAGATCTCCTGCGGGGTGCACGAGATCGGCGAGCTCAAGACCTGCTCGCGGGCC
Organism: Kocuria cellulosilytica; assembly: GCF_040981245.1. Classification (NCBI taxonomy): domain Bacteria; kingdom Bacillati; phylum Actinomycetota; class Actinomycetes; order Micrococcales; family Micrococcaceae; genus Kocuria; species Kocuria cellulosilytica. The sequence continues at coordinate 18,429 of NZ_JAVFWZ010000015.1, read as the reverse complement.
GGCACGCAGTGCGGGTCCTGCCTGCCGATGCTCAAGAAGACCTTGGACCGGGAGCTGGCCAAGGCCGGCGTGGAGGTCTCGAAGGCGCTGTGCGAGCACTTCGCGCTCTCCCGCGCCGAGCTCTTCGAGGCCGTGCGCGCCCTCGACCTGGGCTCGTGGGACGAGGTCGTCGCCCGCTTCGGCACGGGCCTGGGCTGCGACATCTGCAAGCCCGTGGTCGCCTCCGTGCTGGCCTCCCAGCGCGACGAGTACGTGCTCGACGCCGGGCGCGGCGCCCTGCAGGACACCAACGACCGGGCGCTGGCCAACATGCAGAAGGACGGCACGTACTCCGTGGTCCCGCGCGTGCCGGCCGGGGAGATCACCCCGGAGAAGCTCATCGTGCTCGGCGAGGTGGCCCGCCGGCACGGGCTGTACACGAAGATCACCGGGGCCCTGCGGGTGGACATGTTCGGGGCCCGGCTCGAGCAGCTGCCCGAGATCTGGCGGGAGCTCGTGGACGCGGGCTTCGAGTCCGGGCAGGCCTACGGCAAGGCCCTGCGCAACGTGAAGTCCTGCGTGGGCTCCACCTGGTGCCGCTACGGGGTGCAGGACTCCGTGGGCATGGCCGTGCGGCTGGAGCTGCGCTACCGGGGGCTGCGCTCTCCGCACAAGTTCAAGATGGGCGTCTCCGGCTGCGCCCGCGAGTGCGCCGAGGCCCGCGGCAAGGACGTGGGCGTCATCTCCACCACCGACGGCTGGAACCTCTACACCGGCGGCAACGGCGGGGCGAACCCCGCCCACGCCCAGCTGCTGGCCCAGGGACTGGACGACGCGACCCTGGTCCGGTACGTGGACCGGTACCTCATGTACTACATCCGCACCGCGGACCGGATGCAGCGCACGGCCCGGTGGCAGGAGGAGCTCGACGGCGGGATCGAGCACGTGCGCGCCGTCGTCGTCGAGGACTCCCTGGGCATCGGCGGGGAGCTCGAGGCCGCGATGGCCCTGCACGTGGACCGCTACGAGGACGAGTGGGCCGCCACGCTGAAGGACCCCGAGCGGCTGCGCCGCTTCCGCTCCTTCGTCAACGACGCCGCCCCGGACGACTCCCAGGACTACGTGCTCGAGCGCGGCCAGCGCCGGCCCGCGACCGACGCCGAGCGCGCCGCCGCCGAGGCCGGCGAGGGCCCCGTGCTGCTGACCGGCCCGCGCATCCCCGTGCGCGAGGGCGCCGCGGCCGCCGGCGCCTGAGCTCGAGCGCTCCGTCGAGAGCCGCTCGGGGCCGGACAGGATCCTCGGCCGCGGAGGGCACCGTGCCGGCCCCGCACCGTCCGTCCACGGTCCGCCCAGCGTGTCCGCCGCCGCTCCCCCATTGCCGTGACCCGCCGTCGTCGGGCACGATGACGACCCCGGCGGGTCACGGCCGGTGCTCCCGGGACCGGTGCCGCCGTGCCGCGGCGGACGGCAGCATTCGATCGACGAGGGAGCGGATCATGCAGATGGGACTGGTAGGGCTGGGCAAGATGGGCGGCAACATGCGCGAGCGGCTGCGCGAGGCCGGGCACACCGTTATCGGCTACGACACCGACCCGGAGCTCTCCGACACCGAGAGCCTCGGGGCGATGGTGGAGCGGATCGACCACGAGCCGCAGGTCGTGTGGGTCATGGTCCCGGACCGGGTGGTGGACCCGGTGATCGACGAGCTGTCCGGGCTGCTCGGCGAGGGGGACGTGATCATCGACGGCGGGAACTCCCGGTGGACCCACGACGCCCCCCGGGCGCGGAAGCTGGCCGAGAAGGGCATCGAGTACCTGGACTGCGGGGTCTCCGGCGGCGTGTGGGGCATCACCCAGGGCTATGCCCTCATGGTCGGCGGGGACGAGAGCACCGTGGCCAAGGCGCAGCCGATCTTCGACTCGCTCAAGCCCGCGGGCGAGTTCGGCTTCGTGCACGCCGGTGAGCACGGTGCGGGCCACTTCGCGAAGATGGTCCACAACGGCATCGAGTACGCGATCATGCAGGCCTACGCCGAGGGCTGGGAGCTGCTCGAGGCCGCCGGCCACGTCCGCTCGGTGCGGGAGACGTTCAACTCCTGGCGCGAGGGGTCGGTGATCAAGTCCTGGCTGCTGGACCTGGCGGTGAACGCGCTGAACGAGGACGAGCACCTGGACCGGCTCGCCGGCTACGCCGAGGACTCCGGCGAGGGCCGCTGGACGGTGGAGGCCGCCCTGGACCTCGCGGTGCCGGTGCCCAACATCTCCAACGCCCTCTTCGCCCGCTTCACCTCCCGGCAGGACGAGTCGCCGGCGATGAGGATGATCGCGGCGATGCGCAACCAGTTCGGCGGCCACACCGTCCGGGACGTGGCCGCGGGTCCCGAGCACGTCGAGGCCGCACCCGGCGAGGAGCCGGCCCACCCCGGGGAGCAGTGAGCGCCGCGTCCTCCGGCCCGTGCGCGGAGCGGGTGGTGCGGAACCGGAAACCTGGCGAAACACGCCGGTCACAGGGCCGACCTACGCTCGGAGCATGACCGCTGCCCCCACCTGCCCCGCGACCGGTGAGCCCGGCGCGCCCGGCGCGCTCGGCGAGCTGACCGGCTTCCGCGTCGGCGTGACGGCCCACCGGCGCGCCACGGACTTCATCGCCGCCCTGGAGCGCCGCGGTGCGCAGGTGGTGCACGCGCCCGCCCTGCGGATCTCCCCCGTGGCCGAGGACACCCGGGTGGTCGAGGACACCCGGGCCCTGCTCGCCCACCGGCCGGAGATCGTCGTGGTGACCACGGCCTACGGCCTGCGCCGGTGGTTCGAGGCCGCCGACGCCGCGGGCCTCGGCGAGGACCTGCGGGACGCCTTCCGGGCCGCCCGGGTCCTCACCCGCGGGGCGAAGGCCCGGGGCCAGGTGCTCGCCCTCGAGCTCGAGGACGCGGAGGCCTCCGAGGACGAGCGGACCTCCTCGGTGGTCGACCGGCTCCTGGCGGACGGCGTGGCCGGCGCCCGCGTGGCCGTCCAGCTGCACGGGATGGCCGACGAGCTCCAGCTGGAGCGGCTCGTGGCCGCCGGGGCGCGGGTGGACACCGTGGCCCCCTACCGGTGGCTCTCCGCCGACGACGGCGAGCGCCTGCCCGCCTTGATCCGCGACGTGTGCGAGCGGCGCCTGGACGTGCTGACCTTCACGGCCGCCCCCGCGGTGGACTCCCTGTTCAGCACCGCCCAGGAGCTGGGCCGCTGCGCGGACCTCGTGGACGCCCTGCGCACCGACGTCACGGCGGCCGCGGTGGGGCCCGTGTGCGCCGGGCCGCTGCGCGAGGCCGGGGTGGAGCCGCTCGTGCCGGAGCGCTACCGGCTGGGAGCTCTGGTCCGGGCGGTGTGCACCCACGCGGTCGAGGAGCGCACCCTGACGGTGCCCACCCGGCACGGGACGCTGCGGCTGATGAGCACCGGCGCCGCCCTGGAGGACGTGTTCGTCCCGCTCTCCGACGCCCAGGTCGCGGTGCTGCGCGCGCTCGCGGCGCACCCCGGGGCGGTCGTCCCGCGGGGGCGGCTGCTGTCCGCGGTGCCGGGCCTGGAGACCGAGCACGCCCTGGAGATGGTGATCTCCCGGCTGCGGAAGGTCCTGCCCGCTCCCCTGGTCGCGACCGTGATCAAGCGCGGCTACCGGCTGGACCGCTGAGCCACGGCCCTCCGGACCGGCCGGACCGCGGCGTTCATCGCCCGCTCGACCGGGCCCGCCCCGAAGGCCCGCTGCCAGGCGAGGGCGAACAGCACGGAGAGCAGCAGGCTCGCGATCAGCCACAGCACGGGAGCGGTGTAGAACAGCTCGAAGGACAGGAAGACCAGGTGCGCCGCGTACAGGGTGAGCGTCATCGCGCCGAGGGCGGCCACCGGCTGCAGCCACGCCCCGTGCCGGCGGGCGAGCAGCAGGCACGTCCCGACGACCGCCAGGCTCACCCCGAGGCTCCAGGCCACGGAGAACGGCGTGTTGACGTCCGGGGTGGTGAGCACGAGCCACCACGGCGTGGTGGTCGGCAGCGTCCCCGTGGGGCCGTAGACGAGCAGGCTCTCGAGCTGCGCCGCGGTGAGGTCCGGGTCGCTGAAGAGCAGGCGCGTGTAGACGTCCCCGGCGTAGAGCAGCTGCCGTGAGACGAGCTTCGCGGTCACCGCGAGCGCCGCGCCCACCACGAGCAGCCGGACCTGGACGTCGCGCCGGCGCAGGTTGAGCCGGCCGATGGCCATCCCCGTCAGCACGTAGGCCAGGTACGGCAGGGCCGGGTAGGTGCCCGTCAGGAGCAGCTGCCCGAGCACCGCGAGCGGTTCGGCGGCCAGGGTGGCGAAGGTCGGGTTGTAGGAGGACCACTCCGGGAGCACGTCGGCCAGGAGGTGCAGCAGCAGCGGACCGGTCACCAGGAAGACCGCCGCGCCGATGAACAGGGCCCGGGGCCCGAGCCCCAGGAAGGGCAGGGCGAGCAGGAAGTAGGCGGCGAAGTAGATCAGGATGTTGTAGGCCGGGGGCTCCGGCGGCATGAGCAGGCCGATGAGCAGCCCGAGGAGCAGGAGCAGCAGCGCGCGCACCACGATGCCCGCCCGGGCGGCCGTCATCTCGCGGCCCCGGTAGGGCCGGCGGCCGCCGGAGGTGAACGCCAGCCCCGTGCCGGCCAGCAGGGCGAACAGGGCCGGGGAGTCGCCGGGGAACAGGATCCAGCTGACGGTCGGCCGGCCCGTCGCGGCGTAGGACATGGGCAGGATGTGCACGCACATGATGGCGATCAGCGCCAGCCCGCGGGCGGCGTCGATGCCCACCGAGCGCCTGGTCCTCCACCGACCGGCACCGCCGGTGCCGGTCGCCGCGGGCAGGTTCTCGGTGGGGCGCTCCCTCATGGATGGTCGTCCTGTTCGTCGGGTCCGGCCCTCGGGATCGGGCGGTGCGGTCGGGCGGTGCGGTGCAGTGGGGCGGTGCCGTCGGGCAATGCCGTCACGCTCTGCAGCCGGACGGTGCGGTCGGGCCACGGGCGCGACCATCTTCGCACCCCGTGCCGTGCCGGCCAACCGGAACGGGCCGGCGCCGTGTCCACCCTTCTGCGCGAGCACGCCGGCGGCGCGCCGGCCCAGGCGGCACCGGGCCCGTCACACGGCGGCGGCGTGCTCCTCGACGAGCCGGCGCACGGCGTCCCCGCAGCCCCCGCACCCGGTCGCGGCGCGGGTGGCGCAGCGGACCTCCTCGAGGGTGGCGGCCCCCTGCTCCACGGCCTCGGCGATCCGGCCCCGCGTGACGCCGGCGCAGTGGCAGACCGTGGTCCCCGGCGTCGGCCGGGGCTCCTGCTGCGCCCCGGCGTCCGGGCCGTCGGGGCGCAGCAGGACGCTCGGGTCCTCGGGCACGGGCTCGCCGCGGTCGTGGAGCAGCCCGATCCCGGCGGCGGAGCGGGGCAGGCCGAGCACGACGTAGCCGGCCAGGGTGCGGTCGGGCCGCAGCACGAGCTGGGCGTAGCTGCCGGCGGCGCCGTCCGCCCACTGCACCACGCTCCCGCCGTCCGGGCGGGGCTCCCAGGGCGGCCCTCCGACCTCGCCCGCGCAGGCGAGGTCCACCTGACGGGCCTTGAGCCGCACCGCGCCGGCGGGGCCGGTGGTCAGGGGCGCGAGCACCGCGGTCCCGCCCTCGGCCACGGCGGCCAGCTCGGCGCGGACGCGGGCGGCCAGCCACTCCGCCTGCCGCCAGCCCGGGCCCACGAGCCCGGACGGGCCCGCGCCGGCCCGGCCGGGGCACTCCCGGCAGGACGGGTCCTGGCACAGCACCTCGGCGCAGTCCCCGATCGCGAACACCCGCTGCTCCACGTCCGCCTCGAGCTCGTGGTCGACCACGATGCCACGGGCCGTGCGCAGCCCGGCGCCCTCGGCGAGCTCCGTGCGCGCCGTGACCCCGATCGAGAGCAGCAGCAGCTCGCCGGGCACCGTCCGGCCGTCCTCGAGGACGAGCCCGCGGAAGGCCCGGTCCTCGTCCAGGAGGACCTCGCGCGCCGGGGTCCCGGAGCGCACCTCCACGCCGGCCTCCGCGAGGGCCCGGCCCAGCAGCGCCCCGCCGGGGGCGTCGAGGGAGCGGGTCAGCACCCAGGGGGCGTGGTGCACCACGGTCACCGGGCAGCCGGCCTCGCTCGCCGCGAGGGCGGCCTCGAGCCCGAGCACGCCGCCGCCCAGCACCACCACGCGGCCGCGGCGCTCGACGACGGCGCGCACGGTCCGGGCGTCGCGCAGGTCTCGCAGCGCCGTGACCCCGGCGGGCAGGTGCTCGTAGGCGCCCGGGTCCGGGTTGATCCCCCGCAGCACGGGCAGGTTGGGGCGGGCCCCGGTGGCGAGGACCAGGCGGTCGTAGCCGAGCTCCCGGACGGCACCGCTCCGCCCGTCGGTGAGGCGCAGGACGCGGCGGGAGCGGTCGATCCGGGTCACCCGGGTGCCCAGCAGCACGTCGACGCCCGCCCGGGCGAGGGCGTCCGGGTCGGCCAGGGCCATCGTGGCGAGCTCGGCGCGGCCCACCGCGTGCTCGCCCACGAGCACGCGGTTGTAGGCCGGGTCCTGCTCCCCGCCGATCACGGTGAGGCGGATCGTGCCCTCGGCGGCGAGGTCGGTGACGTCGTCGACGAACCGCGCGGCCACGGGACCGAAGCCGATCACCACCACGTGCTCGCCGGGCCGCATCGGGGCGGCGGCCGAGCGGGAGGAGCGGTGCGGGGTCATCGGACGGCCTCCTCGGGGGCGAGGGCCCGGACGGTGACGGCGGCCGCCTTGAACTCGGGCATGGCCGAGACCGGGTCCACGGCCGCGGCGGACACGAGCCGGTTGGCGGTCTGCTCCCCGGCGTAGTGGAAGGGCAGGAACACCGTGTCCGGGCGGATGTCGCCGCTGAGCGCGGCGCGGGCCACGGCGCGGCCGCGGTCGCTGGTCAGCTCGACCGCGGCGCCGTCGCCGATGCCGAGGGCGGCCGCGGTCGCGGGGTGGATCTGCAGCAGCGCCCCGGGCCGCGCCGCCTGCAGCGAGGGCACGCGGCGGGTCTGGTTCCCGGACTGGTAGTGCTCCAGGTACCGGCCGGTGACCAGGGTCAGGGTCCCCGGCCGGTGCAGCGGCTCCCGGCGGTGGGCCGGTGGGCTCGGGTCCACGGCCCGGCCGGCGGCGCGCGTGCGCACCGGCACGAGCACGGCGCGCCCGTCCGGGTGGCCGAAGCGGTCGAGGAAGACCCGGGGCGTGCCCGTGGAGCCGGCCGGCTGCGGCCACCAGCAGGCCTCGCCGGCGTCCAGGGCGGCCCAGCCGATTCCCGAGTAGTCGGCCCTGCCCCCGGCCGAGGCCCGGCGCAGCTCCTCGAAGACCTCCTCCGGCTCGGGGCTGAACGTCCCCGGGGCGCCGAGCCGGCGGGCCAGCGCGGCCATGATCCACAGCTCGTCCCGGGCCCCGGGCGGCGGGTCGAGCGCACGGCGGCGGCGCAGCACCCGGCCCTCGAGGTTCGTCATGGTGCCCTCCTCCTCGGCCCACTGGAGCACCGGCAGCACGAGGTCGGCGAGCTCCGCGGTCTCGGAGAGGAAGAAGTCGCAGACCACCAGGAAGTCCAGGGCCTGCAGCCCGCGGACCACGGCGGCCGTGTCCGGGGCGCCGATCACCACGTTGGAGCCGTTGACCCACAGGCAGCGGACCCCGCCCTCGGTGCCGAGGGTGGTCAGCAGCTCCACGGCCGGGATCCCGGGACCGGGCAGGTCGGCCGGGTCCACGCCCCACACTCCGGCCACGTGGGCGCGGGCGGCGGGGTCCGTGATGCTGCGGTAGCCGGGCAGCTGGTCGGCCTTCTGGCCGTGCTCGCGCCCGCCCTGCCCGTTGCCCTGCCCGGTCAGGGTGCCCCAGCCGGAGCCCGGCCGGCCGGGCAGCCCGAGGAGCAGGGCGAGGTTGATCGCGGCCGTGGCGGTGTCCGTGCCGTCCACGTGCTGCTCCACCCCGCGCCCGGTCAGCACGTAGGTCCCCCGCCGCTCGCGGGCCAGCAGGTGCGCGGCCGCCCGGAGCCGCTGCGCCGGGACCCCGGTGACCTGCTCGACCCGCTCGGGCCACCACGCGCTCACGCTCGGCAGGAAGGCCTCGAGCCCGGTGGTGCGCCGCTGCAGGTACTCCCGGTCGGCCAGGTCCTCGTGCAGCACCACGTGGGCCAGGCCCAGCAGCAGCACGAGGTCGGAGCCGGGGGTGGGCTGCAGGTGCACCCCGCCGTCGTCGTCCGTCATCCGGGCCGTGGCCGAACGACGGGGGTCGACGACGACGAGGCCGCCGTGCTCCTGCGCGTGCCGCAGGTGCTGGACGAACGGGGGCATGGTCTCGGCGGGGTTCGAGCCCAGCAGCAGCACGGTGTGGGCGTCGTCGAGGTCCGTCACGGGGAACGGCAGGCCCCGGTCCATCCCGAGCGAGCGGTTGGCCGCGGCGGCGGCGGAGGACATGCAGAACCGGCCGTTGTAGTCGATCCGCGAGGTCCCCAGGGCCACCCGCGCGAACTTCCCCAGCTGGTAGGCCTTCTCGTTGGTCAGCGAGCCGCCGCCGAAGATCCCCACCGCGTCCGGGCCGTGCCGCTCCTGCGCCGCCCGGATTTCCGCGGCCATCCGGTCCAGCGCGGCGTCCCAGGACACCTGCCGGAACACCCCGTCCGCCCCGCGCAGCAGCGGCGCGGTGAGCCGCGCCGGGTCGGCGAGCAGCTCCGCCGACGTCCACCCCTTCCGGCACATCCCGCCCCGGTTGGTGGGGAACTGCCGGGCGGCGACCTCGGGGAAGCCCTGCTCCGCGGCGGTCTCCGACCCCGGGTCCAGGGTCATGGCGCACTGCAGGGCGCAGTACGGGCAGTGGGTGGCGGTGGTGCTCATGCGGGGTCTCCTGGTGTCGTCCGGGCGGGTCGGTGCGGGCTCAGACGTGGCTGTCGCCCATCTCGGTCCCGGGGCGCAGGTAGCAGAACCAGGTCACCACGAGGGCCACCAGGTAGAACGCCACGAAGCCGTAGAACGCCGCGCTGTAGGCGCCCGTGGTGGTGTTGGAGAGGTTCAGGGCCTGCGGGATCAGGAAGCCGCCGTACGCGCCGACCGCCCCGATCAGGCCCAGCGCCGCCGAGGCCTTGCGCTCGGTGGACACCGCGGCGTCCTGCTGCTGCCGCCGCCCCAGCACCCGGTAGATCGAGGGGATCATCCGGTACGTGGAGCCGTTGCCCATGCCGGCCGCGGTGAACAGCAGCAGGAACAGGCTGAGGAACAGCCAGAAGCCGGCCAGGGGCAGGGTGACCACCACGGCGAGCGCGAGCAGCGCCATCACGGCGAACACCGCGACCGTCATCGGCGCGCCGCCGAAGCGGTCCGCGAGCCGCCCGCCCCACGGACGGGAGACCGAGCCCACCAGCGGGCCGAGGAACGCCAGGGACAGCGACGCGGCGCCCACGCCGAGGGACGAGAACTCCGGGAAGGTGTCCGCGATGAGCTTGGGGAACACGCTGGAGAAGCCGATGAAGGACCCGAACGTGCCCACGTAGAGGAAGGACATGATCCAGAAGTGCGGCTCCCGCACCGTGGCCAGGGACCCGGTGACGTCTCCCTTGGCGTGGGAGAGGTTGTGCATGTGCTTCCGGGCGCCCCACGCGGCGAGCAGGATGAACGGCACCCAGATCCACCCGGCGAGCGGAAGGTCCAGGGCCCCGGCGGCGAGGACCGTCACGGCGATCGGGACGAGCAGCTGGGCCACGGCCGTGCCGAGGTTGCCGCCGGCCGCGTTGAGCCCGAGCGCGTACCCCTTCTCCCGCACCGGGTAGAAGTAGGTGATGTTGGCCATCGAGGAGGCGAAGTTGCCGCCGCCGAAGCCGGCCGTGGCCGCCAACAGCAGCATGACCGCGAACGGGGTGCCCGGGTCGGCGACCGCCAGGGCCAGGCCCACCGTGGGGACCAGCAGCAGCAGGGCGGAGACGACCGTCCAGTTCCGGCCGCCGAACCGTCCCACCATGAACGTGTAGGGGATGCGCAGCGTGGCGCCCACGAGGGACGGGATGGAGATCAGCCAGAAGATCTGCGAGTCGCTGAAGGCGAAGCCCGCCGCCGGCAGGTAGATCACGGTGATGGCCCACAGCTGCCAGACCGCGAAGCCGAGGAACTCCGCGACGATCGACCACGTGAGGTTGGTGCGCGCGATGGGCCGGCCGGTGGACTCCCAGAACGCGGAGTCCTCGGGGCGGTAGCCGTCCAGCCAGCGGCCGGGCCGCTCGCGCAGGGCCAGGGGCGCCGCAGTGCGGTCCGCGGTGGTGGCCGGGTCGGGATGCAGTTCTGAGCTCACGGGGGACCTCCTGGGCGAGCGGGGCGGAGCACGGCGACTGCGGCGTGCGGTGCTCCCACGCTAGGAACCCCGTGTTTCCGTCCCCGACGGACGGGGTAACGCCCCGGTGCACTTCCCCTCACGCCCCCGCACGGCGGACGTGAGCCCGCCGCTCGCCTCGCCCCCAACTACCAGCGCCCTCCGCGCGGCGAATCCCCATTCACCCGCGCCCCCGCGCGGCGAGTCCCCATTCACCAGCGCCCCCGCGCGGCGAGTCCCCACCCCGGTGGCAATCCCCCACGAATCCGCATGGGGAAACGCCACCGGGTTGGGGGCTCGGCGGGGCACCAGGGAACCCAGGGGGTCTCGCCACGCCTGCTGCGCGCCGAGTCCCCCATTGCCGGCGCCCGCACCACCACCCGGGTGCGCCGAGTCCCCCGTCCCCGGTGTCCTCATGCGCCGAGTCCCCCACGAGTTCGCAGTTCCCCCCGATCGATCCGGGGGATGTGCGAGCTCATGGGGGACTCGGCGGCAGGGGCAGAGAGGGGCAGGCAGTGGCAGGCGGGAGCAGGACAACCCGGGCCCCTGTCATGGCCTCAGCGCTCAATCACCTTCCGGGCGACGGCCTTCGAGGTGCGGGCCACCAGCTTCTCGAGCGGGCCCTGGCCCACGGCGCGCTGCCAGGCCACGACGATCAGCCCGAACACCGCCACCTGCATCCAGAACCAGAAGCCCGGGTGGAGCTCGTGGACCATCGTGGCGAGGAACAGCAGGTGCAGGGTGTAGAGCGTGAACGTCATGGACCCGGCGGCCGCCAGCGGGGTGAGCGCCTTGCCGATCAGCCGGGCCAGGAGCAGGAACGCCCCCAGCGCGAACACGGCCATGCCGAGGCCCAGCAGCAGCGCCACGGGCGTGTTGCTGTGCGGGGCGGGCACCATGAGCCACCACAGCGTGGTGGTCGGCAGGGACGGGTCCGGGCCGAAGACCAGGATCTCGTCGATCTGTTCCTCGGACAGCCACGGGGTGGCCGCCCAGATCCGGTCGTAGACCCCGAAGGCCAGCAGCGCTGCCATGGACACCGTCCAGGAGAGCAGGGCCAGGGCCGCGCCGGCGCCCACGAGCCACAGCTGCACCCGCCGGCTCGTGAGGTTCATCCGTCCCAGGGCGATGCCCGCGCACAGGTAGGCCATGTACGGCAGGGCCGGGTAGGTGCCGGTCAGCAGCAGCTGGGAGAGCACGGTGACCGGCTCCGTGACGAGGTTCCACAGGGTGGGGTTGTCGTGCACGTGGGCGGGCAGGACGTCGAGGGACCACTGCACCAGGAACGGGGCCAGCACGGTGAACGCCGCCGCGCTGATCAGCAGGTGCCGGATGCGCAGGCCCAGGAACGGGATGGCGAGCAGGAAGAACATCCCGTAGTAGATGAGGATGTTGTTCACCGGCGGGGCCACGAAGCCCACGAGGAACCCGACGAGGGCGATCACCGCGGCGCGGCCCACCAGCCCCGCACGGTCCCCGGCCAGGCGCCGGCCCTTGTGCGGGGTACGGCCGCCGGAGAGGAACGCGAGGCTCACCCCGGCGAGGGTCGCGAAGAGAGCCGCCGAGTGCCCCGCGAACAGGGACCAGCTCAGGGAGGCGCGCTCGTTCTCCGCGTCCCAGTAGGGCAGGGTGTGCACGGCGACCATCCCGAGCAGGGCGAAGCCCCGCGCCGCGTCCACACCGACCAGCCGCCGCCGGGTGCGCTTGCCGGAGGCACCGGGAACGTTGAGCACCGCCGTGCCCCCGCCACGCGTGGCGGCCGCGTGCTCAGCGCTCACGGGTCGTCCCTCCGGCGGACTCGGGCCCGACGTCGGACGCGGCCCCGAGGTCGGGCGCCGTCCCGAGAGCGGACGTCGTCCCGAGGGCGGATGCGCTCCCGAGGGCGGATGCGCTCCCGACGACGGACGCGAGCCCCGCGGCGGACGCGGTCCCGGCAGCGGACGCCGTCCCGGTCGCGGGTTCGGTCCCGGCGGCGGGAGTGGTGCCGGCGGCGTCGGTGTGCAGCGGGCGGATCGGGTTGCCGCCCCAGGTGCTGCCGGCGGGCACGGTCTCCTGGGCCATGACCAGGGAGCCGGGGCCCACCGTGGCGCCGGCCTCCACGGTGCTGCCGGGCAGGACGAAGCTGTTGGGCCCCAGGGTGGAGCCCGCCTCCATCGACACGGGCTGCAGCCGCATGATCCGGTCGTGGAACAGGTGGGTCTGGAGCACGGTCCCGCGGTTGACGGACACGCCCCGGCCCAGGTGCACGAGGTCGAACTCGGGCAGCCACCAGGTCTCGCACCACACGCCGCGCTCGATCTTCGCGCCCATGAGCCGGGCCCAGGCGTTGAACACCGGGGAGCCGACGGCCAGCCGGATCAGGCCGGGCACGGCCAGGGACTCCGCGAAGGTGTCGGCGAGCTCGTTGCGCCACACGAAGGAGCTGAACAGCGGGCGCTCGCCCTCGCGGAAGCGGCCCATCAGGGCCCACTTGACCAGCACGGGGACCAGCGCGGCCAGCACGCCGGCGGCGAGCACCACGGGCGTGGCCCACAGCAGCGCCGCGACGATCCCGTCGAGGCCTCCCCCGGCCCCCATGTAGATGGTGGTGAGGACGAAGACGATCGCGAGGTCCAGCCACGCGGTGACCATGAACGGCACGGCGCGCAGCGACTCGACGAGCGTGCGGGCCACGACCAGCCGGCGGCGCGGCCGGTAGGTGACGGCCTCGTCGGCGGCGTCGGTGACCCGGCTGATCGGCTCGGGCATCCGGCCCAGCCAGGAGGTGCCGCGCCCGGCGTCGGCCGGGGCGGAGGAGAGCACGGCGACCAGGGAGTCCTCGGGGACGTCCCGGTCCGGTCCCACGATCGCGGAGTTGCCCACGAAGGAGCGCTCCCCCACGGTCGAGGGGCCCACGTGGATCCAGCCGAAGCCGACCCGGGCGGAGCTGACCATCGAGTGGTCGGCCATGAAGGAGCCGGACTCGAAGGTGGTGAGGTGCGGGAGGGTCTCCACGGTGGAGATCTCCACCTGGTCGCCCACGCGGGCGCCGAGCAGCCGCAGGAAGAACGGCGTGGCGATGGAGGCGTAGACCGGGTAGGTGGAGACGAGGCTCTTCTGCAGCAGCACGCCGGTGAGCCACACGGCCCAGCCCACGGTCCCGTCGGCGGGGTGGTGGCCCGGACGGATCAGCAGGGCGAGCGCGCGCACGACCAGCACGAGCAGGGCCAGGTAGACGAGGACGGTGAGCACGGCGAAGACGGGCACCCACAGGGCCATGACGGGGAAGACGAGCTCGTAGAGCTCGATCCCCCGGACCTGGGTGTAGACGATCAGCGCGCCGGGGACCACGGCCAGCACGGGCAGGATCCCGACGGTGCCGAGGCCCAGCGCGTACAGCAGCCCGGTCAGGAACCGGTTGCCGCGGACCGGGGCCCACTCGAGCCAGGACTCCCCGGCGGGGCCGAGGTCCACGAGCGGGGAGCCGCCCTGCAGGCGGCCGGCGGGGACGGTGCCGGTGACGTGGGAGCCGGGGTCGACCTCCGCGCCGGCCCCGATCACCGCACCCGGGCTCAGGAGCGTGCGGGTGCCGATCCGGGCGTTCTCGCCGACGGTCACGCCGCCGAGGTGGAGGACGTCGCCCTCGAGCCAGTAGCCGGAGAGGTCCACCTCGTGCTCCACGGCCGCGCCGTCGCCGATGCGGGCCATGCCGCTGACGGGAGGCATCGTGTCGAGGTGGGTGTGGCGTCCCACCCGGTTGCCGAGCAGCCGGAAGAACAGCACCATCACGGGGGTGCCCATGAGGGGCTCGAACTTGTTGAAGATCAGGACCCGCTCGGCCATCCAGACCCGCAGGTGGGTCCAGGAGCCGCGGGCGTGCGCGCCGGGGCGCAGCCGGAAGGTCAGGAGCCGGATGAACAGCGCGGTGAGCACGAGCCGTCCGGGCAGGGCGAAGAGCACGAGCCAGCCGGCCACCAGCGGCAGCAGCGGCGGGTTCGGGACCCAGGCCGCGCCCAGCAGGTTGGCGAGCAGCCAGACGACGATCGCCGCGCCCACCACGTAGCGCAGCCCGGAGACGGCGTAGAGGGCCGTGAGGAAGGGGATCTGCACCAGGCCGTTCCAGCGCGGGACGTCGGTCACCGTGCGGGCGCGCGCGGCGTCCTGGGCGACGACGTCGACGCGGGCCAGCGTGGTCAGGTACTCGTGCATCCCGGCGAGCGTGGGGTTGCGGTAGATCTCGGCGATCTCGGCGTCCGGGTAGGTGCGCCGGAGCTCGGAGACGAGCTTGGCCACCGCCACGGAGGTGCCGCCGAGGACGAAGAAGTCGCTGTCCTCGTCGATGGGCAGGGGGCCGAGCTGGTCCGCCCACAGGGCGGCGAGCCACTCGAGCTCGGCGTCGACCCGCGAGGCCTCCGCGGCGGCGCCGGCGGAGGGCAGCGGCCAGGGCAGGGCCTTGCGGTCCACCTTGCCGGAGGTCTTCAGGGGCAGCTCGTCCATCAGCGTCAGCGCGGGCACCATCTGGCCCGGCAGGCGGTCGGCGAGCAGCCGGCGGGCCTCGGCGAGGTCCACGGAGCCCGGGCCCTCGGCCACGAGGTAGCCCACGAGGACCTGGTTGCCGGCCGGGGTGGTGTGCACGGCGGCGGCGCCGGCCTGCACGCCGGGCAGCCGGGTCATCTGCTCGTCGATCTCGCCCATCTCCACGCGCCGGCCGGAGATCTTGACCTGGTCGTCGGCGCGGCCCACGAAGACGATGCCCTCGGGGTCGGCGCGCACGAGGTCGCCGGAGCGGTAGGCCCGCTCCCAGCCGAGGGAGTCCATGGGGGCGAACTTCTCGGCGTCCTTGGCGGGGTCCAGGTAGCGGCCCAGTCCCACGCCGCCGATGATCAGCTCGCCCTCCTCGCCCCAGCGCACGGGATTGCCGGCGGTGTCGACGATCGCCAGCTCCCACCCGGGCAGCGGCAGGCCGATGCGCACGGGCGGTTCGCCGGTGAGCACGGCCCCGGTCGCGATGACCGTGGCCTCGGTGGGGCCGTAGGTGTTCCAGACCTCGCGGCCGGGGTGCACCAGGCGGGCGGCGAGCTCGTTGGGGCACGCCTCCCCGCCGAAGATGAGCAGGCGGATGCGGCTCAGCGCCTCGGCCGGCCACATCGACGCGAGCGTCGGCACCGTGGAGACGGCGGTGATGTCCCGCTCGACGAGCCACGGGCCGAGGTCGGTGCCCGAGCGCACGACCGCGCGCGGGGCGGGGACCAGGGCGGCGCCGGAGCGCCAGGCCAGCCACATCTCCTCGCACGAGGCGTCGAAGGCCACCGAGAGCCCCGCCATCACGCGGTCGCCGGGGCCCAGCGGGCGCCGGGGCAGGTAGAGCTCGGCCTCGGCGTCCACGAGGGCGGCCGCCGAGCGGTGGCTGATGGCCACGCCCTTGGGCTTGCCGGTGGACCCGGAGGTGAAGATGATCCAGGCGTCGTCGCCCGTGCCGGGCTGCCGGCAGTCCGCGCCGGCGCGGACCTCGGCGCGCGGCCGGAGGGCCAGGCCCGCGCCGAAGACGGCGCACACCCCGGCCTCCTCCCAGACCGTGCTCGCGCGCTCGTCGGGGTCGTCGTAGTCGACGGGGACGTAGGCGGCGCCGGCGAAGATCGTGCCGAGGACGGCCACGTAGAGGTCCACGGTCCCGGAGGGCACGCGGATGCCCACGCGGTCCCCGCGGCCGACGTCGAGGTCCCACAGGCGCTGGGCCTGGGCCTCGACGCGCTCGAGGAACTCGGCGTAGCTGAGCACGGTGGTCCCGTCGTCGACGGCCACGGCGTCCGGGTGGCGGGAGACGGTGTCCATGACGATGTCCACGAGCGTGCGCGGCGCCGGCGCGGAGGAGACGGGGAAGACGGCGCGGCCCGGGACCTGCGGCATGGGCTGCGTGTGCAGGGCGCGGTCGAGGACGTCACCGTCCTCCGGCCGGTCCTGCTCCGGGTACCGGTCCTCGAGCAGGTGCCGCCCGCCTCCCTGGCGGGTCGAGCCGCTGCGCGTGCTTGGGCGCACTGTCATTGAATCCCCCATCGACTTCGCTGCCGCTGCGGATCTGCACAGCGGCCGGTGCCGACAGGAAGGACGAGCCCAGGGACCGGACGGACCGGACGGAAGGCACCCCGGGGGCACGCGCGCCGGATCAGCGCGGTGCCGAGAGTGAGTGTTCGGCCGTGATGCCCCCGCATCGGCCTTCCCCCTGAGCCGGCTCCCCTGCCGACTTCTTTACTGCACCGTACGGCCGGTTATGTGCGTTCGCAAGCTGAAACGGGTGTGGCGGGCCGGTTCCGGGCCCGCGCCTCCCCCGCTGTTCCCCGTCGTTCCGCGGATCGGGCGCTGACCAGGGACGACGACGAGAGATCAGTCACGTCCGCGGGCCGCGGCCCCCTTCTGGGGCTCTGCGGAGGGGTCGGGCGAGAGCACTGCCGAGCGCTCTCCCGGGGACTCCCCGGCGGTCATCGCGGCGTCCAGCACCCGGGCCTCGGGCAGCTCGAAGTGGTCCACGCCCTCCCGGTAGCGCACGCTGGTGCGCTCGTAGCCGGCGTCCTCGTACCAGGCGTGCCCGGCGGCCGCCGCGGAGAGCGCGTCGAACGGCGCCCACGGGTCGGTGCCGTCGTCCTCGAGGCCCACGTCCCAGTGCAGGACCAGCTGCTCGAGCTGCTCCTCCGTCGGCTCCGAGTCCCCGGAGGACGGCGCCCCGCCGCCGCCGGAGAGCACCGCGCCGCCGCCCCGCAGGAAGTCCGCGCGGTCGGCCAACAGCTCGTAGCTGATGAACTCGGCGCCCCCGGAGTAGCCGTGCAGCCACGTGCGGGAGCGGTCGAGGTCGTACTCGGCGAAGATCTCCTGCTCGGCCAGGGCCAGGAACCACTCGGCGTTGCCGTCGAGGTCCTCCCACCAGGTGGGCTCGCCCTGCCGGTCCGGGGTGCGGGGCGCCACGAGCACCGCGTTGTGCGAGCGCGCGACCTCCGCGAGGCAGGAGACCTTGTGCTGGGGGTGGTGGAACTCGTAGGCCCCGTCCCCGTGCAGCCGGAAGACCACGCCGACCGGCTCGCTCCAGTCGATGCCGTCGGCGAAGACGTGGTAGCTGCTGGTCGTGCCGTCGTGCTCGAAGGCGACGTCCATCCGGTCCGAGGGGCCCTCGCGCCAGCGCAGGCCGCCGGAGCGCACCGGGCCGTCGTTCAGGGGGGCGATCCCGCCGCGCGGGGCGACGCGCACGTCCTCGAGGCCGTAGGGGGCGCAGGAGACCCGGTCCGCGGGCGCCGGGGCGGGCTGCCACGCCCAGCGGCCGGCGAGGGTCGCGGCGACCAGGAGCACCAGGGCGCCGGTGAGAATGGCCACATCGACGGCCCGGCGGGAACCGCGGTGCGGCGCGGCCTCGCCCGGTCCCGTCCGTGTTTTCACCCGTCCATCCTAGGGCGCGCGCCCGGAAGCGTCCCGCGCCCGATTTTTGGGTTCGCAACGTCTCCCCCATAATCGGCCAGGACCGTTCGGGGGGACGGCGCCCCCCACTTCCTCCTTCCGTGGTCCGTCCACCACACCAGAGGAGAAGATTCCGCGTGAGCATCACCGCACGCCCTCGGGCCGAGCAGAGCGCACCTGAGATCCAGGAGCAGCCGCCGGCCCAGGACAGGCTGCGCCGCAGCCTCAAGCCCCGCCACCTGACCATGATCGCGATGGGCGGGGCCATCGGCACCGGCCTGTTCGTGGCCTCGGGCAACACCATCGCCACCGCCGGCCCCGGCGGGGCGCTGCTGGCCTACGTGGTCATCGGCTTCATGGTCTTCCTGCTGATGCAGTCCCTGGGCGAGATGGCCACCTACCTGCCGGTCTCGGGCGCCTTCGAGGAGTACTCGACCCGTTTCGTGAGCCCGTCCTTCGGCTTCGCCATCGGCTGGAACTACTGGTACAACTGGGCGATCACCGTGGCCGCCGAGCTCGTGGCCGCCGCGCTGATCATGCGCTACTGGTTCCCGGACGTGCCCTCGTGGATCTGGTCCGGGTCCTTCCTGGCGATCCTGTTCGCGCTCAACGCGCTGAGCGCCCGCGCCTACGGCGAGAGCGAGTTCTGGTTCTCCCTCGTGAAGGTCGTCACGGTGGTGCTCTTCCTGGGCCTCGG
>NZ_JAVFWZ010000092.1:0-576 GCF_040981245.1 Kocuria cellulosilytica | reverse complement strand
CAACGCGCTGATCGCCGGGTGGCTCGTCGTCTCCCTCCTGCGGGAGCCGGCCCCGGCCACCGGCCACCGGCTCTACCCGTACTCCATCGCGTTCCCCTACGTCGCCGGCACCGTGGCCGGGGTGCAGCTGGCGGCGGCACTGATCCTGGGGCTGTACCCGTGAGCCGCGTCGTCGTCGTCGGCGGCGGGATCGGCGGACTGACCGCGGCCGCCCTGCTGGGACACGCGGGCCACCGCGTCACCGTGCTCGAGGCCGCCGAGCACGTCGGCGGCAAGAGCCGGCGCATCGAACAGGCCGGGCAGCGGATGGACACCGGCCCGTCCCTGGTCACCTTCCCGGGGGTGTGGGAGGAGCTCCTGCGCCGCCTGGACGCGCTCCGGGACGCCGCCCCGGCCGAGCCGGCGCAGGGCGTCCCGAGCGCCGCGGAGCTCGCCCGCCTGGAGCTGGAGCGCCTGCCCGGCGTCGGGACCTACTACTACCGCGGCACCCGGTGCGAGCTTCCGGTGCCGCCGGGGCATCCCTGGCACGCCGCGTGGGTGCGCTTCGAGGCCGAGCACGGCGGGCTCGGCCCGGAC
>NZ_JAVFWZ010000091.1:0-579 GCF_040981245.1 Kocuria cellulosilytica | reverse complement strand
CAGCGCGCCCGGCCTGCCGTTCTTCTTCATCCGCGTGGACCGCGCCGGCAACGTCTCAAAGCGCCATTCGGCCACCGATTTCCACTTCTCGCAGGTGGGTGGATCGTGCCCGCTGTGGATCGTCTACGAGGCGTTCAACCAACCCGGGCGCATCCTCACCCAGACCGCGCGCATGCCCGATGGCCGCCGTCATTTCTGGCTGGCGCGGCAGGTCAGCAGTGGCCCGGTCGGCCATGGCCAACCGCGCAAGACCTTCGCGGTGGCGCTGGGCTGCGACCTGCAGCATGCCGAACGCCTGGTGTATTCACTGGGGCTGGATGTGCAGAGCCCGGGCAATTCGGTATCGATCGGCCCGGGGTGCCGGGTGTGCCCGCGCGAGGACTGCATGCAGCGCGCGTTCGCGCAGTTGCCGGGGCGATAGGGCGGGTTTGGCAGGGCCGCGCCCTGCACCCGTGGTAGCGCCGGCCGCTGGCCGGCAAGAGCAGCAACCACTGCGGGGTCAGATCCGTTTTCCTGCGGAAACGGATCTGACCCCGATTCGACCGCAGGACCGGCTCAGTAGATCGGGGTCACCTTCAT
>NZ_JAVFWZ010000014.1:0-58799 GCF_040981245.1 Kocuria cellulosilytica | reverse complement strand
CAACCCATCAACCGAAAAAACATTCGGTATCAACAAACATGGCACACTATTGAGTTCTCAAACAACAGACCAGCAACCAGGCACCACACCCGGAAACCGTGTTGGAATTCTTTTTCGCTGCGGTTCTTGCGATCTCTCGCTTTCCCCTCGGCGACCTCCTCAGCTTATCCGCATCTTCTCCGCTTTCCCAAATCGCTTTTCCACCGTTCAACGGTGCTGGCTCTTCGGAATGGAGAGTTCGTGGATCTGCCGGATTCGGCGCCGTGGACCGGGACGGTTTCCCGTCACTGCCCGAAACAGCTCCACCAGCGTACCGGACCCGTTCCCGGCCCACAAGCGGCTGGCCACCGCGCAGCGGTGATCGGTCGGGTGGTTCGAGGAGGTCGGTCCGCCGGATTCGGCGTTGCCGTCCGGGGCGATCTCTCGCGTCCCTTGCGGCGACTCGGAATACATTACACACGCCCCGGAGGGCCGTCAAAACCCGTGCTGGACCGGGTGGGGACCCGGCGTCGGGGCGGACGGGTGAGGGCGGCAGGAGCGGCGGGGGCGGCAGTGCGTAGGCTGATGGAACACCGATGCCCCGACCCGAAAGGACAGCAGATGAGCACCTCACCGGAAGAGCTGCCGGAGACCCCCGACACCTACGAGGGCGCCGCCGAGGTCGATCCCGAGCACTGGCGCGAGGATCCGCTGGTCGAGGACGCGGAGGCCGGCGTGCCGGACGAGCGCGTGGACCCCGAGCACCCCGAGGTCCCCTCGGAGCAGGAGCTGCGGGACGAGACGGCGGAGGGCCGCTACGAGGCGGGGGACGAGCAGGTCCCGCCCGAGGAGCCCGCGATGGGCGAGGCGATCGCGGACCTCGACGTTCCCGAGGACCCCGCGTTCGAGGACGAGATCGACCCGAGCAACGACTCCTTCCACGGCGGCGCGGATCTCTGAGCGTCCCCCGAGGAAGAGCACGACGGCGCCCCTGCCTGCAGGGGCGCCGTCGTCGTTCCGGGCCCCGGGACGCCCCTGCGCCCGAGGGCCGGGCCCCGGGACGCCCCTGCGCCCGAGGGCCGGGCCTCGGGCCGGCCGGGGTCGCGACAGCTCAGGCGAAGGCGGAGATGCCGGTGATGCTGCGCCCGACGATCAGGGCCTGCACCGTCTCGGTGCCCTCGTAGGTGTGCAGGGCCTCGATGTCTGCGAAGTGGCGGGCCACGCGGTTCTCGATCAGGATGCCGTTGCCGCCCAGGAGGTCCCGGGCGTTGGCCGCGATCGAGCGGGCGGTGCGCGTGGAGGTGTACTTCGCCAGCGACGCCTGCTCGGCGGTGAGCTTCCCGGCCTCCTCCCGCTCGGTCATCCGCGCCACGAGCAGCTGGATCTGGGTCAGCTCGCTGAGCATCCGGGCCAGGCGCTCCTGGACGATCTGCGAGGCGGCCAGCGGCCGGCCGAACTGCACGCGCTGCTTGGCGTACTGCACGGCGGTCTCGTAGCAGGCCTGGGCGTGGCCCACCGCGCCCCAGGCCACGCTGATCCGGGTGGCGAACAGGACGTCGGCGGTGTTCTTGAAGGACCGTGCCGCCGGCAGCGCGTTCTCCTCGGGCACGAAGACGCCGTCGAACCGCAGGTGCGCCTGGTGGATGGCGCGCAGGGCGAGCTTCCCGCGGATGGTCGTGCCGGTGTAGCCCTCGCTCTCCTGCGGGACCACGAAGCCGCGGACCTGGCCGTCCTCGTCGGAGCGGGCCCACACCACGGTGATCCCGCCCATCGAGCCGTTGCCGATCCACTTCTTCTCGCCGTTGAGCACCCAGCCGCCGTCCACCGGGGTGGCCCGGGTCTCGAGGCTCACCGAGTCCGAGCCGTGGGTGGGCTCCGTGAGGGCGAACGCGCCGAGGAGCTCGCCCGTGGCCATCCGCGGGAGCCAGCGCCGGCGCTGCTCCTCGGAGCCGCACATCGCGATCGAGCGCATCGCGAGCCCGCCCTGGACGCCGGAGACGGTCGCGATGGACCCGTCGCCCCGGGAGAGCTCCATGCTGACCAGGCCCGCGGCGGTCTTGGACATCTCCGCGTAGCCGTCGACGGCCACGCCGTCGCGCAGCAGGTCGAGCTCCCCGAGCCTGCGGACGAGGTCGAGGGAGTACTCCGAGCGGTCCCAGTGCTCGCCGATGACGGGCAGGAGGTCCTCCTGGACGAACCGGCGGGCGCGCATCCAGTGCTCCCGGTCGGTGTCGGAGACCGCGTCGAAGGCCCCGGCGACATCGGTGTCGAGGGCCTCGTCGAGGACGTAGTCGGGCTCCACGGTGCCGGCGGGGAACAGGTTCGCGCCGGTCTCGGGGGTGGCGGTCATGGAAGGATCCTTCGTTCGGTGTGCGGGCAGGACGTCGGGGTCGGGCTCAGCGCCCGTGGAAGGGCCGGCCGAGGACGCGCTCGGAGGCGCCCGTGCGGTCGAGGTACGGGGTGATCCCGCCCAGGTGGAAGGGATAGTTGGCGCCGAGGACCATGCACAGGTCCACGTCCTCGGGCCCGGCGACGACGCCCTCGGCCAGCATGGCGCCGATCTCCTCGGCCAGGGCGTCCTGGATCCGCACGAGCAGCTCCTCCGGCGAGGCCGGAGCGCCCGGGGCGCCGGCGGGACGCCGCGTCCGGGTCCGCTCGAGCAGCCGGGCGGCGTCCACCGCGAGGTAGCCGTCCGCGCCCGTCTCCGGGGCCTGCTCGGTGGGCAGCACGTGGGTCAGGCCCGCCTCGACCACCGCGTCCATCCACGGGGACCGCGCGAAGCGCTCGGGATAGGCCCGGTGCATGGTCTCGTCCACGTGGTGCAGCACGGCCGGGCCCACGAAGTCGAGCAGCCGCAGCGGGGTCATGGGCAGGCCCATCGGATCGGGGGCGTGGTCGGCGGCCGCCACGTCGGTGCCCGCGTCGATCGCCTGGACGACCACGTCGAACAGCCGGGTCAGCACCCGGTTGACCACGAAGCCCGGGGCGTCCTGGACGCGCACCGCCGTGCGGCGCAGCACCGCGGCGAGCTCGAACGCGGTCGCGAGGGCCGTGTCACCGGTCCGCCGCCCGGCGACGACCTCCAGGAGCGGAGTGACCTCCACGGGGTTGAAGACGTGGAAGCCGACCACCCGCTCGGGGTGCCGGAGGTCCTCCGCCATGGCGGTGACGGACAGGGAGCTCGTGTTCGTCGCGAGGATCGCGTCCGGCCGCACCACCTCCTCCCACCGGGCGAGGACCTTCTTCTTCACGTCGAGGTCCTCGAAGACGGCCTCGATCACGAAGTCCGCGTCGGCGAGGTCCTCCGGCCCGCTCGCCCCCGTGACGAGGGCGGACAGCTGCTCGGCCTGCTCCGCGCTGATCCTGCCCCTGGCCGCCTGGGCGGCGAAGCGCTCCCGGGTCCGGGCCACGCCGGCGGCGAGCCGTTCGTCGTCGAGGTCGGTCATGACCACGGGGATCCGGGCTCCGCCCGCGATGAGGGAGGCGAGCTGGCCGGCCATCAGGCCGGCGCCGATCACGGCGGCCTTGCGCACGGGCACGGGGTCGGCCGCGGGCACGTCCGCGGCCTGCCGGGACCGTGCCGAGACGAGCTCGAACGCGTAGAGGGAGGCCTTCGCCACGTCCCCGCGGACCAGCTCGGCGAAGGCGGCCACGGCCTTCGCCCCGTTCTCGGTGCGGGTCTCGGTGCGGGCGGCGGCCACCAGGTCGATCGCCACGAGCGGGGCCGGAGCCGCGCCGTGCCAGGTGCGCTCGGCACGGACCCGGGCCTGCTCCACGGCCTCGTGCCACTCCTGCTCGCCGGTGCCGCCGGGGGCGCCCGCACGGCGGCGGGGCTCTCCCGCGTCGAGCGCGGCGAGCGTGCCGGCGACCCACCCCTGCCAGGCGGAGTCCCACTCCCCGGTCCCCGGAGCCGCGTCGAGCACGACGTCCACGAGGCCCAGCTCGAGGGCCTCCGCCGCCTTGGCGTTCCGGCCCCGCAGGGAGTCGAACACGATGACGCGCAGCGCCGCGGCCGGGCCGATCAGGTGCGGGAGCAGGTGCACGCCGCCCCAGCCCGGGAAGAAGCCGAGCCGGCACTCCGGCAGCCCGAGCGGACCGGTGCGCGGATGGGCGGCGCGGTAGTCCGTGTGCAGGGCGAGCTCGAGCCCTCCGCCCAGGGCCTGCCCCGTGAGCAGGGAGAACGTGGGCACGCTCGCGTCGGCCAGGACGCCGAAGGCCTCGTGGCCGAGTCCCACGTACCGGTCGGAGACGCCGCTGAGCTGGGCGTGGCGGATCTCCTTGAGGTTGGCCCCCGCGCCGAAGGACCGGGCGTTGCCGGTGACCACGATCGCCTCGACCGCCGACTGGTCGATGGAGCCCAGGACGTCCCGGAGCTGCTCCAGGGCCGCGGAGCCCCAGATGATCAGCCCGCCCGGCGGGGTGGAGTCCAGCCGCACGAGGGCGACGGGGACGGACCGGCCGGGCAGGACCAGCTGCTCGACGTCCACCGTGACGGTGGAGGGGAAGGACGGGGCGGGCGCGGCGGGTGCCATGGGCGGACTCCTGACGAACGGTGTGATCGCCACCACTCTGACTGATACTCAGTCTCAGGTCAAGGAATCGAGTCTCAGTGTCTCCGTGCGGAGTCCGCGCCCGGGGCGCCGAGGCCGTATTCTGGCCGGTGATGATCGACGTGCTGCCCCCAGAGACCGAACGCCTCGCGTTCCGCCGCTTCGACGCCGCGGACCTCGACCCCATGCACTCCTACCAGAGCCGCGAGGACTACGCGCAGTACGCGTGGCGCGGCCCGCGCACGCGCGAGGAGTGCGAGCGCGCGCTGGCCGAGAACAGCGGCATGCGCCCCTGGAGCCGGGACGGCGACCACGTCCGCTTCGCCGTCTCCCCCAAGGGGTCGCGGGAGCTGGCGGGCGAGGTCGTGCTGACCCTCACGGACGCGGCCGCCGCGCAGGTCGAGATCGGCTGGGTGGTCCATCCCGACCACGCGGGCCGGGGCATCGCCTCCGAGGCCGCCCGGGCCGCGATCGAGTTCGCGTTCGCCGAGCTGGGGGCGCACCGGGTCTGCGCGAGCCTGGATGCCCTCAACGTGAGCTCCGCCAAGGTCTGCGAGCGCATCGGCATGCGCCTGGAGGCGACCCTGCGCGAGAGCCACCACCAGCTGGGCGAGTGGCGCGACGAGCTGATCTACGCGATCCTCGCCGACGAGGTCTGAGCCCTCAGCCGAGGGCCTCCCGCACGGACGCCAGGACCTGCTCCGTGTCCGCGCCGGGGTCCAGGACGGTGACGACGACGGCGGGGCGCGTCCCGGCCGCCGCCGGCCGCGCGGCGCCGCCGGCCTCGTAGCCGGAGAGCAGCGTGCGCGCGAGCCGCTCGAGCTGGGCCGCCAGCTCGGCCGAGGGGTCACTGTCCGGGGCGCGCAGCCAGGCCCGCAGGGCGGCGTTGTGCACCGCCACCGCGGCCGCGGACAGCGCCGTGGCCAGGGTGGCCCGTCCCGGGGAGTCCGGCAGCGCCGAGCGCAGGTAGCGCTGCAGGACCCGTTCGTAGCGGTGGGACGTGATGAGCTCCCGGTCCCGCAGCTGGGGGACCTGCCGCAGCAGGGCGTTGCGGGCCAGGGCGCGCTCGCGGTGGTCGAGGTGGTGGCGGAAGACGAGCAGCACGCCGTCCCGCAGCGCGGCGGCCGGATCGGCGTCCGGGTCGCCGGCCGCGCGGGCCAGCAGCTGCTCGAGCTGCTCGAGGTTCGCGGCGTGGTCCGCGAAGACGATGTCCTCCTTGGACCCGTACTTGCGGAAGAACGTGGCCCGGCTGATCCCCGCGGCCAGCGCGAGCCGGTCCACGGTCGTGGCCTCCCAGCCCTGTTCCGCGAGCAGCCGGATGGAGGCGGTGACGACGTCCGTGGTCGCCCGGGGGGTCTCGGTCATGGGTGTCCTCCTCGCGTCGATCGTAGACCGGCGGGTGCGGAGCCGGGCCGGGACCCCCGGCGGGGTCCGTCAGCCCGCGAAGGGCAGGACGGGCAGGCCGGGGACGCCCACCCGGACGGCGAACAGGGAGCCGGCGGCCGGGTCCTCGTCGGCGGCGAGGTTCTCCCGGGACGTGGTGACGTAGAGGGTGCGCAGGTCCTCCCCGCCCAGGCAGCAGGCGGTGGTCTGGCGCGCACCGACCTCCACGACGGTGTCCAGGGAACCGTCGGCCGTGTAGCGGTGCACCTGGCCGGCGCCGTGCAGCGCCACCCACACCGCGCCCTCGGAGTCGACGGTCAGCCCGTCGGGGTGGACGTCCCCCGCCTCGAGCTCGGGCACCACGAAGGTGCGGCGGCCGTGCAGCCCCGCGGCCTCCGACCAGTCGAGGACGTCGACCTTCCCGGTGGGCGTGTCGTTGTAGTAGGCCCGGGTGCCGTCCGGGGACCAGGCGATGCCGTTGGAGACGGTGACGTCCTCCAGGACCGGCTCCCACCGCAGGTCCGGGGCCACGCGGTAGAGCGTGGCCGCCCCCTCGGCCTGGTCCCAGGCCATGGACCCGACGTAGAAGCAGCCGTCCGGGCCGACCCCGCCCTCGTTCATCCGCACCGCCCCGGGCTCCCAGAGCAGCTCGGCCGGGCGGACGGTCCCGTCCGGATCCTCGAGGGCCACCCCCGTCTCGAGCGCGAGCACCGCGCCCCCGGTCGCGCGCGGGCGCACACAGGCCACGACGTCCCCGACGTGCTTGCGGAGCACCTCGCCGTCCGCGCCGAAGGACAGGACGTCCCCCGCGAGCATGTCGACCCAGCGCAGCCCGCCCCAGGACGCGGACCAGCACGGCCCCTCGCCGTGGTAGGTGACGGAGTCGGTGATCCGTTCGGCGCTCAGCCGCCGCACCGTCATCTCAGCGCCCCGTGCCGCGCGCCGCGCGCCGGTGGCCGTGCCCGCCGGCGGCGGGGGCGGCCCCCTCGTCGCCGGACCGGCGGAGCAGGCTCCCGCCGAACAGGGTGCCGTCGATCAGGGTGCCGTCGATCAGGGTGCCGTCGGCGTGGAGGTCCTCCGGCCTGACCCGCTTGCGGGTGCGGAAGGTGATGTCCTGGGTCGTCATGCCCCCACGATACTGAGGGCGGGCGCCACGCGGGCCGTCGCCTACAGCTCCACGGTGCCGCGGACCACCGGGCTGACGTGCCCGCCGACCCAGACGGTCTCCGCGTCCCGCTCCAGCAGCACGCGCCCGGTGCGCCCGAGGACCGTTCCCTGGGCGGCGACGTAGCGGTCCGGGGCCCACCCGTGGTCGGTCAGCCACCGGGCCAGGCCCGCGTTGAGGCTGCCCGTGACCGGGTCCTCCACGACCCAGTCGCCCACGAACGCCCGGACCTCGACCGCGCACTCCGCGTCCTCCGGGTGGGGTCCGACCACGCCGAGCTTGAGCCCCGCCATGGCCGACCAGTCCGCGCGGACCCCCAGGACGGTCTCGGCGTCGGCCACGCGCACGCCGATCCAGCCGGGACCGTTGTCGAGCCAGGACACGTCCAGCACCGCGGAGGGGTCCAGGCGCAGGGACCGCGCCACCCGGTCCAGCAGCGCGGGCTCGGCCACGGGTTCGTAGCGCAGCAGGGGCGGGGCCGCGAAGGAGAGCCCGTCCGCCCGGCGCCGCACGCTCACGAGCCCGGCCCCGCACTCCTGCACGACGTCCTCGCCCGCGGGCTCCCCGCCGAGGGCGAGCCAGGCGGAGGCCGTCCCGAGCGTGGGGTGGCCCGCGAACGGGAGCTCCCCGCCGGGCGTGAAGATCCGCACGCGGTAGTCGGCGCCCGGGACGGTGGGCTCGAGCAGGAACGTGGTCTCGGAGAGGTTGGTCCAGCGGGCGAAGCGCGCCATCGTGTCCTCGTCCAGGCCGTCGGCCGCGTGCACCACGGCGAGCGGGTTGCCGCCCAGCGGCGCGGCCGAGAAGACGTCCACCCAGCTGATCGCGTGGCTCGTCACGGTCTCAGAGCACCGGCCCGCGCGAGTTCTTCCGGGCGGGCCGGGTCCGTCCCGCCCGCCGGGCGCCCCGCGCGGGGGCCTCGCCGCGCTCCGCCGCCCGGTCCTGCCGGAGCCTGCGCACCACCATGCCGACCAGGACGGAGCCCACGGTGCTCAGCACCAGGGGCAGCACCGCGCTGCGCTGCTCACTGTTGTCGTACACGGCCGGGCCTCCTGCCGGAAGGCGACGCGGGGCGTCGTCGGGTTCGGTGCCAGGAATCCTACGCACCGTCCGGCGCGTCCGGCCACACCCCGGAGCTGCCGCGGCGGTGGCTGCCCACCAGGTGGGTGTCCACGATCCCGACCGCCTCCATGAGCGCGTGCATCGTGGTCGGCCCCACGAAGCGGAACCCGCGCGCCCGCAGGGCCCGGGACAGGGCCTCGGACTCCGGCGAGCGGGTCGGGACCTCCTCCGCCGTGCGCGGACGCGGGGTGCGTGCCGGGCGGAACGACCACACCAGCTCGGCCAGCCCGCCCTCCGCGCGCAGGGCCACGGTGGCGCGGGCGTTGCCGACGGCGGCCTCGATCTTGCCCCGGTGGCGCACGATCCCGGCGTCGCCCAGGAGCCGGTCGACGTCGGCCGGCCCGAAGCCGGCGACCGTGTCCGGGTCGAAGTCGGCGAAAGCGGCGCGGAAGGCGGGCCGCTTGCGCAGGATCGTGGCCCAGGACAGCCCGGACTGGAAGCCCTCGAGGCAGATCCGCTCGTAGAGCCCCCGCTCGTCCCGCACGGGGACACCCCACTCGGTGTCGTAGTAGGCGCGCAGCAGGGGGTCCGACGCCGCCCAGACGGGGCGGGCGAGGCCGTCCTCGCCGCGCACGAGGCCGGTTCCGGCGCGGGGCCGGGCCGCAGGATCAGGCAGGGAGCTCATGCCGTGCATCGAACCACACCGCAGGCCCCGACACACACCGCCGGGTTACCCCCAGGGGTATAGGATGGCGGTCATGCACCCGACGAACTCCACCGTGGACCGGCGCGCCCTGCAACAGAGGGTGGTCCGCGTCCTGGCGCTCGGCCAGATCCTCGGCGGGCTGGGCGTCGGCGCCACCCTGGCCCTGGGCGCCCTCCTCGTCACCGAGGTCTCCGGCTCCTCGGCCTGGTCCGGCATGGCCGCGACCATGAACACCCTCGGCGCGGCCCTGCTCGCCGTCCCCCTCGCCCGGCTCGCCCAGGCCCGCGGCCGGCGGATCTCGCTGAGCACCGGGGCGTTCACCGCCATGGCCGGCGCCTCGATCACGATCGGCGCCGCCGTCCTGTCGAGCTTCCCCGTCCTGCTGGTGGGCCTGGCGCTGCTCGGCGCCGGCTCGGCCCTCAACCTGCAGTCCCGGTTCGCGGCGACCGACCTCGCCGCCGACGACACCCGGGCCCGGGACCTGTCCCTGGTGGTGTGGTCCACGACGATCGGCGCGGTGCTGGGCCCCAACCTCTTCGAGCCCGGCGAGCTGATCGGGCGGGCCCTGGGCCTGCCGGAGCTCACGGGCGGGTTCGTCATCGCCCTCGTGGCGCAGGCCTTCGGCGCCCTGGTCTACCTCACGGCGCTGCGGCCCGACCCGCTGCTGCTGGCCGTGGCCGACGGGGAGGCCGCGGGGAAGGACAAGCCCTCCCCCGCGGGCGGGCTGGCGGTGCTGCGGGCGTCGTCGCCCGCCCGCCGGGCCGTGCTCACCGTGGCGCTGAGCCACGCCGTGATGGTGGCGCTCATGTCCATGACGCCCGTGCACCTGACGATCCACGGGGCGTCGCTGAGCGTCGTCGGCCTGACCATCAGCCTGCACGTGGCCGGGATGTACGCCCTCGCCCCCGTGTTCGGCTGGCTCGCGGACCGGGCCGGGCGCCGCCCCACGGTGCTGCTCGGCCAGGTCCTGTTCGTGGCGTCCCTCGTGCTGTCCTGGTTCGGCTCGGCCTCCCCGGTGCTCGTGACGGTCAGCCTGGTGCTGCTCGGGCTCGGGTGGTCGGCCTCGACGGTCGCCGGCTCCACGCTCGTGGCCGAGGCCGTCCCGCCCGCCGAGCGGCCGAAGCTGCAGGGCGTCTCGGACCTGTTCATGAACCTCGCCGGCGCGACCGGGGGCGCGCTCGCCGGACCGGTGCTGGCGCTGATCGGCTTCGACGGTCTCAGCGCCGCGCTGCTCGTCCTCGTGGCGGTCGTGGTGCTCGCGCACCGGGCCGTGCCCGTCCCCGTCCGCCAGGACTAGTTCAGCACCGGCAGCTGGAGCGGGTAGCGGTACACCTCGCCCTTGTTGGCCTTCAGCACGGCCAGGACGTGGCACACGACCAGCAGCACCGCGGCGACGATCCAGAGCACGATCGCCACGGGGATCAGGATCACGGTGAACAAGCACACCCACGCGGCCACGTTGAGCAGCCACATGGACAGGTTGAAGTTGAACGACCCGGCCGAGGTGGCCCGCAGGAACGCGTTCTTCTCGCGGTAGACGAGCCAGACGACGAGAGGACCCACGAAGCCGAGCCACCCGACGGAGACCAGCGCACCGATCAGGCCGGACAAGTGGGTGAGGACCGCGATGGTGCGGTCGTCCCCCTGCGCCCGGTACTGCGGACGGGGTGCTGACGGTGGAAGGTAGGACATCGGGTTCTCCTGGTGGGCAGAGGCGGAACCGGTCGCGGCACCCGGTGCCGCGGGCGCCGGACCGGCGCGGTGCTGCCAGCGTATCGGGGCGGGACCCGCGCCCGGTATGGGGGATGACCGCACTCTGCGGCGGCGGCTGACCGCCGTTGCGCACGGCAGCGGCGCCCCCGCCCCGCCCTGGTCTACGATTCTCGGCAGACCGTTCCCGGCCCGCCCTCCGCGGGCCTGTTCCCGAGGGAGGCCCGTGGCCCTGCAGCTGCGCCCCAACAAGTACGCCTACCGGGCCATCGTGCTCGCCGGCCTGGCCGCCGTGAAGCTCTTCCGCGTGCCCCTGCTGGCCTCGGGCGAGGAGCACCTGCCCACCGACCAGGTGGTGCACGGGCTGGACCGGGAGGTCCGGCCCGGCCGGGGTGCCGTGGTGGCGGTGACCCACTTCGGCTACCTCGACTTCGTCTTCGCCCAGCTGGTGGTCTGGCGCCGGCTGCGGGCCCACTCCCGCTTCCTCATCACCCGCAAGCACACCGGCAGCGCCTTCGTCACCGCGGTGTGCCGGCTGTGCGACCACGTCGTCGTCGACCGCGCCGACGGCGCCCCGGCCTACGCCGAGGCCGTGGCGAAGCTGGCGCGCGGCGAGTTCCTCGCGGTGTTCCCCGAGGGCGGGGTCAGCCGCAGCTGGACGGTGCGCCCGCTGCGCACCGGCGCCGTGCGCATGGCCGCCGAGACCGGCGCCCCCGTCATCCCGGTGTCCGTGTGGGGCGGCCACCGGATGCTCACCCGGGGACGCGGAGGGCTCCGGCTGCGCGACGTGTGGCGCACACCGGTGCGCGTCCACGTCGGCCCGGTGCTGCGGGTGGCCCCGGGTGAGGACGTCCGCGTCGCGAGCGCGCGGCTGCGCTCCGTGCTGCAGGACGGGATCGACCGGTGCATCGCGGACTACCCCGTCACCCCCGAGCCCGGCGCGTGGTGGATGCCGGCGCACCTGGGCGGGAGCGCGATCACGGTCCAGGAGCAGATCGACTCCGACGCCCGGGAGCGGGAGGCCTACAAGCGGACCGGCTGAGCCCGCCGGGGCGCCCGGCTCAGCGGAACCCTGCGCGCAGGACCAGCTCGAGCTCGAAGCGGCTCTTGGGCTCGTGCAGGGCGTCCCCGAAGACCTCCCGCAGCTGGTTCACCCGGTAGCCGACCGTCTGCTCGTGGATGTTCAGCTCGGCGGCCATCGCCGCGCGCTGCCCGTGGTGCTCGAGCCAGCACAGGAGGGTGGTGGCCAGCCGCTCCCGCTGGCCGGGCTTGAGCTCGTCCAGCGGGGCGAGGCGCTGCGCGGCGAGGTCCTCGACCACGCTGCGCTCGCTGTGCAGGACGAGCTCCACGAGGTGCTCGGAGACCCACAGCGGCCCGGGGTCGGCAGGCTCCTCCCGCTGCAGCAGGTCCCGGGTCAGCACGGCCAGGCGCAGCGAGTCGGGGGCCGCGTACCAGGGCCGGCCCGGGCCGATCACCGCGCCGCGCCCGGTGAGGGCGCGCGCCAGCTCCTTGCGGCCGGTCGGGGAGGCGGGCTCGGGGACCACCGCCACGACGTCGCCGGGGCGGGACGTGAGCAG
Organism: Kocuria cellulosilytica; assembly: GCF_040981245.1. Lineage (NCBI taxonomy): Bacteria > Bacillati > Actinomycetota > Actinomycetes > Micrococcales > Micrococcaceae > Kocuria > Kocuria cellulosilytica. The sequence goes on along the minus strand of NZ_JAVFWZ010000014.1, from coordinate 46,670 downwards.
GGCGCGCTCCCCGAGGCGCGAGCGCAGCCCCACCCGCCGGTCGGCGGCCAGCGTCACCACGACCACCCGCTCGGGCACCGGCCACCCGGCGGCACTGGCCGCCGCGCGCACCGCGTCCTCCGCCACGTGGCCGCGCACCAGCATGTCCGCGAGCGCGTCCAGCAGCCGGTCCCGCTCCCCCGCCCGCTCGGACTGCTCCATGGCGTACCCCTCGGCGCTGGCCGCGGAGAGCTCCTCGATGTAGGCGAAGACGGACTCCGCGAGGCCGATCAGCACGGACGCCTCGAACCCGGCGTCCATGGCCACGCGGGAGAGGGAGCGCAGCGTGGTGCGCGCCCCGGAGCGGTAGGCCGCGAAGAGGGCGTCCATCGGACGGCCCTCCCGCACCTCGCCGCGGCCGAGCCCCTCGTAGACCCGCCGGTCGTCGCCCATCAGCGCCGTCTGCTGGGTGCCGGGCAGCTGCAGGAACCGGGTCAGGGCCACCTCGACCCCGCGGCGGATGCTGTCGCCGAACAGGCCCTCCATCGGCCGTGCGTAGACCGGGACGTCGAGCCGCACGGCGTCCAGGAGCTCCTCGGTCACCGCCGGCAGGTGCGGGACGAGGAGGGGCGTGAGCGCCGGCGGGAGGGACGTCCACGGCAGCTCCCGGTCCGCCCGGCGCGCCGGCTGCGCCTGCACCATGTGCTCCGCCTGCTCCATGTTTCCCCGCTTTCATGCCGGCACCACAAATTCTCTGCTGAAAGAGTACGCGACAGGACGAGAACTGCGGCCGGAATTGGGGCACAGTTATTAGGTGCCCCAACTGCGACTGTTCACCCGCCTGGCTTCGGCCTTCACCACCCCCCGCTCGCCCGAGGACTTCCTGCGGCTCGTCGACCCCCTCGCCAGCGCCCGCCAGCTGCGCGGCCTGGTGACCTCCGTGGTGCCCGAGACCGCGGACTCGGTGACGATCCGCTTCCGTCCCGGCCGGGGATGGAACGCGCACGAGGCCGGCCAGTGGGCCCGCATCGGCGTGGAGATCGACGGCGTGCGGCACTGGCGCTCCTACTCCCTCAGCACGGGGGCCGGTCAGGATCCCGCCATCACGGTGACGGCGATGGGCAAGGTCTCCACCGCCCTGGTCCGCGGGACCCGGCCCGGCGACGTCCTGTTCCTCGCCCCGCCCGAGGGCGACTTCGTCCTCCCCGAGAGCCCGCGTCCGCTGCTGATGCTCACCGCCGGCAGCGGGTTGACGCCGGTCATGTCCATGATCCGCACCCTCGTGCCCCGCCGGGCGGACGCCGACCTGGTGCTCGTGCACTCCTCGCGCTCCCCGGAGGAGTCCCTCTTCCGCGAGGAGCTGCTGGAGCTCACCGACCAGTTCCCGGGCTTCCGGCTCGTGCAGTGGTTCACCGGCGAGCGCGGCCGCCGCCTCGACCTCGAGGCCACCGCCGACCTCGACTCCGCGTGCCCCGACTGGCGCGACCGCGCCGCGTACGCCTGCGGGCCCGCCGACTTCCTCGACGCCGCCGAGGCGCTCTGGAACCGCGAGGAGGGCGAGCTGCGGGTCGAGCGCTTCGCCGCCGTGGTCGCCCCCGGCGCCGGCGGGGAGGGCGGGCGCGTGACGTTCGAGAAGTCCGACAAGGAGGTCGAGGCCGACAGCGGCACGACCCTCCTGGCCGCCGGCGAGGACGCCGGCCTGATGATGCGCAGCGGCTGCCGCATGGGCATCTGCCACGCCTGCGTGACCCCGCTGCTCTCCGGGCAGGTCCGCGACACCCGCACCGGTGAGGTGCACGGCGAGCCCGGACACCTCGTGCAGACCTGCGTGTCCACGGCCGCCGGCCCCGTCAGCCTCGACGCCTGACCCGACCACTTCCAGCACTCGTTCTCCGACCCCGTTCCGAAGGAGCGACACCATGACGATCGTCACCCCATTCCTGCTCGACTCGGGCCGGCGCGCCGCGGCGCCCAAGCCGTCCACGGCCGCCCACCTCACCGACGCCCAGGTCGAGGAGCTCGGCCGCGAGCTCGACGCGCTCCGCGAGTCCGTGATCGCCAGCCGCGGCGCCGCGGACGCGGCCTACATCCGCCGGGTCATCGCCACGCAGCGCTCCCTCGAGCTGGCCGGGCGCGCCACCCTGCTGTTCGCCAAGCACAAGCCCGCCTGGATCGCGGGCACCGGCATGCTCACCGTGGCCAAGATCCTGGAGAACATGGAGATCGGCCACAACGTGCTGCACGGCCAGTGGGACTGGATGCGCGACCCCGACATCCACTCCACCACCTGGGAGTGGGACTTCGTGACCCCCTCCAAGGCGTGGCAGCACACCCACAACGACCTGCACCACACGTGGACGAACGTCCTCGGCAAGGACCGCGACGTCGGGTACAACGTCTTCCGCGTGGACGAGGGCCAGCCCTGGCAGTGGTGGAACCTCGGCAACCCGCTCTACAACGCGCTGCTCGCCCCCGTGTTCGAGTTCGGCATCGCCATCTACGACCTCGAGTTCGACCAGGTGCGGGAGGGCACGAAGTCGAAGGCCGACCTCAAGCAGGGGCTCAAGGCCCTGGGCGCCAAGTTCCTCAAGCAGGTCGCCAAGGACTACGTGGCCACGCCCGCCGCCGCGAAGCTCACCGGCTCCGGGAAGCAGGCGCTGGCCGCGACCGTGACCGCCAACGCCGCCCGCAACATCTGGGCGCACGCCGTGATCTTCTGCGGCCACTTCCCCGAGGGCGTGGACACGTTCACCGAGGAGCAGATCGAGGGCGAGACCCGCGGGGACTGGTACCTGCGGCAGATGCTCGGCTCGGCCAACATCTCCGGGTCCAAGCTGATGCACCTGATGACCGGCAACCTGTCCTTCCAGATCGAGCACCACCTGTTCCCGGACCTGCCCTCCAACCGCTACGCCGAGGTCGCCGTGAAGGTCCGGGAGATCTGCGAGCGCTACGGGCTGCCGTACACGACCGGGCCGCTGCCCAAGCAGGTCGGCTCCTACTGGGCGAAGATCTTCCGCCTGGCCCTGCCCTGACCCGTTCCTGCGGAAGGCCCTCCGAACGGCCGCGGTGCTCCGGCACCGCGGCCGTTCCGCGTGCCGGGCACGCTCCCGGGGCGCGTGCCGGACGCGCTCCCGCACGGGACGCGCACCGGGGAGCTGTCGGGCCGCGTTGGTAGGCTCGCGGGACCCGCACGAAAGGCAGGCCATGAGCTCTCCCCAGCGCGTCCTCATCACCGGTGCCACCGGCTACGTCGGAGGGCGCCTGGCGCCCCGGATGCTCGAGGCGGGGCACACGGTGCGCGTCGCCGTCCGCTCCCCCGGCAAGCTGCGCGCCGTGCCGTGGCGGGACCAGGTGGAGGTCGCCGAGACGGACCTCAACGACCTCGACGGGATGACCGCCGCGTGCCAGGACGTCCACACCCTGTACTACCTCGTGCACTCCATGGGCGGTTCCCGCCAGTTCGAGGAGGAGGAGGCCGGGATGGCCCGGACCGTGGCCCGGGCCGCGGAGCGTGCCGGGGTGCGCCGCATCGTCTACCTCTCGGGCCTGCACCCCCGGGGCGTGGAGCTGTCCCAGCACATGCGCTCGCGGGTCCGGGTCGGCGAGATCCTGCTCGAGGGCTCCGTCCCGGCGGTGGTCCTCCAGGCCGGGACGGTGATCGGCTCGGGCTCGGCGTCCTTCGAGATGATCCGCCACCTCGGCGACACCCTCCCGATCATGCCCGCGCCGTCCTGGGTGACCAACAGCATCGAGCCGATCGCGGTCCGCGACGTGCTGTACTACCTCCTCCACGCGATGGACCTGCCGGAGGGGCTCAACCGCACCTTCGACATCGGCTCCCGCGACGTCATGACCTACGCCGACGCCATGCGCCGCTACGCGCGGGTCGCCGGTCTGCGCCGGCGGGTGGTCTTCCACCTGCCCCTCCCGGCGCCCCGGCTGTCGGGGTTCTGGGTGGGCATGGTCACCCCGATCCCCCTGGCCCTGGCCGTGCCGCTCGTGCAGTCGCTGCAGCACGACGCGGTGTCGGACGAGCACGACATCGACGACTACATCCCCCAGCCCCCGGAGGGCCTGGCCGGCTACCGCCGCGCCGTGGCCCTCGCGCTGAAGAAGATCGAGGACAACTCCGTGGAGACCACGTGGGACGTCCACTACAGCTCCTCCGAGGCGGCCGCCGACCCGCTGCCCTCGGACCCGGACTGGGCGGGTCGCACGGTGTTCGTGGACGAGCGCAGCCGCACGGGCCCGGCCCGGCCCGACCAGGTGTGGCGGGTCATCGAGTCCATCGGCGGGCGCAACGGCTGGTACTCGCTGCCCCTCGCGTGGCAGGTCCGCGGCCTCATGGACAAGCTCGTGGGCGGGGCCGGCCTGAACCGCGGCCGCCGCGACGCCACCGACCTCCAGGTGGGCGAGTACGTGGACTGGTGGCGCGTCGAGGAGCTGGAGGAGGGGCACAGGCTGCTCCTGCACGCCGAGATGCGCGCCCCCGGCCGCGCGTGGCTGGAGCTGTCCGTGGAGCCCGAGGGCGAGGGCAGCCGGTACATGCAGCGGGCCATCTTCTTCCCCCGGGGCCTGCCCGGGCGGCTCTACTGGTGGGGGGTGTGGCCCTTCCACGGGTTCATCTTCCCGTCCATGGCGCGCAACATCCTCGCCGCCGCCGCCGCGCTGGACGGCCCCGGGACCGGGAGGGCCGGGCAGGCCGACCCGGCGGGGCGGAGCGCCGGGCCGGTCACCCCGGCGGGGGAGGTCCCGGCCGGGGGCTGAGCGTCTCCGGGCCCACCACGGGCCGGGGGCCGGGCCGGCCCCACTCGCTCCACGAGCCGTCGTAGACCGCGACGTCCTCGCGGCCGGCCAGGTGGGCGCCGAGGGCGAGCACGCAGGCGGTGATCCCCGAGCCGCAGCTGGTGACGATGCGCCGTGCCCCGGGCGCGGCGGCCTCGATCCGCTCCCGCAGCCGCGGCAGCGGCAGCAGCCGCCCCTGCGCGTCCTGCAGCTCGGTGTACGGCAGGCTGACCGCCCCCGGCATGTGCCCCGGGCGCAGGCCCGGCCGCGGTTCGGGCTCGGTGCCCGCGAACCGGCCCGCGGAGCGGGCGTCCAGGACGACGGCGCCCGGATCGTCCAGGGCGCGGGCGACGTCCTCCGCCCCGACGAAGCGGCCCGGCCGCGGCGCGAGCTCGACGTCGCCGGGCTCGGCCGGCGGCGCGGCGTGCGCCCCGGTGGGCCGCCCCTCGGCGACCCACGCCGGGAGGCCGCCGTCGAGGACGGCGACCCGTTCGAAGCCCGCGGACCGGAGCAGCCACCAGACCCGGGCGGAGGCGAAGATCCCCTTGCCGTCGTAGGCGACGACCGTGCTGGTGCGCGAGATGCCGAGGTCCCGCGCCGCCGCCGTGAGCTGGGCCGCCGGCGGCGCCGTGTGCGGCAGGTCCGAGGCCGGGTCCGAGAAGGGCCCGTCCAGGTCCAGGAGCAGGGCCCCGGGCAGGGCCTCACCGGTCCGGTTGAGCGTGGAGCTCGCGTCCACCAGCACGAGCCGGGGGTCGTCGAGGTGCCCGGCCAGCCACTCCGTGCTCACCACGGGACCGGGCAGCTCGAGCGGGGCGTCGTCGTGCGGGGTGCTCATGGGCCCCAGGCTAGCGCCGCGGCGACCACCGCACGAGGCGGGCGCCCCGGGCCTCCGCCGGCGCCCGGTAGCCTGGCCGGGTGTCCGGGACTCTTCGACAGCGCGTCCGCGACGGCGTCCGCGGCCTGGCGCCGGGCTACTTCGCCCTCGTCATGGCCAGCGGCATCCTCTCGGTGGGCCTGCAGCTGCAGGGCTTCCCCGTGCTCTCCGTGGTGCTGCTCGCCGTGTGCGCGGGCGGCTGGGCCGTGCTGTGCCTGCTGACCGTCTGGCGGTTCGCCGCCTTCCGGCGGGAGCTGCTCGTCGAGTTCCTCGACCCCCGGCGCGCCTTCGGCTTCTTCACCTTCGTGGCGGGCACCAACGTGCTGGCGGCACGGCTGGCGACGACGGGCTGGCACGGCGCCACGGCCGTGCTCCTGGGCCTGGCCGGAGCCGTCTGGCTGGTCCTGGGCTACGTGGTGCCCTGGACGGCCGTGCTCTCCCGGCGCACCCGGCCGGTGGTCAGCACGGCCAACGGCACGTGGTTCATCTGGGTGGTGGCCAGCCAGTCCGTGGCCGTGGCCGCCGCGGCCCTGGACCCCGTGGTGGCCGACGGCACCGCCCGGCACGCGCTGTCCGTCGTCGCGGTCGTCTGCTGGTCCGTGGGGCTGTTCCTCTACGCGTCCGCGGGCGTGCTGGTGACCCTGCGCATGATGCTGTACCGGCTGCGGCCGGTCGACCTGACCCCGCCCTACTGGGTGGCGATGGGGGCGTGCGCCATCACCGTGCTCGCGGCCTCCCGGATCGTGGAGATGTCCGACACCCCCATGGTCGCGGTGGTCCGCGGGCTCGTCGCCGGCCTGGGCGTGGTGTTCTGGGCGTTCGCCACGTGGTTGATCCCGGCCCTGGTGGCCGCGGGGTGGTGGCGCCACCGCGTGCACCGGGTCCCGCTGCGCTACGAGTCCTCGCTGTGGAGCGTGGTCTTCCCGCTGGGCATGTACGCCGTGGCCAGCATCTACCTGGGCCGGGCGGACGGCCTGCCGATCGTGGGGCTGGTCGGGGCCGCCTGGCTGTGGGTGGCCCTGGGCGCCTGGGCGGTCGTGTTCACCGCGATGCTCGTGCACCTGGTCCGGCGGCTGCTCCTCGGCCGGCAGGTCCCCGCCCCGGTCTGGCCGGACCCGGCCGACGGCCCGGACACCACGGGCAGTCCCGGCCCGGCCGACGGCGCGGACACCACCGGCAGTCCCGATCCGGCCGGCAGGCCCGACACCGCCCGCTGAGCGCGGGCCCGGCCGGGGACCGGCGGAGCACCCCGGTCAGGCGGTGAGGGCCCGCTCGAGGTCCTCGAGCTGGTCCTCGACGTCCTCGATGCCCACCGAGAGCCGCACGAGGTCCACGGGCACGGCCAGCGCGGTGCCCCGCACGGAGGCGTGCGTCATCTCGGAGGGATAGCAGACCAGGGACTCCACCCCGCCCAGGCTCACGGACAGCGAGTACAGCCGGGTGCCCTCCGCCACCGCCCGGGCCGCGGCCTCCCCGCCGGCGAGCCGGAAGGAGACCATGCCGCCGAACCCGCGCATCTGCGCGGCGGCGAGCGCGTGCCCGGGGTGCTCGGGCAGCCCGGGGTAGAGCACCTGCGCGACCTCCGGGCGCTCCAGCAGCCACTCGGCCATCCGCTGCGCGTTGTGCTGGTGGCGCTCCATCCGCAGGCTCAGGGTCTTGAGCCCGCGGGCCGCCAGGTAGCTGTCCTGGGGACCGGCCACGGCGCCGGCGGCGAACTGCTGGAAGCCGACCGTCTCCGCGAGCGGGACCCCGCGCCACTCGGCCGCCCCGACGACCACGGCGCCGCCGAGCACGTCGGAGTGCCCGCCGATGTACTTGGTGGTCGAGTGCACCACCGCGTGCGCGCCGAGCTCGAGGGGGTTCTGCAGGTACGGGGACGCGAAGGTGTTGTCGACGACGAGCAGCGCCCCGGCCTCCTCGGCCAGCCGCGCCCAGGCCGCGACGTCGGCGATGCCGAGCAGCGGGTTGGACGGCGTCTCGAGCCACAGCACCCGGGTGCTGCCGGGCCGCACGGCCGCGCGGACGGCATCGAGGTCGGTGCTGTCCACGGGCGTGGAGGCGATGTCCCACGGGGCGAGGACCCTGGTGATCAGCCGGTTGGTGCCGCCGTAGCCGTCGGCGCCGAGCACGATGTGGTCGCCGGGGCGCAGCACCGCGCGCAGCAGGGCGTCCTCGGCGGCGATCCCCGAGGCGAACGCGAAGCCGCGCTCCCCCCGCTCCAGGGCCGCGAGCTGCTCCTCGAAGCCGCTGCGGGTGGGGTTGGAGCCGCGGCTGTACTCGTGGCCGGCGCGCAGCACGTTGATCCCGTCCTGGGCGAACGTGGAGGTCTGGTAGATCGGCGGGATGACCGCCCCGGTCAGGGGGTCCGGCTCCTGCCCGGCGTGGACGGCGGTGGTCGTGAAGCCCCGGTGGCGGGTGCGGGCGTCGGTGGGGGGCGTCATGGCAGGGCTCACTTCCGGGTGGTCTGGACGGTGCTGACGACGGTGTCGAGGGCCTGGTCGAGGTCGGCGACGAGGTCCTGCGGGGACTCGAGGCCGACCGACAGCCGGATCGTGGTCCCGGCGATCCCCCCGGCCCGGCGCTGCTCGGGGGTCAGGCGGCAGTGCGTCATGGCCGCGGGGTGGGCCACGAGGCTGCGGGTGTCCCCCACGTTGGCGACCAGCTTGAACAGCCGCAGCGCGTCGATGAAGGGGCCCACGGCGGCGTCCGGGGCGGCGAGGTCGAAGGAGAACACGGAGCCGGTCCCGCGCGGGAAGTCCCGGGCCGCGATCCCGGCGCCGGGGTCCCCGGGCACGCCGGGGTGGTGGACGCGGGCGACGGCGGGGTGCCCGGCCAGGAACTCGGCCACCGCCAGGGCCGAGGCCGTGTGGCGGGCCACGCGCAGGTCGAGGGTCTCGGTGCCCTGCAGGATCTGCCCGGCGTTGAACGGGGAGAGCGTGGTGCCGAGGTCGTGCACGTACTTGGCGCGGACCAGGTGCAGGTAGGGGGCGGCCCCGGCGCACTTCTCGACGAGGCTGAGCCCGCCCCAGCGGGCGCGGGCCTGCGTGAACTGCGGCCACTTCTCCGGCCGCGCGGACCAGTCGAAGGTCCCGCCGTCCACGACCGCCCCGGCCAGCGCGTTGCCGTGCCCGCCCAGGAACTTGGTGGCCGAGTGCACCACGATGTCGGCGCCCTTCTCGAGCGGCCGGTACAGGGCCGGGGACGCGAGGGTGTTGTCGACGACGACGGGCACCCCGGCGGCCCGGGCGACGTCGGCGATGCCGGGCAGGTCCGGGAGGGTGGCCAGCGGATTGCCGATGGACTCCAGCAGGAACGCCCGGGTGTCGGGGCGCACGGCCGCGGCCCACGCCCCCGGGGCGGTGGGGTCCACGAAGGAGACCTCGATGCCGCAGTCCGCGAAGGTGTCGGTGAGCAGGTCCACGGTCCCGCCGTAGAGCTTCTCCGAGGCCACGAGGTGCTTGCCGGCGCCCTGCCCGAGCAGCGCGAGCAGCGCGACGGCCACCGCGGACTGCCCGGAGCCGGTGGCCACCGCGCCCGCGCCGCCCTCGAGGTCGCTGATCCGCTGCTCGAGCACCGCCACCGTGGGATTGCCGGTGCGCGTGTAGGTGAAGCCCGGCCGGGTCTGGGCGAACATCTGCCGGGCCGCCTCGTAGTCGGGGAACTCGAACGCCGCGGTCTGGTAGATCGGCACCGTCAGGGTGCGCTGGGCGACCTCGCCGTGGGTGCCCGCGTGGATCTGCCGGGTCGCGAGGTCGTGGTCGGTCACGGGGATGGACATGGCGCTGCTCCTGTGCCTTGCTCTTACCCGCACCGGACGGCCGCGGTCCCCGGTGGGGGCACGGAGGATGCAGGCCGCTTCTTCATCCGAACCACCCAATGAGCATGGGGTTGGTGCGTGACCCAGTCGGAGCTTCGCGGTCACGTCTCGTGAAGCTGGAACAACACTATGCGCAGAGGTAGTGACTGTCCCTCCGCGACCGAAGATGACGACCGTGACGGAACATGACGCCGGCGGTGCGCGCCGGGCCCGCGGCTCAGGCCCGGGTGTCGATGTCCTCGAAGATCAGGAACGTCTGGGTGTCCACCACCCCGGGCAGCTGCTGGATGTGCTCGAAGATCACCTGCCGCAGGTGCACGGTGTCCACGGCCCGCACGAGGAGCATGACGTCGAAGTTCCCGCCCACCAGGGCGATGTGGTGCACGGCGGGGATCGCCCGCAGCTGGGCGCACAGCTCCCGCCAGGTGTTCTGCTGGAGCTTGAGCGTCACATAGGCGGAGGCCTGCAGCCCCGCCCGCACCGGGTCGATCACGGTGCTGAAGCTCAGGATCACGCCCTCGTCCCGCAGCCGGTTGATCCGGGCGTAGGCGTGGGCGCGGGAGACGTGCACGGCCGCGGCGATCGCGGTGACCGACTGCCTCGCGTCCCGGGACAGCTCCGCGAGGATCTTCCGGTCGGTCTCGTCCAGGGACACGGGGGTCGAGGGCACGGCGGGCTCCTTCGGGGTGGGTGGGTCGCGGGGTCCGTCAGCGCGCCGGACGAATGCGTGTGCTCCACGCCACACTAGAACATTTCGTCCACACTGTCTGCGCTGTCTGTCTCAGTCTTCTGCACTTTCCGGCCTCTCTGGATACGAAGCATGTCCAGTTCGCATACTGGGGAGACAGAGTTGCACCAGCCTTCCTGCCTCCCCGGGCCCGTGCGCGGACCGGGGACCGACCGAGGGGACACCATGAGCCAGACCGTCGAGACCCCCGAGGACCCGATCCTCCGGGCCTCCCAGACCTTCGGCATCACGCCGGAGCAGTACATGCTCCCGGCCCGCGGCGAGATCCGCATGGTCGATCCGAGCGGGCGGCTGCTCGCCCCCGAGGAGCAGGGCACCGGCCCCGGCCACGAGTACCCGCTGCCCGACCGGGACGTGCTGCTGGACGCCTACGAGAAGCTGGTGGTGGGCCGGCGGGTCAACGACCAGAACTCCGCGCTGGTCCGGCAGGGCCGCATGGCCGTCTACCCGTCCAGCCACGGCCAGGAGGCCTGCCAGGTGGCGGCCGCCCTGTGCCTCGAGGAGGGCGACTGGCTGTTCCCCACCTACCGGGACACCGTGGCGGTCATGACCAAGGGCGTGGACCCCCTGCAGGTCATGGCGATCTTCCGCGGCGAGTGGCACGGCGGCTACGACCCGTACGAGCACTGCGTGGGCATCCAGTCCACGCCGCTGACCACCCAGCTGCTGCACGCGGTGGGCGTGGCCCACGCCGCGAAGCTGCGCGGCGAGGACACCGTGGTCCTGGCGATGTGCGGGGACGGCGCCACCAGCGAGGGCGACTTCCACGAGGCCCTGAACTTCGCGGCCGTGTTCAAGCTGCCGGTCGTGTTCTTCGTGCAGAACAACGGCTACGCGATCTCGGTGCCCCTGTCCCAGCAGTCCGCGGCCCCCAGCCTCGCGCACAAGGCGGTCGGCTACGGCATGGCCGGCGAGCGCGTGGACGGCAACGACCTCGTGGCGCTGCTCGCCACGCTGCGCCGCGCCGTGGACCTGGCGCGCTCCGAGTCCGAGCCGCTCCTCGTCGAGGCGCACACCTACCGCATGCAGGCGCACACCAACGCCGACGACGCCACGCGCTACCGCGACGACGCCGAGGTGCAGGAGTGGATCGCCAAGGACCCGGTCACCCGGATGCGGGCCTGGCTCGGCGCCGAGGGCGTGCTGGACGACGCGGCCGAGCAGCGCATCGCCGCGGCCGCCGAGGACGTCGCCACGACGCTGCGCGACGGCATGAACGCCGACGTGGAGATCGACCCGCTCGAGCTGTTCCGCCACGTCTACACCGAGCAGACCCCGCAGCTCGCCGAGCAGGAGCAGTTCCTGGCCGCCGAGCTCGCCCGAGAGGAGACCGGACAGTGAGCACCCTCGAAGCCCCCGCGCCGTCCGGCGAGGCCCCGGCGGTCAAGCCGGCCACCTTCGCCCAGGCGCTCAACACCGCCCTGGCGGACGCCCTGGCCGCCGACGACGGCGTCGTCGTCTTCGGCGAGGACGTCGGCACCCTCGGCGGCGTCTTCCGCATCACCGACGGGCTGACGCAGCGCTTCGGCCGCACCCGCTGCTTCGACACCCCGCTGGCCGAGTCCGGGATCGCCGGCATGGCCGTGGGCATGGCGATGAACCGCATGCGCCCCGTGATCGAGATGCAGTTCGACGCCTTCGCCTACCCCGCCTTCGAGCAGGTCGCCTCGCACATCGCGAAGATGCACAACCGCACCCGCGGCGCCGTGCGCCTGCCCATCGTCATCCGCATCCCCTACGCCGGGGGCATCGGCGGCGTGGAGCACCACTGCGACTCCTCCGAGGCCTACTACGCCCACACCCCGGGCCTGAAGGTCTTCACCCCCGCCACGGTCGAGGACGCCTACCTCATGCTGCGCGAGGCGATCGACTCCGACGACCCCGTCGTGTTCTTCGAGCCCAAGAAGCTCTACTGGTCCAAGGCGCCCGTGGACCTGGCCGAGCTGAGGGACCGCTACGAGAACCGGGCCCCCGAGCGCCGGGAGGGCCGCGCCGTGGTCGCCCGCGCCGGCGAGGACGCCACGCTCCTGGCCTACGGGCCGTCCGTGCCGACCGCCCTGGCGGCCGCGGCGACCGCCGCCGCCGAGGGCCGCTCGCTCGAGGTCGTGGACCTGCGCAGCATCGTCCCGTTCGACGACGAGACGGTCGCCGCGTCGGTGCGCAGGACCGGGCGCGTGGTGGTCGTGGCCGAGGCGCCGGGCTTCGCGTCCGTGGCGGCCGAGATCGTGGCCCGCGTCCAGGAGCGCTGCTTCCACTCCCTGGCCGCGCCCGTGCGCCGCGTGACCGGGTTCGACATCCCGTACCCGGCGCCCAAGCTCGAGGAGCACTACCTGCCGAGCGTCGACCGCATCCTCGACGCCGTGGACGACCTGCAGTGGGAGGACTGACCATGACCGTGAAGACGTTCACCCTGCCGGATCTCGGCGAGGGACTGACCGAGGCCGAGCTCGTGAGCTGGCTCGTCCGGGTGGGCGACACCGTCGCCGTGGACCAGCCGATCGCCGAGGTGGAGACCGCCAAGTCCGCCGTGGAGGTGCCGTGCCCCTTCGCGGGGACCGTGCACCAGCTGCACGGCGACTCCGGGCAGACCCTCGACGTGGGGGCACCGCTGATCTCCGTGGACACCGGGGACCGGGACGGGACCCCCGCCCCGCAGGGCGGCGGCCCCAAGGGCGGGCAGTCCTACCGGGAGGAGGAGCGCGCCGGGGCGGACCCCGCGGCGGCCGCCGGGGCCTCCGACGACGACGCCGGGTCGGGCAGCGTGCTCATCGGCTACGGCACGCCGGCCGGCGGCGCGGCCGGGCGCCGGCGCCGGCCGAAGCGGGCCGGGTCCGCGGGCGGGCCGGCCGCCGCGGCGCAGGGAGCGGCGCAGGCCGCGGCCGCGGACGCCGCCCACGACGCGATGGCCTCGGCCCCGCGGCTGGCGCCCACGGTCGTCTCGCCGATCGTGCGCAAGCTCGCCAAGGACCGCGGGATCGACATCTCCACCGTGCGCGGCTCCGGACCCGGCGGTCTCGTCCTGCGCCGCGACGTCGTGGCCGCGGCGGACGCCGCCGCGGAGCCGGCCCCGCAGGGGACCGCCGCCCCGTCGTCGCCGGCGCCCACCCCGGAACGCTCCGCCCAGGAGCCCTCCGCCGTGGACGCCCGCACGGGGCTGGGGGTCGCCGAGCGGCTGCCGGTCACCGGGATCCGCAAGGCCATCGGGCAGGCCATGACCCGTTCCCGCAGCGAGATCCCCGAGGCCACCGTCTGGGTGGACGTGGACGCCACGAAGCTCGTGGAGCTGCGCGCCGAGCTCAAGGCGCAGGACCCCGAGCGGGCCCCGGGGCTCATGGCCCTGATCGCGCGGTTCGTGCTCGCCGGACTGGCCCGCCACCCCGAGCTCGCCACCCGGATCGAGACCCTCGAGGACGGCAGCCAGCAGATCGTGCGCTTCGACGGCGTGAACCTGGGCTTCGCGGCGCAGACCGACCGCGGGCTCGTGGTGCCGAACATCCGCGGCGCGCACGCCCTCAGCGCCCGCGGCCTGGACGCCGAGCTCCGGCGGCTCACCGAGCTCGCGCGCTCCGGGAAGGCCGGCCCCGCCGAGCTGTCCGGCTCCACGTTCACGCTCAACAACTACGGGGTGTTCGGCACGGACGGGGCCGCGGCGATCATCAACCACCCGGAGGTCGCGATCCTGGGGATCGGCCGGATCATCGACCGCCCGTGGGTGGTCGACGGGCAGCTGGCCGTCCGCAAGGTCACCCAGCTCTCCCTCGCGTTCGACCACCGGGTGTGCGACGGCGGCGCCGCCGGCGGCTTCCTGCGCATGGTGGCCGACGCCGTGGAGAACCCGCTCTCGGTGCTCGCAGACCTCTGATCCCCGGGAGCGCCGGAGCACTCCGGGCGGCGGGAGGCCGCCGTCCGGGCGCTCCGGCCGACGGCCTCCCCGTCCGCGAGGGGGATGTGCTCAGCGCTGGTCGGCGGGCGCGTCCCGGCGGGCGAGGTCGGGGTGGCGGCGGGTGCCGAGCAGGTGCGGGCCCAGGTCGGCGACCGTCGCGGCGCCCATCAGCTGCATGCTGATCCGGATCTCCTCCGCCAGCAGCTCGACGGCCCGCTCCACGCCCTGCTGCCCGCCGGCCATCAGCCCGTAGAGGTAGGCCCGGCCGATGAGCACGAAGTCCGCGCCGGCGCACAGGGCGGCGAGCACGTCGGCACCGCTCATGATCCCGGAGTCCAGGATCAGCTCGACGTCCTGGCCCACCTCGTCCCGCACCTCGGGCAGCGCGTGCAGCGAGGCGGGGGCGCGGTCGAGCTGCCGGCCGCCGTGGTTGGAGACGACCAGCCCGTCGGCCCCGGCGGCCAGGGACTGCCGGGCGTCGTCGCGGGTCAGCACGCCTTTCACGAACAGCTTTCCCGGCCACTCGCAGCGGATCCACTCGAGGTCCTCGTAGGACAGGGTCGGGTCGAACATCGAGTTCGTGATGGTGGGCAGGTCGGCGCTCGTGCTCGAGAGGGACGCGAACTTCAGGGAGTCCGTGGTCAGGAAGTTGAACCACCACTCGGGCCGGCGGGCGGCGTCGGCCACCGTCCGCAGCGTGAGCCTCGGCGGGATGACCATGCCGTTGCGCACGTCCCGCAGCCGCTGGCCCGCCACCGGGGTGTCCACGGTGACGAGCAGGGTCCCGTAGCCGTGGGCCGCGGCGCGCGCCAGCAGGTCCCGGGAGCGGGCCCGGTCCTTCCACAGGTACAGCTGGAACCAGCGGGTCGCGTCCGGGGCGGCCGCGGCGACCTCCTCGAGCGACCGGGTGCCCATGGTGGACAGGGTGAAGGGGATGCCGGCCTGCTCCGCCGCGCGGACTCCCCCGATCTCCCCCTCCGAGTGCATGAACCGGGTGAAGCCGGTCGGCGCGATCCCGAACGGCAGCGCGGACCGGGTCCCGGCGATCGGCGCGGACAGGTCCGGGGCGGCGATGCCGTGCAGGATCCGGGGCAGCAGCTCGACCGCGTCGAACGCCTCCCGCGAGCGCCGCCGGGTCAGTTCGCGCTGGGCGGCGCCGTCCGTGTAGTCGAACGCCGGGCGCGGGGTGCGGCGGCGGGCGATCCGGCGCAGGTCCCAGAGGTCCGCGGCCCCGGCCAGCCGGGCCGCGCGGCGGTCGAGGGCGGGGGCCTCGAACTGCAGGAGCGGGCGCAGCTCGGACCACTGGGGCAGACGCCGTTCCATGGCGGACCTCCTGACGGGCGGGGTGCTCCCGACCACCCTACGACGGAGGGTCCCCGGCCCCGCGCCTCGGGGCGGGGCGCCGCTCAGTCGGTCTCGGGGCCCGCGCAGTACGGGCAGTTCTGCTCGACGTCGGTCCACCCGTGCTGCCCGTCGCGGCGGTCCCGGGACGGCGTCGCGGCCTCCGTGCCCACGGCCGGGAGCGAGGAGGTCGGGGTGGAGCGGGGCGGGAGCAGATCGACGGTCATGGTGCGGTCCTCCTGGAGGGTGCTGCCGGGCGGGGCGTCGCCCGGTCCTTCCAGTATCGGGGGCCGCACCCGTGCGGAACAGCGATGTTTTCCGACGCTGATCCGTCAGCCGCGCTGACGGGTCCGTGCGCGGTCTCCGGGCCGGTCGCGGGGTCCCGGTCCCCTGCCCGGAGGGCGCGCGCCGCCCGCGGCCCGGCTCAGAGCCCGGTGAGGACGTCGAGGGCGGTCCGCAGCCCCTGCTCCGCCCGCACCGCGCGTCCCACGCGCTGCGCCCGTTCCCGGCGGGCGAGGGCGTCGCCCACCGCGGGGACCAGGGTCTCCGCGCTCAGCCTCCGGTGCGGGATCGGAGCGGCGGCGACCCCGAGCCGGTGCAGCTGCCGGCCCCAGAAGGGCTGGTCGACGAGGAAGGGCACCACCACGGAGGGGATCCCCGCGCGGGCCACCGTGTGCGCGGTCCCGGCCCCGCCGTGGTGGACCGCCAACGCGGCGTCCGGGAGCAGGGCGTCCAGGGGCGCGCCCGGCACCACGAGCACGTCGTCGCCGCGGCGGTCCTCCGGCAGGGCCAGCCCGCCCCAGCCCGTGACCAGGAGGGTCCGCAGGCCGTGGGCCCGCGCGCTGTCCACGACCGCCCGTCCCCGCGCGGACGGGTCGCCGGCCGCCATGGAGCCGAAGGTCGCCACCAGGCACGGCCCGCCCCGGACGAACCCGGTCACCGCGGGATCCGGGGCGGCGCCCGCACCGGCGTGCCAGGCGCCGGTCAGGTGCACCGTGGCCGGCCAGTCGGCGGGTCGCGGGAGCAGCTGCGGGCTGATCCCCATGAGGGTGGCGCGGGACGCCGAGGCGGGGGCGAGCGCCCGGCCGCCGGGCAGCTGCCGGCAGGCGCGCTCGACGTCCCGGCGGAACAGCCGTGCGCCGCTGCGGGGGACCGCGTAGGTGGTCCGGTTGAACCGCCCGAGGTCCTTCGAGACCGTGGGCCCGCCGGGGGCGGAGAACTCCCGGGTGGGGGTCGCCACGGGCACGAACTCGGCCAGCACCCGGGGGACGCCGAGGGCGTCCGCGACGGCCGGCGCCGTGAGGACCAGCGGGTGGTGCAGGACCAGGCCGGGGTCGAACGCGAGGGTCTCCCGCACGGCCGCGGAGAACATCCTCCGCATCCCGGGGCGGACCTCCGCGCGGACGTGGCGCACCGCCGCCCGCGGTGAGGTCCCGGGGGCGGCCATCAGCCGGTGGAAGTCCACGTCCAGGCTCACGGTGTCGATCCCGGTGAGGTCGACCCCGCTGTTCTCCGGGACCCCCAGCCGGACGCGGTGCCCCTGCGCCGCGGCGTAGCGGGCCAGGGCCGCGAACGGCTCCACGTCGCCGCGGGTTCCGGAGGTCAGCAGCATCATGCGCATCGCTCCAGTCTGCCCCGCGCACCGGACGGAGCACGAGCCGGCCGTCCGCCGCGCCTGCTCCCGCGGGCCGGCCCGGCCCCTGCCCCCCGCCGGCCCCGGAACCCACGTAGTCTGGAGGCACCCGGGGGCTCCCCGGTCATCTGTCGTCCGAGGAGAGCCGCCGCCGTGACCCAGGCAGGATCCGCCCCCGCCGTGCAGCGGATCGTGCACATCGCCCGGCCGGTGCTCTGGGTCAACACCCTGGGCCCCGGCGTGGTGGGGATGTGGCTCGCCGGGTCGCTGTGGCAGTGGGAGGCGCTGCCGCTCCTGCTGTGGCTCACCCTCCCGTTCAACCTGCTGATCTACGGCGTCAACGACGTCTTCGACCAGGACACCGACGCCCTCAACCCGCGCAAGGGCTCGCTCGAGGGGGCGCTGATCGACTCCTCCGAGGTGCGCACGATCTGGACCGCGGTGCTCGTCACCAACGTGCCGTTCCTCGTCTGGTTCGCCGTCGCCCTGCCCCCGGCCGCACTGGCCTGGATCGCGCTGTACGTCCTGGTCTTCGTGCTCTACTCGGCCCCGCCCGTGCGCTTCAAGGCCCGGCCCTTCCTGGACTCGCTGAGCAACGCCGCCTACGCCCTGCCCCTGGTCTTCCTCCCCCTCGCCCTCGGGCAGGCCCCCGTGTGGTCCGCCGCGCTGGGCCTGATGGCCTGGAGCGTGGCCAAGCACGCCTTCGACGCCGTCCAGGACATCGAGGAGGACCGCGCGGTGGCCATCACGACCACGGCCGTCCGGCTCGGCCCGCGCGGGACGGGCCTGTGGAGCGGTGGCTGGTGGGCCGTGTCCACGCTGTGCTTCGCGCTGATCAGCCTCCCGGTGGCCGCGGTCAACGCCCTCATCGCCGGGTGGCTCGTGGTGTCCCTCCTGCGGGACCCGCGGCCCGGGACCGGGCACCGGCTGTACCGGCACTCCATCGCCTTCCCCTACGTCGCCGGCGCCGTGGCCGGGGTGCAGCTGACGGTGGCGCTGTACCTGGGGCTGTACCCGTGAGCCGCGTCGTCGTCGTCGGCGGCGGCCTCGGCGGCCTGACCTCGGCCGCCCTGCTCGGCCACGCCGGTCACCAGGTCACCCTGCTCGAGGCCGCCGACCGGCTCGGGGGCAAGAGCCGCCGCATCGAGGCCGCCGGCCAGCGCATGGACACCGGGCCGTCCCTGTTCACCTTCCCGGGCGTGTGGGAGGAGCTCCTCCGCCGCCTGGACCGGCTGCGGGACGCCGCCGCGCCGGCGGGGGACCGCGGGCCGAGGGCCGCGGAGACGGCCGGGCTCGAGCTGGAGCGCCTGCCCGAGGTCGGCACGTACTACTACCGCGGCGACCGGTGCGCGCTGCCCGTCCCGCCCGGGCACCCCTGGCACGCGGCATGGGTCCGCTTCGAGGCCGAGCACGGGCCGCTCGGCCCGGACATCACCCGGCTGCTGACCACGGAGGTGCTGGACCCGGCGGCCCGTCCCGCGCTGGGCCGGCTCGGGAGCCTCTACGGGCGGCGGCTCACGACCCGCAGCTACCTCGACAGCCTCACCTGGATGCCGGAGGGCCTGCGCGAGGTCATCGCCATCCACACCCTCAACGCCGGGGTCGGCCCGGCGCGCACCCCGGCCCTGTACGCGAGCATGCCCGCCGTGATGGCCCGCGACGGGGTCTGGATCCCCCGGGGCGGCGTGCACGAGCTCGTCGAGGCCCTGCGGCGGCTGGCGGTGGCGTCCGGCGTGGAGATCCGCATCGGTGAACCCGTGACCTCGGTCGCCCGCGGCCGGGTCCGCACGGAGCGGGGCACGTACCCGGCCGACGCCGTGGTCGGCGGGCTGGACGCCCACCGGCTGGACGGGCTGCTCGCCGGGCACGCTCCCCGGGTGCCGCGCCGGCTCAGCTGCTCGGCGATCGGGATCTACGCGGTGCTCGGCGCCGGGCTGCCCGAGGGGACGCCCCGGCACGGCGTCGTCCTGCCCGACCGCCCGGCCGATCTCTACGCCGACCTGGAGGCGGGGACCGAGCCCGAGCAGACCATGGCGTTCGCGAACTACTACCCGGCGCACGGGGTCTACCCCAACAGCGCCCCCACGCTCGCCGTGCTGCTCACCGCACCGGCCAACGGGAAGTCGTACACCCTCGAGGACCCGTTCGTCGTGCGGGAGCTCGAGCGCACCGCCCGGGTGCTCGGGCTGCCCGGACGGCTTCCGGACCGCTTCCGGAGCACGGAGGTCCTCGATCCCGCCCACTTCGCCGCGCACGGCTCGGCGGGCGGCGCGCTGTACGGGGCGGTGCACCCGGCCTGGCGCAGCGGCCCGCTGCACGCGCCGTCCTACACGAGCCCCCTGCGGCCGTGGCTGTGGCGGGTGGGGGCCTCCGTCCACCCGGGCGGCGGGCTGCCGGCGGTGCTGGGCGGGGCCATGGTCTCGACCGACAAGCTGCTGCGGCGCCTGCAGCGGGGCCGGGGTCCCGGTCCCGTCCGCGGCCCCCGGCCCGGGCGGCGGGAACCGGTCACGGGCTGAGCTCCCACGCCCAGAGCAGCAGCATCGTCACGAGGAACCCGGTGACGTAGTTGAGCGACAGGAACCGGCGCCAGCCCCGGTTGGCGCGTTCGCAGCCGGCGTCCGTGATGGACAGGAACGGCACGAGGTTGGCGAGGTAGGGCAGCACCAGGAAGGACGCCACCGGCCCGGGCCAGGGGGTGAGCAGCAGGAGCACCCCGGCCGCGAGGTAGAACGCCGCGGCGGCCCACACCGTGCGGCGGGCGCCCAGGACCGTCGCGATCGAGCGCAGCCCGCCCTCCCGGTCCGCCCGGACGTCCTGGACGGCCCCGAACGCCTGCGAGGCCATCGACCAGAGGAAGAACGCGGCGCACAGGGCCACGAGACCCGGTGACCGGTCCGCCCCGGCGAGCACGAGGCCGTAGACCGCCGGGGACACGAAGTGCGTGGCGGAGGTCGCCGAGTCCAGGAACGGGACCTCCTTGAAGCGCAGCCCCTTGACGCTGTAGGCGACCACCGCGAAGAGGCTGACCACCAGCACCCCCGCCGCGGCGGCGCCGCCCGCCAGGAACAGGTAGGCCAGGAAGGGCAGGGCCACCAGCACCGAGCCCACGAGGATCATCCGGTGCTCGGACCGGTCCACGAGCGCGCCCTCGACGCCGCCCTTGCGGGGGTTGCGGAGGTCGGACTCGTAGTCGAAGACGTCGTTGATCCCGTACATCAGCAGGTTGTACGGGAAGAGGAAGAACAGCGTCCCCACCACGAGGGGCAGGTCCACCCGGCCGGTGGTCATGGCGTAGGCCGCCGCGAAGGGGTAGGCGGTGTTGACCCAGGAGACCGGCCGGGAGGTGGCCACGAGGGTGCGCACGGTGGCGGCGAGCCGCCCCCGCTCGGCCAGCCCCCACCACAGCGAGGGCAGCAGCAGCAGCGCGGCGAGCGGGTACGCGAAGTCCTCGACCGGCACCAGACCGATCCGCAGCTCCGTGATGTGCCCGGCCCCGTAGTCGAAGAACCCGGCGGCGATCATGAGGTTGTCGAAGACCACCGTGAGCACCGCGAGCACCGCGAAGGAGATCCCGAGCACGGCCAGGGCCCGGCGCCGGGGAGGTGCCGGGGAGGGCCTGCGGACCAGCAGGGTGGCCGGGGTCAGGGCGAGCGCGAGGAAGACGGGGATGACGAGGGCGTAGGTCACGGGGCCTCCGCCTCTCCGCGGGCCCGGGCGGAGCGGCGTGCCAGCGCCTTCTCCGTGAGCCGGACCAGGTTCATGGTCAGGTAGCAGAGGAACACGAGGAACACGACCTCCTCGACGGGGATCTGCGGGGCGACCATCCAGCCGGTCGCCCACGCGCTCCGGCTGTGCAGGAAGATCCCGAGGCTGATCCCGGCGACGTCCCAGGCGAGGAAGAACACCAGCCCCGCGAGCAGCACGAGCGCCGCCCGGCGGGGGTCCTGGGCGAAGAACAGCCGCTCGCGCACGTCGAGGAGCACCATCCCGGCCAGGCTGAACAGCAGGAAGCCGAGGTACACGAAGCTCATCCGCGCGGCACCAGGGGTTCTGCCAGGGGGCCGGTGGAGGTGTCCCCGCGCAGGTCCTTGAGCAGGATCTCCGCGCTGATCAAGCACATCGGCAGGCCGATGCCGGGGATGGTCGAGGCCCCGCAGTAGTGCAGGCCCGCGACCTTCCGGCTGCGGTTGGCGCCCCGGAAGAACGCGGACTGCCTGAGCACGTGGGCGGGGCCCAGCACGTTGCCGCGCCAGGAGTTGAAGTCCCGGCGGAAGTCCTCGGGGCCCACGGTGTGGCGCACCACGACGCGCTCCCGCAGGTCCGGCACGCCGGCCCACGCCGCGATCTGGTCGATCACGCGGTCCGCGACGGCCTCGACCTGCGCGGAGCCGGTGCCGTCCGGCCCGCCTGTCCCCAGGGCGGGGTCGGCGGGGACCGGGATCAGCACGAAGAGGTTCTCGTGCCCGCCGGGCGCCGCTGCGGGGTCGGTCGCCGAGGGCTTGCAGACGTAGACGGACGCGGGGTCCGGCACGCTCGTGGGCTCCTCGAAGATCGCCCGGAAGTTCGCGTCCCAGTCCTCGCTGAAGAACAGGCTGTGGTGCGGCAGCTCGGGCAGCTCCCCGCGCACCCCGAGCATCACGAGCACCGCGCCGGGGCCGGTCTGGCGCCGGTCCCAGTACCGCTGCGGGTAGCTCTGCAGCTCGCGCGGGAGCAGCGCGGTCTCGGTGTGGTGCAGGTCCGCGGCCGAGACGACCACGTCCGCCGCGAGCTCGTGCTCGGCCCCGTCCGCGTCCCGCCACACGACGCCGGTGGCCCGGACCGGCCCGTCGGCGGCCGGGGAGGTGCTGATCCGCAGCACGTCCGCCCCCGTCCGGATCCGCGCGCCGTGGGCGAGGGCGAGCCCCTCCACGGCCTCGACGAGCCGGCGGAACCCGCCCTGCGGGTACTGGACGGAGTCCGTGAGGTCCATGTGGCTCATGAGGTGGTACAGGGACGGCGTCATCCGCGGCGCGCTGGCCAGGAAGACGGCCGGGTACCCCAGCACCTGCCGCAGCCGCGTGTCCTGCACGGTCCGGGCGGCGAGGTCGTGCAGGGACCCGGTGAGGTGGCGGGCGAGCTCCGGCAGGCCCCGCACCACCGGCCCGGTGAGCAGCGGCGTGAACGAGGCGTAGGAGGTGTAGAGGAAGTGGTCGACGGCGAGCTCGTAGGTCCGCTTCGCCGAGGCCAGGTACGCGCGGATCCGCCCGCCCGCCCCGGGCTCCACGGACTCGAACAGCGCCACGGTGTCCTCGAGGTCCGAGCGGATGTCGATCGGCCGCTCGTAGCGCTCGCCCCAGACCCGGTACGCGGGGTCCAGCCGGACGAGCTCGAGCTCCTCGGCGGCGCTGGAGCCCATGAGCCGGAAGAAGTGGTCGAAGACCTCCGGCATGAGGTACCAGGAGGGCCCGGTGTCGAAGCGGAAGCCGTCCCGCTCGAGCAGCCCGGCGCGCCCGCCGGTCGTGCTCCCGCGCTCCAGGACGGTCACGTCCCAGCCGTCCTTGGCGAGCAGGCCCGCGGCGGCCAGCCCGGCGATCCCCGCGCCCACCACCACGGCACGGCGTCCCCGGGGCGCGGGGGCGCGACGCCGGGCGCGCGCCCGGAGCACGGCGGCCGCGGCGAGCCCGGCCTTGCGCGGGTTCGGCACGCGGATGCGGGAGCTCAGCAGCTCCCGGGCAGGGGTGGCGCGGATCCGCACGGACAGCTCCCGGAACAGGTCGTGGGCGGCGAGGACGGCGGCGCGGGACGACCGGGGGAGGTCGTCGATGACCACCCGGGCGGCCGCGAGGTCGGCGTCGATGTCGTCGAGGAGGCGGTTCTTCTCGGCCTCGGAGAACTCGCCGGGCTCCACGCCGGGGAAGTACACGCGGCCGAGCTCGCCGTAGTCCTCCGCCAGGTCGCGCAGGAAGTTGACCTTCTGGAACGCCGCCCCCAGCCGCCGGGCCCCCGCCACGAGCTGCGCCCGGCGCTGCTCGGGCACGGGGCGCCCGGCCAGGAACACCTGCAGGCACATCAGCCCCACGACCTCGGCCGAGCCGTACACGTACTCGTCGAGGGAGTCGGCGCTGTGCCGGTCCGCGCTGAGGTCGGCGCGCATCGACGCGAAGAACGGGCGCACGAGCTCGGGACCGATCCCGGCCCGGCGGGCCGCGCGGGCGAAGGCGTGCACCACGAGGTTGCTGCTGAAGCCCCGCTCGATCGCGCCGTACGTCTCCGCCTCGAGGGCGTCCAGGAGCTCCCGCGACCCGCGGGGCGGGACGCCGGCGCCGGCGCTCGCGCCGTCGACGATCTCGTCGGCGATCCGCACCAGCGCGTAGACGGCGTAGACGTCCGGGCGGATCTCCGGGCCCAGCAGGCGGCAGGCGAGCCCGAAGGACGTGGAGTAGCGGCGGATGACGGTCGCGGCCGCCTGCTGGGCGGTGTCGTCGTAGCGGGCGGCGGCCTCGGCCGGCGACCCGGTGTGCTGGGCGGCGGTCACCGGATGCGCTCCGTGGCCCCGGCGACGATGCGCCGCAGGTCTCGCTCGAGGGACGCGGGCAGCCCCGCGGCGTCGAGCAGGGCCCGGGCCTCGTCCGCGCACTCGGTGACCATGGCCTCGACCTCCTGCCGCGCCCCGCACCCCTCGAGCAGCTCCCGGGCCCGCAGCGCCTGCTCCCCGCTGATCTCGTGGCGGCCCAGGATCGCGTCGAGCTCCTCGCCGGCGGGCGTGCACAGGGCCGCGGCGACGAGCATGGTCCGTTTGCCCTCCCGCAGGTCGCTGAGCACGGACTTGCCCGTGGCCTCCGGGTCCCCGAAGACCCCGAGCAGGTCGTCCACGAGCTGGTAGGCGGTGCCCACGGTCCGGCCCAGGCGGCCGAGCACCTCCACGTCCCCGGCGGGGGCCCCGCCGAGCACTCCCCCGGCCTGCAGGGGGGTCTCGAAGGAGTAGACCGCCGTCTTCAGGCACGTGGCCGCGAGGACCTGCTCGCGGCCTGGGCGGGCCCCGGGCAGCGCGTGGTCCACGTCGAGCAGCTCGCCCGCGGCCGAGGAGAACAGGGCGGCGTCGAGCAGGTCGAGGAGGCGGGGCAGCCGTTCGGGCGAGAGCCCGGAACGGGCCACGAGCCGGTACGCGCCGGCCAGGGCGAGGTCCCCGGCGATGACGCCCACGCTCGCGCCGTACTGGCGCGCCTGGTCCTGCCCCGAGCCCGACGCGAACGCGCGGGTGGCGGCGGCGGCGTTGATCGTGGGCTGGTGCCGGCGCTGCTCGTCCTGGTCGATGACGTCGTCGTGGACGATGAGGGCGGTGTGCAGCAGCTCGAAGGCCGCGCCGACGGCCTCGACCACGGGCTCCGGCTCGGGCGCGGGATAGGCGCCGGCCGCGAGACGGACCAGGTGCGGGCGGATCCGCTTGCCCCCGGAGCTGAGCCGGGCGACCTCGCCCCACAGCCGGGCGAAGCCGGGGTCCACGGCCTCCGCGCGACCGGTGGCCTCGGCCAGGAACTCCTCCAGGACGGGGACCGGGGCGGGTTCCCCGCCGCCGCCGTGCCCGGTCCGTGTCCCGGTGCCCTGCCGGGCGCTCGGAAAGGCCGATTCGCGCGAGAAGACCGTCACCATTCCCCCATTCCACCACAGTCCTTCGAAAATCGAATCAATCGTCCGTGTCACGCCGGGCGCGGCACCGCTCCGGGTCCCGCCGGCGCGGCCCCCTGCTCCTCGGCGAGCCCCGTCGCCGGGCCCTCCCCTGCCGCCGGGCCCTCCCCCGCCCGGCGGCCGGCCCGCCGGACCGCGTCGGTGAGCTGGGGCAGGCGCCGCCGCAGCACCTCGATCTCCTCGTCGGTGCAGTCGTCGAGCACCGCCAGGACCTCCTCGCCCATGGCCGAGAACATCTGCCGGCCGGAACGGTAGGCCTGGTCGGTGGCCAGCAGGCTGACCTCCCGCCGGTCCCGGGGATCGACCGCGCGCACCAGGTGGCCCGCGGAGACCAGGCGCTTGATCACCGACGTGGTCGCCGAGCCGCTCAGCACGAGCCGCTGGGCGATGTCGCCGGCGCGGACCGGCCGGCCCGCACGGTTGGCCTGCATGACCTCGTTGAGGGCGTGGACGTCCTTGTGCGCCAGTCCGAAACGGCGGCGGACCTGGTCCGCGTAGCGCTCGGCCTCGGTGCTGAAGTGCTGCAGCAGGAAGAGCACGTCGAACCCCCGCCGTCCCTGGTGCGGGTTGCCGCCCGGGAACCGGTCCGGCGCCGTGGCGCCGGACGTGCTGTTCGTGCCCTCGTCGGACTGCATGTCCCGATTCTAGGGCGCGGGCACGGGAGAATGGGTCCATGACCGACAGCAGAGACCACGCCGGCCCGGAACTCCCGCCGCCGGAGGCGCCCGGGAGCCCGGCGGTGTCCGTGGTCGTGCCGGCCCGGGACGACGCCGCGCACCTCGCGCGGTGCCTGCGGCTGCTCGCGGCGCAGACCCGGCCGCCGGACGAGATCGTGGTGGTGGACAACGCCTCGAGCGACGGCACCGCCGAGGTCGCCCGCGCCGCCGGGGCCCGCGTGGTGTTCGAGCCCGTGCCGGGGATCCCGTCCGCCGCCGCCGCCGGCTACGACGCCGCCCGGGGTGACGTGGTGGTGCGCTGCGACGCGGACAGCCTCCCCGGCCCGGAGTGGATCGCCGGGCTGCTCGCGGCCCTCGGGTCCCGCCCGGGCGTGGTCGCCGTGGCCGGCCCCGGCCGCTTCCACGGACTGCCGCCCGGCGTCGACCGGCTGCTGTCCGTGCTCTACATGGGCCTGTACGTGCTCAGCACGGCCGCCGCGCTGGCCCATCCGCCCCTGTTCGGCACGAACATGGCGATGCGCCGGTCCTGGTGGCTCGAGGTGCGGGACCGCGTCCACCGGCAGGACCCGGAGCTGCACGACGACCTGGACCTCAGCTTCCGGCTGGACCCCGCGCACCGGATCCTCTTCCGGCCCGGCCTGTCCGTGGGCATGTCCCCCCGGGCGCTGCGGGGCGGTCGCCCCGCCGTCCGCCGGCTGGCGCGCGGCTTCCGGACGATCCGGCTCAACTGGGCCGACGAGCGCCCGTGGGAGCGGTGGCAGGCGCGCCTGGGGCACCGGCCGGACGGGGGCCGCGGATGAGCCGGCTCGCGCTCGCGGTGCGGTGGCTCGGCCCCCTCTCCGTGCTGCTCACCGTCCTGTTCTTCGACCTCGTGGGCGCCTCCGTCATGATGCTCGTGTGCCTGGCCGTCACCATCACGTGGCGGGCCCGGCTGCCGGCGGCCCTGGAGATCACCACGGACCTGACGCTGCTGCTCGCGGCCTGGAGCTCCGTGTTCCTGCTCTACGAGAAGCTCGAGCACTGGGACCTGGTCGTCCACTTCGCGGCCACCGCCGTGTTGGCCGAGCTCGCGTTCCGCGCCCTCGAGCGCTGGTCCCGGCTCTCGCCCCCGGGCCCCGTGTCCCACGTGGTGGTGGTCAGCTCCCTGGGCGCGGCACTGGCCCTCGTGTGGGAGTACCTCGAGTTCGCCGGCTTCTACCTGGTGGACCCCCAGGTGAACGTGGGCTACCTGGACACCATGGGCGATCTGGCCGCCGGCCACGCCGGGTCGCTCGTCGCCGGGATCCTCGGCACCTGGGCCCGGCAGCGGGCGGGCGCCGGAGGGAACCCGCGCGCCACGGAGCCACCGGCCGGCACGGAGCGACCGGACAGCACAGCGCGACCGGCCGGCACAGCGCGGCCGGGCAGCACCGCCCGGTCCGGCACCGTGCAGAGGCCGGGCAGCACGGACGAGCAAGACACCACCGAGAAGAAGGACTGACCCATGTTCCGGACGAACCTGCTCAGGACCACCGTGCAGACGGGGGCGGCCGCCGCGGCCGGCACCGCGGCCTCCACCGGGGTGGACAGCCCCTGGTACCGGCACCTGCGCAAGCCCGCGCTGCAGCCGCCGGCCGCCGTCTTCCCGGTCGTGTGGACCGCGCTCTACGCGGACCTGGCGATCACCTCCGCCGCCGTGCTCACCGAGCTGCAGCGGCAGGCCGGCCCGGGCCGGCACCGCCGCGGCCCGCGGGTGCGCACGATCCGGCGGCCGGTGCGTCCCCCGTCCGAGGCGGCGCGGCTCGAGCGCGGCTACCGCCGGGCGCTCGCGCTGAACCTCGCCCTGAACGCGGGCTGGAGCTGGGTCTTCTTCACGAAGCACGACACGGCCCTGGCCACGGCGACGGCCGCGGCGCTGACCGTCAGCACCGCGGACCTCGCACGCCGGGCGGCGCAGGCACGCCCGCTGTGCGGCGCCGCACTGCTCCCCTACGCCGGCTGGTGCGGCTTCGCGACCGTCCTGAGCGCCCGCATCCACCGGCTCAACGCCTGAGCGGGGCCGTCCCCGGCGCCGGCCGGGCCCGGTCAGCGGGAGGAGATCGTGATCCCGCCGTGGCGGTAGCGGATCGTTCCGCCCTGGAAGTGCTGGACGACCGAGTCCCCGGCGCGGTGCTCCGGGGTCACCGGGTAGCCCAGGCGGCCCTGCTCGCCCCGGAGGTCGGCGTGGGCCCGGCCGATCGCCCCGCGCACGGGCTGCGCGCCGGTGGCGGGCGACCACAGGATCCGTCCCCGTTCGAACTCCTGTCCCGCCCCGCCCAGGCCGCCGCGCTCGCGGCCCAGCGGGTACCCCAGCAGACCCGTCTCCGCGCCCAGGGCCGTCCAGCGCCGGCCGATGGCCCCGCGCACGGCGGCCCCGCCGGTCCCGGCGCTCCAGACGACCGTGCCCCCCTGGAAGAGCTGCTGCACACCCCCGGCGCCGTTGCTCCGCTCCCCGGACCGCGGATAGCCGAGGACGCCGTTGACGCCGCCGGCCCGGTGCCAGGCGCTCCGCACGCCGCCGTGCACCCACCGGGCACCGGAGTCCGGGCTCCAGTAGATCGCTCCGTGCTCGAACTCCTGGTAGCAGCCCTCCTGCGCGAGGCCGCACCGTTCGTGCGAGCGCGGCGCCCCGGTGGACGAGCCGATCCGGGCGTGCAGCCACCCGATGGCGCCCTGCACGGTGTAGCCCTCCTGGAGCGTGGCCCGGGCGACGGCGGCTCTCGGGTGCACGAGCCCGGCGCCGCAGCCGCCCGGGCAGGGTCCGGGCAGCGGCCGGGCCGTGGCGGCCAGGACGTCCTTGACCTGGGCCGGGGAGAGGGACGGATCCGTCTCGCGGACCAGGGCCACGATCCCGGCGACCGTGGGGCTGGCCATCGACGTGCCGTACTTGTAGGAGTAGGAGCCGCTGCCGGGCCGGGCGCTCCCGGCGTTGGCGGTGGAGAGGATCTGCCGGGAGGGGTCCCCGCCCGGGGCGGCCAGCGTGACCCGGCCCCAGTTGGAGTACCCGGCACGCGCGCCGTGGGCGGTGGTGGCGGCCACGGTGATCACGCCGCGGCAGTTGGCCGGGGACTCCTCCCGGGCGTCGCGGGCGTTGTTGCCCGCCGCCACGACCACGCTCGTCCCGCGGGCGAGGGCCCGGTCGATCCCCTCCTGCAGGACGGCCGGGCACGTGCTGGACCGGAAGCCGAGGCTGAGGTTCACCACGGTCGCCGGGTGGGGGTTCGCCGGGACGCCCTCGACGTCGTGGCCCGCGGCCCAGGCGATCGCCACGGCGATGTCCGAGATGTACCCGTCCCCGCAGGCCCCGAGGGCGCGCACCGGCAGCAGCTTCGCGTCGTAGGCGACACCGGCCACGCCGGTGGCGTTGTTCCCCCGCGCCGCCGCGATGCCGGCCGTGTGCGTGCCGTGCCAGGAGGAGGTCCGGGCCGCGGAGCCGGACCAGCACTCGTCCAGGCCCGCGTAGTCGCCCTCGTCCTGGGGGTCCGGATCCCATCCGTCGCCGTCGCGGGAGTGGCCCGGCTGCACACCGCCGGCGTGCAGGGAGACGAAGTCGTGGCCCGGCAGGACGTTGGCGTCCAGGTCGGGGTGGGGCGTGATCCCGGTGTCCACGACCGCGATGGTCTGGCCCGCACCCGTGGCCCGGTCCCACGCGGCGGGCAGGTCGAGGCCCGCCGCCGCGGGCCGGAGGTTCCACTGGGACGTCGCGTAGTAGGGGTCGTCGGGCACCGCGGCGATGCCCGCGAGGTGGTCCGGCTCGGCGTACTCGACGGCCGGGTCCTCCTCGAGGGCGGCGGTCAGGGTCTCGAGCTGCCGCGCGTCGAGGAGCCCGTCCGCCGCCACGACCCGGGCCGAGTCCACGGTCTCGCTGACCTCGTCCAGCCGGGGCGCCGCCCTCCCGGACCCGCCCGCCGCCGCGCCTCGGGGCAGAGCCTGCTCGGCGGCCTCCGCGTAGACGCGCTCCCGGGTCCGCGGGGCGGCCTCCGCCCCGTCCGTGAACTTCACGACCACCCGGTCGGTCGCGCCGGTGCGCCGGGGCCCGTCCGCGCCGGACTCCTCCGTCCCGGACTGCTCTGTCCCGGCCCCTTCCGTCCCGGGGACGGAAGTCCCGGGGTCCTCCGCCCCGGGCGCGTGCCGGGACGGGACCGGCACGGTGGTGTCCACGGGGGGCCGGGCGGCCGCGGGGACGGCAGCACCGACCAGGGTCAGGACCAGGGCGGCCGCCAGGGCGCGGCCGGGGAAGGACGTCATGGATGCTCCAGCCGGTGGGGGGGGTGCGGCGTGCGGCGAGGACCCGCAGCGCACCGACCACGAGGGGGTGGGGTCGGCGCCGCTGCGCTCAGCGTACGGAGCGGTTGCTTCTGTTACCGAATGGGAAGTTCCATGCGTTTCACTGGACTTGCTGGGGTCCGGAGCGCCGGACCGCGGACGACGACGGCGCCGCCCACCCCAGGGGTGGACGGCGCCGCAGGGCCGGACGTCAGCGGGCGGAGGTGACCTCCCACCACCGGGTCGACAGGTCCTGCTGCCAGCGAGCACCCTGGCCGGCGTTCCAGACGATCCACCCCCGGGCGAACTCCTGGAAGCACGGCGTGCCGCCCAGGGCGCACAGCTCGCGGGAGCGGGCCTCACCGGTGGTCGTGCCGATCTTGCGGTGCAGCGTGCCGATGCCGCCCCGGGTGGTGAAGGGCTCGCCGCCCTGCACCGCGATCAGCGCGGAGACCGGGTCCACGATCCCCGCGCCGCACCCCGGTGCGCACCCGCCGGGAGCCTGCCGGGCCGTGGAGGTCAGCGCGTCCCGCAGGCCCGCCACGCCCAGCCGGGGCGAGAGCTGGCGGAGCTGCGCCACGGCGCCGGATACGGCAGGCGCCGCCATGGAGGTGCCGTTGCGCTCCGTGTACGTGGGCGCCCCGAGGCCCTGGGTCCCGGCGTTGCCGGTCGAGAGGATCTGCGCGTAGGGATCACCGCCCGGGGCCGCGAGCGTGACAGAGCCGAAGTTGGAGTAGGGGGCCAGGGCGCCCGCGACGTCGGTCGCGGCGACCGAGATCACGCCGGCGCAGTTGGCCGGCGCAGACTGCGCGGCGTCCACGCCCTGGTTGCCCGCGGCCGCGACCACGGGGATCCCCCGGCCCAGGGCCTCGCTGATCGCGGACTGCAGCACCGCCGGGCACTCCCCCGCCACGCCGAGGCTGAGGTTGATGACGGTCGCGGGGTTCGGGTTGGCGGCGGCGCCCGCCACCGGGGCGCCGCTG
Source organism: Kocuria cellulosilytica (assembly GCF_040981245.1). NCBI lineage: Bacteria > Bacillati > Actinomycetota > Actinomycetes > Micrococcales > Micrococcaceae > Kocuria > Kocuria cellulosilytica. The sequence continues at coordinate 15,998 of NZ_JAVFWZ010000014.1, read as the reverse complement.
GCCCACCGGATGCCCGCGGCGACGTCGGTGATGTACCCCTGGCTGCAGGCGCCCACGGCACGCACCGGGAGGATCTTCGCGTCCGGGGCCACGCCCGAGATGCCCACGCCGTTGTTCGCGTCGGCCGCGGCGACACCGGCCGTGTGGGTGCCGTGCCAGGTGGCGTCCACCGGCATGGGGCTGTTGGGGCACAGCACGGAGTCCGGGTGGTCGCCCATGTCGGTCGGGTCCGCGTCCCACCCGTCGCCGTCCCGGCCGTTCCGGGCGGTGGAGACGAAGTCGTAGCCGGGCAGGACGTTCGCGTCCAGGTCCGGGTGGGAGGTGATGCCGGTGTCCACGATCGCGATGGTCTGCCCGGCGCCGGTGGCCCGGTCCCACGCGAGGGGCATGCCCAGCCCGGCCGGGTCGTCCCACAGGCTCCACTGCAGCGTCGCGTAGGACGGGTCGTTCGGCACCGCGGCGGTGGTCGCCAGCAGGTCCGGCTCCGCGTACTCGACGGCGGGGTCCTGCTCCAGGGCGGTGGTGAGCGCCTCGAGCTCGTCGCCGGCCAGCATCGCGCCGGTGCGCACCACCTGCGCGCCGTCCGCGGTGGCCGTGGTCTCCACGAGCCCGGCGTCCCCGGAGCGGCCGGCGGCCTGCGCGTAGACGACGTCGCGCGAGTCCTCGGGGACGGTCTCCTCGTGGAACTTCACGACGAGGCGGTCCGTCGCCCGGGCCGGCCCCTGGGCGGGGGCCGCTCCGGGAGCGGTCCCGGCGGCCTCCGGAACCGGCCGCGGGGCCGGGGCCCCGGGCAGTGCGGTCCCGGTCGTCGCCGCGGCGGAGCCCAGCGGGACGAGGGCGAGGGCGGCCGCGAGCGCGAGCGCGGCGGTGGTGCTGCGGGTGGTCGTCAAGGATTCCTCCGGCCGTCGGGACGGGAGGCGGCACGGCGCGCACAGCCCACCCCCCGATGGACTGGAGCGAGAGCGATCCCCCTGCGGAAACGGAGCCCCCACTCCTGTGCTCCGACCAGCGTAGGAAGCGTGTGCGTGTGTGACCCAATGCGACCCTCGCGGCCCGGGCGCCGGTGGGCGCCCCGCCGGGCGGTCGGCGCCCCACCGGGCGGTGGGCGTTCAGCCGGTCCGGGCGATGTGCAGCGCCGCGGCGATCATCGGGATCTGCAGCGGGAGCCGCGCGAGCGTCACGGCCCGCCGCGCCGGGGAGCCGCGGCGGGCGCGCCAGGCCATGGTGACGTTGCCCGGCCACACGCCCACGAGGAGGGCCGCCGCGGCCCAGCCCCCGGCGCGGCGGGTGCGGGGGTGGAGCAGCAGCGCCCCGGCGCCGAGCTCGGCCGCCCCGGAGCCCAGCGTCCAGGTGCGGGGCGCGCCGGGCAGCGAGCGGGGGATCAGCCCGTCGAAGAGGGCGGGCCGGGCGAGATGCAGCGTGCCCGTCGTGCACAGGGCCGCCCCCATCCGCAGCGCCGGGGACGCGGCGGCACCGCCGCGGCCGCCGCGGGGCCCGCGCCGGCCGGGGGCTGCGGGGAACGGGCGCTGCCGGGGACGAGGGATCATGGGGCCAGCGTACCCACCGCGGCGTGACGGAGCGCACAGTCCTTCCCGGCATAGACCGGCCCCCTACTTTGTTGACATGTACACCAGTAAGTGCGTGCACCCGAAAGGACATCCCATGGCTCCCGACGCCCTGCAGGACCAGCTCACCCTCGACGCCCTCGCCGCGGACCTGCTCTTCCGCGAGGCCCGCACGGCCTCCGAGTTCCTCGACGAGCCCGTGTCCGACGAGCAGCTCCGCGCGATCTTCGAGCTTGCCAGGATGGGCCCCACCGCCATGAACATCCAGCCGCTGCGCGTCACGTGGATCCGTTCCGCGGAGGCCCGGGAGCGGCTGCTCCCCCACATGGCCGAGGGCAACCGGGCGAAGACCGCCGCCGCCCCCGTCGTCGCGGTGCTCGGCTACGACGTGGACTGGCACGAGCACCTGCCCGTCGTCTTCCCGCCCGCCGCCGGCAAGCAGGAGATGTTCGCCGGCAACGAGGAGCTGCGCGAGCGGATGGGCCGGGACAACGCCCACCTGCAGGCCGGGTACTTCGTGCTGGCCGTGCGGGCCGTGGGTCTCGCCGCCGGCCCCATGGGCGGGTTCGACCCCGCCGGCGTGGACGCCGAGTTCCACGCCGGGACCACCCGCCGCTCCCTGATGGTCGTGAACATCGGTGCCCCCGCCGCCCCGCGCCACGACCGGCTGCCGCGCCTGGACTTCGACACCGCGACCACCACCGTCTGAGGCCCTTCCGGACGGGCCCGCCCGTGCGCGGGCCCGTCCGTCCCTCCGCGCCGCCGCCGCCCTCCGCGCGTCCTCCGTGGCACCTGTCGGCCCGAGGACGGATACTGGAGAGGATGACGCCCGCACTCCTGTCCCTCGGCACGGCCCTCCCGCCGCACGTGCTCGAGCAGACCGACGCCCAGGACCTCTACCAGGCCCAGCCCGGCACCGACCGGCTCAACGCCCGGCTGCTGCGCACGGTGTTCGGCGCCTCCGGGGTCGAGCGCCGGCACACGGTGCTCCGGGAGCTGGTCGAGGACGGAGCCCGCGGCGGCTCGCCGTACATCACCCCGGACGGCCGGTTCCTGGGGCCCCTGACCGGCGTCCGCAACGCCACCTACGTGGAGCGCGCCCCGGCCCTCTTCGCGGAGGCCGCGCGGGACGCCCTCGCACGGTGCCCCGGCCTCGACCCCGCGTCGATCACCGACGTGGTGACCGTCTCCTGCACCGGCTTCTTCGCCCCCGGCCCCGACTACCACCTGGTCCGGGACCTCGGCCTCGACCCGTCCGCCCGCCGCGCGCACATCGGTTTCATGGGCTGCCACGGCGGTCTGATCGGACTGCGCCAGGCCGCGTCCATCGCCACGGCGGACCCGGACGCCGTCGTCCTGCTGGTCGCCGTGGAGCTGTGCACGCTGCACCTGCGCCCGGCCCGGGACCCGGACGCCATCCGGGGCGCCGCCCTCTTCGCCGACGGCGCGGCGGCGGCCGTGGTCAGCGCGAGGGTCCCCGAGGGCGTCACGCCGCTGCTCGAGCTCGACCGCTTCCGCACCCTCGTGATCCCGGACGGTGAGGAGGCCATGGCCTGGACCATCGGCGACGCCGGCTTCGAGATGATCCTCGGCGCCGCCGTGCCCCAGGTCCTCGAGGACAACATCCACGCCGCCCTGGAGGCCCTGCTCGACGGTCCCGAGGGCGCCGTGGACCGGGACAGCATCACCGACTGGGCCCTCCACCCGGGCGGCCGAGGCATCCTCGACAAGCTCGAGCACACCCTGGGGCTGCCGCCCGAGGCGCTGCGGGAGTCCCGGGACGTGCTCGCCACGCGGGGCAACATGAGCAGCGTGACCGTCCTGCACGTCCTGCGCCAGGTGATCGACGAGGCTCCCGCGGACGAGACCCGCACGGTCTGCGCCCTGGCGTTCGGACCCGGCCTGACCGTAGAGTCGGCGCTGTTCACCATCCCCGCCCGGGTCGCCGCACCGGCCGCGGAGCTCGATCCCGCCGCGGCCGTCCCGATCCGCTAGGAGGTTCCCGTGGACCACGACGTCGTCGTCGTCGGCGCCGGACTCGCAGGCCTGCAGTGCGCCCGGCTGCTCGAGCAGCACGGACTGGACGTGGTGGTCCTGGAGGCCTCGGACGGGGTCGGGGGCCGGGTCCGCACCGACGTGGTCGACGGCTTCCGCTGCGACCGCGGGTTCCAGGTGCTCAACCCCGCCTACACCGAGCTGCGGCGCAGCGTGGACGTCGCGGCGCTGGGGATCCAGAAGTTCGACGCCGCGGCCGGTGTCCGCCGCGGCGACGGGATCGACGTCCTCGCCGACCCGCGGCGCGTCCCGTCCCGGCTGGCGGACACGCTGCGCAGCCCGCTCGTGGAGCTGCGCCGGCTGCCCGCCCTGGCGGCCTGGCTCGCCCCGGGGCTGGACCCCCGCACCCGGCGGCAGCAGGACCGGGACCGTGCCTGGCACGAGTCGCTCGACGCCGCCGGGGTGCGGGGCCCGCTGCGGGACCTGGTGCTCGAGCCCTTCCTGGCCGGGGTGATCCTCGAGGACGAGGGCCGCACCTCGGCAGCCTTCGTGCGCGAGCTCGTCGGCTGGTTCCTGCTCGGCACGCCGGGACTGCCGGCCGGGGGCATGGGCGCGCTGCCGGACTGGATCCACGACGGGCTCCGGTCCCCCGCCGTCCTCGGGACCCGCGTGGACTCGGTGCGGCGCACCGGCGACGGGTGGGCCGTGGGCGCCGGCGACGCCGTCCGGTGGGCGCCCTCGGTGGTCGTGGCCGCCGATGCCCCTGCCGCCGCCGGGCTCCTGGACCTGCCGGAGACGCCCATGAAGGGCGAGGCGACCTGGTGGTTCGCGGCGGAGTCCGCGCCCTCGGAGCTGGGGTGCCTGGTCCTGCCGGGCGAGACCGACGGCCCGCTGATCGACACGGCCGTGGTCAGCAACGCCGCCCCCAGCTACACCCCGGACGGCCGTGCGCTGATCCAGGCGAGCGCCCTGCTCCCGCGGGGCGCCGCGCTCCCGGCCGAGGCCGACGTCCGCCGGCAGCTGGCCGCGATCTGGTCCGCCGACACCGCCGCCTGGGACCTGCTGACCGTGCACGAGGTGCGCCGGGCGCTGCCCGAGCAGCCGCCCGGGCTCGTGGCCGACCGGCCCGCGGCCCTCGGCGACGGCCTCTACGTGTGCGGTGACCACCGCACCGACGGCTCGACCCAGGGCGCCCTGCGCTCCGGGCGCCGGGCCGCGGAGGCCCTGCTGGCCTGAGTCCGGGCCCCAGGACGGAACCGGCCGGCCGCCGGCACCGCCCTCAGTCGTCGTAGGTGTCGGCGAGCTGGCGGCGCTGGTGCTCCCGCCGGCTGTAGGTGGCCTCCCGGATGGCCTCGTCGCTGTCGAAGTTCGAGCCCAGGGCCCCGGCCAGGGTGCCCAGGGACGCGGCCAGCCAGGCCAGTTGCAGGTAGTCGAACAAGTTGACGGGGTGGCCCAGCTGGGACTCGAGGTAGCCGGCCTCGATCACCGCCAGGCCCACGACGAAGAGCATCGCCCACAGGAGCACGTACATCATGGCCACGCTCAGCCACACGGTGATCACGGTGGAGGCGTTGTCCGCCCCGGCCCGCCACGGCTCCTCGGCGCCCCGCGTCCGGTTCCACAGGTTGTTGTGGAAGATCAGCCACCCGCTCAGCGCCGCGGTGACCACCAGACTGACCATGGCCAGCCGGACCGGGGACAGGGCGTCGGACATGTTCCAGATGGAGGCGTAGAAGATGCCGAAGGCGCCGGTGGCCGCGGCGGCGGCCACGCAGCTGGCCAGGGCCGGCAGCAGCCGCCCGGGGCGGTTGCTCAGCACCATGCCGACCAGCAGCCGCAACCGGTTCATCCACCCGGGCAGCACCACGTAGGAGGCGTCCCCGTCCCCCGCCGGGGACACCCGGCGCACCGCTCTCCGGCCCAGGGCCTCGTGCACCGCGGACGGGGACGGGCGGCGCCCGGCGCCGCTGCGGATCTCGCCGACCAGGGCGGCCATCAGCCGGCAGGCCTTGCGGGAGAAGTGGTCGGCGCCCAGGCTCGGCAGCGAGACCAGCGCGGCGGCGGCCCCCGCGCTGACCTCGCACAGCATGGGGTCCCCGTCGTGGTCGCGCGGCAGGTCCGTCAGGTACACCACGCAGTCCCAGCCGTGCGCCTCGCGCAGCGCGTCGGCCTTGTCCAGCAGCGGGATGTCGCCCTCGGCCGTCAGGGGCAGGGTCTCACGGCTGACCTCCACCTCCCAGGACACCTCTGGGCCGGTGCGCTGGTACAGCGCGCCCGGCAGGTCCTCGGCCACCCGGCGGGCCACCTTCTCCGGCAGGCCGGGGTCGGCCAGCACACCTACGGTCAGCGTCTGCACTCTGCCTCCTTCCCCGGGGCGCACGTGCTGGCGCGGCCACGGGAACCGCTCCGGGGAACACCTCGACGTCGTCCCACGAGCATAGTCATCAGGAGGGTGACGACCGGGCGGGCGACCGGCCACGGCCGCGCGACGTGCCCGCCACCGGCCCGGGGCCGGCCGCGGGCACGGCGGGCCGCTGGGTTCAGATGTTGGAGCCGTCCGGGGGCAGGCCGGCCGGCGGCTGCGACGCGCCTCCGTCGTCGGCCGTCCGGGGGCAGGCCATGCCGAGGGTGTAGGCGGTCATGGACAGGGAGCCGTAGGAGTAGCCGTCGACGAGCACGGCGGTGTCCGTGGCCCCGGCGGCCCCGGCGAGCCCGGCCAGGTACAGGGAGGGGATGAAGTGGTCGGGGGTGGGCACGGCCAGGCCCCAGTCGCGGTGGGCGTCCAGGGCCGCCAGCTCGGTGGGGTCGGTGAGGATCCGCTCCTTGGCGTCCTCGTTGAAGCGCCGCGCCCAGTCGTAGCCCTCGTCGGTGCGCGACCAGTCCATCCCGCCCAGGTTGTGCACGATGTTGCCGCTGGCGACGATCAGCACGCCCGCCGCCCGCAGCGGGGCGAGGCGGGCCCCGAGGTCCAGGTGGTAGTCCAGGGGCTTGTCGGCGTTGATGCTCATCTGCAGCACCGGGATCCCGGCGTCCGGGAAGGCGTGGGTGAGCACGGACCAGGTGCCGTGGTCGATCCCCCAGCTGTCGACGTCGGCCCCGATCCAGGTGGGGTGGACGGTGTCGCTGATCTCCTCGACCAGGCCAGGCAGCCCGGGAGCGGGGTACTGCACGTCGAAGAGCTCCTGCGGGAAGCCGTAGAAGTCGTGGATCGTGCGCGGGGCCGGCATCGCGGTGACCGCGGTGGCGTTGATGTACCAGTGCGCGCTGACCACCAGGATCGCCCGGGGCCGCGGCACCGAGGCCCCGAACGCCCGCCAGGCGGAGGTGTACCGGTTGACCTCCAGCGCGTTCATCGGGTTGCCGTGCCCGAAGAAGGCCGCCGGCATCACGCCGTCCGCACCTGGGTTCCGCGTGCTCATCCCGCCTCCTCGGCGCCGGCCCCGAGGGGCGCGGCCACAGTGGCCCGTTGCGGCCATCCTGCCCGGTGCCGGCGCTCCCGCCAAGCCTGCCCGGTCAGCGTCCCGTGCGGCGCCGTCTCGGGGCGAAGCCGGCCGGCTTGTCGGCGGCGTGGAAGTCGGTGATCAGCCGCGCGCACAGCTGCGGCTTCTCGACGAGCACGCCGTGGGAGGCGTGCGGGACCACGGCCAGCTCTCCGTGCGGCAGGGCGCGGTACAGGGCCACGGCGTGCTCGAGCCGCACCTCGTCGTCGTCGCCGACGAGCACGAGAACGGGGAGGCCGAGGTCCGCCAGGTCCGCGTCCGTGAAGGCCGGTTCCGCCGCATGCATCCGCCGCAGCTTCGCCACGACCTCGCCGTAGTGCCCGCGGCCGTCCGGGGAGACCTCCGCGTAGGCGTCGGCCATGAACTCCGGCGCCTCCGCCTCCTCCGCCAGGACGCCGGGCTCCCAGCCGTCGTGGTGGTACACCCCGCCCGCGAGCACCAGGTCCCGGACCAGGTCGGGCCGTCGCAGCGCCACGGTCAGGGCGACGACGGCGCCGTCGCTGAACCCCAGCAGGTGCACCGGCGTCTCGGCCGCGGCGCCGAGGAAGGCGGTGGTGTCCTCGGCCATCGCCGCGTAGGAGAGCGGGCCCTCCCGGTCGGGGGTGCGTCCGTGCCCGCGCTGGTCGGGGGTGATCACCCGGTACCGGCCGGTCAGCTCCGCGACCAGTGGGTCCAGGGCGCGGGAGTCCGTGCCCCCGGGGTGCAGCAGGACGAAGTGCGGCCCGTTCCCGCGGGCGCTGGACCACAGGCCCCCGGATCGGCCGGTCGGCTCCTCGCTCATGCGGCCAGTATCGCCCCTGCCGGGGACACCGCAACACCACAGGCACGGGGCAGGAGCGCGCGGGGCAGGACCGCGAGGACCTGCCCCGCGCGCCGGGCCGGCCGCCGCCCCGGCCGCTCGGCCGCGCTCCCGCTCAGCCGCGCAGCATCTCGCCCAGCCGCCGGACCCCCTCGGTGATGTCCTCCTCCGAGGCCGCGGAGTAGGCCAGGCGCAGGCTCGCAGAGGCACGCCCGTCCGCGTAGCAGGCCCCGCCGGGCACGAGCACCACGCCGTGCCCGATGGCCCGGCCCAGGAGGTCCCCGTGGTCGAGGGCCGGGTCGAGGTCCAGCCACGTGAAGAACCCGCCGGCCGGGCGCGTCCAGCGCACCCCCGCCGGCATGAACTGCTCGAGGGCCGCCATCATGGCGGCGCAGCGGGAGCGGTAGAGCTCCACCGCCCGGTCCAGGGCGGGCCGCCAGTGCTCGCCGGCCACGTACTCCGCGGCGAGCTCCTGGCTGAGCACGGACGGGTGGATGGTCACGGCCTCGGCCGCGATCTGCAGCCGCGCCCGCACCGCCGGCGCCGCGGCGATCCAGCCCACCCGCAGCCCCGGCGAGAAGATCTTGGAGAAGCTGCCCAGGTGGATGACGGTGCCGGGGTCCAGCGAGTACAGGGACGGGAGCCGGTGGGCGCGGTCGAAGCCGAGCAGCGCGTACGGGTCGTCCTCGAGGACGAGCACGCCGCGCTCGGCGCAGACCTCCACGAGCCGGCGGCGCCGGTCCTCGGTGGTCGTCACGCCCGTGGGGTTGGAGAAGTTCGGCACGGTGTAGACGAACTTCACCCGCCGGCCGGCGGCCCGCAGCCCGTCGATCCGCTCGGCGACCGCCTCGGGGTCCAGCCCGTCGTCGTCGACGTCCACGTGCGCGACCTCGACCTCGTAGCTGCCGAACACGCCGAGGGCTCCCACGTAGGTGGGGCCCTCGGCCACGACCACGTCCCCCGGGTCGCAGAACAGCTTGGTCACGAGGTCGAGACCCGCCTGGGACCCGGTGGTGATCTGGATCGAGTCGGGCGTGGTCTCCGCGCCCTGCAGGCGCATGAGCTCGACGACCAGCCCGGGCAGGCGCTCGATCCCGGCCCCGGAGCCGTACTGCAGCACCTCGGGTCCGCGCTCGGTGAGGATCCGCGCCGCCATCGCGGCCACGACGTCGTGCGGGAGCACGCTCATGTCCGGGTTCCCGCCGGCCAGGGAGATGATCCCGGGGCGCATCGCGATCTCGAACACGGCGCGGACCGGGGAGGGCCGGAACTCGTCGGCGCGGTGGGCGAACAGCGAGGTGTGGCCGGGCCAGGGGGTCACGGCCGCGCCCCCGGTCACCGCTGCTCCCCCGGGGTCTCCTGCGCCGGGCCCGGCGCGGCGTCCCCGTAGACGTGCCCGGACAGACCGTAGGCGGGCCCGTCCGGGGCCGCGCCGGGGCCCAGCGCGAGGAGGCTGATGAGCTCGTAGGCCACGTGCGCGGCGGCCACCCCGGTGATCTCCGCGTGGTCGTAGGCCGGGGCGACCTCGACGACGTCGGCCCCGACCACGTGCGCGCCCCGCAGCCCGCGCAGGATCTCGAGCACCTCCCGGCTGGTCATGCCGCCGGCCTCCGGGGTCCCCGTGCCGGGGGCGTGGGCCGGGTCCAGGACGTCGATGTCCAGGGACACGTAGAGCGGGCGGTCGCCGACGCGCTCCCGCAGGTGCGCCACGACGGCGTCCACCCCCAGCCGCATGACGTCGGCGGAGGAGACGATGCCGAAGCCGAAGCGGGCGTCGTCGTCGAGGTCCTCGGTGCCGTAGAGCGGACCGCGGGTGCCGACGTGGCACACCGCGTCCGTGTCGAGCAGGCCCTCCTCGAACGCGCGGCGGAAGGGCGTGCCGTGGGTGTACTCGGCGCCGAAGTAGGTGTCCCACGTGTCCAGGTGGGCGTCGAAGTGCAGCAGCGCGACCTTGCCGTGGCGCGCGTGGACGGCGCGCAGCAGCGGCAGGGCGATGGTGTGGTCGCCGCCGATCGCCACGAGCCGGGTGTCCTCGCCCATGAGCTCCGCGGCCTGGGCCTCGATGGCGGCGATCGCCTCGGGGATGTCGAAGGGGTTGGCCACGATGTCCCCGGCGTCGGCGACCTGCGTCCCGGCGAACGGGGAGACGTTCTGCGCGGGGTTGTAGGGGCGCAGCAGGCGTGAGGACTCCCGGACGTGGTTGGCCCCGAACCGGGCGCCGGGCCGGTAGGAGACCCCGGCGTCGAACGGCACGCCCACCACGGCGATGTCCGTGTGCGCGACCTCGTCCGTGCGCGGCAGGCGGGCGAACGTGCCCAGTCCGGCCCAGCGCGGGGTCAGGGCGGCGTTGACGGGTCCGACGACGCGGGTGCCGTCCGGGGCGGAGCCGGTGATGCGCTCGGGGTTCATGGCGTGGTGTCCTCTCGGTGGGTGCTGACGGGGATGGTGGACGGGACGGGCGGGGAGCTCAGGAGCCGAGGATCCACAGCAGCACGGCCTCCTCGGTGCCGGGGTTCTCCCACGTGTGCGGCTCGGAGCCGGGGAACGTCACGGTGTCCCCGGCCGCCAGGTCGTAGGTGCGGTCCGGGACGTGGAGGCGGAACCGGCCGCTGACCAGGTGCAGCACCTCGGTCTCGCAGTCCATGCTGTACATCGCGTCCTCGCCCCGGCCGCCGGCGGCCACGCGGGCCCGGATGACCTGGACCGAGCGCTGGGCCGCCGGCGTGACGAGCTGCTCCTCGATCCCCTCGCCGCCGAGGTCGATGTGCGGGGCGTCCTCGAGCCGGACCACCTCCACGTCGGCGGGCCCGGCGAAGAGCGCCCCCACGTCGATCCGCAGCACCTGGCACATCCGCACCAGGGAGTCCACGGACGGGGAGGTGATGTCCCGCTCGACCCGGCTCACGAAGCCCTTGGTGAGACCCGCCGCGGAGGCGAGCTGGTCGATGGTCATGTGGCTGCGCCGCCGGTGGTTGCGCAGCCGCGACCCCACGGCGGCGGAGTGCCCGGAGCTCTCGATGGGCAGTGCTTTCACGACGACGCCTCCTCCTCCCGGACGGGTTCACCCGCCCGTCACGACCCGGACCCGTTCCCAAAACATGATCTGCATCATACTATGTGGGACAACTTTTGTTTCTTGTTGGGCAACCTGCGGCGAGGAACTCCCCCGACCGACCCCGTGGGCGGCAGCGCCCCGAGGAAGCAGTGACATCCATGAACGTGCTGATCATCGTGCTGTACCTGGTCGCCATGGTGGCGGTCGGGCTCTGGGCCAGCCGCCGGGCGCACAACGCCGAGGACTACCGGGTGGCCGGCCGCCGCCTGGGCCCCGGCTTCTACACGGGCACCATGGCCGCCGTGGTCCTGGGCGGCGCCTCCACCGTGGGCGGGGTGGGCCTCGGCTTCACCTACGGCATCTCCGGGATGTGGCTGGTCGTGGCGATCGCCGCGGGCCTGGCCGCGCTCAGCCTGTTCTTCGCCGGCCGCATCCAGTCCCTCAAGGTCTTCACCGTCTCCCAGATGCTGCAGCTGCGCTACGGCGAGCGCGGCGGGGCCAAGGCGTCCTCGTTCGTGATGCTCGCCTACACCGTGATGCTGTCCGTGACGTCCACGTCCGCGTACGCCGCGATCTTCTCCGTCCTCTTCCCGGTCGACCGGGCCTGGGCGATCCTGCTCGGCGGCGTGGTGGTCGTGGCCTACTCCGTGCTCGGCGGGATGTGGTCGATCACGCTCACCGACATGATGCAGTTCGTGTTCATGACGATCGGGCTGTTCCTGATCCTGCTGCCGTTCTCCCTCTCCGCCGCGGGCGGCTGGTCCGGGCTCGAGGAGCGGCTCGACGCCACGTACTTCACCTGGGACGGCATGGGCACGCAGGCGATCGTCACCCAGTTCGTGGTCTACGGCTTCGGCATGCTGATCGGCCAGGACATCTGGCAGCGGGTCTTCACCGCCCGCTCGCCCCGGGTCGCCCGGTGGGGCGGGCTCGCCTCCGCCGCCTACGTGGGTCTCTACGGCGTGGCCGGGGCCGTCATCGGGATGACGGCCGCCGCGGTCGCCCCGGACCTCGCCTCCCCGGACGACGCGTTCGCCACGATGGCGCAGCAGTACGTCCCGGCCGGGCTCGGCGGGGTGGTGCTCGCCGCCGGTGTCGCCGCCATGATGTCCACGGCCTCGGGCGCGCTCATCGCCGCGGCCACGGTCGCCCGGGTGGACGTCGTGCCGACCCTGCGGTCCCTGGTCACCCGGCACGCGGCCCCCGCCCCGGAGGGCACCGTCGAGGCGCTGCGCGGTGACCGGGTCTACGTGCTCGTCTTCGGCGTGGTGATCACCGTGATCTCGATCTTCGTCTCGGACACCGTCACCGCCCTGACCATCGCCTACGACATCCTGGTGGGCGGTCTGCTCGTCGCGATCCTCGGCGGGCTCGTGTGGCGGCGGGGCACGAGCCTCGGCGCGGCCCTGTCCATGCTCGTCGGGTCCGTGGTGACCGTGGCGTCCATGGCAGTGTTCGGCGTGCTCGCCAACGCCCCCATCTACCTGGGGCTGGCGAGCTCGGCGCTGGTCTACGTGGTCGTCTCCCTGCTGTCCCGTCCCACCCACGCCGGGGTGCTGCGGCAGTGGAACGAGCGCCTCGCGGGCTCCGGTCCGGCCGGCGCCGAGCGCACGGAGGTCCGCTCGTGAGCGCCTGGTCCCGGCTCTCCGACCACCTCGACGAGAACTCCGAGGGCTACGGCCCGCTGCGGGGCACGCTGGGGGCCGGCCGGATCGGGATGATCTGGCTCGCGGCGAACCTCGTGGTGACCACGCTGCTGACGGGGACGCTGTTCGTGCCCGGGGTCTCCTGGCCCACGGCCCTGGCCATGATCGTGCTGGGCACGCTGATCGGCGGGACGGTGCTGGTGCTCGTGGGGAACATGGGCACGCGCACCGGCCTGCCCACCATGTCCCTGACCAAGGGCTCCTTCGGGCTGCGCGGCTCCTTCCTCCCGGTGGCCGCGAACGTGGTCATCCTCATGGGCTGGAGCTGGGTGCAGGCCATGCTCGCCGGCGTCACCGTGAACGTCCTGGTGGAGCAGGCGAGCGGCTACTCCAACCCGGTGCTGTTCTCCGTGCTCTGCCAGACGCTGGTCGTGACCCTGGCCGTCTTCGGCCACGAGGGCATCGCCCGGGTCGAGCCGTGGCTGGCGGCGGTGATCCTGGGCATCATGGCCTGGGTCTTCACCGTGGCGCTCACCTCCTATCCGCCGACCAAGCTCGCCGCCCTGCCCGTGGACGCCGGGGCGGGCTGGTCCTCCATCACGGTCCTCGACGTGGTGATCGCCACGGCCGTCTCCTGGACGGTGCTCTCCGCGGAGTTCAACCGCCTCGCCCGGTCGCAGGCCGCGGGCATGATCGGCTCCGGCACGGGCTACGTCCTGTCCACGGTCGCCGCCATGAGCCTCGGGGCGACCGCGATCGCCTACGTGGTGCTCGACGGCGGGGAGGCGGTCGGCTTCGACCCGACGGTGCTCGTCGCCGCCTTCGGCGCACCCCTGGCGGTGGTGATCTTCCTGTCGGTCATGGCCACCAACACCATGGTCGTCTACGGCATGGTCTCCTCGGTGGTGAACCTCGCGCCCTCGCGCCGCGTGCGGTTCCTGCCCGCGGCGCTGGTGCTGGGCGCCGTCTCGGTCCTCGGGTCCACCTGGCTGGGCCTGCTGGACCAGTTCACCGGCTTCCTGGTGCTGATCGGCTCCCTGTTCATCCCCGTCTTCGCGATCATGCTGGTGGACTACTACGTGGTCAAGCGCGGCGCCTACGCGGCGGACATCCTGCGGGGGCGCGGCGGCCGGTACTGGTACCGGGGCGGGGTCAATCCCGCCGCCGTGGTGGTGTGGCTCGTCGGCGCGGCCACGTCCCTCGTGCTCACCTACGTGCTGCCGAGCCCGGTGGGCGCCACGATCCCCACGTTCGTCGTGTCCGCGGCGCTCTACCTGGGCTGGGCCGTGGCGGCCGGGAGGGTCGTGGCGGGCCGGCCGGTGCAGCGCCACCTCTCCGACGCGGCGGACGAGGCGCACGCGCCCGGCGCCCCGGACGGGGCCGCCGCGGACGGGAGCGCCAGGGCCGGCGCGGTCGACACGGCCGGCGAGGCCGGCCGGCCGGAGGAGGCCGCCGATGCTCCTCGTTGACCTGAGCCACCCCGTGGAGGCCGGCATGCAGGTCTTCCCGGGGGACCCGCCGGTGGACTCCCGGCTCGCGGCGTCCGTCCCGCAGGACGGCTTCCAGGTGGCCGAGCTGCACCTGGGCACGCACAGCGGGACGCACGTGGACGCACCCCTGCACACCGTGGACGGCGGCTCGCCCGTGGACGAGCTCGACCTCTCCCGGCTGGTCGGACCGGCCCGCGTGGTGCACGTGCCGGGCCTCCGGGAGCACGCCGTGATCGGCTGGGACGACGTCCGCGCGCAGCTGGAGGACGTCCCCGCCGGCACGATCGTGCTGTTCCGCACCGACTGGTCCCGGCACTTCGGCACGCCGCGCTACCTGCGGCACCCGGTGCTGGACGTGGGCGTCGCCGAGCAGCTGCTGTCGGCGGGCGTGCGCGTGCTCGGCGTGGACACCCTCAACCCGGACCGCACCCCGGACGCCTCCTCGACCGGCCCGCTCGAGCTGCCGGTGCACGCGGCGGTCCTGGGAGCGGGCGGGGCGATCATCGAGAACCTGACGAACCTGCACGCCGTCACCTGGCCGGATCCGCTGCTGAGCGCCCTGCCGCTGCGGCTGCGCGGCCTGGACGGTTCCCCGGTCCGGGCGGTGGCGATGCAGCTGTGAGCCCCCGCCGACGCCCCGGGCACGGACGGCCGGGCTCCGCCCGCACCCCGGCGGGTCCCGCTCCGGCCGCCCCCTTCCCGGCCGCCCCCTTCCCGGCGTTCCCCGCCCCGACGACCCTGACAATCCTGACGACCCCCTGTTTCACGAGGAGAGATCCCGCCATGTCCGCTGATGTCCCCGTCACCGCCCCGTCCTCCTACCGGTCCGTCAACCCTGCCACCGGCCAGGTGCTGGCCGAGCACCCCACGGCCACCGAGGGCCAGGTCCAGGAGGCGCTGGCCGCCGCCGACGCCGCCTTCCACGACTGGCGGTCCCGGCCGATCCAGGAGCGGGCGGCCGTCGCCGCCCGGGCCGGCGAGCTGTTCGCCGAGCGGACCGAGGAGCTCGCCGCGATCATCACCGAGGAGATGGGCAAGCCCCTCGCCGAGGCTCGCGAGGAGGTGCAGTTCTGCGCCGAGATCTTCGGCTACTTCGCCGAGCAGGGCCCGGAACTCGCCGCCGACCAGCCCATCACGGCCTCCGGCGGAGGCCGGGCGGTGATCCAGAAGCGCCCGGTCGGGGTGCTGCTGGGGATCATGCCGTGGAACTACCCCTACTACCAGGTGGCCCGCTTCGCGGCCCCCAACCTGGTGCTGGGCAACACGATCCTGCTCAAGCACGCCGAGTCCTGCCCCCGGGCCGCCCTGGCCCTGGAGCAGCTGCTGGCCGATGCCGGGGTGTCGGCCGGCGGATACGTCAACGTCTTCGCGAGCCACGACCAGGTCGCGGACATCATCGCCGACCCCCGCGTGCAGGGGGTGTCGCTGACCGGGTCCGAGCGGGCCGGGGCGGCCGTGGCCGAGATCGCGGGGCGGAACCTGAAGAAGGTCGTCCTGGAGCTCGGCGGCTCCGACCCCTACATCGTGCTGGACGCCGAGGATCCGGCCGAGGCCGCCCGGGCGGCCTTCGCGACCCGGATGGGCAACACCGGCCAGGCCTGCAACTCCAACAAGCGGATGATCGTCTCCGCGGACCTCTACGACGAGTTCGTCGCCGAGCTCACCCGCCAGGCGAAGGCCCTGACCCCGGGCGACCCGGCCGCCGACGCACCCGGCACCTTCGCGCCCCTGTCCTCCCGCGCCGCGGCCGAGGGGCTGGCAACCCAGATCCGTGACGCCGTGGACGCCGGGGCCACCCTGCACACCGGCGGGCGGCTGCTCGAGGGCCCGGGCGCCTATCTGGAGCCGGCCGTGCTCACCGGGATCACCCCGGGCATGGCCGCCCACCACCAGGAGCTCTTCGGCCCCGTCGCGGTGGTCTACCGGGTGGCCGACGACGACGAGGCGC
>NZ_JAVFWZ010000090.1:0-580 GCF_040981245.1 Kocuria cellulosilytica | reverse complement strand
GTCAGACCGGGAAGACGCTCTTCCATGCCGTCGCTCCATCCTGTCGTGGCTACCGCCTCGCTCTCCCGCGCGTGCGAGGGTGCTGCCGTTCAGATCCTCGCTCCAGGGTGCTGCTCTGTGGAGCAGGTGGCCAGAGGACGAAGTCGCGACGCGATCATCGGCGCGGCCCTCTCGCTGATCTCGCTGCGCTGTGGATTGGCCCGGCGCAGGACCACGTCCGCGGCCGGTCCGCCCTGCCGGACCACCCGCTCGAGGCCGCACCCGCCCTGGCCGAAGGCGCGTGGCGCGCACCGGAGCCACTACTGCGAGGAGGACCACCATGAGTTCACCGTGTGAGCTGTACCTCCGGGCCCTCGACGGTGTGACGGCCGTGGTCGCCGGCCACGAGGGTCGCTCGTGGGATGGGCGTGGATCCTCGTCTCCCTGCTGGGGGAGAGACCGGTGCTCCACGAGGCCACGATGCGCCTCATGCCGGCGGCCGCCGCCGAGGGGTGGCGCCGGGACTAGGGAGACCAGTCCGGTCTTCCGCCGGCTGCTGCGCCGGATGACGGCCGCCTTCGGCGCGGCGTTCCTGCTCGAT
>NZ_JAVFWZ010000089.1:0-580 GCF_040981245.1 Kocuria cellulosilytica | reverse complement strand
ATCTCCTTGACGGTGGCGATCTCCCCCGTCTGCTCGTAGTCCAGGACGGCCCCGACGGTGTAATTCTGGTCGAGCAGCACCTGGCGGCCGGGCTCGCACGCGGCGAAGCTCACGAGGGGGCTCAGCGCCACCCGCATGCGCCGGCCGGCGACGAGGACGTCCAGGGTCCGCTCGGTGACGGCGGGGCCGCTGCCGGTCTGCTCGCCCACGGGCGCCCGGCCGGGGTTGACCTGCACGACGGTGCCCAGGCTCAGCGGCGGGACGAGGTCGTTCTCCAGGGCGCGCTTGAGCTGGCCGATCTCGGTGCGGGTGGCGTCGAGCAGGCGCACGAGCTTCTGGTTCTGCGTCCCGGCGGCGGCCAGCTGCTTGTCGAGGGCGCGCTTCTGGTCCCGGAGGACGTTGACCTGCCGCTGGGCGGTGACCAGGGCGCGGCGCGCCTGCTCGGCGTCGGCGGGCGCGGCCTGCTGGGGGGTCTCGCTCACGGGCGGTCCTCCTGGTCCTCCCCCGCGGCGGCGTCCGCCGCGGCCGTGGGCTCGGCGGACGTGGTCCCGGCACCGGCGGACCCGGGGGCGGTGCTCCC
>NZ_JAVFWZ010000088.1:0-581 GCF_040981245.1 Kocuria cellulosilytica | reverse complement strand
GGTGGTAGATCCCGGCGAGGACGTCCCGGTAGAGCCGCTCCAGCTCCCGGCCCCGGGAGTAGTGGGCGCCGCCCGAGGTGCGCATCGCGAGGTCGACTACCTGCCGGGCCGTCTCCGTGGCCCGGTGCTTGACCCCGGAGAACAGCAGGAACCAGCGGGGGCCGTGGTCGGGCTCGGCGGCCGAGCCGAGGGCGTCCACATCGGCCGTCAGCCGGTCCAGCTGCAGCTCCACCCCGTCGCGCAGCAGCGCTGCCTCGGCGATCTGCCGGCGGATGCCGGGGTCCTGGGCGTGGACCGTGCCCGTGGTCCGCGACGGGCGGGCCCGGGCGATCTCCGCCGCCAGCTCGACCGCCCGGTCCGCGATGCCGGTGTAGACCGCCGCCAGGAGCAGCTCGAAGCAGCCGAAGATGCCCCACACCACCGGGTCCGGGTTGGGTCCCGCCGGGGTGCGCGTGAGCACCTGCTCGGCCGGCAGCCGCACCGAGCGCAGGACCGTGCTGCGGGACTGGGAGGCCCGCATCCCCAGCGTGTCCCAGTCGTCGAGGATCTCGATGCCCTCGTCGTCGCGGGCCACGAGGCCG
>NZ_JAVFWZ010000087.1:0-585 GCF_040981245.1 Kocuria cellulosilytica | reverse complement strand
GGCCTGGGTGGCGGCTCGGGCCACATCGTGGCCCAGACGCTCATCGCCTCCCGCCAGCGGCGCTCCCTGTTCTGACCCAGCCGCAACAACGACACCCGCTCCGGACGCTCCACGGGTCGGGGGCCGCTGCTACTCCGCGGGGGCCGGCTCCGGGATGCTCATGGCGGCGATTTGGATCAGGTTGCCGCAGGTGTCGTCGAGCACCGCGGTGGTCACCGGTCCCATCTGCGCCGGCTCCTGCACGAAGCGCACGCCCAGTGCGGTGAGCCGCTCGTACTCGGCCTGCACGTCGGGGACGGCGAAGCTGTTGAACGGGATGCCGTCGGCCACCAGGGCCTCCTTGAACGGGGGGACGGCCGGGTGCGCGGAGGGCTCCAGCAGCAGCTCCACCCCGTCCGGGGCCTCGGGCGGGACGACGGTCAGCCAGCGGAAGGGCCCGGCCGGCACGTCGGTCTTGACCTGGAAGCCGAGCTTGGTCGTGTAGAACTCCAGGGCCTTCTCCTGGTCGTCCACGAAGACGCTGGCGGTGGTGATGATCATGGGATGTCCTTCGGTGGGGGCGGCAGGGCGTCCAGCCACTGCCGC
>NZ_JAVFWZ010000086.1:0-586 GCF_040981245.1 Kocuria cellulosilytica | reverse complement strand
GGGCCCCGGATCGCCGTGGTCACCAACATCGAGCCCGACCACCTCGACTTCTACCCCTCCCGCGAGGCCTTCTACCGGGCCTTCGACGACTTCGTCGCGACCATGCCCGAGGACGGGCTGCTCGTGGCCTGCCAGGACGACCCCGGCTCCCGGACCCTGGCCGAGCGGCACCGGGCCGCCGGCGGGCGTGTCGTCAGCTACGGCACGGACGCCGGGGCCGACGTCCGGGTGCTCCCGGGCGAGGCCGACGGGCTGCGCACCCGCAGCACCCTGGTGCTGGGGGAGGGCGCCGACCGCCGCGAGGAGCAGCTCGAGCTCGCGGTGCCCGGCCGGCACAACGTCCTCAACGCCACGGCCGCCTTCTGCGTGGCGCTCGAGGCGGGCGTCCCGCCCGCGGACGCGGTGCGCGGGCTGGCCGGGTTCCACGGCTCGGCGCGGCGCTTCGACCTGCGGGGCGAGGTGCGCGGCGTCCGGGTCTTCGACGACTACGCCCACCACCCCACGGAGGTCGTCGCGGCCCTCACCGCGGCCCGTGAGGTCGCGGGCGGGCACCGGGTGATCGCGATCTTCCAGCCGCACCTGTTCT
>NZ_JAVFWZ010000013.1:0-74323 GCF_040981245.1 Kocuria cellulosilytica | reverse complement strand
AAGGGTCACGCTCGTGATCACCTGCCCACAGCCCAGCACCATCGGGCTGCAAAAGGAATCCTCACAGTCAGACCAGGTTCTCGGACAGCTCGAGCCAGCGCAGCTCGAGCTCCGCGATCTCGTCCTGGACCGCGTTCAGCCGGGCGGTGATCTTGCCCAGGCCGGTGTAGTCGGACTGGTCGTGCGCCGCCATCTCCGCGTGCAGGGCGTCGACCTGGGCGGCGAGCTTCTCCAGCTTCCGCTCGATCGAGCCGACCTCCTTCTGCGCGGCCCGGGCGTGGGCGCCGGAGAGCTTGGGCGCGCCGTCCGCCGTCGTCGTCCCGTTCGGGGACGCCGTCCCCGTGGCCGCCAGCGGGTTCGAGGCGCTCGCGGAGCCGGCGGCCGTGCCGGTGCGGGACTGGGAGGCCAGCTCCAGGTACTGCTCCACGCCGCGGGGCAGGTGCCGGAAGCGGCCGTCGATCACGGCGTACTGCTGGTCGGTGACCCGCTCCAGGAGATAGCGGTCGTGCGAGACCACCAGGAGGGTGCCCGGCCAGGTGTCGAGCAGGTCCTCCATGGCGGCGAGCATGTCGGTGTCGAGGTCGTTGGACGGCTCGTCGAGGATCAGCACGTTCGGCTCGTCGAGCAGGATCATCAGCAACTGCAGGCGCCGCTTCTGCCCGCCGGAGAGGTCCTTGACCGGGGTGGCGAGCTGCTCGTTGGTGAAACCGAGCCGCTCGAGCAGCTGGCCCGGCGTCATCTCCTTGCCGTCCGCCAGGTAGGTGGAGCGCTTCGAGGCGACCACGTCCGAGACCCGGTCCTCGGCCACGTCCTCCAGCTCGGACAGCTGCTGGGTCAGGGTCGCGATCCTCACGGTCTTCCCGCGCTTGACCCGCCCGCTCGTGGGCTGCACCTCGCCGGTGACCAGGCCCAGCAGCGTGGACTTGCCCGCGCCGTTGACGCCGAGGATGCCGGTGCGCTCGCCGGGGGCGATCAGCCACGTGACGTCCCGGAGCACCTCCCGGGGTCCGTTGTCCTCGGTGGGGTAGGAGACGGAGACCTTCTCGAGGTCCACCACGTCCTTGCCCAGCCGGGAGACCGCCAGCTGGGACAGGGCCACGGTGTCGCGCGGCGGTGGGACGTCGTTGATCAGCTGGTTCGCGGCCTCGATGCGGAACTTGGGTTTGGCGGTGCGGGCGGGCGCGCCGCGGCGCAGCCACGCCAGCTCCTTCTTCATGAGGTTCTGCCGCTTCGACTCCACGGTGGCGGCCTGCCGGTCCCGCTCCACGCGCTGCAGGACGTACGCCGCGTAGCCGCCCTCGAAGGGCTCCACCGTCCGGTCGTGCACCTCCCAGGTGTCGGTGCACACGGCGTCCAGGAACCAGCGGTCGTGGGTGACCACGGCCAGGCCGCCCTGGTTCTTCGGCCAGCGGTTGCCGAGGTGGTGGGCCAGCCAGGTGATGCCGTCCACGTCCAGGTGGTTGGTGGGCTCGTCCAGGAAGATGACGTCCCAGTCCCCGGCCAGCAGGGCGGCGAGCGCCACGCGGCGCTTCTGCCCGCCGGAGAGCTCGCCCAGCTTCGCCTCCCAGTCGAGGTCCTTGACCAGCCCCGAGATCACGTCCCGCACCTTCGCGTCCCCGGCCCACTCGTGCTCCTCGCGGTCGCCGACGACGGCGTGCCCCACGGTCAGCTCCGGGTCCAGGACATCGGCCTGGTCGAGCATGCCGACGCGCACGCCCGAGCGCACGGTCACGCGGCCCCCGTCCGGCTTCAGCCGCCCGGCGAGCAGCTTCATGAGCGTGGACTTGCCGTCGCCGTTGCGGCCCACGATGCCGATCCGGTCGCCCTCGTCGATGCCGAGACTGACGGCGTCGAAGACCGTCTTGGTGGGGAATTCCAGGTGCAGGTTCTCGCCGCCGAGTAGATGTGCCACCCGTCAAGGGTACTCGCGTGCCCGCCCGCCCTCACCCGCTGCCCCGAGCCCCCAGCTTCTGCCCGCTGGTGCGCCGAGTCCCCAACTTCCTGGGCCGCTTGGCGCCGACTCCCCAGCATCTCGAGCCCCCTGGTGCCGAGTCCCCACCAATCTGGGCCCCTTGGCGCCGAGCCCCCAGTCCGGTCGCATTTCCCCAGGAAGAATCGTGGGGAAATGCGACGTGCTTGGGGGCTCGGCGGAGCGGGGCGGGCCGGGGCATCGAGGCGAGTCACTATCCGGCGATGCATCCCGGGGTGTAGTCGAATCCTCATGCTGGGGGTGGACGCTTCGGGAATGCATGACTCCGCATGCTGTAGATGGCGTCACGAGGCGCCGCAGGGGAAGACCAGCAATTGCGGAGGCACCATCATGGCAACAACACAGCGTTCCGATGCATCTCGTTCCTGTCCCGACGGCAAGGGAGGCCGAACCTCACCGCGCAAGCGGCTCGCCGGAGTCGTGGCCGCCGGTGTCCTGGCCGGCTCCACGCTCTTCGTGGGGTTCACACCGGCCCAGGCCGTGAGCACCGGCGTGGCGGTGGACGGCGGCGTCCTGAAGATCGCGGCCAGTCCGGGAAAAAACAACAACGTCACCGTGGCTCCCTACGTCAAGGGCGGCAAGGCCTACTACAGGGTCACGGACACCGGGGACTCCGTGGTCGCCGGCAGCCAGTGCGTCAGGCTGAGCACCACCACCATCCGGTGTGCCGCGGCGGGCGTCTCGTCCGTCCGGGTGGACACCGGAGGCGGCAACGACAGGGTGAACCTGACGTCCGTGACCAAGCCGTCGCGCGTCGATACCGGGACGGGCAACGACGTGATCTACGGCGGGACCGCCAGGGACATCGTCTACGGGCAGAGCGGCAACGACTACCTGTTCGGACAGGCGGGCAACGACTACCTGTCCGGCGGATCGGACAACGACTACCTGCTGAGTGGTAGCGGGGACGACACCCTGTGGGGTCAAGACGGCGACGACTACCTGTCCGGCGGATCGGGCAACGACAACCTGTTGGGTGGTCTGGGCAACGACCGACTCACGGGTCAGGAGGGCAACGACACCCTGCGCGGTCAGGACGGCAACGACACCCTCTACGGCAGCACCGGGGACGACACCCTGTACGGCGACGCCGGAAAGGACAAGCTCCACGGGGAGAAGGGGAAGGACAAGCACTACGGCGGCACCGGCAACGACTACCTGGACGGTGTGGACGTCGTGGCCTTCAACGACTACCTGAACGGCGAGCAGGGCGTGGACAAGTGCCAGGCCGACGGCGGTGACACCGTGCTCAACTGCGAGTCGGTCAGGAGAATGAAGGCTCTCTGATCAGCGGCATGAGTGTTGCAAGGAAACGGTGGCGGTGGTGCTCACGCACTGGTGAGGCGCCGCCGCCACCGCCAGCACATCCGCCGAGTCCCCAGTCATGTCGCGCATCCCCAGGGATATTCGTGGGGAAACGCGACAGGAGTGGGGGCTCGGCGCGTTGGGGTCCAGGGAGATGGGGACTCGGCGGAATCGGAGCGCCGGGAGCTGGGGGTTCGGCACATAGTCACCCGGAGAATTGGGGGCTCGGCGGTGGGGAAGAAAGTACTTGGGGTCTCAGCGCGTTGGGGCTCAGGGAAGTGGGGACTCGGCGGCGAGAGAGCGCCGAAAGGTGGGGGCTCGGCGGCGGGGACGGCGGGTGTGCGAACAGAAATTTCTCAGCGGCGGCACACGCACGGGTGAGAGCATGGGGCCATGGAGCAGAACCCGACGGAGCGATCCTCCTCGACCCCCAGCACGCGACCCCTGGGCACCAGGCTGAACGGCATCACGGACCTGGAGACCGCCGTCCGCGCCGTCACGGAGCACCCCGGGCCGGTGGAGATCCCGGCCGGGCCCGGCCAGCTGGTCGGCCGCCACCTCGGCTCGGTGCCGCAGCGCCAGGTGGGGGAGGCGCTGCGCGGTGCGGGGGCCGATCCGCTGATGATCCGGGCGGACATCTCGATCGACCAGGACATCCCGGACGAGGGCGTCATCGCGGTCCTGGACGACCACCTCTCGCTGGCCGCCGGCGTGGGCGCCGAGTACCTCGTGGTGCCGCGGGCCGGCGTCGGCGGGCGGGGCCGCAGCGAGGACCGGATCTACTCGATGCTCGCCGCGCTCGCGGAGGCCGCCTCGGCCCACCAGGTGCACCTGCTGCTCGAGACGGAGGGCGCCACCGCGGACGAGGTGGAGCTGGTCCAGTTCCTGGAGCGGGCCCGCGCGGCGGGGACCCTGGACGTGGACCCGCACTACCTGGCGTCCGTGGCCTGGAACGTGGCCGCGTCCTCGGAGGCGGGGGAGGGCCCGGCGGCCGCGTTCGAGCGGATGCGGCCCCTGCTGGACCTCGCCCCGCTGATCATCTCGGGGGTGGACGAGGACACGGTCGAGGACCTGTTCGCCGCCGTCCCGGAGCTGCGGGAGGCCGCCGCCCAGGCCCGGATCATCGTGATCCTGGGACGCCCGGGAGCGGCCGGGGCCTGATGCCCGAGTGGTAGGGTGACTGCCTGTGCACTGCGTGCACCACTGCCGTTCCACGGCGGTGCTCCGCCTTGGTGTAATCGGCAGCACCCCGGCCTTTGGAGCCGTGGAGTCTAGGTTCGAGTCCTAGAGGCGGAACGTCCGCATCCCGCCAGACAGCCCGGAAGCTCGGAAGTGCCAGAGCCGAAGAGCGCAACAGCTAGTGAGACGGAACGGAGCCGGAGCCGGTGAGCCCACCGGCTCCTCTCTACGATCGACGACCGAGGAGCTGCATCCCGCTGTGAGCACCCCCCAGACCCCTGCGAATCGTCCGGGGGCGGCCGTCGGGCCCGCCGCCGTCATCGTCCTGGCCGCCGGCAAGGGCACGCGCATGAAGTCCAAGACCCCCAAGATCCTGCACCGGATCGGGGGTCGTTCCATGGTCGGGCACTGCCTGGTGGCCGCGCGGAGCCTGCACCCGCAGCGGCTGGCCGCCGTGGTGCGCTTCGAGCGGGACCTGGTGGCCCCGCACGTCCTCGAGCAGGACCCCGAGGCGCTCATCGTGGACCAGGACGAGGTCCCCGGCACGGGCCGCGCGGTCCAGGTGGCCGTGGAGGCGCTCGACGCCCAGGAGCGGCTGGCCGGCACCGTGGTGGTCACCTACGGCGACGTCCCGCTGCTGACCCCGGAGGTCCTGCGGAGGCTGGTGTCCCACCACGAGGAGCGGGCCAACGCGGTGACCGTGCTGACCGCCGACCACGAGCAGCCCGGCGGCTACGGCCGGATCCTGCGGGACGCCGACGGCTCCTTCCGGGAGATCAAGGAGGCCAAGGACGCCACCGAGGCCGAGCTCGCGGTCGCCGAGATCAACTCCGGCATCTTCGCCTTCGACGCCGACGTCCTGCGGAACTCCCTCGCGAAGGTCACCTCGGACAACGCCCAGGGCGAGATGTACCTGACGGACGTCCCGCTGCTGGCCCGCGAGGCCGGCCACGCGGTGGACGCGCTGAAGATCGAGGACCGCTGGGAGGTCGAGGGCGCCAACGACCGCGTGCAGCTCGCCCAGCTCGGCGCCCACCTGAACCGCCGGGTCCTCGAGGCGCACATGCGCAACGGCGTGACGGTCGTGGACCCCGCCAGCACCTGGATCGACGTGCAGGTGCGCATCGCCGCGGACGCCACGATCCTGCCGGGCACCCAGCTGCACGGGGGCACCCGGGTGGGCGAGGACGCCGTCGTCGGCCCGGACACCACCCTCACGGACGTGGAGGTCGGCCCTGGCGCGCACGTGGTGCGCACGCACGGCTCCGGCTCCGTGATCGGGCCGCGCGCGAGCGTGGGCCCCTTCGCCTACCTGCGCCCGGGCACGGTGCTCGGGGACCAGGGCAAGATCGGCACGTTCGTGGAGACCAAGAACTCCAGGATCGGCACCGGTTCGAAGGTCCCGCACCTGTCCTACGTGGGGGACGCCACGATCGGCGAGCACTCCAACATCGGGGCGGCCTCGGTCTTCGTCAACTACGACGGCGTGCGCAAGCAGCGCACCGTGATCGGCGACCACGTCCGGATGGGCTCCGACAACATGTACGTGGCGCCCGTCCACGTCGGCGACGGAGCCTACTCCGGGGCCGGCACCACGATCCGCAAGGACGTGCCGCCCGGGGCCCTGGCCCTGACCGAGGGCGCGCAGCGGGTCGTCGAGAACTGGGTCCTGGAGCACCGTGCCGGCACCGCCGCGGCCGAGGCCGCCGAACGGGCCCTGGGCAACGGGGCGGCCACGGCCGCACCGGGGACTCCCGAGCACTCCAGCGCAGGAACCGGCGCGGACACCACCGAGGAAAGCGAGTAACAATGACCGCAATCACCAACGCAGGTGCCAAGCAGCTGGTCCTGGTCTCGGGGCGGGCCCACCCGGAGCTCGCCGAGCGCATCGCCTCGGAGCTGGGCACGGAGCTGATCCCCACGGACGCCTACGACTTCGCCAACGGCGAGACCTACGTGCGGTTCGGGGAGTCGGTGCGCGGCACGGATGCCTTCCTCATCCAGTCCCACCCGGCGCCGATCAACCAGTGGATCATGGAGCAGCTGCTCATGATCGACTCCCTCAAGCGGGCCTCCGCGAAGTCGATCACCGTGGTGTCCCCGTTCTACCCCTACGCCCGGCAGGACAAGAAGCACCGCGGCCGCGAGCCGATCTCGGCCCGCCTCATCTCGGACCTCTACAAGACGGCCGGCGCGGACCGGCTGATGTCCGTGGACCTGCATACCGCGCAGATCCAGGGCTTCTTCGACGGTCCCGTCGACCACCTCATGGCCATTCCGCTGCTGGCGGCCCACGTGCGCTCCGTCGTCGACGTCGACAACGTCACCGTGGTCTCCCCGGACACCGGGCGCGTGCGCGTGGCGGAGCAGTGGACCGAGCTGCTGGGCGGGTGCCCGCTCGCGTTCGTGCACAAGACCCGGGACATCACCCGGCCCAACCAGGCCACCTCGAAGGAGGTCGTGGGCCAGATCGAGGGCCGCACCTGCGTGCTGATCGACGACATGATCGACACGGGCGGGACCATCTCCGGCGCCGTGCAGGTGCTGCGCGAGAAGGGCGCCAAGGACGTCATCATCGCGGCGACCCACGCCGTGTTCTCGGATCCGGCCGTGGAGCGGCTGTCCACCTGCGGCGCCCTCGAGGTGGTCGTCACGGACACCCTGCCCGTGCCGCCGGAGCACCAGTTCGAGAACCTCACGGTCCTCTCGATCGCCCCGCTCATCGCCCGGGCCATCCAGGAGGTCTTCGAGGACGGCTCCGTGACCAGCCTCTTCAACGGCAGGTCCTGACCCGGTCCCGGGCCACGGCCGACGACGACGCAGCCCCTCGCCTTGCGGTGAGGGGCTGCGTCGCTGTCCGGGCGGGAAAGGGTCAGCGGGTGACCCAGTTCCGCTTGGTGATCGAGGACCAGTGCACGGTGTAGCCGTTGGAGAACCGCTGGCGGACCTCCGAGCCGTACCGGTACTCGTCGGTGACCGGGTAGCCGTAGCCGCGCTCGGCGCCGGCGGCCTTCCACCGCTGGCCGATCGCGCCGGACTCCTTCACGACCTTCGCCCCGGTGCGGGGGCTCCACAGCACCTTGTGCACGGCGCTGCCCTTGCGGAAGACCTGGTAGGCCCCGCCGCCGGTGAGCCCGGTGATCTCGCGGGTGGTGGGGTAGCCGAAGCCGTTCTCCCAGCGGTGGGCGGCGAACTTGCGGCCGATGGCGCCGTTGAAGTTCACGGGCCACGCCCCGGTCCCGGAGCTCCAGTAGAAGGTGTGCTTGTTGGCGAAGCCCTGCAGGACGCCGCCGTAGAGCAGCCCGCCGCGCTCGTTGCCCGTGGGGGCGCCGAACACGGGCGCCCCGCCCAGGGCGTGGTACTGGCGGCCGATCCCGCCGCGCACGTCGTAGCCGGCCGAGGTGATCGGCGCGGTGACCGGCGGGGGAGTGGGCTTGGGCGCAGGCGCAGGGGCCGGTGCCGGCGCAGGTGCCGGGGCCGTGCCCACCGTGGTGCGGACGTCCGTGGGCCCCTTGCCGTCCGGGTAGCCGTAGGACGTGACCGTGCCGACCAGCCGCCAGCCCTGCTTGGTCCCGGCCAGCGAGCCGTCCGCGTAGGTCAGGCCGATCCCGATGACGGTCATATCCGGGTCGGTGAGCACCTTGTTGTGCGCCTTCGAGTTCTTCCACCAGGTCATCAGGTCCGCCACCCGGCCCTGCCACGAGACCGCGTGGATCTCGCCCACGGCGTTCCAGCCCGCGGCCCGGGGGTCCGTCATGAACGTGGTCGTGTGGTTGATGACCTCCTGGCGGACCAGGCGGTCGGACTCGCCCTGGGCGATGCCCGAGACCGTCGCGGAGTACTTCACCGGGGCGAGGCCCTTGGCCTTGCGGTGGGCGTTGATCAGCTCCAGCAGCTGCTGGGCGTCGGCCGAGCGGGTGCTCGAGGAGACCGTGACGATGTCCGAGCTCGCCGCGGCCGCGGGCGCCGCGGTCAGCATCCCGGTGGCGGGGACCGCCAGGGCGAGCGCGGCGGCGGTCAGCGTCAGCGAGCCGGGGGTGCGGGTGCGCGCCGGGGCGCGGTGCTTGGCGGGGCTCATCGGGTCACCCAGGTCCTCTTCGTGGTGGTCGAGTAGTGCACGGTGAAGTTCTTGGAGAACCGCTGGCGGATCTCGGAGCCGTACCGGTACTCGTTGGTCGTGGGGTAGCCGTAGCCGCGCTCGGAGCCGGCGGCGATCCACTCGCGGCCGATCGCGCCGTTCTCCTGCACCGCGTGCGCGCCGGAGGCGGAGCTCCAGACGATGCGGTAGACCTTGCTGCCGTTGCGGAACACCTGGTAGGCGCCGCCGTAGAGGAGCCCGCTCCGCTCGGAGGTGACGGGGTAGCCGTAGCCGCGCTCGTGGCCGCCGCGCTTCCACGCGGCGCCGATCCCACTGGTCTCCCGGACCGGCACGGCGCCGGTGGCCGGGCTCCACAGCACCTTGGTCACGGCGCTGCCCTTGCGGAACACCTGGTAGGCGCCGCCGTCGACGAGCCCGCGGACCTCGCGGGTGGTGGGGTAGCCGTAGCCGTTCTCCCAGCGGGTCGCGGCGAACTTGCGGCCGATGGCCCCGTTGAAGTTCACGGGCCACGCCCCGGTGGAGGGGGTCCAGTAGAAGGTGTGCTTCTTGGAGAAGCCCTGCAGCACGCCCCCGTGGAGGAGACCGCCGCGCTCGTTGCCGGTGGGGGTGCCGAACACGGAGGAGCCGCCGAGGGCCCGGTACTGGTTGCCGATGGCGCCCTTGACCACGTAGCCGGCGGGGGCCACCTCGGTGGGGGCGGCCGGGGCGCCGGACGGGGTCCGCCCGCCGAGCGGCTTGTAGTAGGCGTTGCGCGCCAGGTCCCGCAGCTGCGCGGAGCTGCCGCGGTAGACGTTGGCGTCGATCTGCTCGGTGAACCCGGCGTCGGTGTACTGCCAGAAGTCGTAGGTGGACCACGCGCTGGGCACGATGGGGGCCGCGGTCTCGTAGGCGGCGATGTGCATGGGGTGGTCGTTGAACGCGCTGGAGTTGCCCGTGCAGTCCCGCCACCAGTAGTAGTTCGTGTAGATGGCCGGCAGCCGCCCGGTGCGGGACTTGTACCGGTCGGAGAAGTCCCGGATCCAGCGGACCATCTCGGACGGGGAGAAGCCGTAGCAGGCGTTGCCGTACAGGGAGGGGTACGGGTTGTTCTCGATGTCCAGCAGGCCGGGCAGGGTCCGGCCGTCCGCGGACCAGCCGCCGCCGTTGGCCAGGAAGTAGTCCGCCTGCTTGGCGCCGGAGGAGTCCCGGGTGGGAATCGCGAAGTGGTAGCCGCCGCGGTACATGCCCACGGCCCCCGCCCCGGCGTACTGCTGGGTGAACAGGCTGTTGCGGATGCTGTCGCCCTCGGAGGACTTCACGTAGGCGAAGCGCGAGCCCTGGTTCCACAGGCTCGTCCAGTTCAGGGACGGCTGCCAGTTGGAGACGTCCGTGCCCTTGATGCCGCTGGGGGCCCAGGAGGCGGCGGCGCCGAGGGAGGACGCGGACGCGACCCCCGCGCCCGCCTCCTCCGCGGTGTCGCCAGCACCGGCACCGGCATCGGAGTCGTCGTCGGCGGCCCCGGAGAGCTCCTCCGCGGTGCGGGCGGAGCTCGCGGCGAGCTGCTCGAAGTGCTGATCGGACTTGGCCCACTGCCCCATCACGGCACCGCCGTGGGGGTCGCCGGGGGCCGGCTGCGTGCCGGCGCGCTCCGGGTCGGGAAGGACGGCCTCGCCGGTGGTCCCGTCCACGAGGGTGGAGACGACCTCGCCGTCGGACTCCACGACCTTGGAGACCAGGTTGCCCTGGCGCTCCTCGGAGAGGGTGGTCGAAGAGGTGGTGGCGGCCCCGTCCAGGGCCGCGACCGGGGTGAGTGTGGTGATGGCCAGCACCGCCGCCGTGAGGGCAGCGGGCAGCGTCAGTCGGGGGGGTGCTTTCACGCTGGAACGCCTATCTCGCATGGATCGTTGGGGGAACGACTCGTGCAAGGCCATGGGGATGGGGGGAAGATCCTCTGGAGCCAGGTCGAGTATAAAGGCGCGTTTGCATAAATAATCAATAACGGTGGGCCGTGTTACGCACCCGTACACCTCTGCGCGTAGTCATCCGGACCGCGGAACGACGACGACGGACCCGCCGCCGTCCAGCTTGCCCCCGCGGCGCGGTGCCGGTGAGCGGGGAAACGCCCTGCTCAGGGCGGTCCCCCGGATACGATGAACCGGACTCGACCCCCCAGAGGAGAACCATGGCCCCCACGCGCATCCTGACGGTCTGCACGGGCAACGTGTGCCGCTCGCCCATGGCGGCGGTCGAGCTCGACCACGGCCTCAACGAGATCTCGCCCGGCGGCTTCGAGGTGACGAGCGCCGGGATGCACGCGCTGGTGGACGAGGGCTTCGAGGAGCGGGTCGGCAAGCTGGCCCGGGACCGCGGCCTGGAGGCCGCCGCAGCGCACAGGGCCCGGCAGGTCACCCCGGACGTGCTGCGGGACGTGGACCTGGTGCTCGTGATGGCCCGGGAGCACACCCAGCCGGTGCTCCAGCAGTCCCCGCGGCTGCTGAAGAAGGTCTTCACCCTGCGGGAGTTCGCCCGGATCCTGCAGTACCTCTCCACGGACCCGGAGCTGGACCGCGCCGTGCCGGCGGACCGCGCCGAGCGCTGGGCGTGGCTGGTCCAGCAGGCGCCGCGGCTGCGGCAGCGGGTGCCGGTGCGCCACCCCGAGCGCAACGACGTGATCGACCCCTATCGCCAGGAGGACGCGGTGCTCCAGCAGATGGCGGACGAGCTGTTCGAGGCCACGGACGCCATCCTCGCCTTCGAGCGCCGCTACGCGGAGCGGGTGCCGGCGGGCTGATCTCGCTGCGACCCGGCTCTTCCGGGGCGGTGCCGAGAACGGGTGTTGCGCTCAGGCGCCCACGTAGGCGGCGAGGTGCTCGCCGGTGAGGGTCGAGCGGGCGGCGACGACTTCGGCGGGGGTGCCCTCGAAGACGATCCGGCCGCCGTCGTGGCCGGCGCCGGGGCCGAGGTCGATGATCCGGTCCGCGTGGGCCATGACCGCCTGGTGGTGCTCGATCACGATGACCGACTTGCCGGAGTCCACCAGCCGGTCGAGCAGGCCCAGCAGCTGCTGGACGTCGGCGAGGTGCAGGCCGGTGGTCGGCTCGTCGAGGACGTAGACGCCGCCCTTCTTGCCCAGGTGCGTGGCCAGCTTGAGCCGCTGCCGCTCGCCGCCGGAGAGCGTGGTCAGTGGCTGGCCGAGGCTGAGGTAGCCCAGCCCCACGTCGGCGAGCCGGTCCAGGATCGCGTGGGCGGCAGGGTTGCGCGCGTCGCCGGCGCCGAAAAACTCCTCGGCTTCCTCGACCGGCATCGCGAGCACCTCGGCGATGTTGCGCCCGCCCAGGGTGTGCTCGAGCACCGCGGCCTGGAACCGGCGGCCCTCGCACTCCTCGCAGGTGGTGGCCACGCCGGCCATCATCGCCAGGTCCGTGTAGATGACGCCGGCGCCGTTGCAGGCGGGGCACGCGCCCTCGGAGTTGGCGCTGAACAAGGCCGGCTTCACGCCGTTGGCCTTGGCGAAGGCCTTGCGGATCGGGTCCAGCAGTCCCGTGTACGTCGCCGGGTTGCTGCGCCGGGAGCCGCGGATGGCGGCCTGGTCGATCGACACCACGCCCTCCCGGCCGAGCACCGAGCCGGCGATCAGCGAGCTCTTGCCCGAGCCGGCCACACCCGTCACCACCGTCAGCACGCCGAGCGGGATGTCGACGTCGACCGACTGCAGGTTGTTCGTGTCGGCGCCGCGCACCTCCAGGACCCCGGAGGGCTCGCGCACCGACGGCTTCAGGACGGCGCGGTCGTCCAAGTGCCGCCCGGTGAGGGTGCCGGCGGTGCGCAGGCCGCCGACGGTGCCCTCGTAGCAGACCGTGCCGCCGCCCGTGCCGGCGCCGGGGCCGAGGTCGACCACGTGGTCGGCGATCGCGATGGTCTCCGGCTTGTGCTCCACGACCAGCACCGTGTTGCCCTTGTCCCGCAGGAGCAGCAGGAGGTTGTTCATCCGCTCGATGTCGTGCGGGTGCAGCCCGATGGTCGGCTCGTCGAAGACGTAGGTGACGTCGGTGAGCGAGGAGCCGAGGTGGCGGATCATCTTGGTCCGCTGGGCCTCCCCGCCGGAGAGCGTGCCCGAGGAGCGGCTGAGCGAGAGGTAGCCCAGCCCGATCTCCACGAAGGAGTCGAGGGTCTCGCCCAGGGCGGTGAGCAGCGGCGCCACGGAGGGCTCGTCCAGCTCCCGCACCCAGGCGGCGAGGTCGCTGATCTGCATCGCGCAGGCCTCGGCGATGTTGATCCCGCGGATTGTCGAGGATCGAGCGGCCTCGCTGAGCCGGGTGCCGCCGCACTCGGGGCAGGCGGTGAACGTCACCGCCCGCTCCACGAAAGCCCGGATGTGCGGCTGCAGCGCGCTCACGTCCTTGGCCAGGAAGGATTTCTGGACCTTCGGGATCAGCCCCTCGTAGGTGAGGTTGATGCCGTCGACCTTGATCTTGGTCGGCTCCTTGTGCAGCAGGTCGTGCAGCTCGTCCTCGGTGAAGTCGCGGATCGGCTTGTCCGGGTCGAAGAAGCCGCAGCCGCTGAAGATCCGGCCGTACCAGCCCTCCGTGCTGTAGCCGGGGACGGTGAGCGCGCCCTCGTTGAGGGACTTCGCGGAGTCGTAGAGCTGGGTGAGGTCGAAGTCGTTGACCCGGCCCATG
The DNA here is from genome assembly GCF_040981245.1 of Kocuria cellulosilytica. Lineage (NCBI taxonomy): Bacteria > Bacillati > Actinomycetota > Actinomycetes > Micrococcales > Micrococcaceae > Kocuria > Kocuria cellulosilytica. Next base: position 61,092 of record NZ_JAVFWZ010000013.1, on the reverse strand, counting down.
CCCTCGCAGCGCGGGCACATGCCGCCGGTGATGGAGAAGCTGCGCCGCTCCTTCACCGTCTTGCCGCCGCGCTCCATGGTCACCGCGCCGGCGCCGCTGATCGAGGCGACGTTGAAGGAGAACGCCTTGGCCGTGCCGATGTGCGGCTGCCCGAGCCGGCTGAACAGGATCCGCAGCATCGCGTCCGCGTCGGTGGCGGTGCCGACCGTGGAGCGGGCGTTGGCGCCCATCCGCTCCTGGTCCACGACGATCGCGGTGGTGAGGCCGTCGAGGACGTCGACGTCGGGCCGGGTCTGCACGGGCATGAAGCCCTGCACGAAGGTGCTGTAGGTCTCGTTGATCAGCCGCTGGGACTCCGCGGCGATCGTGCCGAAGACCAGCGAGCTCTTGCCGGAGCCGGAGACGCCGGTGAAGACCGTCAGCCGGCGTTTGGGGAGCTCCACGCTGATGTCCCGGAGGTTGTTCTCCCGGGCGCCCTGGACCCGGATCAGGCCGTGGCTGTCGGCCACGTGCGGCGCGGCAGTCGGTGCGGGGAAGTGCGGGTCCTGGCTCGGGGGCGTGCTCATCGTGTCTCCATCCCTGGGGCGACACCGCCTCCACAGCCTCCGGCGGCGTCGCCCGGTTCGATCCGACCGGTTCCGAGCATACGTCCGGCCCGTCGTCGTGAGCAGGCGGACGTCCTGAGGTGCGGCGAAGCGTCGTCGTCATCCGTGCCGGGCGCGGCCGGCCGGTGCCATCATGGGCCCATGGCGAGCACCGATCCGATCACTCTGGAGCAGCAGGGCTGGCAGGCCCTGTCCTCGACCGGCGAGCAGGCCGCGGCCTTCTACGACGACGTCCTGGACCAGGAGGTGGTGATGCTGCTGCCCGGCGGTCTGTTGCTGGACGACCGTGCGGCGATCGTGGCGTCCATGGCCGGAATTCCGTGGTCCTCCCACGAGCTGTCCGACCTCCGAGTGCTGCACCCGACCTCCGACACCGCGGTCGTCCTCTACCGCGTGCTGGCCCGCCGGGGAGAGTCCGCCCCCTATGACGCGCTGGTCAGCAGCACCTACGCCCGCCGGGAGCGGGGCTGGAAGCTGGTCGTGCACCAGCAGACCCCCTGCTGAGGCCGCCGCCGGCACCCCGCCGAAGCGGGCCGGTGACCCTTGACCAGCAACCATAAGGTTGCCTATCCTGGTCGTGTGGACATCCTGTTCCAGGCCCTGGCCCACCCCACGCGGCGGATCCTGCTCGAGGAGCTCGCCGCGCGCAACGACCAGAGCCTCTTCGAGCTCACCGTGCGCCTCATCAACGACCACGGCCTGGCCATGACCCGGCAGGCCGTGACCAAGCACCTGGCCGTGCTGCGCCAGGCCGGCCTGGTGACCACCACCGTCCAGGGGCGCACCACGCTGCACCACCTGGACACCTCCCCGCTCACCGCCGCGCGGCAGTGGATGGACTCCCTGCCGCCCCCGCCGAAGGACACGCCATGATCATCACCACCGCCAGCATCTTCGTGGACGACCAGCAGAAGGCCCTGGACTTCTACACCTCCATGCTGGGCTTCCAGCTCAAGACCGACGTGCCGGCCGGGGCCTACCGCTGGCTGACCGTCGTCTCGCCGCAGGCCCCGGAGGGAGTGGAGTTGCTGCTGGAGCCCTCCGAGCACCCGGCCGTCCGGCCGTTCAAGGAAGCGCTGGTGGCCGACGGCATTCCGTTCAACAGCTTCGGCGTGGCGGACGTGCAGGCCGAGTACGAACGGCTCGTCGGCCTGGGCGTGCGTTTCGTGCAGGAGCCGACGCCGATGGGCCCGGTCACCGCCGCGATCCTCGACGACACGTGCGGCAACCTCATCATGATCGCGGAGATGACCGACCCGGAGGCCGCCGGGAAGTGAGCAAGCCGTCGGCAGGTGATTGCAAGGGGAGTGGGTCGCCCTCGGTTGCTGACTTTCACAGCGCGCAATGCGAAGTGTGGCGACGGCTGGCTGCCCGCCTGAAGTCGGTACTGGCGGTTCGGCTGCATTCGAGTAGCAGCTTTCCCGTAATAACCGTATTGACTTCCTCCCCACCCTGGCGGGTGCGGATTCCTACGCGGCCGCTCGGGTGCGATCCGTTCGGTGGGTTCCTGCTTCGCTGGGGTTCGCGCACGCGAGCGTACGTCTGACATCCCCTCCACAGGCGTTTAGGGTCTCCGCCAGCCCGGCGGCGACCATAATGTTCACAGCAGCGTTGTAATCTCGGTCCAGCCGCGCGCCGCACGCTTCACAAGTCCAGATGCGAATGTGTAAAGGCTTGACGCCGTCCTTCACTCCACACACAGAACACACCTGGCTGGTGGGCTCCCAGCGGTCAATCCGTACCACGGTGCGCCCGTACGCCATGGCTTTCTCTTCAACAAGCCGCCGGAGCGTGCCCCATCCAGCGTCGTGAATAGACTTGCCCATCCGTGTCCGGACCAGAGCGATGATGCTCAATGTCTCCAGGGCGACCGTTTGGTTCTCACGGACGAGTCGGAGCGCGAGCTTGTGGTGGTGATCAAGTCTTGTCTCGCGTACCTTCCGGTGGAGCACGGCGACTCGGTGGCGGGCTTTTTCTCGATTGTGGGAACCTTTCTGTTTGCGGCATAGGGCGCGTTGAGCTTGGGCAAGTCGCCGTTCCTCTGACCGAAGCCACTTCGGGTTGCCGACCTTCTCCCGCGAGCCGTCCGAGCAAGCGATGGCGGCAAGGTCAGTGAGTCCGACGTCGACTCCTGCGACTTTCTCGATTGGCGTCAATGGTTCGGGAAGTGACGTTTGTACCACGAATGAAAGGAAGTACCGGCCATCGGCCTCCAGGATGACCGTCACTGAGGACGGGACCGAGGGCAACGGTCGAGAAGAAGCGAACCGAACGCGCCCTACCTTCTGCAAGTTGATGTGACCGACCCCGTCGGTAGTTTGCTTCACTTTCAAGTGAGCGCTTGCAGTGAACCGTGCAGATTGTTTGCCACGTCTTGACTTGAACTTCGGAGCCCCGATCTTCTTGCCCTTTTGTTTCTTGGCGAGTGCGGCGAAGTAATTCCGGTAGGCCCTGTCCGCGTCCCGGAGAGACTGCTGAAGCGCAACGCTGGACACCTCCGCCAGCCACGCTCGTTGCGGAGTACGTTTCGCCTCCGTAAGCAGCCGTCTCGAAAGCTCTCCAGCCGTGGGAAATGGCTCACCGTTGCGCCGGGCGGTCTCACGGGCCGCAATGACGTCGTTGTAGACCACCCGGGTGCAACCGAACAGCCGGGAAAGCTGTTTGGCCTGGTAACCAGTGGGATAAGCGCGGTATCTGTAACGCTTGAACACACTCAAAACCATAGGCAGGGCCTCAGACATTTTTAGTGCTGTATCCGTAGCACGAAAGACGCCCAAAGCTGCCGACGGGCTGAGCGCGCCCTACAGATGACCAACCGTCGTCTCACCGCTGTGGGCGTGCGCTTTGCGCAAGAGCCGACGGCGATGGGCCCGGGCACCAGCGCGGTACTCGACTACACGGGCCGTCACCTTCTCCAAAGCACCTCGCTGAACGTCCTTGAGGCCGCGGGGTAGTAGCGGTGGCATCGGCCGTCAACCCACGAGGGGCGCCTCCCGTAGGAAGCGCCCCTTGACGGCTGAGCCGTGAACAGGCCGGGATCAGTGCCCCTGAGCAGTGGACCCGGTGGAGGAGCCGGAGCGCCCCCACGCCTCGAGCCCGAAGGACTCGTGCTCGGCAGAGGCCTGCCCGTTGGACCGCTCCGCGCGAGGAGCGGGGGCCGCGTCCTCGGCCGACGGTGCTGTCGGCTCCTGCCGGGTCGAAGCCGGGGCCGCCTGCTGGGGCTTGGAGCCCTCCGCGCGCGGTGCGGTGCCCCACGGCTGCTTGGCCGCTGGCGCGGCGACGACAGGCTGGGCACCCGTCGCAGGTGCCGCCTGCTCGTCCGAGTCCGCGTAATAGGATTTGCCATAGTAGCCGTAATAGCCGGCGTCCGCACCGGTGGTGGGCACGCGGTTGAGCACGACGCCGAGCACGTTGCCGTGGACCTGGTGCAGGTTCTCCAGGGACTTGGACAGCTCGTCCGTGGTGGTCTTCTGCGCGGTGGCCACGATGAGCGCGCCGTCGGCGGAGGCCGTGAGCAGTGCGGCGTCGGTGACCGGCAGCAGCGGGGGAGCGTCCACCAGGACCAGGGCGTCCTCGGCGAGGGTCTCGAGCATGGTGTGCATGGCCTTCGAGGACAGCAGCTCCGTGGGGTTCGGGGCGGTGCGGCCGGCGCCGAGCACCTGCAAGTTGGGGAACTTGTCGTAGGTCTGGAGGACCTCGTCCACCTGCACCTGCCCGGTCAGCACGTCCGTGACGCCCACACCGGCCACGAGCCCGAACAGGTCGGTGATCACCGAGCGGCGGAGGTCCCCGTCCACGACGACGACGTTGCGCCCCGTCGAGGCGATGGCCACCGCCAGGTTCGCGGTGATCGAGGACTTGCCCTCACCCGGCAGGGAGGAGGTGACCACGATCATCCGAGGCGGGCTGTCCACAGACACAAAGCTGAGGTTGGTGCGCAGCTCGCGCAGGGCCTCGGAGAACTCGTGGTGCCCGCGCCCGGCGGAGAAGCCGGTCTCGACGATCTCGCGGTGGTCGGCCAGCCGGTCGTCGGTGGGGATGACGCCGAGGACGGCCACGCCGAAGCCGTCCCGGATCTCCTCGACCGACTTGATGCGGCGGTCCATCTTGTACCGGGCGAAGGCGTAGAGCAGGCCCAGCCCGAGGCCGCCCACGAAGCCGAGGGCGAGGTTGAGCTTGAGGTTCGGCGAGGAGGGTGCCAGCGGCAGCGAGGCGTTGCTGAGCGGCTGGACGGCCACGCGGTTGATCGCGTCCTCGTCGCCCTGGCTCTCGAGCTCCTGCACTTGACCGGCCAGTGCCACGACCCAGGCGTTGGCCAGGTCGGCCGCCTCCGTCGGATCCTCGGCGTCCGCGGTGATGCGCAGTTCCGGGGTTTGCATGGGGACGTCCGTGGCGATGCGCGGCAGCAGCTCCTCCGGCGTCGTGTCCAGCTCGAGGTCCTCGATCACCGTGACGGCCACCGGCCGCGCCGTGGCCAGCGACTCGTAGGAGACGGCCTTGGACTGCGCAAGGTTGTTGCCGGCGAGGGCGCTGGCCAGGTCCTGCTCACCGGTGGCGACCACCAGGCCGGAGGCGGTGGCCGAGTAGATCTTGGGCTGGATCAGCGTCCAGCCGAGCGCGAGCAGCGTGCACAGCAGGGTGATCAGCGTGATGGCCCGCCAGTGCGTGCGCACCAGCCGGAGGAGTTCCCGTGCATCGAGAGCGGGGGCCTCCCGCTCTGCGTCAAGGTGCTCCATGGTTCTCCTCGGGATCGGCTCGGGGGTGGGGGGAGGGGTGGAGGTCACTCGCGGATGCCGTCCTGGTGCTCGCGGAACCAGTCGACGGTGGAGCGGAGGCCCTCGCGCAGGGGGATGCGGGCGGTCCAGCCGGCGGCGGCGAGTTTGGAGACGTCCATGAGCTTGCGGGGGGTGCCGTCGGGCTTGGTGGCGTCCCACTCGATGCGGCCCTCGTAGCCCACAGCTTCGGCCACGAGCCCGGCGAGCTCCTTGATGGTCACGTCGGTGCCGGTGCCCACGTTGACGTGCTCGGGTCCGTCGTAGTGCTCGAGCAGGTGCAGGCAGGCCTCGGCCATGTCGTCCACGTGCAGGAACTCCCGCAGCGGCGACCCGGTGCCCCAGTTGGTGACCGACTCGGCTCCGTCCAGGCGGGCTTCCTCGTAGCGGCGGATCATGGCCGGCAGCACGTGGGAGCCGGTGAGGGAGAAGTTGTCGCCCGGCCCGTAGAGGTTGGTGGGCATCGCCGAGATCCAGGGCAGTCCGTACTGGCGGCGCACGGCCTGGATCTGCAGGATCCCGGCGATCTTGGCGATCGCGTAGGCGTCGTTGGTGGGCTCCAGGTGCCCGGTGAGCAGGTACTCCTCCTTCAGCGGCTGCGGGGCCAGCTTCGGGTAGATGCAGGAGGAGCCCAGGAACAGCACCCGCTCCACCCCGTGCTCCAGGGCGGCGTCGAGGACGTTGACCTGGATCCGCAGGTTCTCGGAGAGGAAGTCCACGGGGTAGGTGTTGTTGGCCAGGATCCCGCCGACCTTCGCCGCGGCCAGCACCACATAGCGCGGCTTGGCCTGGGCGAAGAAGGCGAACACCGCGTCGCGGTCCTTGAGGTCCAGCTCGGCGGAGGTGCGGCCGATGAGGTCGGTGAAGCCCTCGGCGGTGAGCTTGCGCCAGATCGCGGAGCCGACCAGGCCGCGGTGGCCGGCCACGTAGAACGGGGCGGTACGGTCCAGCGGGCCAGGGGTGAAAGTGGAGGAAGCGGTGCTGTCGATCATTTCGGTGGTGTCTGCTGTCATTGTGGCGTGTCTCCGGTCACTTGGCCCAGGAGGCGAGCTCGACGGTGTCGACCCAGCCCTCGGTGTGCTCGAGCATGGCGATGTCGGCGTCGACCATCAGCCGGGCCAGCTCGGGGGCCTTGACGGTGGCCTCCCAGCCCAGCTTGTCCTTGGCCTTGGCGGGGTCACCGATCAGGGCGTCGACCTCGGTGGGGCGCAGGTAGCGCTCGTCGAACTCGACGTGCTCGCGCCAGTCCAGCCCGGCGTGGTCGAAGGAGATCTCCAGGAACTCCCGCACCGTGCACGGGTGCCCGGTGGCCAGCACGAAGTCCTCGGGCTCGTCGGCCTGGAGCATCCGCCACATGCCCTCGACGTACTCGGCGGCGTAGCCCCAGTCGCGGATGGCCTGCAGGTTGCCCATGTAGAGCTTCTCCTGGGTGCCGGCCTTGATCGCGGCCACCGCCCGGGTGATCTTGCGGGTCACGAAGGTCTCGCCGCGGCGGGGGGATTCGTGGTTGAAGAGGATCCCGTTGACCGCGAACATGTCGTAGGCCTCGCGGTAGTTCTTGGTGATCCAGTAGGAGTAGATCTTCGCCGCGCCGTAGGGGGAGCGGGGGTAGAACGGGGTGTCCTCGTGCTGCGGCGGCGGGGTGGCGCCGTACAGCTCGGAGGTGGAGGCCTGGTAGTAGCGGGCGTCCACGTTGGCCAAGCGCATCGCCTCGAGCAGGCGGACGGTGCCGAGCCCGGTGGTGTCCCCGGTGTGCTCGGGCTCCTCGAAGGAGACCTTCACGTGGGACTGGGCGGCGAGGTTGTAGACCTCGTCCGGGCGGATCTGCGCCATCAGCGTCACCAGCCGGGACCCGTCGGACAGGTCGCCGTAGTGCAGGAACAGCTTGGCGTCGGCCTCGTGCGGATCCGAGTAGAGGTGGTCGATCCGGTGGGTGTTGAAGGTCGAGGCGCGGCGGATCAGCCCGTGGACCTCGTAGCCCTTGGCGAGCAGCAGCTCCGCCAGGTAGGAACCGTCCTGACCGGTGATCCCGGTGATGAAAGCCTTCTTGGGGGTGGCGTGCATGATCGTCCTTCGGGGGGAGGGGGTGTGGGCCGTTGAGGGGACAGCTTTATGCTAGTGAATGAACGGGCAAAGCCGGTGATCAGAGCCGGACATGTTGCGTCAAAGATCGAAGCACATCATCCCATCGACGCATGGCGGCGTCCGCGGCGAGGTGCTCCGCGACGTATCCGGGACCGCGTCCGCCGATCTCCGAGGCCAGCGCCCGGTCGCCGCCGAGCTCCTCGGCGGCCTGCAGCAGTCCCGCGGGATCTCCGGAGGCGATGACCCTGCCGGCGCCGGAGGACTCGATCTCACCGGCCGAGGAGCTCTCGTCGTCCACCGCAGCCAGGACGGGGCGCCCGGTGGCGAAGTAGGACGTCAGCTTGCTCGGCACGCACATCTCCCGGAGCTCGGGCTTCTCATTGACGAGCAGGACGTCCGCAGCGGCCAGGGCAGCGGTGTACTCCTCATCGGGCAGAGGCTCGACGAACTCCAGGCTCTTGATGCCCGCGGCCAGCTCCTTGAGCCGCTGCAACTGGTTGCCCGCGCCGAGCAGGACGAACCGCACACGAGAGCCCCGCTCATCGGCGAGCCGGGCGGCGTCCACCACGTTTTCGAGGTACTGCTTCACGCCCATGTTGCCGGCGTGGAGGACGACGACCTCGTTCTCGGACCAGCCCCGACGAGCACGGACCGCCGCGGTGTCGATCGCGTGCTGCGGGCTGATGTGGGACCAGTTCCGGTGGATGAGGGCCCTCTCCGTGGCGACGCCCAGCTCGTTAACAGCGTGGCGGCGGAACCGGTCGTGGATGACGATCACACGGTCCATGGCGCGGAGCACCAGGCCCTCGACGTGCCGCATCACGGGTGCCAGCGCGGCGGCCGAAGTGTGCACCTCCTCGAGGCCCCTGGAGTACAGGTCCTGAATCCAGATCGCCGTTCCGGGACGGCGGCGGCCGAGCTTGGCTCGAAGAGCCGCGATGCCCGAGGAGAACAGGCCGGGATTAACGAACAGGACTACGTCCGGGCGACCCCAGTTCGAGAGGGCCGCGCGAATCCCGAAATGGACTTCCATGAGTAGCCGATTGAACAGCTTGGGCTCCGCGGGCACGTAGTGGCGCAAACGCAACACGTCGATCCCGCGGTGATCCTCCTCCAGCGTCCGGCCGTCGTATCCGTCATAAACCCGCCACTGCGGGTAGTGCGGGAAGCCGGTGATGACGCGGACGTCCCACCCGAGCTCGGTCATGCCTTCGGCGAGGGCCGTGGTGTAGGGAGCGTTGCCGCTGGACTCGGGAGCGTAGTTGATGCCGATGATCGTCAAACGAGGGCGCATGGGGTGCTTTCGTCACACTGGGAGCAACGCCGAGGGGAATCAGCGGCCCACCGGAGGGCATGGGGTATAAATCAGACGATACATGTGAGCGCATTCAGCTTCAGGACGAGGCCCCACGTCGGACCGTGGTTCAGCTCACATGACCTCCCCGCCCCCCACACGTAGAGGTATTCATGACCACCGGCGCTGAGCGCAGCCCTGCCGACTCCGACATACCCGTCATCGACCTCTCCCAGGCGCCCGGTGAGGGCGAAACCTGGAACAGGCCGAAGTGGATGATCTACCTGTGGTCAGCCACCGAGCTCGTCCTCGTCACGAACCCGTGGCAGATCAGCTCCGGCCTACGGGCAAAGGCACTCCGCGCCTTTGGCGCCAAGATCGGCGACGGCGTCATCATCCGGCCCCGTACGCGTATCAAGTTCCCTTGGAACCTAGAGATTGGTGACCGCTCCTGGATCGGCGAAGGCGTGTGGATTCACAATCAAAATCAGGTCACCGTCGGCCATGATTCAGTAATATCCCAAGAAACCTTCATAACAACCGGTAGTCATTCACATAGAAAAGACATGGGTTTAATCACGCGGCCAATTAGTATTGGAAACGGCGTTTGGATAACTGCTCGATGCGTGGTCACGGGAGGGGTGTCGATCGGTCAATCGGCTTTGGTGCAACCCCTCACGCGGGTGTCCGAAGATATACCAGAAAACACCGTGTACGGAGGTGCGAATCCAATCGCAAAAGGAAGGAGGTTTAGACAAGCGCCTAATGAACGGGATAAAGCTTAGGGTATTCGGCATGTTACCCATTGGACATGCACGACGAAATGTGGAAGCGGTGGACATGAATCTGCTCAGGGTGCTAACGCTGGCAAGTAAAACGGGGGCATATGGCGGCCCATTCGACACCGCAAGCCGACAAGCGCAAATCGCATCCGATGCGGGAATGACAGTTGAGCTCGTTGCTGGGACCTTTGCAGGAGACGCGCCGGACTGTCAATCAGCCACATACAAAAAGATTTTCGTTCCGATTCGAAAAATGGGTGTCCACGGAAAATTCGCGACCGCATTATCCGTTGCCATAGTTGTTGAGCTATGGAAGGCCGTAGGTCGAGCACAAATTGTCCACATCAGCTTTTCGCGTGAATTAATACCTATAGTCGCTGCATTATTTTCAGTCCTCCGAGGCCGGCGATTGATCCTTCAACCTCACGGCATGCTCACGTCACGATCGAGCTGGATTCATCAAACTCTCGATCTTGGTGTGCGGAAATTATACGCGAGGGCAGCAACCGTTATAGCATTAACAGAACGGGAGTCAAGCCAACTGGCACTTTGGAGTTGCCGTCCCGAGGTCGAGGTCGTCGCCCTAGGAAACCCTGTCCCTCCGCATGCTAAGGCCCGCATACGGGAGCTCGGTTCGCAGGTAAGTGCAACGTTCATAGCTCGACTACATCCACGGAAAAACGTCGGCACGTTCTTGGATGCCGCGGCTCTTATGACTGCGCAGCAAAACCTGAAATTTACTGTTGTGGGGCCCGACGAAGGCGACCTGCATAAGGTCCGTGCCGCCCTGCGAGACATCCCGAACTTGCAGTACTTAGGGGCTGTAGACGCTCAAAAGGTCCTTGACGTTTTGGATGTTTCCGACGTATTCGTGTTAACTTCTCATAATGAGCCGTGGGGGAACGTTTTGGCCACAGCTCTAAGTATGGGAATCCCAGTGATCGTGAATAAGTCCTCCGCCTTAAGTTACGCCATTAATGAGTACGATGCAGGCGCTGTTGTCCCGGACGGCAAGGCGGGATCCCTGGCTGCAGCTTTGAAGCGACTGACTAGTGACCCCGACTACTACGCCAATTGTTCGTCCAATGCGTTGCGACTTTCGGAAAACCTACTAGATCGCCAGGTTCAAAAAAGCAACCTACTGCGTATATATACTGGCAAATAACTATTTACTCCACACGCATGCACGAAGTCCTGACCGCTGATAGCTAGCCGGAGAAAAAATGTCTGATATAAAATTTAGCATAATCATGCCTAGTTACAACTCGCAAACGTATATCAACGAAGCAATCAACTCCGCAGTCAAGGAGATGTCGGATTTTGACGAGTTGCTCGTACAAGACGGTCAGTCAACCGATGAAACACTGAGTCTGCTGGCCGCGTATGAAGCGCAGTACGACCAGGTGCAAGTTGAGTCCGGCCCTGACAAGGGTCAATCCGATGCACTAAATAAGGCACTTATGCGGGCCACGGGCGACTATGTTGTCTGGCTCAACTCGGACGACGTCCTATTGCCTGGCTCTTTGGCTGCTCTAAGGGCACATATTGAGAAGTCAGATAACATGCCAAGTTTGGTCTTTGGTGGACATCAAGTCTTACGGGCAGACGGATCAGTAATTGGTAGCTATATGCCCCCTCGCCTTGAGCGGCACAAGCTTATGTTGCGCGGTTGTTATGTATTTTCGGGTTCAGTTGCAATTTCTCGATCCCTGTTGCTCGAATCAGGCGGATTCGCAAATCAGTTCGACTATTGTATGGACCTCGACTTATTCTTTCGTCTTCTAGATAAGTCGGCGGATTCTCCGCTCAATGTCCCCGAATACATAGGTGCATTGAGGTGGCACGATGAGTCAAAATCAGGAGATGCTGGATATCGCTTTGTCGGCGACGGTTGGAAAGTGCGTGGCATGTACGCGCGCTCTAGCTTCGACCATGTAGCGCGAATCGGAGCCGCTCTCGTTCAGAGTTTTGCTCTTTTCGCTACGCCCGTTCGACACAGTGTCCTGTACTCAAAACTCAGAGGAAAGGTCCGAAAGTGATTCATAAGTTCGGCAAACTGGCTCGATGCGCTGTAGGTTTGCTTCCTGCTAGCCGTATCAAGAATTACTTGCTAACGACTTTAGGTTACCAAGTAGATCCTCATTGCCGCGTGGGCATATCACTAATGGTGAACGTTGAGTCTGTCATCCTAGCTCCGGGTGTTCGTATCGGCAATTTCAACGTTTTACGAGACCTAAAAATACTAGAAGTTGGCATAGCAGGGTCTATCGGTTCTTGGAATTGGATCTCTGCATCACGGGAATATAGTTCCTTCCGTGTTCCGGACCAGTCCAGGACGCTTCGCATGGACCAGCACAGTGCAGTCACAAGCCGACATTACATGGATTGCTCTGGTGGTGTCGCCATAGGAAGGCACTCGACTGTTGCTGGTCAACGCTCGACGATTCTTAGTCATGGCATTGACTTTGAGCGGAATGTACAAACGCTAAAACCGGTGTCCATCGGTCAATATGCATTTATATCAACCGGATGCATTATTGTTGGAGGATCACATGTGGGGGACAGGTGTGTTGTAGCTGCAGGGGGAGTTGTCAGTGGTTCGATCCAGCATGCTGAAGGGCCCAGTCTGTGGGGCGGAGTGCCGGCTCGTTTTATCAAGAAATTGGACGGGGACTACTTTGTGAGAGAGCGTGGATATGTGAAGACGGAAATCATCCAAGGTTGATGCAGCCTTTTCATTGATGTGCCAGCCTACACATAGATAGTGTAAGTCGTGCGGCGATCTGTAATTAACGTACAACCAGCCAGTCTAAGAAGTACTCCAGCCGACTAACCTATGGCGAACGGGGTGTTGTGGCGCTTGCTCGAGCGTTTCCGTCTTTATGCAGTGCAGCTGTAGAAGATTTCTCACTGTGGCGATAGGCTTGAAGCGAACATTGGAGTGGTACTGCTTATGCCAGGCAACGAGCGTGAAAACTGAAGGAGATAGTGTGGGCAATATGCTTTGGGTTACTGTGCGCAAATTATTGCCGCACTTGCCGATGAAGGTCAAACGTCATGTGCTGTGGTGGATGACATATAGGCGGCCGGTTCCCCGTAATCCTCAAACATTTATGGAGAAAGTTCATTGGCGCATTACGAACGATCGGCGGGAGATCATTGCCAGAGGCGGTGATAAAGTTGAAATGAAGAAGCATGCGGCGTCTGCATGTCCGTCTGTCCTTATTCCCGAAACGCTTTGGTACGGGGACGACTTAGATTCAATTGCTGACACGGATTGGGGCTGTGAGTGGGTGTTGAAGCCCATCTCCGGGGCGGGCTACGCGGAGTTTGGCCACGGATCCTTACTGTCTTCTGGGATTGATCTTGGAGCGGTCAAGTCATGGCGTTATGAGGAGGCTGTCACAGTTCAGGGGGAGTGGGCTTACTCGCAAGCGCGAAGTGGCTACCTCATTGAGAGAAAAATCCCCACCTCGAACGGGGATCTGCCCAACGACCACAGGTTCTTCGTGTTTGATGGCGTCGTGAAGCTTGTTCAAGTCGACTCCCCTAGGTTTCAAGGGGTTCGTCGGCGCTTTTACACGCCCGAATGGGAGCCGTTGGAGGATCGCCACGGCGATAAACGTCTGGCGGATGTAGTTTCCCGCCCCGTTAATTTGAATGTTATGTTGAGAATGGCTTCTGAAATCGGTGCGGAATATGACTTTATACGCGTCGACCTTTATGATACGCCGGATGGAATTTATTTCGGGGAAATTACTCCTTACCCGACTGGCGGACTTACAAAATTCAGTAATCATCAGTTCGATTTGAAGCTCGGTCGTGCATGGATATTGCCTCAGGTTTGATGGTCAATTTTGCTAGCTGTAAGAGGGCATGACGTTATTGGCACGGATCGGGACGCGTGAGGCCGAAGGCTGATCGCCACAGGCGGTATGGGGCCGTTGGTAGTTCAAGTGGTTCGCCCACACCCCGATGGCGTCCCTGTCCCGTGACGGGTCTGTTGGAGGCTTTCATTCCACGGAAGGATGAGAGTCATGGGAGCACCGAGGAAGTACCCCGACGAGTTGCGTGAGCGCGCCACTCGGATGGCGGTGGAGGCCCGGCGGGACCCTGCGACGAAGGTCGGGGCGCTGGCGCGGATCGGGCAGCAGCTGGGAATCAATCCGGAGACGCTGCGGAACTGGGTCAGACAGGCCGAGGTCGACGAGGGATACCGACCGGGGACCACCACCGATGACGCCCAGCGGCTGGCCGAGCTGGAGAAGCAAGTCCGGGAGCTCCGCAGGGCCAACGCCATTCTGCGGTCGGCCTCGGCTTTCTTCGCGGCGGAGCTCGACCGCCCACACAACAGGTAGTGGCTTACATCGACGCCCACAAGGACGAGTTCTGGGTCGAGCCGATCTGCAGGGTCCTCCGAGACGCCGGTGTGCAGATCGCCCCGAGCACCTACTACGCCGCCAAGACCCGGTCGCCCTCGGCGCGGTCGGTCAGCGACGCGGCCACGACGGAAGTAATCCAGAAGGTGCACGCGGACAACTACGGGGTCTACGGGGTCACCAAGGTCCACGCCGAGCTGCGCCGGAACGGCCACCGGGTGGCTCGATGCATGGTGCACCGGCTGATGAGGGCGGCCGGGCTGCGCGGGATCATCCGGTCCAAGGGCCCGCGGACCACGGTGGCCGGCACCGGCCCGGACACCCGCCCGGATCTGGTGGAGCGGTCTTTCACCGCCGCCGCCCCGGACCGGCTGTGGGTCGCGGACATCACCTACTGCAGAACGTTCGCCGGGTGGGTCTACGCCGCCTTCGTCATCGACGTGTTCTCCCGCCTGATCGTGGTCTGGCAGCTGTCGACCTCGTTGCGCACGGACCTGGCTCTGGACGCTCTTGAGATGGGGTTGTGGACCCGATCCCACGGCGGCCATGACACCAGTGGGGTGGTCCATCACAGCGACAAGGGCGTGCAGTATGTCGCGGTGCGCTACACCCAGCGGTTGGCCGAGGCCGGGGCGGTGACCGCGGTGGGATCCACCGGGGATTCGTATGACAATGCCCTCGCAGAGGCGTTGAACTCGCTGTTCAAGGCCGAGCTGATCCGTAACAGGGGTCCCTGGAAGTCGATCGACGACCTGGAGATCGCGGTGGCCGAGTACGTCGACTGGTTCAATCACCGGCGCCTGCACGGGAAGATCGGGCTCGTGCCCCCGGCGGAGTACGAGGACGCCTACTATCGTCACCACACCGCCTCGTCGACCGCCGGAGCGGCACTACCGAGTCTCTACTGAACTCGTCACGGGACTAGAGGGCAAATCCCACAAACAAGCACTCATCGCCCTCGCACGCCGCCGCCTCAACGTCATCTGGGCCATGCTCCGTGACCACACCGCCTACCGAGAACCGACGCCCACCCGGGAACTCCTCACTGCTTGACAACAGCATTGAGATTCCCAGTGCCCGGGGAACGCACGATCCTCGGCCTCAGCGGGGCGCGCCGAGAGGACGACATCGGCGGTGACATGCCCTTGCGGCTTGTTCTGTGAGCGCGCCATGGGAGTCCGCAGCGCCCGGCCGGCGCGCAGACACGCGACCAACTCGCGCCTGAGCGCGCCACGCCCCTGGATGAACAGTGACTGATAGATCGCCTCGTGGCTGATGCGCATGGAGTCATCATCGGGGAAGTCGCCCCTCAGCCGGTGGGCGATTTGCTCTGGACTCCACGCCGTCGACCATCGGCGGTCCTGCCGGTGCGGCTTGTTCAACCCTTTCCACGCCGGCGTCTCGGAGCCCGTGACGATCGTGCCGTCGGATCGGCGCACGTTCCCGGCGAGCCGTTCCTGTACGTACTCACGCAACGCGTCGTTGTTCACGAGCTTCGCTGTCTTCGGGCGCTTCCCGGCCTGCTGCGTCTTCCACTGCACCACCAGGGCCCGGTAGACCTGCTTGCCGCCCCTAGTTGCCGCGTTGCGGCGCAGCTCGCGAGAGACCGTCCCGGGGTCGCGTCCGATCCGGCGGGCGATCTCGCGCACGCCGAGCTCCTGGGCACGCAGCAGCGCGATCTCCTCCCTCTCGGCGAACGACAAGCATCGACCCGTGGGTTCGTCCAGGCTGATCGGCGACATGCCGCCAGCCTGACGGAACCAGCGGGCCCCGACCAGCCAGGACACACCAATGGACTCCGTGGCCTCGACCGTCGTCACACCTGATGCGATCCGCCGCCAGAACTCCCGTTGCACCGCGCGCGAGGGCTCAGGCCGGCCCGGTGAGCGCATCGACGGTCGCAGTGCCCGATCCGCCGCCCGCTGCCGTCGTGCACCTTTCGGCGCTTCGGGTATCTGCTTCTTGCGACTGGCCATCGCGCACCTCCATGATCGAGGTGTTGCGACGACCGGTTGAATCCGCCGACCCAACCTGACCTGTCGGTGAATCAGTCTCGTTGAAAATCCCCTGGAAGGCCGGCTACACGATCCGCGCCCGCTGCTCCAGTTCCGTCCGCACCAAGGTCGAGCGCACGAGCCTCTGTAGCGTCTCCCTGTCGCTCTGGCCCAACAACAGCGGGACCGCAGGATGGGTTGCCATAACTCATCATCCCACTGCTTCATCACCTTGAAGACGTGCCCGTGGCAATCAGTTGCCAGCGCCATGAGTCCTGACCCGGGCACATAGCGTCATGACTCTCAAGTTCAGTGTTGACCCCAATCCCAAACGGCTTACCGTCTCAAATTTCGCGCTTGACGATACACGCATTGCGTCGCGTAAAAGGGGTCCAAAGCTCGGAGCTGGGTTTTAGCAATCGGGCGCGTCTCCTTGAATAAAAAATTTCCCAGACAACTTGCGGTAGCGTGAGCAAGAACGGTGGAACACGCGGCACCTGTGGCCCCAAAAATGGGGATCAAATAAAAATTGAGCCCAATGTTGATAAAAGCAGCAAGGCAGGCAAAGATAAGCTGGAATCGATGCAGACGTGCAGCTGCGACCCATATCCCTTGTATTACCCCGACGAAAACGAAGGGAACAGAAAACAATAAGATTTGCAAGAGTTCAGCGCTAGGGTTGTAAGCTTCCCCGTATAATAATGCAATAACGAACGGAGAGGCGAACCAGCCGCAAATAACGATAATATAGCCGATCCCGGAAATTAATCCCAACACAAAGCGCATTCTGGCGAAAAAGCGGTCATGACTAATCTCGTACAACTTGAAAGCTGCTGGCATGAATAGCGTGGAAACAATAGTCGGAATAAAAGCGAGGGAGTCACTTAAGTTGGCAGCCGCCGAGTATAGGCCCACTTGGGCCGAGTCAGTCATGTATAAAAGCATGGGTTGATCCGCCCGCATGTATAGCATGACTGCCAAGGAGGAAAAAAACATTGGGACGCTCGAGCGAATAATGTCCTTTCGGATCGTGTGATTTGCCCGAACTTTTTTGAACGGCTCCCGCGTGCGGCGATAATCAATGGCAAATAGGATTCCAGTAATCGCATGTTCAAGCACTACAAATACTGCCAACGCCCATAACGACTCTGTAGTAACGGCGATTATAAGGCGTCCGATGCCCGAAATGAGAATACCAGAAAGCCGAATGACCGCAGCCCGGTGATTCAAACTCCTTGCTTTATACCAAGCATCAAAACCCCAAAATGGTCGTGCTAAAAACGAAAAACTAAGAATAGCAATGAGATTTCTAGTCTCACCCGCCGGCGCCAAGAGAGCAACAGTGAGCATTACCGTTGCACCCAACACGCAACCCAAAATCGTTAAACGCACACCAAATGACACAATACCGCGACTAACGCCAGAACGTTTTTGGGCTGAACTGAGGCTTCGAACGACTGGCACATGCCCTAACGTAGATAGGGGCATGGCAATCGCAAGAATACTAGTTGCCGCACCCAGGTATCCATAAATGGATGGACCAAGTTCACGCAGCAGGACAACATTCACTACGGCCACTGCAAGTAGCTGTCCGACCTTTTCGACGAAGAGGTACGTTGCATCACGCCTCGCCCGATTGTTCAGCATCAAACCGCCCCGTGCGAGTGAGGGCCCGAACCGGCTAGCTGTTTACCGCGCGCGATGCCTCGCTTAGCGCATGGGAAAGCTGCAAGGCCCACGGCGAGAGAGATTGCAACAGGAAAACGCGTAGTGTCGCCCAAAGGGGACACGAACAGGTGTACGCCGCCGCTTAGGATAACAAACGTGGCCAAAAGATTTTTAGACGATATTCCATAGCTAAGGGCCCGCACCCAAGGATGTAGCAACGAAATAATCAAGGGAATGGCAAATAGGCCAGCTTGAACCAATAAACCCAAAAAAATGGAATGAAGGGGAAGGGAGTCTACAACAAACAATCGATTAAAATCGGATAAATTTATGGTATAGCCGTGCAAAACATACCAATTATATACTTCTCCCATATGCCGACTATCTACGGCGGCTGTGGGTCCCCAGCCGAATATCGGGGACCTAATCCAAGCGGCGGCGAGTAATATTATCTCCTTTCTTGCCCCTGGGAGAACGCCAAATTCTCCGTTTTGATCACTATACTTTGTTGCGGAATCCTCGCCCAACAGTCCTGTTTGCGCATAATAGGAATAAATTTTAACAACGCCGAAGACCGTCGCGCTAATCAATGCGAAGCAGCCTATCATTTGGTAATTTGTGAATCGACTTTTGCTCCGCCTTATAAGAACTAAAAGCACGGATAGCATAAGAATTCCGGCAAGAGATCGAGAACCCATGATAAAGTGAAGTGAGGCTAGGCTAATCAATATAAGAGGCATCACAAATTGGCTGCTACTTATTATTGACCTATGCGTTAGCGCGAGAATGACAATCACTGTTAGAGCATTGCCAAGCCCAAACTTCCAGGGGTCAATTAGAATCTCGGGAGTTGGTGAAACATAAAAACCGAGTATCTCACCCAACGCCGATCCCAACATTATTGGCGCTAAGCGCCCGGGAATGTCGTCCTTCAAAAAATGAGCCAGTGCGACTATCGAAAGTATAAAAATTCCATAGCCGCCAGTTGTCCGTAAAATTGAGTCGCCGCCAAACCCATAGGCCGCGTTCGCCGCAATAAAACCCAACAGTAATAGTGTCAAGCAAAAGAAGTACGGCACAACGGTCGCCGGTATTCGCTTGCGATTTATTATCTGCAGCAGAAGATAGCCCAGGAGTAGAAATTCCGCGATAGACACCCGTGCGCCAAAATCGATGAAGATTGATGTTAGGAGCCCTAGGCCGGTGGCGATCAGGGTGCCCGTACGTTTATGGGAGGTCACTGCACGGAGCGGGTAGCCGAATTTTGAGCCTGGCATACTCTGGCGCTGGTTTGTCATGTTTCCCATTGCGATTTGCCTTGGCCCCTAGAATTCTCTTTGTCTAATTGTGCATGGAGTCTTGTTTAGATCGTTAAGTTTTTGGAAGGCCGCGGTGTATCCCTACGACAACGGTACCGGGTCTGACGCTGCTCAGTACGATAGACCCGGCCCCTATCTTGGCCCCAAAACCAATGTTTATATCTCCGAGTAGGACGGCGTGTGCGCCTAATGTAACGCCATCTTCAATGCGTGGATTCCGGACGGGGTCTTCTTCTGTGCGCCTTTGTCCCAAGGTGACACCCTGCATAATAGTAGCATTTGCGCCTATTTCTGATGATTTTCCTATGACGATTCCCGTCGGGTGCCTAATAATCACTCCCGGACCAATTCGAGCACCGGGAACGATGTCAATTCCGTGTAGACGGTGGTTGCGTGCAGCTATGAGTCGACTTACCACCCGATAACCGGCGTCCCAGCAGAGGAACTGTAACCTCATATAAAATATGGCACGAGTGCCCGGGTCCCACTTGGTATACCAAACGACCCGCAGTTTTGATGTTTGGGGCCACATCCGTGCAATATCTTGGTGCCAATGTGATTTAAACCGATTTAGTGCACTCTGTGTCATTGTTGTTCCTTTGTGGCCAAAATTGACAGTTTCCTGAGTAGACTGACCACGGGACGCCGCACCCGGTGACTTACATGCTCTAAAGTGATCCGTGCGGCGTACGAGTTTTGATATTGACGGTTGTGTCTTACTGTTAAAGGTAGGTTTATGTCGTCGGACAAGGGACGCGCTTGAATCGCACTGAATCTCGATTTTCCACTTGTATGAGTTCCGGAGGCGTCATGCCCGATATTCGTTATCGTGTTTTGCGTGGGTATGGCACATAACAAGTTTTGCTCAGCCAAGTAGTTTAGCCATGGTATAGCCCACGAGTTGAGGGCTCCTCGAGCTGCCTTTTTGATTAAGTAATTTCTATAGGGCCAGCCGATTCCGTAATAGCGAACGGATCTGGCGGTTGGGGTGGGAATAGTCCCGATACGCCTGTAGTGTTGCCATCTAGTGGACCACGTGCCCCATCCCCATATGTGTCCTTCGCTGAATATGGCGTCATGATCCGTGTGTGTAAAGCTTCCAAGGAAATTGGTGC
Source organism: Kocuria cellulosilytica (assembly GCF_040981245.1). Classification (NCBI taxonomy): domain Bacteria; kingdom Bacillati; phylum Actinomycetota; class Actinomycetes; order Micrococcales; family Micrococcaceae; genus Kocuria; species Kocuria cellulosilytica. The sequence goes on along the minus strand of NZ_JAVFWZ010000013.1, from coordinate 41,079 downwards.
CTGTAACCATACCAACGGCCTCATTTTCCGCATACCTTTCCAGGACCGATTGAGAGAAACGAAAGAAGTCCTGGTTTGGTAAGCAGTCGTCTTCTAGGACAACTCCACGTGATTCATTAGCGAAAAATATATCTAGACTCTTTTCGATCGATTTACGAACGCCTAGGTTCGACGAATGATACAATTTTTTGACTGTGCATTCCCATATGAATTCGTCTACTACTTTTTTGGCCATTTCGTTTGCTGCGATTTCTGTGGGTATGTTCCTTGCGCCGTCTATAGCCACATATAAAATAGACGGTTTGTGGGCGTGGACGGCTCGTAGCACTTCGCGAAGTTTATCGGGCCTTGCATGCCCCAAGACAATGACTGGAATGCTCAAGTATATTCCTTTTTACTTGTCGAATGGTCGCTTTTCTCGCAGAGGAGAACGCTATAGTGCTTCTGTCGGGAAGCCTTTTGCGATCGATTCGTCATGTTGTGTGGGGTGTAAGCTGAGACCTTCTGCAAACTGTCAGTAGGCTCCGTCTCTGGCCAGAACCGCTTTGAATGTGCGCGCCAAAATTAGTATGTCCTGGACTGGCGACCAGTTCTCCACGTAATAGAGATCCAGGCGCACCGACTGTTCCCAGTCCAGGTTCGATCGCCCGGAGACCTGCCACAGTCCGGTGATGCCCGGCCGCACGCGCAGCCGGCGGTGGACGTAGTCCTCGTACTGCTCGACCTCGGCGGGGAGCGGGGGGCGGGGGCCCACCAGGGACATCTCGCCCTTGAGCACGTTGAGGAACTGTGGGAGCTCGTCCAGGCTGTAGCGGCGCATCCACTTGCCGGGGGTGGTGACGCGGGGGTCGTCTTTCATCTTGAACAGCAGGCCGGCGCCCTCGTTCTGCTCCTTGAGGCGCTGCAGTACCTGCTCGGCGTCGGTGCGCATGCTGCGGAACTTCAACATCTTGAAGCGGCTTCCGTCTTGGCCGATGCGCTCCTGCGCGAAAAAGGCGGGGCCCTTGTCGTGCGCCTTGACGATGATCGTCAGGGCCAGCAGGACGGGGGAGAGAATGAGAAGGGCCGTCGCAGAGCCTGCAATGTCCATCAGCCGCTTGGTCAGCGCCCGGCTTCGGCTCAGCCGCGGGGTGGCCACGTGGATGAGGGGGAGTCCTGCGACCTGCTGCATGTGGATGCGGGGGCCGGCGATGTCGGTGAGGCCGGTGTCCATGACCAGGCGGATGTGGGCGTCGGCGAGCTCCCAGCTGAGGTGGCGGATCTCCGTGGTGCTCAGCGGCACGTTGGAGGACAGCACCACGGTCTCGATGCCGTGCCGGCGGCAGGCGTCCATGACGCCCCGCACGGAGGGCCGTTCACCCGGCGCCAGGGCGTTGGGGGGCAGATTCAGGCGCTGCAACTCGACGGGGAGCGGCTTGCGGGTCTCGGGGACGTAGACGGCGGCGGCCTCGAGCCCGGACGTGGGGTACTGGCGCAGCGACTTGATGAGGTCGACGGCGCCACCCAGGCGACCGACCACCATCGTCCGGGAGAGGGCCTCACCCCGGTAGCGGGCCTTGACCAGCCGGTCCCGCACGCCGAACCGGCCGAGGATGAGCAGGCCGATGCCGAGGGGCAGGGCGATGAGGACGTAGCTGCGGGCGGTGGGGATCTCGAAGCCGAAGGAGATGATGGCGATCGCGCCGAACAGGATGAGGCTCGAGTGCACCACCTGCCGGGTCTCCTCCATGCCGTGGCCGATGAGCCGGACGTCCCGGGCGCCGCGCAGGCCCAGGTGCATCCACCAGACGAACGCGAGCACGATGCCGACGATCCAGTACGGCACGGACAGCGGGCCCAGGTGCAGGCCGGCGTGCTCCAGCTGGAAGCGCACCAGGTGGGTGCCCAGGAGGGTGACCATCAGCGCGACGCCGTCGGCCCAGCGCAGGCGATTGAGGTAGGCGGAGCGCCATCCGGTCTGGGACGCCGGGGTGCGCTCGGCGTGGACCTGATGACGCTGGTCGGTCTGCTCCCGGGTGTGATGCTGCGCTGCCGCGTGGGCGACCTGATCGACCTTGAGCATGCTGGTGCTCCCTCCCCGAACAAAGCACGCGGCCACCTGGGGTTGTCTCCTTCAGCCCGTGGAGGAGACGGTGGGCCGCGCGCTGCATTGCACTTGTCACCAGTTTAGGGGCGCAAATGGATGAATCTGGCACTATGACGAAAGGTGTTTGCACTTGCACTTGACGATGCCGAGAACTCGCGGAGCAGCGTTGTGCCTAGTGGTGACGGGGATCACGTCGTCGGGCGGATTGGCGTGCCTCGACGCTGATGGTGCCCATTCTTGTCCCCTACTCGGGGGACCGTGGCATCGTTGGGTGTGCGACTCAGGCGGCGCGCGCCTGCGGCGCGGCGAGGCCGGCGGCGCGCAGGTGCTCGGCCTTGAGCCGGCGGAGGTTCAGCACCAGGCAGCCCGGCGTGTAGGGCGGGCGGAACACCACGGGCGTGCCCTCGTGGCCGTGGGCAGTCAGGATCTCGCCGAGGGCGGCCTCGTGGCGCTCGAGGAGCAGGTGGCCGAAGTAGTGCTCGTTGAAGAGGTAGGCCAGGTCCAGGGCGTAGGCCCAGGTGGGGGTGCCGGCCTCCATGGACGCCTTCGGGCAGTCCCAGTCGCTCGGTGCGCCGGTGATGCGCAGCTGGTTGCGCAGCACCTGGTCGAGGGCCTCGGGGGTGAAGGCCAGGGTGAGCTCGGCGACGTCCTCGACGATGTCGAGGTCCAGGAGGGCGATGCCTGCGGGGGAGCAGGAGTCGAGGTGCCGCTGGATGGCGGTGGCGAGGGGGGAGGTGCGCATCGGATTCTCTTTTCGTCCGTCGAGGGGTACGGATCCTTGGGTCCTCCGAGCGTATCGGGGTGACGTGCCTAGTGGGGACGGATTTCTGTCCCCATATGGTCCCCATCGGACCGGACAAAAGTCTATTGTCAGGGCCTTGTTCCTATGCGGGAAGTGGTTCGGTGTGCACCATTGTCCAGCGGCCGCCCTCGCAGCGTGACGAGGGGCATGCGTCCCACGTGATGACGGACGAGTAGTCATGCCGCCGTCACGTCGTCGCGGTGATCATGACCCTGCGGGCGGTCGCCATGAAAGCTGCTGTCCACCACAGTCTGGTTGCTGCGGCGGCCACTGCCCTGCTGGCCGCCGGTGCCACCCTGACGGGCGTGGTGCCGGCCCATGGCCAGGAGGTCTGCTTCGGCGCGGAGGCCACCATCGCCGGGAGCGCCGGCGACGACGTGCTGATCGGCACCGACGACGCCGACGTCATCATCAGCTACGGCGGTGACGACATCATCTACGCCCGGGCCGGCACCGACGTGGTCTGCGCCGGCGACGGGGCCGACGTCATCTGGGGTGGAACGGACCGTGACCGCCTCGAGGGCCAGGGTGGCAACGACTTCATCCACGGCGAAGCAGGCAACGACGAGCTCTACGGGGGCCAGGGCTTCGGGTGGCTTCGCGGAGGGCCGGGTCACGACGTCCTGTCGGGCGGACCGGACGGGAACTTCCTGGAGGGCGGGTGCGGCGTGGACATCCTCCTGGGGGATGCCGGGGACGACCGCTTGGCCGGTGGTCGCGACGACGACTATCTCGATGGCCGGGGCGGCCGCAACAGCAACGACGGCGGTCCGGGCGCCGACCTCTGCCGTGCACCGGATGCCGGAGGCGGCGGGGTGCGCTGCGAGATGGGGTCGGCAGCGGTGCAGGAGCGTCTCCGGTCGATCGAATAGACGGCATCGCTGCGCGGCGCCGCGGTGCGCGGGGATTCGGGCATGCCCTGCCGACATGAACTCTGCGCTTCCGCCGAAGTGCCGACCGGTGCGTGCTGGTCTGGCCGTGGCGATCGTGACCGGTCTCGGGCTCGAGGCCGGTGACCTGTCCTCAGTGCGCGCCCTCCTTGGCGACCACGGCCTTGACGGTGCGCAGCAGGATCACGAAGTCCTGCACTGGGGACCAGTTCTCCACGTAGTAGAGGTCCAGGCGCACGGCCTGCTCCCAGTCGAGGTCGTCGCGGCCGGAGACCTGCCACAGCCCGGTGATGCCGGGCTTGACCCGCAGCCGGCGGTGGACGTGCTCCCCGGGCCAGACAACCTCCGAGGGCAGCCAGGAATCCTGGCCATCCGCAGGGCGGGAATGCACTCGGTGTTGTGTTGACCAGTGACATCGCTCGCCTGTCGCCGTCGTTGTCACGGCGAATCGCGACGGAAAGCAGCAAGCGCCGGGAGTCCTCGACCCTCCCAGTCAAAAAGTGTGAGATTTCCGTGCGTGGTGCCGACCTCGGCAGTGGCGTTCACGCCGGGCAGCCACCCCGGCTCCCAGACGAAGAACCCCGCTCCGTGTCCGTGCGGAACGTCCCGCAGGATGCGGCGCAAGGACTCGAAAAACGCCGCCTGTCCCGCGGGTGTCGGCGGATGTTCGGAGGCATGCGGCAAAGCCTGGGCGGTCTCGACCACGCTCGGACCGCTGTTGGACAGAGTCCAGGGGTAGGCGGTCTCCGCGATGATGATGTCCTTGCCGTAGCGATCGGCCAGAGTGTGGAGGTTGTGTTCCAGGTCAGTCGAAGAGCCCTGCCAGAACGGGTAGTACGTCAGGCCGATGTAGTCGAACTCGACCTGATGAGCGAGCATTCGATCGAAGAAGTAGGTGGACATCCCCACGTCACCGCCGGTGTCGGTGTGGATCATGACGGCCGGCGGCGCGGAGGGGTTGCCCTGGGCGGCACCGCTGGCCCCGGCCTTCACCAGCCGGGCGAAGTCCGCCCAGTGCTCACCGTCCTGCCGATAGATCTCCCCGACCGGCCACAACATCCCGAGGGTGACCTCGTTGCCGATCTGGACGATGTCGACGGGGGTTCCCTGCGCGGCGAAGGCCGCGATGACGTCCTCGGTGTAGGACTCCACCGACGAAGCCAGCTCGCCCACGTCCTGACCACGCCAGGCAGGTGGTGTCCGCTGGTACGTCCGGTCCGCCCAGGTGTCCGAGTAGTGCAGGTCCAGCAGTAGCTTCATGCCGGCTTTGTGGGCACGCGCCGCCAGGACGAGCGCGGACTCCAGATCGCTGGTGCCGGCGGCAGGGTCCACCCATACACGTAGCCGGACATGGCTGGCGCCGTGCTGCGACAAGATCTGCTCGATGGGCTGGGTCTTCCCGTCCATGCTGACAGACCGGCCGATAGCCTCTTCCTGAAGGGTGAAGGAAATGTCAGCGCCCCGGATTTCGATCGAGGATTCGGAAAAGTCGCGTGACGCCGAGGCGGTGGTGGTCATACCCGTGATCGCTACCATGGTTGCGGCGACGATGGAACGGAGGCGGTACACAGTTGCTCGTCTCAACGCTACGTCCTGACGTTCTCGTCTCAGATGCAGACACTTTCATGTCTTTGCATTGGACTGTAGAAGCGTCAGGTCAGTGCGTGGCGAAGCCACGCACTGTGCAGCCAAGGTCTGGAAGAAGGTCGACATCGCGTGGGCGGTCCCGCCATCTGACCCACTCGGGATTGCCGTTGCAGAATCGCCTCGACGACCAGATCGACTAGTGCGCGCCTTCCTTGGCGACCACGGCCTTGACGGTGCGCAGCAGGATTACGAAGTCCTGCACTGGGGACCAGTTCTCCACGTAGTAGAGGTCCAGGCGCACGGCCTGCTCCCAGTCCAGGTCGTCGCGGCCCGAGACCTGCCACAGTCCGGTGATGCCGGGCTTGACCCGCAGCCGGCGGTGGACGTGCTCCTCGTACTGGGCGACCTCGGAGGGCAGCGGCGGGCGCGGGCCCACCAAGGACATCTCGCCCCGCAGGACGTTGAGGAACTGCGGGAGCTCGTCGAGGCTGTACTTGCGCATCCACTTCCCCGGGGTGGTGACCCGCGGGTCGTCGGCCATGAAGAACAGCACCCCGCCCTTGGCGTCGTTGGCGGCCATCAGCTCGGCCTTGCGCTCCTCGGCGTCGGTGTACATCGAGCGGAACTTCAGCATCTTGAAGCTGGAGCCGTCCAGGCCGGTCCGCTCCTGGGCGAAGAGCACGGGTCCGCCGTCGTGGGCCTTGACGATGGCGGCGAGCACGAGCATCACAGGGGAGAGGACCAACAGCGCCGTGACGGCGCCGGCGAGGTCGACCAGGCGCTTGAGCAGCAGTCGTGACCGGCTCATCCGCGGTGTGGAGACGTGGATCAGCGGCAGACCGGCCAGCTGCTGGGTGTGGATGCGCGGGCCCGCGATGTCGGTGAGCCCGGTGTCGAGGACCAGGCGGATGCGCTCGTCGGCCAGGTACCAGGACAGGTGCCGGAGCTCCTCCGAGCTCAGCGGCGCGGACGCGGCCATCACCAGGGTCTCGATCCGATGGGCGCGGCACGCGGCCACGATCCCCTCCACGGACGGCGCCTCCCCGGCCGGGAGCATGTTCTCGGGCATCGGCACCCGGGCCAGGTGGTGCGGCAGGACGCGCGACGACGACGGGGCGTAGACCGCCACCGGGTCGAAGCCCGCCGCAGGGTGCTGCTGCAGCGACTTGAGCATCTCCACGACCCCCGGCACGCGCCCGACCACCAGGGTCCGGGACATCGCCTCGCCGGTCAGCCGGCGGCGGGTCAGCCCCCGCCGCACCAGGCCGCGCCCGGCCAGCAGCAGGAGCGTGCCCAGCGGCAGGGCGATCACCACGTAGCTGCGGGCCATCGGCACGTTCAGCACGTAGGACAGGATCGCCAGGGCGCCGAAGAGCACCAGCGTGGCCGAGACCACCTGCCGGTTCTCCTCCACGCCGTAGCCGATCAGGCGCACGTCGCGGGCGCCCCGCAGCTCCAGCCAGCCCCACCAGGCCGCACCCAGCAGGGCGCCCACCAGCCAGTACGGCATGGTCAGCTGGCCCAGCCTCAGCGCCTCCTGCTCGAAGCCGAAGCGCAGCAACTGCGTCAGGACCAGTGTGGCGGCCAGGGCGGCCGCATCCATTCGCCGCAGGCTGCTGATGTGGGTGTCCCGCCAGGCGGCAGGCCGCACGGACATGTTCTTCTTGAGCACGTTGGTCACTCCCCCCGAGTGTGATGGGGGCCGGAACACTCCTCCTACGCCCCCCGGCGTGGTTCCGGCCCCCATCGATGACTTTACAAGTGCACATCTATGCAAACAGGCCCTTAACTGGGGACAGTCCTGCTGGCGTGATGTCGCTCCTGCTTTGCTAGCGTAAATGCAGGCGCATGATCCCGGACACCAGGGCTGGTGGGCACGGGACCTGCGCTCCAGGGGGTGTCGGTGTGCCGGCGGAGATCCGGGGGGATCCCGCCGCACCATGGACGGTGCTCCCTGCCGAAGCCGCCGGCCCGGTCACCGGGTGCCGGCGGGGGAGCGAGGCGCCGCCGAGGCGCAGCACAGGGGGAGTTCGCATGTTGAAGCACCAGAGCCGTGCCCAGGGCACGGGTCCGATCGAGATCCCGGTCAGCGGTGTCCGGGTGACGCCCATGGACGCCGAGGAGCTGCACCGCTGGATCTCGGCCACGTGGCAGGAGCGGCGCAAGGCCGCCGTCCTCGCCCACAACCTGCACAGTCTCTACACCTGGGAGGTCAACGCCACGTTCCGCGCCTTCTACGAGAAGGCCGACGTAGTGCTGACCGATGGGTTCCCAGTCCTGAAGCTGGCCAAGTGGCGGTCCGGGCGCGACCTCAGCGCCAAGCGGCACCGCCTCGGCACCCTGGACTGGCTGCCCGGCCTGATGGGACGCACCCCGGTGCGGCGCGTCGCCGTCGTCGGCGCGACCGCCGCGGGCAACGCCCGCACGGTGGACATGCTCCGGCGGGACGCAGCCGGCGGTCAGGTCGAGGGCTGGCCGGGGGAGGGCTGGAACCCCGTGCTCGAGGACCACATCGTCCGGGAGCTCCAGGAGTTCCGCCCGGACTTCGTCATCGTGGGTCTGGGCATGCCGCTGCAGGAGGAGTTCCTCAGCCGGCGCTGGGAGGGGCTGCCCACGGCGATCTACGCGGCCGTCGGCGGCGGGATCGACGAGTACGCGGGCATCCAGAAGCCCCCGCCGCGGTGGCTCGGGCCGATCGGGCTGGAGTGGGCTTACCGCTTGGTCACGCAGCCGCGGCGGCTGGGGCACCGGTACGTCGTCGAGCCCTGGATCCTCGCCTACCTGCTGGCGACCAAAGGCCTCCGGCGCGATGCGGGCGGTCCTGTGGGAGCCTGAACCGAGATCCTCCGGAGGTGCGGGGGATCCGTCCGGGCCTGCCGGGTTCCGTTCGCCGTGCTAGCCTTGTGCGGTTGCCAAGGCGAGGGGACCCCTGCGGTCCCGTGATCGACGACGGCTGGTTGAACGTTCCCGCCCCACCGGCGCGGCGCCCCTCCGGGTGTCCCGCCCAGCGTCCAGAACGCGGGGGAGGGTCTGCGGCCGGTATCGCCTGGCCATTCCGACGACAGACCCGCTACCGAGGAGTTCCCATGGTTGACACCATCCGCATCCCCGCCACCACGCGCACCGACTTCGGCAAGGGCTACGCCCGCCGCATCCGCAACAACGACCAGATCCCCGCGGTGGTCTACGGCCACGGCGCCGAGCCCAAGCACGTGATCATCCCCGGTCACGAGACCATGCTGGCCGTGCGCCACTCCAACGCCGTGCTCGAGCTCCAGCTCGACGGCGGCACCGAGCTGGTCATGGTCAAGGACATCCAGCGCCACGCCACGCGCCCCGAGATCCTGCACGTCGACCTGCTGGCCGTGCGCCGCGGCGAGAAGGTCGAGGTCGAGATCCCCGTCCACGTCATCGGCGAGGTCGAGCCCAACGCCGTGCACAACGTCGAGGAGAACACCCTCACGGTCGAGGCCGACGCCCTGAACGTGCCCGAGGACGTCGTCATCAACCTCGACGGCCACGGCGTGGGCGACCACGTCTACGCCGCCGACGTGCGCCTGCCCGAGGGCGTGACCATGGTCTCCGACCCGGAGCTGCTGGTCATCAACGTCTCCGAGCCCCAGGCCCAGGACCTCGGCGAGGACTCCGCCGGTGGCGAGAACGAGACCCCCGAGGGCGACGTCGTCCCCGAGAACGAGGCCTGAGCCTCACCGCTCGACTGATCCTCCGGAGTGCGGGGCGGCTTCCGGGCCGTCCCGCACTTCGCATGACCGCGCTTCGCATGACCGCACTCTTCTCACCGTCGATGGAGGCACCGATGTCCGACGCATGGCTGGTCGTGGGGCTGGGCAACCCCGGCCCCGAGTACGCCCGGACCCGGCACAACGTGGGACAGATGGTCCTCGACGAGCTCGCCTCCCGCCTCGGCGGGAGCTTCAAGGTGCACAAGGCCCGCGCCCAGGTCCTCGAGTCCCGGCTGCGCCCGGGCGGCCCGCGGGTGGTGCTGGCCAAGCCCATGACCTACATGAATCTTTCCGGCGGTCCCGTGGCCGGGCTCGCCAAGTTCTACGGCATCCCCGCCGAACGGGTCGTCGCCGTGCACGACGAGATCGACATCCCCTTCGCGGCCCTGAAGCTCAAGATCGGCGGGGGAGAGGGCGGGCACAACGGCCTGCGGGACATGTCCAAGGCCCTGTCCACCAAGGACTACTACCGGGTGCGCGTGGGCGTGGGCCGGCCGCTGGGTCGCATGGACGCCGCCTCCTACGTGCTCAAGCCGTTCTCTTCCACCGAGGGCAAGGAGCTGCCCTTCCTGCTCGACGACGCCGCCGACGCGGTCGAGCAGCTCGTCGAGAACGGCCTGCTCGAGGCGCAGCAGCGGTTCCACTCCCGGTGATGCTCGTCCGGGCACTGTGGGCGCGGGAGGTCGCCTCGCCCTGGCCCGTGCGGATCGCGGGCGCGGTCATGGTGGTCAACGCCCTGCTCCTCATCGCCCACGTGCTGCACCGCAGCGCTGCCGCGCTGAACCCGGACGGCAGCCGGTTCCCCGTCTTCCGCTCGGGCGCACTCTGGAACGGCGGGATCGACGGCTCGCTCATGGAGTTCTTCGGGCTCCTGCAGCTGGGAGCCGCCGCGGTGCTCCTCCTGCGTGCGGGCGTGCACGAGCCGGCGCATCGCGTGCTGGCGGCGTGGGGCGGCGTCCTCCTGCTCCTAATCGCCGACGACCTCGGCCGCCTCCACGAGCGGGTGGGTGCGCGCCTCGCCCTGGGCCGGCTGGTGCCCTCCCTGGGAGCGACCGCCGCCCAGGAGCTCGGCGGCCTGGTCTTCTGGGCGCTGTCCGGACTCCTCCTGGTGGGCGGGCTGATCCGGCTGCACCGTGCGAGCGCACCTGCGGCCCGCGCCGAGTCCTGGGCGCTGCTGGCCACCGTGGTGCCGTTCGTGCTCGTGGCCGTCGGCTATGTCCTGGTCCGGACCCTCGACCCCGGGCTGTTCGACGGACCCTGGGGCGAGGTCGCGGCGCTGCTCCGGATCACGGTGAAGCTGTTGACCATGACGATGCTGCTCGTCCAGGCCCTCCGGATCGCCACGTCCCATCCATGGCTCCACAATCCGGATGCCGCGATCTGGCGTCGGAATCTGCGGCCATAACCATTTGGCGCGCTCAGTCTGGAAAGGCAGGGTTCGCGTTCCTGATGAGGTCGAGAGCCTGTTCGGGGAACCAAGCGCCCGCCGGTGGATGGCCGATACCCCAAGCGGGATCCGTAGCCCCTGCTCCCAGGCCTCGATGGCACTCGCCGTCGGACTCGCCGGGTATCTTGATCCACAGGAACGCGTCGGCAAGTTCGTTGCCCGTGTCCGCTGTAGGAGTCCGGCCCAGACCACGCCCGGGAGGGTTGCACCATTCCTGTGGATCCGGATAGCTCTGCTCTGGTGTCCAGGCCCCCCGGCCGTTGCGGCTGGTGTCGATAACGAAGTGCGCGAGGGCTCCGGGCCTTGACGGGCTGTTGCTGGCGTCGTCGACATGCTCGGCATACCAGGCGTCTGTTCGCTCCCAAGTGGAGATGTCCCCTGCGGTGGCTGGGTAGTACTGACTTCCGCAACCGGTGAAGTTGCCCGGGTAGGTAGTGGTGCCGTAGTAGATGCACTTTGACACCCAAGTGCCGTACTTGAGTTGACTTTCGGTGAGTTCGTAATTGGAGACATTGAGCGCGAAGCCGTCGGCTTGTTGCACACCGGCCTTCACGAGCCTTTCCGCGGCATCTCCGACGGCGAGCCAGCTGCTGTGCGTGCCGTCGAGGTATACCCGGGTGCGGGGCAGAGCCTTGAGAGTGTCAACGGCGTAGCGAAGCATCTCGAACCGTTCCTCGGCTGCCGTGGCGCGGTTGGCCCCCGGGGGTCGACATGAGTCCAAGTCGCCGTTGGCGGTGGTGTACCACGGGATGAGGCCCAGGCTGTCCGGCTCCAGGATCACTACAGCATCCCGGTCCTGGACCCCCTCGGCGATCCCGTCAATCCACAATTTGTACTCCGCCACGCTTGAGGAGCCTCCCGAAGAGAACTGCGAGCAGTCCCGGAACGGCAGATGGTACGCCACGAGCACCGGCGGCAGGCTCGTGTTCTTCGCACGCTCGGTCACCCGGTGTACCTGTTGCCGAACTTCCTCTGGGGTCCCGGAGGTCAACCACTCTGATTGCGGGGTCGAAGCCAGTGCCTGTAGGGCCGCTGCGGACTCATGGTCGCCGGAGGCCTCCAGCTCGGTCGCCTGCTTCAGCGCCTCCTGAGCATGACTCGGCTGGTCATCGGTGAAACCCATGCCGTCCAGCATGCCTGCCTCCGCTGGGAGGACAGCGAGACAGACCACAACCATGAGAGCTGTGGCAACGGTGGTCCGTGGCCTCGAACGGGTGATGGACGGTCGTCCGAACATGAGCTACCTCTAAGCAGTGACTGGGCGTGGGGCCGCTTCGAGCAGACCGTGGCCGGCAACCGATCAAAGGTCCTCGTCACAGTGTGGATTTGCGCACTGCCGGTGAGCAATGGACAAAGGTCTGGACATGAGGCCAGTACGACGGGTAAAAATTCGCAGGTTTCGGGTGTGGCCCGGCGAAGCCGCCGCCGCATGATGGACGCCATGTCCGATCTCGAAGACGAGTGTGTGCTTCACACGCCGATGCCGTCCGGAGATGCTGATGGCGCTCTGTGAAAGTCCCCAGGGTTGCTCGCTGATTGTCCCCACCCGGTGGTGGTGGTCACTGTAGCGGTCGTGGGGTGCCGGTGGTGGTGCGGCGTAGCGTGTCGGCGCGGGCGTGGTGGGCGCGCAGCCGGTAGGAGTCGCCGTCGAGGTTGGGGACCACGGAGCGGTGCAGGAGCCGGTCGAGCAGGGCCGCGGCGACGGTGGTGTCGCCCAGGACCTCGCCCCAGGAGCCGACCCCGCGGTTGGTGGTGAGGATGATCGAGGTCTTCAGGTAACGCTGGGAGACGACCTGGAACAAGGCCGAGGCGGCCTCGGCGGGCAACGGAAGGTAGCCGAGCTCGTCGATGACCAGCAGGGTGAACCTGGCGTAGAAGCGCATGGTGGTGGCCCAGCGGCCCTCGATCGCGGCCTTGTGGCAACGCGCGGCCAGGTCGGCGGCAGTGGTGAAGTAGATGCGGTAGCCGGCCTCGGCGGCCTTGCGCGCCAACCCGACGGCCAGTGGGTCTTCCCGACGCCGGGCGGGCCGATCAGCAGCACGTTGGTCGCGGTCTCGAGGTACCGGCAGGACGCCAGCTCGTGCACCAGCCCCGGATCCAGTCCCGGGGCGGCCTCGAGGTCGAAGCCCTCCAGGGTCGTCGGGGAGGGCAGCGAAGCGAACCGCAGCCGCCCGGCCAACCGCCGGGCCTCGGTGGCCTCGACTTCCAAGCCCAGCAGTCTCTCCAGGGGGGACTGTAAGAAGATAAGAAGAACGGTGTGTGAGGGTCCGGCCTGATCCGAAAAGAGACGGCCGTGACCGACTTCACGACTGACAGGACAGAGGAGATGATCGATCCTGTGACGGGAGAGATCATTGATCCGAAGGAACTCGCCGAACGGCTGCTCGCCCAGGCCAAGGAGCAAGGTGTGAGCTTGGTCGGGCCCGGAGGGCTGCTGAACCAGCTCACGAAGAACGTCCTCGAGACCGCCCTGGAAGCCGAACTGACCGAGCACCTCGGGCACGACCACGGGCAGACCCCGATCGCGGCCAATATGCGCAACGGGACCCGGGTAAAGACCGTGCTGACCGAGATCGGTCCGGTCGAGATCGAGGTGCCCTTCGGACCGGGACGGCTCCTTCGAGTCGGTGATCGTGCCCAAGCGCAAGCGGCGCCTGGACGGCATCGACCAGATCGTGCTCTCGCTGTCGGCCCGCGGGCTGACCACCGGTGAGATCGCGGCGCACTTCGAGGAGGTCTACGGCGCGAAGGTCGCCAAGGACACCATCAGCCGGATCACTTCAGAAGGTCGCCGGCGAGCTAGCCGAGTGCTCCTCCCGCCCCCTGGACCCGATCTACCCCATGCTCTTCGTCGACGCGGTCGTGGTCAAGGTCCCCGACGGGCAGGTGCGCAACACCGAAGTTCTACGTCGTCATGGGCGTCACCGTGCACGGGGAACGCGACATCCTCGGAATCTGGGCCGGTGACGGGGCTGAGGGCGCCCGGTTCTGGCTGCAGGTCTTCTCGGAACTCAAGAACCGGGGCGTCGAGGACGTGTTTATCGCCGTCTGCGACGGGCTCAAAGGCCTGCCGGGGACGGTCACGACGACCTGAGACCGCGCGGTCGTTCAGCAGTGCATCGTGCACCTGATCCGCAACTTCTTCCATTACGCCGGTCGACAGCACCGCGACGGGATCCTCAAGGCGCTCAAGCCGGTCTACACGGCCCCGTCCGAGGCTGCGGCGAAGGACCGGTTCGCCGAGTTCGCGGCGCAGTGGGGCCAGCGGTATCCAGCGATGGGACTGTACGTTTTTCGGCTCTGTCGCACTTTCGGTGATTGGGTGGGCGTCCGTCAGCCGAGGAGGATGCGGTGGCGGAGCAGGGTGAAGCCGGCTCGGCCGTACATCTGTCGTTTGAGCATTTTCGTGCGCGTGTTCACGCCCTCGGTTCTGCCGTTGTGGTGGGGTGTGGTGAGCGCGGCGATGACGGCGTCATGGTCCTGTTCGAGTCCACGGGCGAAGGAGTGCACGTGCGCCAGGTCGGCAGACTGGGCGGCGCGGATCCAGGTCTGGAGTCTGGCCGGGTTGGTCTGTTCGGGCTTCAAGAGGCCGGCGAAATCCCGGATCAGGCAGCGCAGAGCGGTCATCTGCGGGCATGAGGCGGCGAGCCGGTCACAACGCTCGCTCTGCCGATCGGTCAGGTAATCCGGCCGGGTCAGCAGGAGTCGGGCCGCACGGCGAGGCGACAGGTGCGCCTGGTCCTCATCGGCCCGGCCCTGGTTCAGGTAGCGATGCAGCAGGTTCGCACTGCCGGGATAGCCGAGCTCGCGAATCTCATCCAGTAGCTGCGTGACCGGGATTCCGGGTTCTTCGGCTCGCCGCTGCCGTAGATGATCGCGATAGGGATCCACGAGCGTGGGCCGGTACTGCGGGACACGCCGAAGGCGATCGGGCTCGCTGGCCCGGGCGTAGCGCTTGACCGTGTTCAGGCTCAGGTTCAACCGCCGGCCGCAGTCCAGCAGTCCGACGTCCTGGTCGAGCAACTCGTGCACCTGCCGCCAGCGTTGGGCAGTCGTGTGGGCTCGGGGGCCGTCCTGCAGACCAGTTGCTCCCACCCAGCAGGTGGAGTGGGCGGCGACCTCCTTGGTGGCGGCTTCGGCCAGACCGTGCCACAGGTGCCACCGGTCGGTAACCTGGATCGCTGTCGGCAGCGTGTCCCGGACGGCCCGGGCGTACGCGGCCGAGCCGTCCCGGCACACGGTTTGTACTCCTGGATGAGTGCGAAGCCACTCGGTGAGGGGCTCGGCGCCCCGCCCGGCCAGCACGTCGATCCTGTGGCCGGTGTCGGCATTGATCAGCACGGTGGCGTAGTTCCGGCTGCGGCGCAGCGCGAAGTCGTCGATCCCCAGCACCGCCGGCACGGCGCGTTCGGGCAGCGCGATGCCCAGCAGGGTCCGCAGGGCGGTGTCCCGCCCGGCGGCGATCCCCAGGGCGGGCAGCAACCGGGCCGATGCCCTGCCGGCGAGCTCGCGCACGACGGCTCGGAGTAGTTCTCTCAGCCGGACAGTGCGGCGTTCGTAGCGTTCCAGCAACCCCGGGACCTGCTCCCGGAAGGTTTGCCGCGCGCAGCCAGATGACCGGCACCGCATCCGGCGTACCCTCACCCGCAGTAGTACGCGCCGCCCAGCGACCGGCAGGTCTGCAGGCATCCGCTCATGAAAGGCGTGGACCCTGCGGGTCGGCGTCCCGCACGCCGGGCACTGCACCGCCCCGCCGCGCGTCGACGCGCGAACCACGATCACCTCGCCAGCGTCCTCGATTTCCTCGATCACCAACGCCGACAGCCCCGAGAACACCATTTCGATCAGCGCTTTCGCATCAACCATGCCCCATCATGAGAAGCCCGCAAGCATGAACCAACCGTCGAGGAGCCGCACCACCACCGAATGTGCGACAGAGCCGATAACTAGACAGACCCGAACCAGGCAGCCACCAGGTCGTGTCGGGCCATCTCCGAGCCCTGGTCCCAGGTCAAGGTCCGCCGCGCCGGCTGCGGGAGGTGCTCCACCAGCGCCTCCAGGGCATCGGTCAGCGCTTGTGCGGCGTGGCCGTGCGGCAAGTGCACCAGGCGGACGTAGCGGCTGGTGCGGTCCACCAGCGTCCCGATCGCCGAGCGTCCCTTCGCCCCCACAATGAGGTCGCCCTCCCAATCGCCGATCCGCACGCGTTCTTCGACCACGGCCGGACGCTGAACGATCAGCAACCCGGGGGCGATGAAGCGTGGGGTCCGCTGGTCCGGGCGCCGGCGGCGCCGACGCATCGACCGACCGGTGCGTAACCGGGCGGTCAGCCGCCGGTGCAGCCCGCGACGGGTGCCGTGGTAGAGCGCCTGATAGATCGTCTCGTGGCACACGTGCCACGCCGAGCGGTCCAGGTACGCCGACCGTAGCCACACGGCGATCTGCTGCGGAGACCAGTCCAGCTCGAGCTTGCCCTGCACCACATGGCGCAATTGCTCATCTTGGGTCAGCACCCCGGGCCGGTGCCGTCGAGCGGCCGTCCGCGCCCGAGCATGGGCCAACACCGGGTCATAGCCCCCGCGGTCGTGCGCGGCGGTGTTGCGCCGCAGCTCCCGGGAGACCGTCGAAGGCGCCCGCCCCAGCCGGGTGGCGATCGCCCTCATCGACAGACCCTGCCGGCGCAGCACCTCGATCCGCTCTCGCTCCAGCAACGACAGATACCGTTCCGATTGCTGCGCCTCGGCGCTCCTGGCCGGAGCCAGTCCGCCGAGCTCGGCCCGCCACCGGTACCCGGTCTTGCGCCCGATGCCGACCATCCGGCAGGCCTCGACCGTGCCCACCCCGGACAGGATCAACGCCTAGTACTCGTCTTCCGGGACCAGCCGCCTCTTGCGTCCTCTGATGCCCATTTCCATCCCCTTCATCTACAGGGATGTTGCGACGACCGCTAGAACCCACCTTGAATCCGCCCGACGACAGGGGCGGGTCTGCCCCGGGTTTCCTTGACTCCTGACATGTGAGGATCCGTCCCCACGGTAAGGATGAACCCGTGCCCAAGCCCTACCCCGAGGAGTTCCGTCGCGACGTGGTGGCGGTGGCCCGCAAGCACGAGGCCCCGCTGTCCCAGATCGCCCGCGACTTCGGCATCTGAAGAAGCCACCCTCCACAACTGGCTGCGCAAGGCCGACGTCGACGACGGCGTCCGGCCCGGGGTCACCACCGCCGAGTCGGAGGAGTTGCGGACGCTGAAGCGGCGCAACCGGCTGCTCGAGCAGGAGAACGAGATCCTGCGCCGGGCCGCGGCGTTCAACGCCTAACGAGCTGCCCCCAAAATGAGGTTTCCGCTGGTCCTCGACCTGGCCGCCGACGGGATTCCCGTCGCGGTGACCTGCCGGATACTGGGCTTCTCCAAACAGGCCTTCTACCAATGGAAGGCCAACCCCGTCACCGATCGCGACTGGGACGACGCGCACTTGATCGACGCCGCCGTCGACATCCACGCCGACGACCCGGGCTTTGGCTACCGCTTCATCGCCGATGAGCTGCCCGAGCACGGCATCCATGCTGGGGAGAACCGCGTGCAGCGGCTGTGCTCGGCCCAGCGGCTCTTCAACGTCCACTCCAAGAAGCGGGGCCTGCATCGCCGGTCTGGCCCACCGGTGCACGACGACCTGGTGGAGCGGGACTTCACCGCAACCGCCCCGAACCAGCTGTGGCTCACGGATCTGACGGAGCACCGCACCGATGAGGGCAAGCTCTACCTCTGCGCGATCAAGGACGTCTACTCCAACCGGATCGTCGGCTACTCCATCGACTCGAGGATGAAGGCGTCCCTGGCGGTCACGGCCCTGCGCAATGCGGTGGCCCGCCGCGGCACGGTGGCCGGTTGCGTGGTCCACAGCGACCGCGGTAGCCAATTTCGAGCGCGGAAGTTCGTGCACGAACTCGCCCACCACGACCTCGTGGGGTCGATGGGCAGGGTCGGGGCGTGCGCGGACAACGCCGCCATGGAGTCCTTTTTCGCCCTGCTGCAGAAGAACGTCCTGGATCGGCAGCGCTGGTCCAGCCGGGAGGAGCTGCGGCTGGCTATCGTGACCTGGATCGAGAAGTCCTATCACCGCCGGCGCCGGCAACGCCGTCTGGGTCGCCCCACCCCAGTCGAGTTTGAGACCATCAATCACGGCCTCAAAGCAGCCTGAAAGCTATCAACCCCGAGAGTCAACGGAAGTCGGGGCAGTCCCGGGTCAGATTTCAGCCGACGTTGATAATCCCCTACATATCAGGTGTGGAGTGGGTCGCCCATGCGTCCGCCGTGCCCGCGACTGTCCGGCTGGACACTCGCGGCACGCATCCAGGGCATCGCAGGCCAGGCGCACGATGTGGAAGGGTCCATGACCGCCACGGCACCGGGCAGTTCCTCGGCTGTGACGGTCTTGCAGCGAAGTGAAGCCGTACATCGCGACGACCTCGACCGCCTGACGCCAGGGGTCGGCGCGTTCGGTGAGCCCTTGTCTGCAGGCCTGCTCGGAGCGGCCCTCGACCATGTCCAGCAGCCGGGCCGGCCCCGTGCCTTCACAGATCGGAATGACGTCGATGAGCACGCACTTGCCCTCGGCCAGGACCGCATCATTGGCTGTGTTGCACGACACCCCCAGACCACCGGCGACCCGCGCGACGGTGAGGTGCTGGCACACGATGCCCTCCAACGCCCACCGCAGACTGCGGCGCAGAAGCTTCGTCCGGGGCTCGGCCGCCTTGGACGCGTCCGGGCGCCACACATGCCCGCAGCTGGTGTACCGGGGACGGCGGAACGTGATCAGCAGTGTCGTGGGACGCCTTCCCACGGGTTCGTGCGCCAGCCGCCGCACCACCGTGTCTCTCGGGAGTCCCTGGCACCCGCAGCGGCGGCACCACTGTTCCGCCTCCACCACCCGGAGGGCCAGGACCGAACGATCAGACTCGAGGCGCTGCCCTACGACGTCGAGATCGAGCTCGTCCAGGCGGACCAACGTGGTCAGGTCAGGGCAGGCGAAGGCAGCATCGGGCACGCCGAGGTTCTCCGGATGGATGGATGCAGGAATCCCCATCAGCGCTGGGCCTCGACCTCTACCCGGCCCACGACGCGCCGTCGTCCGCTCCACCCCGACTGCGCCGAGCCCAACATGTCGATTCATCGACTCCTCGCGAGATCAGCCCGGTCATCGGTAGTTGTTCCGATCGCCTACGGCGCCATCGCCTGCCCGTGACCTGCGCCACAAGCTCCGTCAGGTCGCGTTCTCAGCCCAGTAGCGTCGCAACACTGCGTCACGGTACACCCGCGTCAAACTTGAATGTGTAGGCCCTTGCAGTGAAAGCCCGTCACTCGTGTCCCCTCAAGCGGCTACAACTCTCGTCTGCATTGAAGACGCAAAACAGGAGCACACCATCGAGGCCACATGCTCGTAAGAGCAAACTTATGGATTTGCATAAGGAGGCTTCTTTATTACCTCCAGGGACCAAGTAGCGGAACTTCGGGTGGTCCTGACACTCTGTGCTGACTGGGTCGCCCGATCCAGACAGAGCAACTGAACCGTCGGGGGACGGGACAGCGACGGTTCTCAGATCCTTCCTGCTCTGTCTGCACATGTCGCCACGGCAACGGGCCATTCCGGCCACCATGTACGTCACAGCAGACGATGCTGGCATTCCTACTGCCCAGCTCGTCTACAAGGGGGAGCGAATGTTTGCCGTCCTGATTTCTGGCCTGGTCGTTTTTATCGCCTTGGCACTGTTCGCTGTTGCCTCGTCCACGCTGTACTTGAACACGTACGCCTGGTGGGATCCGAAGACTCAAGAACGCACTTTCTACGGCGGTCTGTTGCAGCAGGAACGGTTTTCCTTCTCGTTAATCATGCCGTGCAGGCACGAGGAGGAACCAGTCATGCGAGCGACCCTCGCCGCCTTGCTCAGCCAGAGCCACGGACAGCTCGAAGTCATCATCTCCGTAGGCCACGACGACCCGGACACCGTGACCATCGCTCAGCGACTCGCCGCGGAGCAACCTGACCGCGTGCGCGTCAGCGTGGACGAGAGCACCGTCAAGAACAAACCACGGCAGCTCAATACCGCCCTCGCCATGTGCCGCAACGACATCGTGGGCGTCTTCGATGCCGAGTCCATCGCGGCGCCGGACCTGCTGCGCAACATCGACAGCTGCTTCGTGGGTCGCAACGCGGATGTCGTCCAGGGAGCGGTCCAGCTGATCAACTACAAGGACACCTGGTACTCGTTGCGCAATTGCATGGAGTACTTCACATGGTTCCGATCCCGCTTGCACGCGCATGCCGACAGGGGTTTCATCCCTCTCGGGGGCAACACCGTCTTCATCAAACGCGATCTGCTCCTTGAGGTCGACGGCTGGGACGCCGGATGCCTGGCGGAGGACTGCGATCTGGGGGTGCGACTGTCCACCCTCGGCCGCGAAATAGTCGTAGCCTATTCGCCCCACCTGGTCACGCGAGAAGAGACACCGGATTCCATCAAGAACCTCGTCAGACAACGTACGCGCTGGTCGCTCGGTTTCATGCAGGTGCTGGCGAAGGGCGACTGGAAGCAACTGCCGACCCGTCGTCGCCGAGCACTGGCGTGGTGGACCTTGATGCAGCAGCACTTCATGGCCTTCGCCGGAGCCGTCATTCCCATCGCCATCGTCGCCGCGGTGTGGGGCGACTTCCCGCTGGCTATCACGCTCGTCGCCTTCCTACCTTTGATCCCCACCGTCGCAACCATTGCGCTCGACGTCTGCATGCTCCACGAGTTCGGCCGTGACCACAATTTCCACGTCAGCATCTATGACTACTTTCGCTTGATCGTGAGCACACCCTTCTATCAGCTGGTTCTGGCGTTCGCGGCAGTGCGCGCGCTGGTCAAATTCCAGACCGGTGACTTCCGCTGGGAAAAGACTTCCCACTCCGGCGCACACTTGAGCTACGTCCAGCAGTCCGGACAGCTGGCCCAGGCATGAACACGACTCTGTTGCCAACTAGCACTCCTTCCGCATCTCCGCTTCGGACACCCACCCAACGAGGCCGCGCCGTCTGGATAAAGTTGCAGGCACTGCTGAGCGATAGATCCCCGTGGTGGTATGACCGGCTTGTGCTGGTCGCATTGGGGTCTGCCGCTGGTGTGATGAGCGTGTGGAACCTCAGTGGAGCAGCCGACTACATGGATGACGAGGGAACCTACACCGCCCAAGCGTTCAGCGTGCTGGAGGGCGAGCTGGCGCCCTACACCTACTGGTACGACCACCCACCCCTGGGCTGGATCCAGCTCGGAGGCCTGGCATGGCTTCCGGACATGCTGGGCCTTGGCGACGGCTCCTTCATAGGGACCACGCGATATGCCATCGCACCGTTCTTCGTGGCCACCGCCCTGCTGATCTACCTCATCGCTCGACGCCTGGACATCCACCGCGCGTTCGCAGCACTGGGCGTCGCGGTGTTCATCTTCTCCCCGCTTTCACTGGTGTTCGGACGCAGCGTGTATCTGGACAACATCGGGGCGACCTGGTTGCTCCTGGCCTTTTGGATGGCGATATCGCCACGCACTGCCTTGTGGCACCACATCGGTGCCGGTCTTTTCTTCGCCTTGGCCGTGCTCTCCAAGGAAACACTCGCCCTTTTCGGCCCGGCTCTGATGATTGCACTGCTGAACAGGCCGTCCTGGGCCAACCGAAAGTTCTCCATCGTAGGTTTTCTTGCCGTCGGCGGAATCGTGCTCGGTTTCTACCCTTTGACGGCAATACTGCGGGGCGAATTGGTCCCCGGCCCTGACCACGTGTCATTGCAGGAGGCGCTGGAGTACCAGCTCATGAACCGTTCAGGTTCTGGTTCGATCTGGGATGCCGACTCCAACGCAGCCGAACACCTGCGTGGTTGGCTAAATTTCGACACTCATATCATCGTTGCCGGTCTACTGGCCGGATTGTTCTGCCTGATGCAACGCAATACCCTCTGGATCACGGTGGTCCTGGCCTTTGCGGCTCTGCCAGTGGTATCGGGGCGAGGCTATCTGCCGGCCATGTACATCGCCGCGATTCTGCCCTTCTTGGCGCTCAGTCTGAGTGCTGGCCTCAACATCGCGTGGGGGTGGCTTGCGAAGTCCATGGCCTACTTCGGACCCGAGGCTCGGTCCTCGCCGCGGCAGTTCGGAGCGACCTATCTTGCCGTGGGCCTCCTCGTAATGACGGGTCCGCAGTGGTTTGGACCGAACAAGGTTCTGCTGACGCAGGAAGCCAACAACGACTGGACCACGACGTTGCAGTGGGTCAAGACCAACGTGCCACGGGAGGACACCGTCGTGGTGCCCTATGTCATGTGGAAAGACCTCAGCTCTGCGGGCAGGAACGATCCGTGGACGGTGGTGGCCACCGAAAAGGTGGATCTGGATGTGGAGTTCCTCATCGAGAACCCGCGGGGCTCAGCCGACATCGAGTGGGTCGTTGTAGGGCCCTTTACGAGAGCGGCCATTGAAAGCCACGGGCTCACCATGGTCAGCCAGGCTCTGGAGAACTCCGTGGAAGTCAAGACCGTCGGCGCATGGAGCGTGCACCGCATTGAGCTCGATTAGATCCATCTGATCAACCCGGTCCATACGGAACGACCGGCGTCGTGTGCGAGGGGAAGAACAACATGGAACTGTCCATCATCGTGCCCACCTTCAATGAGGCACCGAACATCGCCGAATTTGTCCGCAGGACGGAAGCGGCTTGCCTGGGGATCGATGCCGAGATCGTTTTCGTGGACGACTTCCACGACGCCACCCCACAAGCGATTCTGAACGTGGCGTCAGGTTCTGCCATGCCGGTGCGTCTCATCCATCGTGAAGTTCCGACCGGAGGCCTGAGCGGGGCCGTCATCGCGGGCATCCGGTCCAGCGAGGCGGTCTACGCCCTGGTGATGGACGGGGACCTTCAGCACCCACCCGAGATGATCCCCGTCATCCTGGCACGCTTGCAGGAGTCCGGCGCGGACGTCGTGGTCGCCTCCAGGTACTGCGTCAACGGAGGCAGCGCCGCTGGACTGTCCAATGGAACGCGGAGACTGGTCTCTTCCGGCTCTACGCTGCTCACCAGGAGCCTCTTCCCCGTGCGGCTGAAGGAGTGCAGCGATCCTATGACCGGATTTTTCGGTTTTCGCCGCTCGACAGTACAGGTGGACTGCCTGAAACCCACCGGGTTCAAGATCCTGCTGGAAATTTTAGCCCGCAACAGCCTGCGCGTCGTGGAAGTGCCCTTCATCTTTGGGGAGCGGTTCGCCGGAGAGTCCAAGGCAACCTTGGGGGAAGGTATGCGCTTCATCCGCCAGCTGGGCAGTCTACGATTCGGCCGAATCGCCAGTTTCGGTCTCGTGGGCGCAATCGGGGCCGTGCTGAACTTGCTCATCATGGGTGTGCTTGTCTTCGCTGAAGTCCATTATGTGACGGCGGCCGTCATCGCGGCCGAGACCACCATCTTGACCAATTTCTTGATGCAGGAACGCATGGTGTTCCACGCTGACCGCGACAAGGCGCACCCAATACGCCGACGTTTTCTGCAGTCCTTCGGCTTCAACAATGTCGATGCGGCGGCCCGCCTTCCCGTCCTGTGGGCTCTGGTCGAGTACGGAGGCATGGCTAGTTTGGTCGCCCAAGCAGGGACCCTGGCGGTAGCCTTCCTGCTCCGCTATCTGTTCCATGCTCGGGTCGTCTACGGCGTGGCCCATGCTTCCCCGGTTTTCCAGGCCGCTGTCCATCAGTCCCGTTTCGGCGTGATTCCCGTCCCCAGGCGCCAGCAGGCAGACATGCCACCCGCATGAGATGGGAAATGAACCGTGTCGGTCAAGTTCCGAGGCGAAGTCACAGCCACAGAAGACACCCTTTCTCGCACATGCACAAGGACTATGCACAGCAAGTCGGAAAGCCGGTTGCAGCATGAACGCCACCATGGCACCCCCCGCACCTAGGCCGGGGCAGTCAGTCCCCGAACACAAGCCCCACCGCGAGCATCGACGTTGGTTCCCGCCGAACGGACATGACCGCGACAGGTGGGCCAGGTTTTTCCTGGCCAGATCCACCAGTTGGTACGACTGCTTGACCTTGGCCGCGCTGGGCACAGCCGCTGTGTTGATGAGCCTGTGGAACCTCAACGGAGCTGCGGTCCTTATGGAGGACGAAGGCACATACACGGCTCAGGCCTTCAGCGTGATGGAGGGTGAGCTCGCGCCCTACACCTACCGTTACGAACATCCGCCGCTCGGATGGATCCAGCTGGGCGCGCTGGCTTGGCTACCACACGCGCTGGGACTCGGTGACGGCACCTACATCGGCGCTACCCGCTATGCCATCACCCCGTTCTTCGTGGCCACTGCCCTGCTGATCTATCTCATCGCCCGCCGCCTGGACATCTACAGGCCCTTTGCAGCGTTGAGCACGGTGGTTTTCATCCTCTCGCCCTTGTCGCTCGTTTTCGGTCGACAGGTCTTTTTGGACAATGTCGGCATCCCCTGGTTGCTCCTGGCCTTTTGGATGACGATGTCTCCTCGCGCAGCATTGTGGCACCACATCTGGGCTGGAGCATTCTTCGCTCTCGCGGTGCTCTCAAAAGAGACCTTGGCCATATTCGGCCCTGCACTTCTCGTTGCGCTACTGAACAGACCTATGTGGTCCAATCGCCGGTTTTCCGTCGTGGGTCTCCTGGCCGTCGGCGGTGTGGTAATCAGCTTCTATCCCCTCATGGCGATCCTGTCCGGCGAGCTGTGGGCCAGATCTGACCGAGTATCCCTTCAGGACGCTTTGGCATACCATTTCATGGACCGTTCGGGATCCGGCTCGATCTGGGACTCCGAATCCGACCGCTTCGATCTGCTCAATGGTTGGCTGTATTACGACGAGTATCTCGTCGGGGCTGGCGCTGTCGCCGGCCTGATATGCCTCGCGCAGCGCAGGACCGCGTGGATCATGGTCGCCGTTGCTTCCTTTACGGTGCCGATTGTGGCCGGCATCGGTTATTTGCCGGGTATGTACATCATCGGCGTCCTGCCCTTTTTGGCCTTGGCGATCGGGGCCTCTCTGGACCTGCTCTGGAGATGGATGGAGAAACACACGATTGCTTTGGGGGCGCCGACCCGACTTTGGGTCCAACTCACCGCCGCGCTCTGTATCGCCGCCGGTCTCGTGCTGATGGCGGTTCCACAGTGGTTGGAGCAGAACAGGATGATCTTGACCCGTGAAGCCAATAGGGATTGGGCCAGCACACTGCAGTGGGTCGCGAACGAGATACCGCCGAAGGACACCGTCCTGGTGCCTGCCGTCATGTGGAAAGAACTCCACGCCGACAAGAGCAGCGGCACGTGGACGGTGGTACCGACTGAGAAAGCGGACCTGGACCCACAGTTCTTGATCGAGCACCCCCAAGGCGCGGATGCCATCGACTGGATCGTCGTGGGACCCCATACTCGGAAGTCGATCGACAGCCTCGACCTGGACATGGCAGGCGAGGCCTTGGAGAATTCCGTGCCGGTGCGAACGATCGGCGATTGGAGCGTGCACCGAGTGCAGAACGAATGAGAGGGGGCTCCACCCTACCGGTGGCTTCGCCCTGTCTGTCAGCCTTGAGTGAGGCACCAGGAGAGTCCTGATCAGTGTCTCGAGGGCGGGGGGTGCCTCTATGGTTTTCGTCAAGCGGCCAGTGCTACCGGTGATGGGGTCTGGGGCTGGGTGGGGTCTTGGTAGAGGGTGCCGTCGCGCAGCATCGCGTACAGGACGTCGGTCCGTCGGCGGGCCAGGGCGATGATCGCCTGGTTGTGGCGTTTGCCCTGGGCTCGTTTCCGGTCGTAGTAAGCCCGTGACGAGGCATGGTGGAGCGAGGCGAAGGCCGAGAGGAACAGCGCCCGATTCAGTCTCTTGTTCCCGTCCCTGGGGGCGTGTTCGCCGCGGACCGAGGTTCCCGACCGTCTCGTGACGGGGGCGATCCCGGCGTAGGAGGCCGGGTGCCCGGCATCTCGGAACTCCTTGCCGACGACCTCGGTGAGGATCCTCGCGGCGGTCCTGACCCCTACCCCGGGCATCGAGGTCAGGACCTCGGAAAGAGGGTGGGCCTCCACCAGGGCCTCGACCTGCGCGGCGACCTGCGCCCGCTGCGTGGTGAGAGAGGCCAGCTGCCCGGCCAGGATCGGGACCACGGTGGCAGCGGCCTCGGTGCCGGCGACCACGACGGTCTGCTGCTCCAGAGCGTCGAAGATCTCTCCAGTGAGGGGCTCGGCCAATCGCGGGGCGTGCTTCTTCAGTCTCGCCCGCACGTGGCCGCGCCCGGCCGCGGCCAGCTTTCCTGGGGTCGGGTAGCGGCTCAGCAGATCGGCGACCGCCGGGTGGGTGACCCGCGGCCCCAGCACCCGTTCCAGTGCCGGGTGGATCTGGGTGAGCATGCCTCGCAGCCGGTTCGAGGTCGCGGTGATCTGGGCGGCGAGGTCGTCGTCGAAGCCGGCCAGTACGGCCAGTTCGGCGATCTGGGCCTCGTCGACCCGGATGTTGCGCAGGGTGTGCGGCATGGTCCGGGCCGCCTCGGCGATGATGGCCGCGTCGCGGGCGTCGGTCTTGGCCGTGCCCGGGTGCAGGTCAGCGATCGAAACGCATTGCCAGCCCGGGCAGATAGGCCACCTGTACGCCGTTGGTGGCTTGGGCGACGGCCACCGGCAGCGCCCCGATGGTGGCCGGCTGATCCACGACCATCAGCACCGGCCCGTGCTCGGCGGCCAGCTCCTCGAGAATGGCCCGCAGCCGGGCCTCGTCGTTGGGCAGGGCCTTGTCATAGACCGTCTTCCCGGCCGCTGTCACGCCCACCGCGTGGTGGTCGGACTTGCCGACGTCGAGGCCGACGAACACCGCCGGCAGTGGTCGCTCCGACAAGGACCCATCCCTTCTGCTGCGCTGGCATCTGCGCGTGCTGGCCGGCCGGGGAGGTGGTCACGCTCGGCATCCATCTTACGAAGGTCCCCCAAGAAGTTCTCGCCTCTACCAGCGATCCGTGACCAACGGACCGGCCCTCGGTGACAACACCGCCTTCGATCATGGGTGACTGGGGGCAAACGATGATGCCGGCAACCGGCCGGCCAACACCCCTCCATCCTGCGGGACGGATGGGTCACGAGAAAGGTAACGGGAGTTCCCCTGAGGACCAGGGCAGTGACGCAGGCGGCCGGTTCCGGGCAGGCTGGAGCAATGAACGATGTTCCCGATCCCGAGGTCCCCGAGCGGGCGCGCCTGGCGGACCTACACCGCGAAGTACAAGCGCGACGTGCTCGCCGAGTACGAAGCCTGTGACCGTGCCGGCAAGGGCTCCCTGTTGCGCCGGGAGGGTCTGTACACCTCGCTGATCAGCTCCTGGCGCGACCAGCGCGATGCAGGGACCCTGGAGGCGCTGGGCAGGTCCTCGGGCCCGGCCCCGGCCGATCCTGCCGCCCGGGAGGCAGTCCGGTTGCGGAAGGAGAACCAGCGCCTGGTCGAGGAACTGGAGACGGCCAAGTGGGTGGTCGAGGTACAGGGAAAACTTTCGGCTCTGCTGGAGCAGTTCTCGACCGGCAGCAGCAGCGACGACGAAGCACCCCGATCCCCCGAGCCTGCCCGGGATCGCCTGGTTCGGGTCTGTCCAGTTATCGGCTCTGTCGCACATTCGGTGGTGGTGCGGCTCCTCGACGGTTGGTTCATGCTTGCGGGCTTCTCATGATGGGGCATGGTTGATGCGAAAGCGCTGATCGAAATGGCACAACCACCGAGCTTCGCTGGTGTAGCCGCCCAGGGCTTGCAACACTGCCAGCGTGACCAGCTGAAGCGTCGGTGATCCGCGGGGCGATCCCGGTCGATGGGCGGGCCGGGGCGAGTTCGGGATGGGGCTTCAACAGCTCATTCGCGCTCACGTACAGTGCGGTGGCGAGGGTATCCAGATCGGCGTCCAGGAAAACCTCCAGGGTCGCGTTGGGTAGCAATGCCGATTTTTGGCACCCTCGCCCTATTCCGCCAGACCCCTTGTAACCACTCATTTAGGCGGCGTCCAACTTGTCCACCTCCACGCCCTGGAGGCGTAGCTTCTTGTAGTGGGTGTTGCGCACGGCCAGCAGGGAGCCGCCGATGACGGCGGCGATCGCCGAGCCGGTGAGGATTCCAACCTTCGCGTGGTCGTTGTGCGGGCTGCCGGTGCCGAAGCTCAGCTCCGCCACGAGCAGCGAGACGGTGAAGCCGATGCCGGCGACCAGGGCGAGGCCGCCCAGGTCCAGCCAGGTGTAGTCGTCGTCCTTCGTGGCCGGGGTGAACCGGTCCATCAGCCAGGCGGCACCGAAAATGCCGACCAGCTTGCCGACCACCAGGCCCAGCACGATACCGATCGCCACGGGATCGGTCAGGGACTCCGCCACGCCGTTCGCTCCGCCCACGGCCACGCCGGCGGCGAAGAACGCGAACACCGGGATGGCCAGGCCGTTGGACAGCGGCCGGAAGCGGTGCTCGAGCATCGGGGCGAGGCCCAGCTCCGGGACGTCGCCGCGGATCACCCGGGGCTTCACGTGCAGCACCGGGACCATGAACCCGAGCAGCACGCCGGCGATGGTGGCGTGCACGCCGGCCTCGAGCACGAAGAGCCAGGTGAGCACGCCGATGGGCATGAGGATCACCCACGCGGCCCAGGGCCGGGTCAGGAAGAAGATCATGAAGCGCTGGGTGAGGTAGTAGAACAGGGCCAGGGGGACCAGGGCCAGCAGCAGGAACTGGCCCTGCACACCGTCGGTGTAGACGAAGGCGATGATGACGATCGCGATGAGGTCGTCCACCACAGCGAGGGTCAGCAGGAATGTGCGCATGGCCACGGGCAGCGATGCCCCGACCACGGCGAGCACCGAGACCGCGAAGGCGATGTCGGTGGCCGTGGGGATCGCCCAGCCGTCGATGGTGCTCGGGTCCGCGTTGTTGATCCGGTTGACGGCCACGTAGATCAGCGCCGGGACGATCACCCCGCCGAAGGCCGCCGCGATGGGGAGCATCGCCTTCTTGATGTTGCGCAGCTCGCCGTCCACGAACTCGGTCTTGAGCTCCAGTCCCACGAGGAAGAAGAAGATCGCCAGCAGACCCTCCGAGGCCCATTCGCCCACGGTGTGGTCCAGGCCCGGGAAGTCGATGCCGATGTGGGTGTCCCGCAGCGTGAAGTACCAGTCGCCCCCCGGGGTGTTGGCGAGCACCAGCGCGGACAGCATCGCGACCAGCAGCAGCACGCCCCCCACCAGGTCCTTGCGGAGGAAGTTGCCCAGCCCGGGCCCGTGCTCGTCCTTCTCGACTGCGCTCACGGTCGGACTCCTGTTCGTCATCGGAAAAAACAGGGTCAGTCTACGACTGCGCCGGGGGCGCGCAGACCATTCCGCCGGGAAAGACGTGCAGAGGCTTCAGTGGGGCAGTGGGGCAGTGGGGCAGTGGGCCAGCGGGTCAGTGGCTCAGCGGCCGGCGAGCCACGCCTCGGCCTCCTGGGACTGCAGGGACAGGGCCTTGCCGATGAACGGCTCGGCGGCCTCGGCGACCATCTTGCCCACGAACGGGATGTTGGCCTTCACCACGCAGTGCACGTGCACGTCGGTGGCCTCGCCCTGCGGGGTGAGGGTCTGGGTCGCGGAGCCGGAGACCGGCAGGGCGGCCACGGAGATCTCGGTGCGCACCACGCGGATCCCGTCGGCGTCGGCGGTGGAATAGGTGTCCACCTGGGTGAGCTGCACCGAGGAGCCCACGAACTTCCGGGCCATCTCGGGCAGCCGGTCCGCGGCCATGTTGCGCACCGTGGTCACGGCGAACTGGGCCTCGACGTCCCCGGCGACCTCCACCGACTCCAGGGTGGCCCCGGCCCGGTGGGTCACGTGCCGGATGAACTCCTCGTCGGAGAAGGTCACCACGACCTGGTCGACGGGCGCGGGGACGGTGGTGGAGGCGGTGACGGCCATGGAGGGCTCCTCGGGACGGCGGACGGGCAGCGGCGGTTGCGTGCCCCCATGGTAGGCGGGCGCCCGGCCTCAGGGACGTGGGCACCGGGTCCCGGAGGCCGGGCGCTGCGCCGCGGGGCCTCCGGGCCGTGGGCAGTGAGCCCAGCATTCCGGGCCCTGCGCTGCGGGGCCTCCGCTCCGGACCCGGGCCCTGTCGGGGCCCGGGAGTAAGCTGGGACCCGCGAACGTTGGCTCCGACAGCCTCTGTGCTCCACCAGCACCCCACTCAGCGTCCCAGGAGACTGCTTCCCCATGACCTTGTCCGGACTGCTCGCCGCCCTCGGGGCGGAGCGCTCCTTCGCCAATCTCCGCACCCAGGCCGGCCTGCCGCCGGGGGAGCGCAGCGCCGAGACCGTGATCAGCGCCCCGGACGGGATGCGCGCGGTGCTCACCGCCCAGTTGCGCGGCTCCCTCGACGACGCCCCGGCTCCGGCCGACGACCGCGCCCCGGTGCTGCTGGCCGTGACCGCGACCGGCCGCGAGTCCGAGGACCTCGCCGCGGCGCTGGGCGCGTACCTGCCGGGGGAGGAGGTCGCGGAGTTCCCGGCCTGGGAGACCCTGCCGCATGAGCGGCTCTCGCCGCGCTCCGACACCGTGGGCCGCCGCCTCGACGTGCTGCGCCGGCTGGCCGGCCGGGACCCCGAGCGCCCGCTGCGGGTGCTGACGGCCCCGGTCCGCTCCGTGCTCCAGCCCGTCGTCGAAGGCCTGGGGGACATGGACCCCGTGCGCTTCGCCCGCGGGGAGGAGCTCGACTTCGACACCGCCGTGAGCGCGCTCGCCGAGGCCGCCTACGCCCGGGTGGACATGGTCACCCGGCGCGGGGAGTTCGCCGTGCGCGGCGGGATCATCGACGTCTTCTCCCCGGTCGAGGACCACCCGGTGCGCATCGAGTTCTTCGGGGACGAGGTCGACGAGCTGCGCTGGTTCGCCGTCGCCGACCAGCGCACCTTGACCACGGGGGACCACCCGGACCGGCTCGTGGCCCCGCCGTGCCGCGAGGTGCTCATCACCCCGTCCGTGATGTCCCGGGCCGCGAAGCTCAAGGACTCCCTGCCCGGGGCCGAGTCGATGCTCGAGCGGATCGCCGGCGGCATCTACGTGGAGGGCATGGAGTCCCTGGCGCCCCTGCTCGTGGACGGCATGGTGCCGATGCTCTCCCTGCTCCCGCCCGGCTCCCTCGTGGTGGTCATGGAGCCCGAGAAGGTCCGCACGCGCGCCCACGACCTCGTGGCCACCAACGAGGAGTTCCTCCTCGCCGCCTGGGACTCCGCCTCGGACGGGCAGTCCGCGCCCATCGACATCAGCTCCGCCGAGCAGGCCGTCCGGGCCGACGACGGCGAAGGGCGCACCCTGGCCTCCGGGTCCTTCCAGACCCTCGCCGAGGCCCGGGCCACCGCGCTGGGCACCGGTCTCGGCTGGTGGGCCGTGACCGCGCTCAACGTCAACGCGGTGGCCGGCCAGGACGTGGACGCCGACACCGCCGCGGAGGACATCGCGCTGATCGACTCGGACGCCGACACCCTCACCGTGGCCGCCCGGGACCCGCTGGGCTTCCACGGCGACGTCGAGGCGATGCTCGAGTTCCTGCAGGGACGGGTGGCCGACGGCTGGCGCGTCGTCGCCGTCACCGAAGGGCCCGGCCCCCTGGCCCGGATCGCGGAGCTGCTGCACGAGGCCGGGATCCCGGCCGCCCGCCGCGAGTCCCTCGCCGAGGAGCCGCAGCCCGGGATCGTGGAGCTCACCACCGCCGTGGCCGGCAAGGGCTTCGCCCTGGACGGTCCGCAGATCGTGCTGCTCACCGAGGCGGACCTGCTGGGCAAGGCCAGCCCGTACACCACCAAGGACATGCGCAAGCTCCCCGTGCGGCGCAAGCGCAACGCCGTGGACCCCCTGGCGCTGAGCCAGGGCGACTTCGTGGTGCACGAGCAGCACGGCATCGGCCAGTTCGTGGAGCTCATCCAGCGACCCATCGCCGGGGCGATGATCAAGCCCGGGCAGCCGAAGCCCGTGCGCGAGTACCTGGTGCTCGAGTACGCGCCGTCCAAGCGCAACGGCCCGCGGGACCGGCTGTTCGTGCCCACCGACCAGCTCGACCAGGTCACCAACTACGTGGGCGGTGAGACCCCGACCCTGTCCAAGATGGGCGGGACGGACTGGAACAAGACCAAGCGCGCCGCCAAGAAGGCCGTCCGGGACATCGCCAACGAGCTGATCCGGCTGTACTCGGCGCGGATGGCCTCCCGCGGCCACGCCTTCGGGGAGGACACCCCGTGGCAGCGCGAGCTCGAGGAGGCGTTCCCCTACATCGAGACTCCGGACCAGCTGACCACCATCGACGAGGTCAAGGCGGACATGGAGCGCGAGGTCCCCATGGACCGGCTGATCTCCGGGGACGTGGGCTACGGCAAGACCGAGGTGGCCGTGCGCGCGGCGTTCAAGGCCGTCCAGGACGGCAAGCAGGTCGCCGTGCTCGTGCCCACCACGCTGCTGGCCCAGCAGCACGCCGAGACGTTCACCGAGCGGTTCTCCGGCTTCCCCGTGCGCCTGGCCGCACTCTCCCGGTTCCAGACCGCGAAGGAGACCAAGGAGACGCTCGCCGGGCTCAGGGACGGGACGATCGACGTGGTGATCGGCACCCACCGGCTGCTGTCCAAGGAGGTCCAGTTCAAGGACCTCGGCCTGGTGGTCATCGACGAGGAGCAGCGCTTCGGCGTGGAGCACAAGGAGAAGCTCAAGGCGATGCGCACCAACGTGGACGTCCTGGCGATGTCCGCGACCCCGATCCCGCGCACCCTCGAGATGTCGTTGACCGGCATCCGCGAGACCTCCACCCTTGCCACCCCGCCGGAGGAGCGCCACCCCGTGCTCACCTACGTGGGCGCCTACACCGACAAGCAGGTCTCCGCCGCCGTGCGGCGCGAGCTCATGCGCGAAGGCCAGGTGTTCTACATCCACAACCGGGTGTCCTCGATCGAGCGCAAGGCCAAGGAGATCGCCGAGCTCGTGCCCGAGGCGCGGATCGCCGTGGCGCACGGGCAGATGTCCGAGTCACGGCTCGAGCAGATCATCGTGGACTTCTGGGAGAAGAAGTTCGATGTCCTGGTGTGCACCACCATCGTGGAGACCGGACTGGACATCGCCAACGCCAACACCCTGATCGTCGACGGCGCGGACCGCTACGGGCTCTCGCAGCTCCACCAGCTGCGCGGGCGCGTGGGCCGTGGCCGGGAGCGGGCCTACGCCTACTTCCTGTACCAGGCGGAGAAGCCGCTCTCCGAGACGGCGCTGGAGCGGCTCAAGGCCGTCGCCGCCCACAACGAGCTCGGTGCCGGCATGCAGCTGGCCGTCAAGGACCTCGAGATCCGCGGCGCCGGCAACCTGCTGGGCGGGGAGCAGTCCGGGCACATCGCCGGGGTGGGCTTCGACATGTACCTGCGCCTGGTGGGGGAGGCCGTCGCCGAGTACCGCGGCGAGGAGGACGAGCGGCCCACCGAGATGAAGATCGAGCTGCCGGTCAACGCCTACCTGCCGCACGACTACGTCCCGGGGGAGCGGCTGCGCCTGGAGGCCTACCGCAACCTCGCCAACGCCGCCACCGAGGAGGCGATCGAGGAGGTCGCCGCCGAGCTCGTGGACCGCTACGGCGAGGTGCCCGAGCCCGTGCAGAACCTGCTCGAGGTCGCCCGGTTCCGGGTGGCCGCCCGCGCCGCCGGCCTCACCGACGTCGCCGCCCAGGGCAACATGGTCCGCTTCGCCCCGGCCGATCTCCCCGAGTCCCGGCAGATGCGGCTCACCCGCCTCTACCCGGGCGCGCAGCTCAAGACGGTGCCCGGCACCGACACCTCCCAGGTGCTGATTCCCAAGCCCAAGACCGAGCGGATCGGCGGCAAGGACCTCGTGGACGGCGCGGTGCTCGCGTGGGCGCGCGGCGTGGTCGAGTCGGTCTTCGCTAAGGAGCCGGCCACGGCCTGAGCCGCCACCGGGACAGCGGCGGCCGGTCCGGATCGCGGAACGTGCGAAGGCCCCCTCCCGGTGCGGGAGGGGGCCCTCGAGACGACAGGTGGTGCTGCCGGCGAGGTGCTACTCGGTGGCCTTGCCGTACTTGTCGTGGTGGTGGACGGCGGCGGTGCGGGCGTCGCGCTCGCGGGCGTCCCGCGGGCCGTCGTCGAACGCGGCGGCGGTGCGGTCCACGCCGGGCACCTCGGTGGTCGAGGGGACGTCCATGGCGACGGTGCGCCCGCCCTCGGCCCTCTTCGCCGTGCTGGACTGCAGGAGGCCCACCGGCACGAGCAGCGCCAGGGTGTAGAGGCCCAGGCCGATGAACCAGACCAGGGGACTGTTGGGGTAGCTGGCGAAGGCGATGAAGCTGCCGATCATGATGGCCATGCAGGCCACCAGGAAGAGCAGGTTGTTGACCGTGCGTCCCTGGCCGGAGTGCGAGCGCACGGTGGCGTTGCTGCCGCCGCTCCGGCCGGTCGACGCTCCGGTCGCGGACGTGCTGGTGGACGACGGAGCTCTGTTGGCCATGGTTCCCATCCTTCTGGCGATCTGGGGGGCGGCCGGCCACGGGCGGGCCGCGATGCATTCGCGTCCAGTCTAGTCGTTTGGGCCGACACCCCGGACCCTCCCCGTGCGCACCGGCGACTCTCGCCGGGAACGCGCACGGCCCCCGCCCGCGGGTCGCGGAAGGGGGCCCGTGCGTCGTCGTGCGGGCCGGGCTACTGGGTCGCCTTGCCCAGGGTGTCGTCCTTGTGCTCCGAGCGGACCTCGGCGTCCCGGGCGCCGATGTCCCTCGGGCGGTCCGGGAAGCTCTCGGCGGTGGTGGGGGTGCCGGCGACCTCCGTGGTCGGGGGGACGTCCATGGCGAGGGTGCGCCCGCCCTCGGCCCTCTTCGCCGTGCTCGTCTGCAGGATGCCCACCGGCACGAGCAGGGCCAGGGCGTAGAGGCCCAGGCCGATGATCCAGACGAGGGGGCTGTTCGGGTAGCTCGCGAAGGCGATGAAGCTGCCGATCATGATGGCCATGCACAGCACGAGGAAGACGAGGTTGTTGACCGTGCGGCCCTGGCCCGAGTGGGAGCGGACGGCGGCGCCGCCGCTGCGAGCGCGGGGCGAGGCGTCCTCCGAGACGCTGGTGGACGACTGGGCTCGGTTGGCCATGGTTCCAATCCTTCTGGCGGTGGGAGGCGGCCGGTCACGGGCGGCCGCGGAGGCGTTCGCGGTCAGTCTAGTCGCTCGGGCGCGGCCCGCCGGGGTGCGGCCCGCGGGGCGCGGCGGGCTCAGCCGAGCAGCGCGGGCCCGCTGCTGGCGCCGATCCGGGAGGCGCCGGCCTCGATCATCGCCAGGGCGTCCTCGCGGGTGCGGATCCCGCCGGAGGCCTTGACGCCGATGTCCGGGCCCACGGTCTCCCGCATCAGCCGGACGTCCTCCACGGTGGCCCCGGCGGTCGAGAAGCCGGTGGAGGTCTTCACGAAGTCCGCGCCGGCGGCCACGGCGGCCTGGCAGGCGAGGACCTTCTGCTCGTCGCTGAGCAGGCACGTCTCGATGATCACCTTGAGCCGGGCCCCGCCCCGGTGGGCGGCCTCGGCGACGGCGCGCACGTCCGCCTCGACCCGCTCGCGCTCGCCCGCGCGGGCGGCGGCGATGTCGATGACCATGTCGATCTCGTCCGCCCCGGCGGCCACGGCCGTGGCGGTCTCGAACGCCTTGACCTCCGTGGCGGAGGCGCCCAGCGGGAAGCCGACCACCGCGCAGGTCAGCACGTCGCTGCCCGCCAGCTGCTCCCGCACGAAGGAGGTCCACACCGGGTTGGTGCACACCGAGGCGAAGCCGTACTGCCTGGCCTCCGCGCACAGGGTGGCGATCTGCTCGCGGGACACCTCCGGCTTGAGCAGCGTGTGGTCGACGTAGGAGGCGAGCTGAGGGGTGGTCACGGGCGGCCTTTCGACGGGTCGGGCGGGTCGCGCCCAGCCTACCGGCCGCCTTGGCCGGACCCGGGGGAGCGTCGGCCGGAGGACCCGGTGGCACGCTCGGTGCGCGGACCGTGACCGTTCCGTCACCATTACATCAGGAAAGTGTTCGCTAATCCGGCGGGGAGTGCTACATTCAGTGCACGGCGAACCAAGGTCCGCCTGACCTGCGACGACGGCGGTGGCCGAACGGTCGCAGGGGTGCGTCGGGGTACCCCCGGTTCCCCTGACCCCCGCCCCGGCGCGCCCCCGCAATCGTCCTGACCCGTGGCGAGCCGGCGAACGACTGCGCGCCGGTGGAACGGCTCCCGTACCACGGTCGCCATGCCGACAACCGGGGCGTGCCGCCAGGGCACCCGTGACGTCTCCAGCACCGAGCACCCGCCGCGTCCAGCGGCGGCCGGAGCGGCTACCGAGCGTCGTCGCCGGTGTCCGTGCCGGCCAGGGCCTCCGTGAGCTGCTTGAGCATCGCGCCCATCCGGAACCGTTCGGGCACGAGCGGGTCGATCCCGAGCTCGAGCAGCGGCGCGGCCGTCACGGGCCCCACGGTCGCGGCGAGCATCCCACGGCGGAACGCGGCCAGCAGCTCCTCGTGCAGCCCCAGCTCCTCCGCCGTGCTGAACAGCGCGTCCACGGCCGGGGCGGCGGTGAACGTCACGGCGTCCACCCGCCCGGCCGCGGCCTCGCGCACGAGCACCGGGACCTGCCCGGCGTCGTCGGCGGGAGCCCAACGGTAGGGGGTCACGGTGAGCACCCGGGCCCCGGCGTCGGTGAGCCGGCGGCGCTGGACCGCGTCCGCGATCCCGTGCAGCTGCAGGCCGACGGTGCGCCCGGTCAGGTCGCCGCCGTGCTCGGCCAGCACCAGGTCCACGAGCCCGGCGGTGGTCTCGTCGGCGGACATGCCGGCGTCCTCGAGGCCCAGGCCGCGCACCGCGCCGCGGCCCTTGGGCCCGCGCACGTAGACGGCGGCCTCGCGCAGGCACAGCAGCAGGTCGGCGTCGAAGCCCTGGGCCACCGCGGCGTCGTGCCAGCGCCGCAGCCCGTAGCCGGTGGTGAGCAGCACCAGGTCGGGACGGGCGTCGAACATCGCCCGGGACGCGGCCGCGAGCCCGGCGTCCTCGCCGACCGGCTCCACGCGCAGGGCGGGGGCGTGCAGCACGCGGGCGCCGCGGCGCTCGAGTGCTGCGATCTGGTCCTCGGAGCGGCGGTGCGCGGTCACGCCCACCACCCGTCCGGCCAGGGGCAGGTCCTCAGCAGCCATGGGCGGTGACCTCCGCGAGGAACGCGTCCCGCTCGGCGGTCGCCAGGCGGACCACGGGGCCCACGACGACGACGGCGGGCGAGCCGCAGCCCGCCGCCGCGGTGTCCGCGACCGCGTCGGTGAGGGTGGTGATCGTGGAGCGCTGCCGGTCGGTGAAGCCGCGCTCCACCACCGCGAGCGGGGTGCGGGGATCGGCGCCGTTGCGGACCAGCCCGGCCACGAGGTGGGGGAGGGTGGCCACGCCCATGAGCACCACGAGCGTGCCCCCGCCCGCGCCGAGGCCGGCGAAGTGGGCGAGCTCCGCCTCGGAGAACGGCACGTGCCCGGAGGCGACCGTGAACATCCGGGACACCTCGCGGAAGGTCACCGGGATCCCGGCCGCGCCCGGCACCGAGACCGCGCTGGTGATCCCTGGGACCACGTCCACCGGGATGCCGTGGGCGGCGCACGCGGCGAGCTCCTCGGCGCCGCGGCCGAAGACGTAGGGGTCCCCGCCCTTGAGCCGGACCACCGAGCGTCCGGCCAGGGCGTGCTCCACCATGAGGTCCTGGATCCGCGACTGGGGGACCGGGTGGTGGCCGGGGGTCTTGCCCACCGGGACGATCTCGGCGCCGGGGGCCGCGGCCGCCACCGCACCCGAGGGCGCGAGCCGGTCGACGAAGACCACGTCGGCGTCCTGCAGGGCCGCCACGGCGCGCACGGTGAGCAGGTCGTCCGCGCCCGGGCCTCCACCGACCAGGGTCACACGGCCCCCGGTGCGGGCCGCGGGCTCCTGCACCACGGGCACCCGGGCGCCGGCGGCGCGCAGCGCCTCGCGCCAGCGCTGCGCCGCCGGGCCGACGACCACGGCGAGCGCGACGCCCACCAGGTCCGCCGGGCCGAGCAGCGCGGGCTCGGCCACGGAACGGACGGCGGCACCGGCCGCCTCGTAGCGGTGCCGGGCGCGCCGGGTCTGGTCCGGGGCGCCGAGGACGAGCACCGGGACGTCGGTGAGGTCGGCGGTCAGCAGCATGCGGTCCTCCAGGGGGCGGGCGGGGGGTCGTGCGTCCCTACCAGGATGCGGCACGCGTGTTACAGCACGGTTGCGCCCGTGACGCCGCATGACGCGGGCGTCCTTCCCCGGGCCCCGCTCGTAGGCTGGGGGCCATGACGAGAACCGAGCCCCCCGTCCTGCTCGCCTGCGCCCACGGCACCCGCTCCCCGGCCGGGCGCACCGCCGTGCAGCGCCTTGTGGACGCCGTGGCCGCCGAACTGCCGGACGTCGAGGTCGTGCCCACCTGGGTGGACGTGCAGACCCCGGACCTCGCCGAGCGCACCGAGCAGCACGCCGGGCGCCCGGCCGTGGTGGTCCCGCTGCTGCTCTCCGCCGGCTACCACGTCTACGTGGACGTGGCCGAGGCGGTGGCCGCCGACGACCTGCACCGCGTCTCGGCCGCCCTGGGCCCGGACCGGGCGCTCGCCCGGTTGCTCGCCCGGCGGGTGCACGAGGCGTGCGCGGCCGCCGGGACGCCGCTGGGGGAGCACGACGCCGTGGTGCTGGCGACGGCCGGGTCCTCGGACCGCCGCGCGGTGGCCGACTGCGCCACGGTGGCGGAGCAGCTGGCCGAGGAGCTGTCCCGGCCCGTGACCGTGTCCTACCTGGCCGCCGCGCGCCCCCGCGTGGCCGAGGCGGTGGCGGACGCCCGGGCCGGCCTGGCGGAGGAGGGCCGCGTCGTCGTCGCCAACTACCTGCTGGCCCCCGGCTACTTCCTGGACCTGTCGCGGAAGGCGGGCGCGGACGTGGACACCGAGCCGCTGGCCGTGTCCGAGGGGGAGGTCCCGCCCGAGCTCGTGGACGTGGTGGTCTCCCGCTACCGCTCGGTGGCTTGAGCCGACCGAGGTTGAAAGAGGATGCGGTTCTTGATTGACGTCAACCCTTCAGCTCGTAGACGTGCCAGACCTGTTCCCCTCCCCACGCCGGCGCTCTGAACGGCTCCGTGACGAGTCTGTAGCGTGGACTGTCTTGCACGGCCTGCCGAAGGACGGCTATTTGAGGATCCTCCGCGGAGCTGCCGGCGCTGTCCGCGGACCACACGAACATCTCGTACGTCCCATCCTCCACGGACTGCCGTATCGCCTCGGGGCTGCTCGCAGCGATGTTGTAGTGGGGCACCCACTGGATCTCCGGATGCTCGTCCCAGGTGTGGTACCTGAGCGGATATGCCTGCGTTGAAAGATACATGCCAGCTTCTGGGTTCTCGGCCATGACGACCGCAACCACTGGTTCCACGTTCGGCCACTGGTACATCCCGCCAGCGCGCGACGTTCCGGAAACGAGCATCACAACCATGAGAGCCGCCAGGAGCATCATGTGCATCGTCGACTTTGCAAGATACGCCAGCGACCGGCCCGCCAGCGGTGCCAGGAACAAGGCTGAGTAGGCCAGATGCTTTTCGAAAGACACGGATTCTCCCAGATGTAGGTGGCTCAGCACTAGCGCGAATGCACCTGTGAATAACAACAAAACAAGGAGAGCGGACCGCAGCGATCGAATCAAGGAGTAACCGCCGACCAGTGCAAGTAAGGTCAGTAGGCCGATGTCCCGGGCAAAGTACCCGGCCAGCTGCGAATTTGGGGTCGGGTTCAACACCTCGCGACTGGCAGTGGTGAGGACGATACCGTCATGGACTTCTCTGCCCCAGAGGCCGTAGAGAAGACCGATTGCTACCGCCGTCACCAACGCGGCGGTCAAGAACCGGACTAAGCGATTTCTGCCCGTCTGTCGGCCGGCTGCTACCAGAACCATGGCCAGTACCACGGGTAGGAAGACAGCACTTGTGTACTTGACGACTGTTGCCGCGGCAAGCGCGAGACCCACCAGCACCGCCGAGCTGCGCGACGTTTGCGTCACCGCAAGCCGCAGTGCCACTGACAGCAGCATAAGGCAGAGGGCGTCGAAGGTGGCCAAGGCGGAGAGAAACACTACCGGACCCGTCACCGCGAAGGCGAAGCCGGTAAGGTCCCCGGCTCTCTGACTGAATACATGGGCGGCGGTGGCCCGAGTGCTGAGCATCGCTACCACGATGCAAGCCATGCTGAAACTTCGCACCAGCTCCAGCCCTCCGATGCGGTCCAGGAACCCGGCCAGCAACGGGTAGGCCAATGGGGCTCCGGAGAAGAAAACACCGTAGTCGGGTGCCACAACGCCGGTTTGCCAGTGTGCAAGGAGATCCTTGCCCGCTTGGATGTAGAGAGCCTCGTCCTCGAACGCCGTATTGCCGAGGTTCAGAGAGAGGAGTACTTGGAGGAAGACCAGCAACGGTACGGCCAGGCGTTGCATCCATCGGCGCGTCAGAGGGCCAAGGCGGGAAGGAGCGAGTTCGGCTCCAGCCGCTCGTGCCGCGGGTCTCTCTGCCGGACATGCCATCCCAGATGTACTCACGTGTCAATTTCCTTGCTTCGGTTCCAGATCCTCGCCAAAGGGCCGCTGGTTGCTCCGTCGGAAGCAGATCGGGGCGACTCGACCGGATCTGCGTCCGTTGTCCCGTGAACGACGAGTTCGTCGCGGTGTAGGTGGAGGGATGCGTTTGCGGGTGTCGTGAGAACACCGGTGCATTTGTCATGGAGAGGCTTGGGCAGCAGGTGGCGCCATGGGCGGTGCACACGGCAGCACCTTTCCGTGCTGGTCCGCGGCTGCGGGGGGCATTCCATGGTCGTCCGGTTCGTCATCCTGATCCTTGTGCATCGCGAGCGATGAAGAGATGGCAGAGTTGCGACGCTCCGAGCATGGCATGCCCATCGATTCCAAGCCGAGGTGTCAATGGCTCTCACGGACGATGAACTGCGCGTTGTCATGCCCGGGTGCCTCAGCTCCGGTGATTTCGTGTGCTTGACCCAAACGGTGTCTTGTTCCAGCGAGGTTTGGAGAAGCAAGGACCTGGCCGCTGGCATGGCTGTCGTGCGTTCGACCAACGCCCGAGATCGCCCGACCAAGAATGTGAATATGCATTTCTATAGTCTTTGCATCGGCAATGTCCTGGCATGGAGAGCTACGTGCTGGCGAATCCACGCGTTCCTTTTGCCGCCGTCGCGGTTCGAGCGGTCGGCAGGGATTTGGTGTGTTCCCTTCAATATTTGTGGAGTCTCTGCCATTTCTTGGATCCGTGAC
Organism: Kocuria cellulosilytica; assembly: GCF_040981245.1. Taxonomy (NCBI): domain Bacteria; kingdom Bacillati; phylum Actinomycetota; class Actinomycetes; order Micrococcales; family Micrococcaceae; genus Kocuria; species Kocuria cellulosilytica. Next base: position 123 of record NZ_JAVFWZ010000013.1, on the reverse strand, counting down.
GCTGTATTGCACGATGGATGCGAGTGATGGCAGGCCGATGTAGGCCGAGGCGGCGGCCATCAGGTCCATGTCGCCGATGAACGCCTGGTAGTTCTGCCCGAGGATCACCACGGCGCACAGCAC
>NZ_JAVFWZ010000085.1:0-586 GCF_040981245.1 Kocuria cellulosilytica | reverse complement strand
TCGAGACGTGGCGGACCATGCTCGAGCTGCAGGAGAAGGGCCTCGTCCTCTCGGTCGGCGTGTCGAACTTCACCCCCGCCCACATCCGGCGCCTGGTCTCCGAGACCGGGACGACCCCGGCCGTGAACCAGGTGGAGCTGCACCCGCAGTACCAGCAGGAGCGGCTGCGGGAGTTCCACGAGGAGCACCGCATCATCACCCAGGCCTGGTCCCCGCTGGGCCGCAAGACGGACCTCCTCCAGCACGAGTGGGTCGCGCAGATCGCGCGGCGGACCGGCCGGACGCCGGCGCAGGTGGTGCTCAAGTGGCACCTGCAGTCCCGGACCGTGCCGATCCCCAAGACCTCCGACACCGGGCGGATGGCGGAGAACCTGGACGTCTTCGACTGGGAGCTCGACGAGGCGCAGATGGACCGGATGCGGATGCTGCACACCGGCATCAGCGGATCGGGCTACGACCCGAACACGCACGAGGAGATGTAGCGCGGGAGTCCCGGCGCGGGGCGGGCGGCCGCCGGGGCTCAGGCCTCGGCGGCCAGCAGCTCCCGCGTGCGGGCGACGTCGTCGTCCATCTGTGCCACGAGCTT
>NZ_JAVFWZ010000084.1:0-589 GCF_040981245.1 Kocuria cellulosilytica | reverse complement strand
GTCCGATTGTTGACGATCATCCGGGGCTGTTCCCATGGTGGGCCATGGGCACCTCCGCGACCGCCCCTGTGACCGCTCCCGACCCCGACGTCCGCCCCACCCTGTTCAGCCCCGGGGAGTACGCCGCGCGGCTGCGGGCGGTGCGGGAGAAGATGGCGGAGCAGGGCCTGAGCGCCCTGGTCGTGACGGACCCCGCGAAGCTGTTCTACCTGACCGGCTACGACGCCTGGTCCTTCTACACCCCGCAGCTGCTCCTCGTGCCCGCGGAGGGCGAGCTGCTCCTGTTCCTGCGGGAGATGGACGCCCGCGGGGCGTTCCGCACCGCGCGGCTGCCCCCGGAGCAGATCATCGGCTACCCCGAGCGGTACGTGCAGCACCCGCACTTGCACCCGTTCGACCGGGTGGCCCTCGCCCTGCGCCGCCGCGGCCGGGAGGCCCCGGCCGCCCGCGGGTGCGTGGGCCTGGAGATGGACTCCCGCTTCTTCTCCCCCAAGGGCTACCGCTCCCTCGTCCACGCGCTGCCGGAGTGGACGCTCGTGGACCGCTTCGACCTCGTGAACTGGGTGGGGGGCGATGATCGTCGACGACG
>NZ_JAVFWZ010000083.1:0-590 GCF_040981245.1 Kocuria cellulosilytica | reverse complement strand
ATGACGTCCGGACGGGGGCCGAGGAGGGCGACGAGCAGCTGCCACAGCAGCAGCCCGGCCACCAGGGCGACCAGGGGCGGGGCCACCTTGGTGCGGAACACCTCGCCGGCAGAGGTCTTGCGCGTGCGCTCGGTCTGCAGGGCATCGAGCCCGGCGAGCTCCTCGCCGGCGTCGCCCTGCCCGGCGTGCGGCACCGGCTGCGGGCCGGTGACCGGCCGCTCGGCGTCCCGGGGCGCGGGGGCTGCCGGCGGCGCGGCGGTGTCGGCGGTGTCATTTCGCATGGCGGCTGATCTCCTCACGCAGACGTGCGGTGATGGTGCGGGTCAGCTCGCCGAGGGTGTCGTCGAGCGACTGCGCGTTGCCCTCGAAGCCGTAGGACTCGGGGTCCTTCCACGGCCGGGTGTCCCACTCCTGGACCACCTGCCCGGGCCGCGAGGACATGAGCAGCACCCGCTGGCCCAGCCGCACGGCCTCGGCGACGTCGTGCGTGATGAACACGATCGTCCGGCCGCTGGCGCGCCACCAGCGCAGCAGCTCCTCGTGAAGCAGGTCCCGGGTGATGGTGTCCAGGGCCGAGAACGGCTCGTCCA
>NZ_JAVFWZ010000082.1:0-593 GCF_040981245.1 Kocuria cellulosilytica | reverse complement strand
ACGTTGAGCTCCCGCTCCACGGTGAGGATGTTGGGGGCCACGAGCATCAGCCGCCCGCCCGGGTGGCGCTGCTCGGCGAGGGCGGAGACGAGCCCGGCGTACGGGTCGTACTGGCCGAGGACCTTCGCCGAGAGGAAGCCGAGCACCGCGGCCATCTCCATGGCCGTGGCCGTCCCGCCGAGCGCGGTGGCCGCGGCGCCGAACTGCTCCGGGCGGCGCCGGCGCAGCGCCTCGACCGCCGGCTCCATGAGCACCTGGAAGGTCTGGGCGTTGGCGCGGGACCACCCGGCGCGGTCCACGACGAGGACCGTGGAGTCCCGGAGGTCCCGGGCCGCCTCGAGCCCGGTGATGCGGTGGACGTGGTCCACGGACGCCTCGGCGTGGCGGCGCATCGACGCGACCGCGGCCTGCATGGCACGAGCGGACATCTTCGGCCCCGGCGGGGTGATCCGGGCGGCGGCGGCGGCGGCGAGGTCCCACCGGACGATCCCCGGAGCCTCCCCGTGCGCATCGGTCTCGGGCGTGCGGTGTGCTGCGCTCATGCCCTCATGCAACCACACGCCCCTGGGAGCTCCCCGTCGGAGCGGGTCACA
>NZ_JAVFWZ010000081.1:0-594 GCF_040981245.1 Kocuria cellulosilytica | reverse complement strand
GTGCTGTGCGCCGTGGTGATCCTCGGGCAGAACTACCAGGCGTTCATCGGCGACATGGACCTGATGGCCGCGCTGACCGCCTACATCGGCCTGCCGCTGTTCCTGGCCCTGTGGCTGGGCCACCGCCTGGTGACGGGCTCGAGGATGGTCCGCTACGAGGACGCCGACCTCACCCGCGTCCGCGACTGACCAGCACTCCCCGCGCCGAGCCCCCCAGACCCCGGGCGGCCTTTTCGCCGAGTCCCCCATGATGTCGCAGTTCCCCCCGCTTGATCGGGGGGAACTGCGACATCATGGGGGACTCGGCGTTTCGGGCCGCGAGCTGAGCGTTCAGGCCACCGAGCGGTAGCGGGTGACCACCACGTCCACGAGCTCGGGCGGGACCTCCCCCTCGGGCACGGCCAGCGGCTCGGTGTCCACGTCCGCGCCGGCCTTCCGCGAGAGATCCAGGAAGTAGCCGGGGGCCAGCAGGTAGTTGGCGACGACGACGCGGCCCTTCGCTGCCAGGCCGGTCCTGGCGTCGGCCACCGCCTCGGCCACGCGGGGGCGCGCGGCGGCCAGGTAGGACACGGTCACGGGCCGGGACAGCTCCTC
>NZ_JAVFWZ010000012.1:0-88173 GCF_040981245.1 Kocuria cellulosilytica | reverse complement strand
GCCCCGGGGCCGCCGCCCCGCCCGCGCCCCTCCCCCCCCCCCCCCCCCCCCCCCCGCACCGCACGGAAGGAACCACGATGGACGACTCCCTGGGCCGGGAACAGGCCGTCAGACTGCACCAGGCGCTCGAGCGTGCGTCGATCAAGCACCGCCGGCTCTGGGTGCGCTATCTCAGCCTCGGCGGGAGCGCCGACGAGCTCGAGGTCGGCGCGTACCTGCACCAGTGCCTGGAGCTGCCGGTGCGGGAGCGGGACCTGCTGTCCTGGGCGGCCAACACCCTGCTCGACCGCCGCTACCACCCGCGCGTGCCCTCGAGCGCCGACCTGCTGCGCCCGGGCAGCGACCGCGGCGTCCCGGAGCGCACCGCGTGAGCGGCCGGCCCGCCGGGCGCGGCCGGCTCGGTCCGCGCCGGCGGGCGGCCGGACCGCCCCGGACGCCGGGTCCGGGACCACGGGCGTCCCGGTGGCGCCGCCCGGGGCGCCGCGGCACCCCGTCCTGGCCGGGGCAGGGCCCCGACCCCGGGCAGCGGGCCGCGTCGTGGCGGTGCACCCGCCGACGTCGGTGACGGAGCCGCCGAGCCCTGACGCGCCGGTGGGGGCCGGTCGCGCCGGCGGGGGTCAGTCGCGGTAGAGCAGCAGCGCCTCGCCCTGCCCGCCGCCGCCGCACAGCGACACCGCCGCCCGGCCGGAGCCGCGGCGGGACAGCTCGAACGCCGCGTGCAGCGCCAGGCGCGCCCCGGAGGCGCCGATGGGGTGACCGACGGCCACGGCGCCGCCGTGGATGTTGGCCTTCTCCTCGGGGTAGTCGAGGTCTTTCAGGGACTGGATCAGCACGGACGCGAACGCCTCGTTGATCTCGATGAAGTCCAGGTCCTGCACGGACCAGCCGGCCTTCGCCACGGCCGCCTCGATCGCCCGGGACGGCTGGGAGTGCAGCGAGGTGTCGGGCCCGGCCACCTGGCCGGGGGCCCCGACCACGGCGAGGTGCTCGAGGCCGTGGCGCTCGGCGTACTCGCGGCTGGCCAGGACCAGGGCGGCCGCGCCGTCCGAGAGCGGCGAGGAGTTGCCGGCCGTGATGGTGCCGTCCTTCGCGAAGGCCGGGCGCAGCTTCGCCATCGACTCCGCCGTGGACTCCGGCCGGACGCCCTGGTCGGTGTCGACGACCAGCGGCTCGCCCTTGCGCTGCGGGACGGTCACGGGGGCGATCTCGTCGCGGAGGACGCCCTCCTCCGCGGCGCGCGCCGCGCGCCGGTGGCTCTGGGCGGCGACCCGGTCCTGCTCCTCGCGGGAGATCGAGCGCTCGCCGTTGCCGGACTCCGTGAGGGAGCCCATGGACACGCACGCGGCGACGTCGACGAGCCCGTCCTTGGCCACGGCGTCCTCGAGCTTGAGGTCGCCGTAGCTCTTGCCCTGCCGCACGCCCATCGCGAGGTGCGGGGTGTTGGTCATGGACTCCTGGCCGCCGGCCACGACGACCTCGGCCTCGCCCGCACGGATCATCCGGGCGGCGTTGGTGACGGCCACGAGCCCGGAGAGACAGACCTTGTTGACGGTCTCGGCGGGCACGTCCAGCGGGATGCCCGCCGAGACGGCGGCCTGCCGGGCCGGGTTCTGCCCGGCCCCGGCCTGCAGGACGTGGCCCATGACCACGTAGTCCACCTGCTCGGGGGCGATCCCGGCGCGCTCGAGCGCGGCCCGGATGGCGTGGGCGCCCAGTTCGGCCGCGGTGAAGGACGCCAGGTGGCCCAGGATCTTGCCCTGGGGCGTGCGGGCGCCGGACAGGACGACGACGTCGGTGGCGGTGCTCATCGGTTCTCCTCAGCGCCGCCGGGGGCGGCGGTCTCGGTGGGGACGGTGTCGGGGGTGACGTCCTGCAGGTCCGTGCGGAAGGACGCCTCGGTCTTTCCCCGGATCTCCTCCTCGGTGACGCCGGGGGCGAGGCTGCGCAGCACGAGGCCGCCGTCCTCGACGTCGAACACGCACAGGTCCGTGACGACGCGGTCGACCACGCGCACGCCGGTGAGCGGGAGATCGCACTCGGTCTTGATCTTCGCGGAGCCGTCCTTGGCCACGTGCTCGGTCAGCACGACGACGCGCGGGGTGCCGGCGACCAGGTCCATGGCGCCGCCCATCCCCTTGACCATCTTGCCGGGGATCATCCAGTTGGCGAGGTCGCCGGTGCCGGAGACCTGCATGGCGCCGAGGATCGCGATCTTGACGTGGCCGCCGCGGATCATCCCGAAGGACGTGGCGGAGTCGAAGATCGAGGCCCCGGGCTGCAGCGTGATCGTCTGCTTTCCGGCGTTGATGAGGTCCGGGTCCTCGTCCCCCTCGTAGGGGAACGGGCCCATGCCGAGCACGCCGTTCTCGGACTGGAGCACCACGTTCACGCCCTCGGGCAGGTTGTTGGCCACGAGGGTGGGGATGCCGATGCCGAGGTTGACGTAGTCGCCGTCGGAGAGCTCCACGGCGGCGATCGCCGCCATCTCGTCGCGGGTCCAGCTCATGCCTGGTCTCCGTTCTGCTGGTCGGTCCGCCCGGCCGGGCGGGGGCGGACGGTGCGCTGCTCGATGTCCTTGGGGGCGCCGCTGTACTGCGCGACGTGCTGGACGTAGACGCCCGGGGTCACGACGTGGTCCGGGTGGATCTGCCCGACCTCCACGAGGTGCTCGACCTCCGCGAAGGTGACCTTCCCGGCGGTCGCGACGATCGAGTTGAAGTTGCGCGCGGTGTAGCGGTACACGAGGTTGCCGTCGGAGTCGCCGGTGTGGGCGTGGACCAGGGCGATGTCGGCGACGATGCCGCGCTCCTGCACGTAGGTCTCGCCGTCGAACTCGGCGTGCGGCTTGCCCTCGGCCACGAGGGTGCCGACCCCGGTCCTCGTGTAGAAGGCGGGGATGCCCGCGCCGCCGGCCCGGAGCCGCTCGGCCAGGGTGCCCTGCGGATTGAACTCGACCTCGAGGACACCGTCCAGGTACTGCTGGGCGAACAGCCTGTTCTCGCCCACGTAGGAGGCGAGGACCTTCCTGACCTGCCGGTTCTCGAGCAGGACCCCGAGGCCCTTGCCGTCCACGCCCATGTTGTTGGAGACCACCGTGAGGTCCGTGACCCCGGAGTCCCGCACCGCCTCGATGAGATCCCGCGGGATCCCGCTGAGCCCGAACCCGCCCACGGCGAGCGTCATGCCGTTCCGCAGGCTCTCCGCCAGCAGCTCGGCGGCGTTGTCCCTGACCTTGGACACCCTGACCCCTCCCTCTCGTGCGACTGTGACTCAGACCTCAATCTAGGGAGCCTCCACATGTCGGTCAACAGGACCGCCGGAAGCGCAGGACTTCTCCTCAGCATCCGGCCATTCCTGCGCCGAGTGTCCATATAGTGGAGTCATGGGACAGGAGCGGACGGCGGGTGCGGGCACCCAGGTGGTCCACCGGGTGGCGCGGCTGCTGCGCGCCGTGGCCGGCCGGGAGCAGGGCAGCACCGTGGCGGAGCTCGCGGCCGAGACGGGGCTGACCCGCCCCACCGTGCACCGGCTGCTCACGGGGCTGGCCGAGGAGGGTCTCGTGGACCGCGCCGCGGGGACGGGGACCTGGCAGCTGGGCCCCGAGCTGTACGTGCTGGGCGCGGTCGCGGCCCACCGCTATCCGATCCGCGAGCTGGCCGGGCCGTCGCTGCGCCGGCTCGCGGAGGCCACCGGCGAGAGCGCGTTCCTGTCGGTCCGCCGCGGACTCGAGACCGTCTGCCTGGCGCGCGTGGAGGGGGCGTTCCCGATCCGCTCCCACGTCCTCTACGAAGGGCTGCGGCTGCCGCTGGGCGTGGCCTCGGCGGGGCTGGCGATCCTGGCCCACCTCCCCGACCCGGAGGTGGACCGGGTCCTCGCGGCGACGGCCGGAGCCCGCGCCGGCTGGGGCCCGGGCCACACGCCCGAGCGGATCCGGGCCCTGCTCGCGGACGTGCGGCGGGAGGGCTTCGCCGTGAACCCGGGGCTGATCGTCGAGGGCAGCTGGGGCATGGCCGCGGCGGTCTTCGACGCAACGGGGGCGCCGGTCTACGCGCTGAGCCTCACGGGCATCGAGCCCCGGTTCACCGGCGAGCGCCGGCAGCCCCTGGGGCGGGCCCTGCTCACGGAGGCCCACCGGCTCTCCCGGGAGCTGGGCCACCGCTGAGCGGCCCGGGCCGGCGGCGGACCGTCCGGGCAGCCGGACCCGTCCGGACCGGCAGCGGGCGGTCCGGGCCGCCGTGCTGTTCGGGCCGCCGGGCCCGGACGGACCGGCAGCGGGCGGTCCGGGCCGCCGTGCTGTCCGGACGCGGCACCGCAGCGCACCGCCGCGGCGTGGGGCGGGCTCAGCGCGCCGTCCAGCCGCCGTCCATCGTGTAGGAGGCCCCGGTGACCATGGACGCGTGCGGTCCGGCCAGCCACGCGACCAGGCTGCCGACGTCCTCCGGGTCCACGAGCTTCTTGATCGGCGTCTCGCCGAGCATGATCCGCTCCACCACCTCGGACTCGGGGATCCCGTGCACCTTCGCCTGGTCGGTGATCTGCTTCTCGACGAGCGGGGTGCGCACGTAGCCGGGGTTGATGCAGTTGCTCGTCACCCCGTGGGCCGCGCCCTCCACCGCGACGGTCTTGGACAGCCCCTCCAGGCCGTGCTTCGCCGAGACGTAGGCGCTCTTGTAGGGGGACGCCCGCAGCCCGTGCACGGAGGAGACGTTGATGACGCGCCCCCAGCCCCTCTCGTACATGTGCGGCAGCGCGGCGCGCACCAGCAGGAACGGGGACTCCAGCATCAGCACCAGGATCCGGTGGAAGTCCGCGGGGTCGAACTCCTGGAGGGGTGCGACCTTCTGGATGCCGGCGTTGTTGACCAGCACGTCGACCTCGAGGCTCAGCTCGGCGAGCGCCGCGGTGTCGAGCAGGTCGACGCCCCACGCGCGGCCGCCGAGCTCGTCCGCGACGCGCCGCGCCCCGGCCTCGTCGACGTCGGCCACGACCACGTGCGCGCCGGAGCCGGCGAGGGCCCGGGCGGCGGCCAGGCCGATGCCGCTCGCGCCACCGGTGACGAGCGCCGTGCGGCCCTCGAGGTCCTGCTGCTGGGGCGTCCGGGACATGGGGGTCCTTCCTCTGGTCCGTCGTGCCCGCGGGGTGAGGGGCACGGATCACCGCCACGGTATGTGATCCAGGCCATGTTCGCGAAGGACAGCGCCGCCCGGGAGCGCGCGCCGGGTCGCGTCACACGGCGTCATGTCCGTCATCCGGGCGCCGAATGGCGCAGCGCGCACGGGTGCGCTTGGATGACAGGGTCACCATCCAGAGCGGCCGAGAGATCTGGCTCGACGACGCCGCAGCAACCCGGGCGACGGCTTCCCGCCCCGCCTCCGGTGCTACCGCCAGGACCGATGGAAAGGACGCACGGCCCATGCCGCACAGCACCGACCGCATCCGCACGACCCACGCCGGGCCCCCCCCCCGGACCCCGGCGCTGCTCGAGGCGAACCGGGCGAGGGGCGGCGCCGAGCTCGCCTCCCGCCGGCTCCGGCCCTGACCGCCCCCGCTTCCCCGCCGTTCCCGAGGAGGACACCCATGACCATGCAGAACACCGACCACGTGCAGACCACCCACGTGGGCTCCCTGCCGCGCACCCCGCGGCTGCTCGAGGCCAACCAGCAGCACGCCGACGGCGCCATCACGTTCGAGCAGCTCACCGCCGAGCTCGCCACGGGCGTCGAGGACGTGGTGCGCCGGCAGCGCGAGATCGGCCTGGACGTCGTCAACGACGGCGAGTACGGGCACACCATGTCCAGCGCGGTCGACTACGGCGCGTGGTGGAACTACTCCTTCTCCCGCCTCGGCGGCCTCACCCCCTCCGACGAGGACCGGTGGGCGTCGACGGAGAAGAAGCGCTCCTCGCCCGGCCACATCGTGCTCACCAGCTTCCCGGACCGCCGGGACCGCGAGCGCTTCCGGGAGGCGTACGAGGACCCGGCGTCGGGCATCCTCACCGGGCGCTCCTCGACCAAGCAGCCCAAGATCACCGGGCCGCTCCGCTACACCGGCCAGGAGGCCGTGGCCTCGGACGTCCGCCACCTCCGGGCCGCCCTGGAGGCCACCGGGGCGGAGACCGGGTTCGTCGCCGCCCTCTCCCCCGGCTCCGCGGCGCGGGTGACGAACGAGTACTACGAGACCGACGAGGAGCTCGTGTACGCGTGCGCCGACGCGATGCGCGAGGAGTACCTGGCGATCACGGACGCCGGGCTGACCGTGCAGATCGACGACCCCTCCATCGCGGAGTCCTGGGACCAGATCAATCCCGAGCCCACGGTCGAGGACTACCTGGCGTTCACCCGGCTGCGCGTCGAGGCCCTCAACCACGCGCTGCGCGGGATCCCCGAGGAGCAGGTCCGCTTCCACCTGTGCTGGGGCTCCTGGCACGGCCCGCACACCACGGACCTCGAGCTGAAGCACCTCGTGGACCTGATGCTGACCATCAACGCCGGCGGCTACACCTTCGAGGGCGCCTCGGCCCGCCACGCCCACGAGTGGAAGGTCTGGCGGGACCACCCGCTGCCCGAGGGCCGCGTGATCATCCCCGGGGTGGTCTCGCACTCGACGAACGTGGTGGAGCACCCCGAGCTGGTCGCGGACCGGATCGAGCAGTACGCCTCCGTGGTGGGCCGCGAGAACGTCGTCGCCTCGACCGACTGCGGGCTCGGCGGGCGCCTGCACCCGCAGATCGCGTGGGCCAAGCTCGAGTCCCTCGTCGAGGGCGCCCGCCTGGCCTCGGAGCGGCTCTACCGCTGAGCCGCCGCTGTCGACGCCCCCGCCGCGCCGCCGGGCCCGGTCCTCCTCGAGGGCCGGGCCCGGCGGCGTTCCGGCGGGCGCGGTCCCGGCGCCGCGGCTCCCGCCGGGAGGCCGGCGGGCTGACCCCACCGGCCTCCTGCAGGTGAGGTGCGTCACATTTCCGACGGATGAATCGGCCGTTCCGCACGGATGGTGACAGGCATCACTTTCATCCGTAGTATCGTCTCGAACTACCGAACGTTCGGTCATAATCCGTTCGGTTCCGCCGAGGACGTCGCCGTCCCCGACCACACTGGAGATCCCATGGCGCACACTTCATCCGCCCCGGCCGGGCGGCACGAGATGTCGCGCGAGGAGCGCAAGGTCCTCGCCGGCACCCTCGTGGGCACCACCATCGAGTGGTACGACTTCTTCATCTACGCCCAGGCCGCGGCCTTCGTCCTGGCCCCGCTGTACTTCGCGCCGCTGTCCGAGGAGAACGCCGGCCTCGCCCAGGTCGTCGCGTGGGCCTCCCTGGGCATCAGCTTCCTGTTCCGCCCGCTCGGCGCGGTGGTCGCCGGCCACCTCGGCGACAAGTACGGCCGCAAGCTCGTCCTGGTCCTCACCCTCGTGGGCATGGGCGCGGCGACGATGCTGATCGGCCTGCTGCCCACCTACGCCACGATCGGCGTCTGGGCCCCGATCTTCCTGGTGCTGCTGCGCATCATGCAGGGCTTCTCCGCCGGCGGCGAGTGGGGCGGCGCGGCCCTGATGTCCGTGGAGCACGCCCCGCGGAACAAGCGCGGGCTCTTCGGCGCCTACCCGCAGATCGGCGTGCCGCTGGGCATGCTGCTGGCCACGTCCTTCATGTTCGCCCTCACCTCGATGATGACCCCCGAGGACTTCCAGGCCTGGGGCTGGCGCATCCCGTTCATCTCCTCCGTGGTGCTCATCGTGGTCGGCTACCTGATCCGCAAGACCGTGGACGAGTCCCCGGTGTTCAAGGAGATGCAGCTGCGCAAGAAGGAGTCCTCCGCTCCCCTGGGCCAGCTGTTCAAGCACAACTCCAAGCAGGTCACCCTCGCGGCCCTGATCTTCGCCGCCAACAACGCCGCCGGCTACCTGGTCATCGCGTTCTTCGCCTCCTACGGCGCCAACGTGCTGGGCATGCCCCGGTCCCAGACCCTCATCGCCTCCCTCATCGGCGGCGTGGGCTGGCTCGTGTTCACGATGTTCGGCGGCTGGATCTCCGACAAGATCGGCCGCGTCCGCACCTTCCAGATCGGCTACGGGATCATCATCCTGTGGGCCGTGCCGATGTGGTTCCTGCTCGACACCGCGTCCCTGCCGCTGTTCGCCCTGTCCATCGTGATCCTCACCGTGGGCCTCGGCCCGTCCTACGGACCGCAGTCGGCGCTCTACGCCGAGATGTTCCCGGCCCGCGTGCGCTACTCGGGCGTCTCGATCGGCTACGCGTTCGGCTCCATCATCGGCGGCGCGTTCGCCCCGATGATCGCCCAGCTGCTGCTCAACGAGACCGGGATGTCGTGGACCATCGGCGTCTACATCGCCGGCATCGCGATCGTCTCCTTCATCGCCGTGTCCATGGTCCCGAAGGACATCCAGGAGATCGACCTGCACGTCCAGGACGTGCACCAGGACTACGTCTCCGAGCACCCCGAGGCCGCGGAGATCCTCGCCGCCGCGGAGGCCGCCGAGAAGCAGCGCGACTGACCTCGGCCCCGGCACGCACGACCGAGCCGCCCGCCGGCACCCACGGGTGCGGGCGGGCGGCTCCGCCCGTGCCGGGCCCGCCCCGAGCACACCCCAGCTCCCACCCCGGGGGCTCCCACCGGAGCCCCGCCGAAAGGACTCCTCCATGACCGCCGACACCACCACCGGCACGACCACCGATCCCCTGCTCCCCACGGTCTCGACGGCGGTGGCCGACGTGCTGGCCGAGCGCACCGAGCACCTGTTCGGGCTGATGGGCAACGGCAACGCGCACCTGATCAGCTCGCTGACCTCTCGCGGCTTCGGCTTCACCTCCGCCCGTCACGAGGCCGCCACCGTGGCCATGGCCGACGCCTACCACCGGGCCACCGGGCGGGTCGGGGCGGCCACGACCACCTACGGGGCCGGGTTCACCAACACCTACACCGCCCTGGCGGAGGCCCGGATGGCCCGCATCCCCCTGGTCCTCGTCGTCGGCGACGCCCCCACCACCGGCGCCCGCCCCTTCGACATCGACCAGACCGGAGCGGCCGCCGCCGTGGGGGTCACCACCCTCGTCGCCGGCCCCGACAACGCGGCCGCGATCACCCACCGGGCCTTCGACCTGGCCGCCCAGACGGTCCAGCCCGTGGTGCTGGCGATCCCCTACGACCACGCCACCGCCGCGCTGGCGGACCCGGTGGAGCTGGACCCGCTGCCGGGCAAGCCGGCCTGGAACGCCCAGGCCGAGGAGCTCGACCGCATCGCCGCCCTGCTGCGCGGCGCCGCCCGCCCGCTGATCCTGGCCGGGCGCGGGGTGCTGCTGGCCGGGGCCGCCACCGCCCTCACCGAGCTCGGGGACCGCCTCGGGGCGCTGTTCATGACCTCGGCGATGGCCACCGGGATCTTCGACTCCCCCTGGGACCTGGGCATCGCCGGGGGCTTCACCCGCGCCCACCGCCTGGACCTGGCCCGCCAGGCCGACCTCGTGCTGGTCGCCGGGGCCTCGCTGAACGCCTTCCAGCTGCGCTACGGCACCCTCTTCGGCGAGGGCACCCGGGTGGTCCGCATCGACAACGAGCCCGAGGACCGCACGCCCCCGGTCACCGACTACGTCCGCGCGGACCTGGGCCCGGCCCTGGAGGCCCTCACCGGCCGGATCCCGGCCGCCGACCCGCAGCGCACCTGGCGGGCGGCCGCCCCCGAGGTCGCCACCGAGGACTTCCGCGGCTCCGCCCCCGTGGAGGACCCGGCCGAGTTCGGCCCCGACGGCCGGCTCAACCCCCGCGCCGTCGTCGCGGCCCTCGAGCACGTCCTGCCGGAGGAACGCTCGGTGGTGATGGACGGGGGCCACTTCATCGGCTGGGCCCCGATGTACCTGAGCGTGCCCGACCCGCAGGCCATGGTCCTGGTCGGCACCGCCTTCCAGTCCATCGGCCTGGGCTTCGGCTCCGCCGCCGGGGTCTCGGTCGCCCGCCCCGAGCGCACCACCGTGTTCGTCTCCGGTGACGGGGGCGGGCTGATGGGCCTGGCCGACCTCGAGACCTTCCTGCGTGCCACCCGCCGCGGGGTGGTCGTGGTGCTCAACGACTCCGCCTACGGCGCCGAGCTGCACCAGTACGCCTCCAAGGGCCTGGACCCCACCGCGATGCTCATCGACGAGGTCGACTTCGCCGCCCTGGGACGGGCGATGGGCGCGGCCGGGACCAAGGCCACCTCCCTGGCCGATCTCACCGCCCTGGCCGACTGGCTGGACACCCACGACGAGGGCGTCTTCGTCCTGGACGTGGCCATCTCCCAGCAGGTCGTCGCCGAGTTCATGTCCGCCTCCCTCACCGCCGGCAGGAGACTGTAGACCCGGGTGGTTCTCGCCGGCCGGTCCGTGCCCCTGTGCGGGCTGCCCGTGCCCCGGTCCCCCGATATCCTGGTGGCAGCGGGCAGAAGGAGTCGGATGGACGATCGGACGGTCGCCAGGACGCAGGCCAGGATGATCCGCACCGCGCTGACGAGCAGCGGACTGGGAGCGCGCGACCTGTGGGTGCGGTACGTCCACCTGGGCGGAGAGGTCGGAGAGCTGGAGCTCGACGCCTACCTGCACCACGCCCTGTACCTGCCGCCCCGGCACCGGGACGGCCTCGCGCGGGCCGCCAACCAGCTGGCGCCCGGCCACCGCGTTCCGTGCAGCCGTGACCTGCGCCCGGAGGAGTACCCGCCCGAGGCCTGACGGCCCGGGCGGGCCCTACCCGGCCTGCGGGGACCGGAGGGCGGGCTCCCTGTGCTCCTTCTGCCAGGGCCACCGGCCCGTGATCTCGAGCTCGAGGGACCAGCTGAGGAAGGTGCGCACGAGCACGATGAGCGCCAGCACCCCCACCGACTCGAACGTGGGGGTGATGGCGACGGTCTTGATGATGTCCGCGGCCACGAGCAGCTCCAGGCCCAGCAGGATCGAGCGGCCGAGCCGCTGCCGGTAGCTCTCGTAGGTGCCGCGGTCCCCGCCGCGGCTGCCCAGCAGCTCCCTGAGGGCCAGGAGGCTCGCCACCACCGTCCCGATGACGATGGCGACGACGCCGGCGACGTCGACGGCCTCCCCGACGAGCTCCATGGACTCCTGGAACGACATCCTGCACCTCCGGTGACCCCGGCGCGGCGCCGGCTCGTGTCTGCGATGAGGACGCCAGGATCTCACGGGCCCGCGGTCCGGCGGCGGCCTCCCGGGACGCCGCCGGACCGCGGGCCCCCGGGTCCCGGTCCGGGAGCGCACCGCGGGCCACTGCGTCGGCGCGCTCTGTTGACCATGCGGGCGCCCGCGTGGGAAGGTTTGATGAACGATCGGTCAGTAAATTCGGGCGACGGTGCCCGGACGTCGGCCGCTCCCCGTCGCGACAGGAGTTCCTTCCATGCCCTCATCCCCTCAGGCCCTCCTCGTCGGCGGGGCCCGCACTCCCGTGGGCCGCTACGGCGGCGCGCTGGCGAGCGTGCGCCCCGACGACCTCGCCGCCCTCGTGGTCAAGCACGCGGTGACCGACGCGGGGATCGACCCGCACGACGTCGACGAGGTGATCCTCGGCAACGCCAACGGCGCCGGCGAGGAGAACCGCAACGTCGCCCGGATGGCCTGGCTGCTGGCCGGCTTCCCCGACACCGTCCCCGGCATCACCGTCAACCGGCTGTGCGCCTCCGGGCTGTCCGCGATCATCATGGCCTCGCACATGGTCAAGGCCGGGGCCGCCGACATCGTCGTCGCCGGCGGCACGGAGTCCATGTCCCGCGCCCCCTGGGTGATGGAGAAGCCGGCCAAGGCGTACGCGAAGCCCGGCGAGGTGTTCGACACCTCGATCGGCTGGCGCTTCACCAACCCCGAGTTCAAGAAGCACGACAAGATGACCTACTCGATGCCGGAGACGGCCGAGGAGGTCGCGATCGTGGACAGCATCTCGCGCGAGGACGCCGACGCGTTCGCCGTGGCCTCCCACGAGAAGGCGATCGCCGCGATCGACGCCGGGCGGTTCGCCCCCGAGATCGTCCCGGTCACGGTCAAGGGCCGCAAGGGCGCCGAGACCGTCGTCGACACCGACGAGGGCCCCCGACCGGGCACCACGATGGACGCCCTCGCCAGGCTGCGCCCCGTGGTCGACCACGGCACGGTCGTCACCGCCGGCAACGCCTCCTCCCTCAACGACGGCGCCTCGGCGATCCTCGTGGTCTCCGAGCGCGCCGCCGAGAAGTACGGCCTGACCCCCCGGGCCCGGATCGTCGACGGCGCCTCCGCCGGCGTGCCCCCGGAGATCATGGGCATCGGCCCCGTCCCCGCCACGCAGAAGGTGCTCGGGCGCACCGGGTGGGGCATCGACGACCTCGGGGCGGTCGAGCTCAACGAGGCCTTCGCCAGCCAGTCCCTCGCCTGCATCCGCCGTCTCGGCCTCGACGCGGGCACCGTGAACAACGACGGCGGGGCCATCGCGCTCGGCCACCCGCTGGGCTCCTCCGGCTCCCGGCTGGTCGTGACGCTGCTGGGCCGGATGGAGCGCGAGGGCGCGGACCGCGGCCTGGCCACGATGTGCGTGGGCGTGGGCCAGGGCACCGCGATGCTCGTGGAGAAGCTCTGATGGTGGGTCCCAGCGAGATCCTCGGCGGAGAGTTCGCCGCCCTGCGGCTCGAGGAGCGCGAGGACCGCCTGCACGTGGTCCTGGACCGCCCCGCGGTGCGCAACGCGATCGACGCGACCATGGTCGAGGAGCTGCACACGGTCTGCGGCTACCTGGAGCGGCACCCCAAGGTCCTGATCCTCTCCGGCACCGAGGTGAACGGCAGGGGGATCTTCGCCTCCGGCGCCGACATCGCCCAGCTGCGCGAGCGGCGCCGGGACGACGCCCTGGCCGGGATCAACTCCCAGATCTTCGACCGCATCCACAAGCTGCCCATGCCCGTGATCGCCGCCATCGACGGATACGCCCTGGGCGGCGGCGCGGAGCTGGCCTACGCGGCCGACTTCCGCATCGCCACCCCGCACCTGCGGATCGGCCAGCCGGAGACGAACCTGGGGATCATCGCCGCCGCCGGCGGGCTGTGGCGGCTCAAGGAGCTGGTCGGCGAACCCGTCGCCCTGGACATCCTGCTCGCCGGCCGGATCCTCGACGCGGACGAGGCCCTCGCCCTGCACCTGGTCACCGAGCTGCACGAGCCCGCGCAGCTCGTCGGCGCCGCACACGCGCTCGCCGACCGGATCGGCGCCCAGGACCCCCTGGCCGTGCGGATCTCCAAGCGCGTCTTCGCCGCCCCGCCGTCGGCCCACCCGCACATCGACGAGCTGGCCCAGGCCGTGCTCTTCGAGTCGCAGGCGAAGTTCGACCGCATGCAGGCCTTCCTGGACCGCAAGAAGAACAAGAAGTAGGAGCACCCGGACCATGACCGAGAAGCACGCACTGGCCGTTCCCGCCGCCGTCGGCGTCCTGGGCGGAGGCCGCATGGGCGCGGGCATCGCCCACGCCTTCCTGCTCGCCGGGGCGAAGGTGACCGTGGTCGAGCGCGACGGGCAGGCCGCCGAGGCCGCCCGGGAGCGGATCGAGCGGGACCTGGCCAAGTCGCTGGAGCGCGGGAGCGTCGACGGCAACCTGGACGAGTGGGCGGAGAACCTGACCGTCTCCCTCGACCACGCCGACTTCGCGGACTGCGAGCTCGTCGTCGAGGCCGTCCCCGAGGTGTGGGACCTGAAGGTCTCCGCCCTCCAGGAGGTCGAGGGCCACCTGGCCGGGACCGCGTGGCTGGCCACCAACACGTCGTCGCTGTCCGTGGACGGGCTGGCCGAGCAGCTGGCCCGCCCCGAGCGGTTCTGCGGGCTGCACTTCTTCAACCCGGTGCCGGCCTCGAAGCTCGTGGAGGTCGTGAACTCGAAGCACACCGGCGAGGAGCTCAGGCAGCTCTCGGTGCAGTGGGTCGAGGGCCTCGGCAAGACCGCGGTGGTCGTCAACGACGCCCCCGGCTTCGCCTCCTCGCGGCTGGGCGTGGCGATCGCGCTCGAGGCCATCCGGATGGTCGAGGAGGGCGTGGCCTCGCCCGCCGACATCGACAACGCCATGGTGCTGGGCTACAAGTTCCCGGTCGGCCCGCTGGCGCTGACGGACATCGTGGGCCTGGACGTGCGCCTGGGCATCGCCGAGTACCTCGCCTCCGAGCTCGGGCCGCGGTTCGAGCCCCCGCAGCTGATGCGCGACATGGTGGCCCGGGGCGAGCTCGGCCGCAAGACCGGCAAGGGCTTCTTCGCCTACGACCAGTAGCCCCGCCCCTGCCCCTGCCGCCGAACCCACCGGTGCTGCCCGGGACCGCACGAGGAGTGCCGCCGTCCCGGGCGGCACCGGTGGGGTCCGTGCGCCCGAGCAGGGCTCGCGGGACGAGCGGGCCGTCGGACGCCGGTCATAGGGTGGGGGCATGCACGCACAGCCCGGTGCCCCCGCCACGTGGGACGGCGCGCTCAACGCCCGGCGGCTGGCGGGCGACGTGTGGCGGATGGGCCGCTCCGAGCGGCTGAGCCCCGCCGGCTGGCGCGCCGCCGCCGCGGACGGCGTGCGCACGGTCGTGGACCTGCGCAACGCCGACGAGCGACGCCGAAGGCCCACGGACCCCGTGGACGACCCGGCCGCCCGCGCCGGCATCACGGTGCTGCACCGCCCCACCGAGGACCCCGCCCACCCGCAGTTCCCGCTGGTGGGCACGCCCTACCTCAACCACCCCCGCGGCTACCGCGCCTACCTGCAGCTGTTCCCGGACCTCCTCGCCGACGCGGTGCGAGCGGTGGCGACCGCCGAGGGCGCCGTGGTGGTGCACTGCTCGGCCGGCCGGGACCGCACCGGGGTGCTCGCACTGCTGCTCCTGGGGCTGGCCGGCGCGCCCCCGGAGCGCCTCCTCGCGGAGGACGAGGCCGCCGCCCGCGGGATCAACGAGTGGCACCGCGTCTCGCCCGTCCCGCACCCCGTGGAGCGCCACCACCCCGAGCGCGAGCTGACCGCGCTGCTCGCGGAGCGCCGGGCGGCCCTCGAGGAGCTGCTGACCGGGTTCGACGCCTCGCGCTGGCTCGTGGAGGCCGGGCTGGCCCCCGAGGAGCTGGCCGCCCTGCGCCGGCGGCTCGGCCGCCCGTCCTGATCCGGCCCCGGACCTACGTCCCGGCCGGCTGCGGCCTGTCCTTGAGGAAGTTCGTGATCCGCACGGTGCACAGCCGTGCGCCGTCCTCGTGCTCGATGACCACCTCGTGGCAGGTGAGGGACCGGCCGAGCTGCAGGGCGGTGGCCGTGGCGGTCACGGTGCCCGCGCGGGAGGACCGGTGGTGGGTGGCGTTGACGTCCACGCCCACGGCGACCTTGCCGAGGGTGGACGCGTGGATCACCGCCGCCCAGGAGCCCACGGCCTCGCCCAGCGCCACCATGGCCCCGCCGTGGAGCAGGCCCAGCGACTGGCGGTTGCCCTCGACCGGCATGGAGGCGACCACGCGCTCCGCCGACTCCTCGAGCACGGTGACGCCCATCTTCTCGTCGAGCTCGCCCAGCACGATGCGCCAGGGCTCGTGGGTCTCGGTCGTGGTCATGGCGCTCCTCGGGGCTCGGCGACGTGGTGCGGGACCACCGTGGGGCGGTGGTCCCGGCGTGTGACGTAGGTTATCGTGGTCATAATACCGAACGATCGGTCAGGATGCGGGCGACGGACCGTCCCCCGCACGCACCCGAGCGAAAGGACCACGCACCGTGGCAACGGCAACACAGACCCAGACCATCCTCCCCAGCTTCCTGAGCGGCCGGTGGTGGACGCCGGAGAACCCGCAGAAGGTCACGGAGGTGGCCGACGCCTCGACCGGTGCGGTCATGGCGCGCGTGTCCACGGACGGCATCGACATCGCCTCGGCCGTGGAGCACGGCCGGACCGTGGGCCAGCGCGCCCTCGGGGAGTTCACCATCCACGAGCGGGCGCTGAAGCTCAAGCAGCTCGCCCAGTACCTCACCGAGCACAAGCAGGAGCTCTACGACCTCTCCTACTCGACCGGGGCCACCCTGAAGGACCACTTCTTCGACGTGGACGGCGGCATCGGCACCCTCTTCACGTTCTCCTCCAAGGGCCGGCGCGAGCTGCCCAACGCCAACGTCATCGTGGACGGCGCCGTGGAGCAGCTCTCCAAGGACGGCTCCTTCCTGGGCGAGCACATCTACACCCGGATGCCCGGTGTGGCCGTGCAGATCAACGCGTTCAACTTCCCGGTGTGGGGGATGCTCGAGAAGTTCGCCCCGGCCTTCATCGCGGGCATGCCGACCGTGGTGAAGCCGGCGACGCCCACCGGCTACGTCACGGCCGCCTGCGTCCGCCTCATGCTCGACTCCGGCATCCTGCCCGAGGGCTCGCTCCAGCTGATCTCCGGCTCCGCCCGCGACCTGCTCGACCACCTGGACTACCGCGACCACGTGGCCTTCACCGGCTCCGCCGGCACCGCGCAGTCGCTGCGCCAGCACGACAACGTCATCAACGGCGGGGTGCGCTTCACCGCCGAGACCGACTCCCTCAACGCCGCGATCCTCGGCCCCGACGCCACCCCGGAGACCCCGGAGTTCGAGGCGTTCGTGAAGGCGGTGTTCACCGAGATCACGTCCAAGGCCGGGCAGAAGTGCACGGCCATCCGGCGCGTGATCGTCCCGCAGGACCGGGTGGAGGACGTCGTGGCGGCCGTCGCCGAGCGCGTGCGGCAGCGCGTGGTCATCGGCGACCCCCGCACCGAGGGCGTCACCATGGGCGCCCTGGCCTCCAAGGAGCAGCAGGGCGAGGTCCGCAAGGCCGTGCAGCGCCTGGTCGCCGCCGGCGGCACCGTCCGCCTGGGCGGGCCGGACGCCCCCGTGGGCGACGCCGACACCGAGGCGGGGGCGTTCTTCCCCGTCACGGTGCTGTCCTTCGACGACCCGGACACCCCCGAGGTGCACTTCGTCGAGGCCTTCGGCCCCGTGACCTCCGTCCTCGGCTACACCGACGTCGACGACGCCGTGCGGCTGGCCGCCCTCGGCGGCGGCTCGCTCGTGGCGACCGTGTGCACGAACGACGGCGCGACCGCCGCCCGCTTCACGGCGGGCATCGGCTCCCACCACGGGCGCGTGCACTTCCTCAACCGCCAGGACGCCAGGACCTCCACCGGCCACGGCTCCCCCATGCCGCACCTGGTCCACGGCGGCCCGGGCCGCGCCGGCGGCGGCGAGGAGCTGGGCGGCGTGCGCGGCGTCAAGCACTACATGCAGCGCACCGCGATCCAGGGCCCCCCGGACATCCTCACGGCCGTGACCGGCGTGTGGCACCGGGGCGCCGCGGCGAACACCGTGACCCGCGAGGCGGTCGAGAACGGCACCGGCGAGCACCCGTTCCGCAAGTCCCTGGAGACCCTGCGGATCGGCGACCAGTTCGCCTCCGAGCTGCGCACCGTGACCCTCGAGGACATCACCGAGTTCGCCGAGAGGACCGGCGACACCTTCTACGCGCACACCGACGAGGAGGCCGCCACGGCCAACCCGTTCTTCCCGCGGCGGGTGGCCCACGGCTACCTGCTGGTCTCCTGGGCGGCCGGGCTGTTCGTGGAGCCGGCCCCCGGCCCCGTCCTGGCCAACTACGGGCTGGAGAACCTGCGGTTCATCACCCCGGTGACCTACGACGACAGCATCCGGGTGACCCTCACCGCCAAGCAGATCACCCCGCGGGTCACCGACGAGTACGGCGAGGTCTGCTGGGACGCGATCCTGCACAACCAGCACGACGAGATCGTGGCGACCTACGACGTGCTGACCCTGGTCGCCAAGACCTGGCCCGCCGCCTGACCGCCGGCCCGCGCACGCGGGCCCTGATCCGTCGAGCCCCCACGGTGCACGCGACCCCCCACGCCACGGCGTGGGGGGTCGCGCTGTTCCTGGGGGTTCGGCGACCGCCACGGCCGGGGCGGCCTGTCGCGGGTCTGCGCCCGGTGCTAGCCTGACCAGCACCCCGCCCGGACCCTCGCGCGTGCCGGTGCCACGCCGCGCAGGGCCGCCGGCGGACGCCACGGCCGGAGGAGACACGATGCGCCGCAGCCCGAGCCCCGCCCACCGCACGGCCGCCCTCGCGCTGGGCCTCCTCCTCGCCCTCACCGGGTGCGGGCCCGCAGTCCAGGACGGCGCGGGGACCCCGTCCGAGCCGGCCGGCACCGCGGCCTCCACGCCGGCGCGGACGCCGGGACCCGCCACGACGTCCGCGACGGGCGCGGCCCAGGAGCCCGCCCCGCACGTGCAGGCGGTCGTGTCCTCCCACGAGCTGGCCACCGCGGCGGGCGCGGAGATCCTCGAGGCCGGTGGCACCGCCGCCGACGCCGCCGTCGCGGTCGCCGCCGTGCTGAGCGTGGTGGAGCCCTACTACTCGAGCGTGCTCGGCGGCGGCACGTGGGCCCTGTACTACGACGCGGAGCGCGACGAGGTGACGAGCCTGAACGGCGTGGGCCCGGTCGGCAGCGCGGCGACCCTCGCCGACTACCGCCCGCGCGCCGGCGACTTCGGCATGCACCAGGCCATCCTCCCCGGCGCCTGGGACGGGTGGATGCTCTGGCTCGGCGAGTACGGCGAACTGGGCCTGGGCGAGGTCCTCGCGCCGGCGATCGCCGTGGCCCGCGAGGGGTACCCCGCGAGCTCCGAGATGATCTACTGGCTGACCCGGGAGGAGGCGAACATCCGGCAGAGCCCGGTGATGACCGAGCTCTACACCCGTGACGGCGCCCTGCTGCAGGCCGGCGAGACCGTGCGCCAGGAGGACATGGCCGGCACCTTCGAGGACCTCGTGGCCGCCTACGAGGCCGCGCCCGGCCGCTCCGCCGGGATCCGGGCGGCGCGGGACCACTTCTACCGCGGGCCCGTGGCGGAGGCCGTCATCGCCTTCTCGGAGCGGAACGGCGGATACCTCACCCTCGAGGACTTCAGCAGCTACTCGGCGCAGATCGTGGACCCCATCTCCATCGACTACGGCGAGGACGTGGCCGTCCACCAGAACCCGCCCAACAGCCAGGGCATCGCCATGCTGGAGGCCCTCAACATCCTGGACGAGGACGACTTCTCCGGCCGCTCCCCCGACGACCCCGACGTGGTCCACCGGCAGGTCGAGGCGGTCAAGCTCGCCTTCGCCGACCGGTACGCGCACGTGGGCGACCCCGAGCGCACCGACGTCCCCGTGGAGCGGCTGCTCTCGGACGAGTACGCCCGGGCCCAGCGGGCGCGCATCGACGACGACCGCGCCGCGCAGTGGCCGATCGACAGCGGGCTCGACCGGCAGGCCTCGGACACCACCACGTTCCACCTCACCGACCGCTCCGGCAGCGCCGCGGCCGTGACCACGAGCCTGGGCGGGCAGTTCCTGGTGGTCGGGGACACCGGGATCCACATCAACGAGCGCATGAGCTTCCTGTCCCTCGACGAGGACGACGTCAACGCCGTGGCGCCCGGGGCCACGGTGCGGCACACCTCGGCGCCCTACATGGCCCTGCGCGACGGCCGGCCGTACCTGCTCGGCGGCAACACGGGGATCGACACCCAGCCGCAGGGGCAGCTCCAGCAGTTCATGAACGTCGTGGACTTCGGCCTGACGCCCCAGGAGGCGGTGGCCCGGCCGCGCTTCGTCAGCACGGCCTTTCCCGCGTCCAACTATCCCCACGCGGCCGGCAACACCCTCCAGGTGGAGCCGGAGTTCTCCGACGCCGCGGTCCGGGAGCTGCGCCGCCGGGGCCACGACGTGACTGTGGGGGACGGCATCTTCGGGACGGCGAACATGCTCGCCGTGGACGAGGACGGCGCGGGGGCCCGGCTGGGCGTGGAGCCGCGGAACGAGACCGCCGCCGGGACGGTGCTCCCCGGACCGCCGAGCGGGTAGCGTCCGCCCCCGGAGCACCGCCCCCCGACCGTCGCGCGGATCAGGGGGCCCGCAGCCCCGAGAACGCGAGCACGACGACGGTCTCGGCCAGCTCCTCCCAGGCCTGGCCCACGTCCGGCCGGTACCAGTCGACGATCGAGTTGATCATGCCCAGGAGCAGGCGGGACGCCGACCGTCCGCTGAGGTCGCGGCGCAGGTCCCCCTCCGCCTGGGCCTGCTCGATGAGCGCGCCGACCCGGCGGGTGACGGTGCGGCGGCGCTCGAGCGCCCGGGTCTCGACCTCCGAGTTGCCCCGCAGCCGCAGCAGCAGCGTCACGTACGGCATCTGCTCCACGAGCACGCGCACGGTCCCGCGGATCACCTGCTCGAGCCGCTGGACCGCGGGGGCGTCCGTCCGCTCGGCGGAGACCAGGACCTCCTCGAGCGCGTCCAGGGCCCGGCCCAGCGCCTGCTCGAGGATCTCCTCCTTGGACTCCACGTGGTGGTAGATCGCGGACTTGGAGATGCCCAGGTGCTTGGACAGCGTGCCCATCGACGTGGCGTCGTAGCCGTGGACGTTGAAGACCTCCACGCACACGGCGAGCAGCGTCTCACGGTCGTAGCCGGGCCGGCCGCGGCGCGGGGCCGCGCCGGCCGGAGGAGCGGGCGCCGGTGCGTGCGTCATGAGGACCTCGATCTCGGTGGGGACGGGCAGGACAACGATCCTACGACGCGACGAGCCCCCGAGCGGCCTCGGGGGCTGGTCGCGGCACGGGTCGGCGCGCGGGACGTCACGCGTCCTTGCGGTGGTCGTAGACGCGGCGCAGCTTGCCGGAGGACCGGGCGAGGGTTCCCGGCTCGGCGATCCGGATCGAGGCGGAGGAGCCGATCTTCGTCTTGATCGCGTGCAGGAGCTTCTGACCGCCGGCCTCGGCGGCCTCGACGGTCACCTGCTCCCGCCGCTCGATGTTGATGGTCATCTGGTCCATCCGGTGCGGGCGGGTGATCTCGAGCGTGAAGTGCGGGCTCAGCTCCGGCACCTGGAGGGCGAGCTCCTCGATCTGGGAGGGGAACAGGTTGACCCCGCGCAGGATGATCATGTCGTCGGAGCGGCCCGTGATCCGGCCCATCCGCCGGTGCCCGGGCCGGTCCGTGCCGGGGAGCAGGCGGGTCAGGTCGTGGGTGCGGTAGCGGATGATCGGCAGGGCCTCCTTGGTGAGCGCCGTGAACACGAGCTCGCCGGGCCGGCCGGTCTCCTGCACCTCGTCCGTGAACGGGTCGATGATCTCGGGGCGGAAGTGGTCCTCCCAGATGTGCGAGCCGTCCTTGGACGCGGCGGACTCCCCGGCCACGCCGGGGCCCATGACCTCCGAGAGGCCGTAGATGTCGCACGCGTCGACGTCGAAGGCCGTCTCGATCTCCCGGCGCATCTCCTCGGTCCAGGGCTCCGCCCCGAGCACCGCGGTGCGCAGGGACGTCTCCCGCGGGTCCAGGCCGAGCTTCTTGAAGCCGTCCGCGATGGTCAGCAGGTAGGTCGGGGTCGAGAGGATGGCCTCGGGCTCGAAGTCCCGGATCATCTGGACCTGCTTCTCGGTCTGCCCGCCCGACATCGGGATGACGGCGCAGCCCAGGCGCTCGGCGCCGTAGTGGGCGCCGAGCCCGCCCGTGAACAGCCCGTAGCCGTAGGCGTTGTGCACCTTGTCGCCGGGGCGCACGCCGGAGAGCCGGAAGCAGCGGGCCACGAGACCCGCCCAGGTGTCGAGGTCGTTCTGGGTGTAGGCCACCACGGTGGGCTGCCCGGTGGTGCCGGAGGAGGCGTGGATCCGCCGGACCTCGCCCATCGGCACGGCGAGGGACTTGAACGGGTACGCCTTCCGCAGGAACTCCTTGTCCGTGTACGGGAACAGCCGGAGGTCCTCGAGCTCCTTGAAGTCGCCCGGGTGCACCCCGTGGCCGTCGAAGAGCTCGGTGTAGGCGGGGACGTTCTCGTAGGCGTGGTGCAGGGTCCAGCGCAGCCGCTCGACCTGCAGGGACTCGACCTGGTCCCGGCTCATCGTCTCCTCGGGGTCCGGCTGCGACCGGTCCGCGGGAGCGGGGGCGGGGGTGTAGGGGTTCGGGACGGAGCACTCGGTCATGTCACACTTCCTCGGGCTGCGGGACGGACGGCTGGACGGGCTGCAGGACGGGCTGCTGGGCCGGGTCCCCGGCGGGCGCGGCGGCGCGCCGGGCCGGGTTCGGGATGGTGCGGCTGCGGCCCCGGAACTCGGCGATGAGCCGGTCGCCGGCCAGGACCTGGATGTCGTAGACGCCGCTGCGCCCCGCCTGGGCGCGCACGGTCCCCACGGCGGTGAGCTCCTGCCCGCGGTGGGCCGAGGCCAGGAAGTTGATGTCCACCCCCGCGGCCACCGTGATGGTGCTGCCGTCACCGGCCGGGTCGTTGCACGCGAGGGCGAAGCAGGTGTCCGCGAAGGCGAAGACCATGCCCCCGTGGGCGATGCCGAACCCGTTGAGCATCTCCTCCCGCAGCGTCATGCGGATCTGTGCGTGGCCGTACTCGGCACGGTCCACGGTGATGCCCATCCAGCGCGAGGTGTGGTCCCCCGCGAGGATCGGATGGCCCTGGGACATGTAACTCTCCTCACAATTCACGACCGAATGTTCAGTAGACAATCCCACTCCGCCGTCCATGTCAACCCGGGCGTCGCTCGACAGCATCCTGCCGAACTCGGGAGCCACCTGTTGACGGAGCCTGCACGGACACATATTCTGAACGAACGGTCAGTTAGTCGCGTGCGGCCCTCCCGCCCCGCGGCGCCATCTCGTCGGAAGAGGGACACCATGACTACGCAGAACACGGGCCTCCACGCAGTGCCCGCCGCGGACGCGGCCGAGCAGGCCGAGCTCGACCGCGCGGGCGAGGAGCACTTCGACCGCATCATCGCCGAGGACTCCCGGATCGAGCCGCGCGACTGGATGCCCGCCGCCTACCGCAAGACGCTGGTCCGCCAGGTCTCGCAGCACGCCCACTCCGAGATCATCGGGATGCAGCCGGAGGGCAACTGGATCTCCCGGGCGCCGTCCCTCAAGCGCAAGGCCATCCTCATGGCGAAGGTGCAGGACGAGGCCGGCCACGGGCTGTACCTCTACTCCGCCGCCGAGACCCTGGGCACGCCGCGCTCCGAGCTCAACCAGCAGCTGCTGGACGGCCGCGCCAAGTACTCCTCGATCTTCAACTACCCGGCGCGCACCTGGGCCGACATGGGCGCCATCGGCTGGCTCGTGGACGGCGCGGCGATCGCCAACCAGGTCCCGCTGTGCCGGGCCTCCTACGGCCCCTACGGCCGGGCCATGGTGCGCATCTGCAAGGAGGAGTCCTTCCACCAGCGCCAGGGCTGGGAGATCCTCTACGAGCTCTCGCACGGCACGCCCGCCCAGAAGCAGATGGCGCAGGACGCCGTGAACCGCTTCTACGGCCCCTCCTTGCAGATGTTCGGCCCCCCGGACGACGACTCGCCCAACTCGAAGCAGTCCATGGCGTGGAACATCAAGCGCTTCTCCAACGACGAGCTGCGCCAGCGCTTCGTGGACATGATCGTCGAGCAGGCCGCGGCGCTGGACCTCACCCTGCCGGACCCGGACCTCAAGTGGAACGAGGAGCGCGGCCACTACGACTACGGCCCGCTGGACTGGGACGAGTTCAAGGCCGTCGTCGGCGGCCGGGGCCCGTGCAACCTCCAGCGCATGCAGCGCCGCCGCACGGCGCACGAGGACGGCGCGTGGGTCCGCGAGGCCGCCGCCGCCTATGCCCGCAAGACCGCCGCGGAGCGCAGCTCCGCCGAACTCATCGGAGCCTGAGCATGAGCGAGAACACCGTGAGCCCGATCGGCGCGCCCTCGGACGAGTGGCCCCTGTGGGAGGTGTTCGTGCGGTCCTCGCGCGGGCTCTCCCACGTCCACGCCGGATCCCTGCACGCCCCGGACGCCACGATGGCCGTGCGCAACGCCCGGGACCTCTACACCCGCCGCAACGAGGGGACCTCCGTGTGGGTCGTGCCCTCCGCGGCCATCACCGCGTCGGACCCCGACTCCAAGGGCGGCTTCTTCGAGTCCGCGCAGGGCAAGAGCTACCGCCACGCCACGTACTACACCAAGAGCGAAGGGGTGAAGCACCTGTGAGCTTTGCATCCCACGATTCCGCGACCCGGCAGAGCGCCGGCGAGGCGATCACCGCGGAGGACATCGCGGCCGGCGGGGCGAAGGCCCCCGAGGACGTGGCCCGCTACGCGCTGTACCTGGGCGACGACGCCCTGATGCTCGCCCAGCGCCTGGGCTGGTGGATCGCCCGGGCCCCGGAGCTCGAGGAGGACATCGCGCTGGCCAACATCGCCCTGGACCTGCTCGGGCACGCCCGGTTCTTCCTCAGCTACGCGGGCACCGCGTGGGAGAAGACCGAGGACGACCTCGCCTACTTCCGCGACGAGGAGGAGTTCCGCTCCTGCCGCCTCGTGGAGCAGGAGAACGGCGACTTCGGGCAGACCATCGCCCGGCAGCTGATCTTCTCCTACTACCAGTACGAGCTGTACCGGCGCCTGGTCCGCTCCTCCGACCCGACGCTCGCGGCCATCGCGGACAAGGCGCTCAAGGAGATCGAGTACCACCAGGACCACGCGAGCCAGTGGCTGCTGCGCCTGGCCCTGGGCACCGAGGAGTCCCGGCGCCGGATCGAGGCGGGGCTGTACTACATGTGGCCCTACGTGGACGAGCTGTTCCACGACGACGAGCTCATCGAGTCCCTCGGGGACGTCGCCGTGCGCCCCTCCTCGCTGCGGGCCGACTTCGACACGCGGATCGAGGCCGTCCTCGACGAGGCGGAGCTGTCGGTCCCCGAGGTCCTGGGCGCCTGGGGCGGCGACCGCTCCGGGCAGTTCAGCGAGCAGCGCGGCCACATCCTCGCCGAGATGCAGGTGCTGGCGCGCCAGCACCCCGGCGCCACCTGGTGAGGAGGCGATGACGATGACCGACTCCGAGCAGGCAGGCAGCACGCAGGTCACCGGCCGGGAGCTGCGCCCCCAGGACGAGGCCGCCGGCCGCGTCTGGGACATCGCCGCCACGGTGAACGACCCCGAGATCCCCGTGCTCTCCATCGCCGACCTCGGCATCCTGCGGGACGCCAGGGTCGAGGGCGGGCGCGCCGTCGTCGTCATCACCCCGACCTACTCCGGGTGCCCCGCGATGGAGACCATCACGACCGACGTCACCCGGGCGCTCAACGCGGAGGGCTACGACGACGTGCGGGTCGACCTCGTGCTGCAGCCGGCGTGGACCACGGACTGGATGAGCGAGGACGGCCGGCGCAAGCTCGACGAGTACGGCATCGCCCCGCCGACCGGCCGGGCCGCTGCCGGCCCCGTCCGGCTGGGGCTCACCGTCAAGTGCCCGCGCTGCCACTCCCTGAACACCCGCGAGCTGACCCGCTTCGGGTCGACCGCCTGCAAGGCGCTCCACGTCTGCAACGAGTGCCTGGAACCCTTCGACTACTTCAAGGTGCACTGATGACCGAGATCACCGCTCCGGCCAAGCGCCGGGCCACGTTCAACACCCTCGAGGTGTCCCAGGTCCGCAAGCTCACCGCGGACTCGGTGGAGGTCGCCTTCGCCGTGCCGCCGGAGCTCGTGGACGACTACGACTACCTGCCCGGGCAGTACGTGGCGCTGCGCGCCCGGATCGACGGGCAGGAGGTCCGCCGGTCCTACTCGATCTGCGCGGAGCCCCGGCCGGGCGAGATCCGGGTGGCGATCAAGCAGGACATCGGCGGGGTCTTCTCCACGTGGGCCAACGAGTCCCTCGAGGCCGGCGACAAGCTCGACGTCATGAACCCGCAGGGGGCGTTCATCTCCAAGCTCGGGCTCACGAGCATGAACGACCCGGAGAAGCTCGCCGCCGAGGAGGTCGCGAAGAACGCGTCGATCCACCTCGTGGCCTTCGCCGCGGGCTCCGGGATCACTCCGATCATGGCGATCGCCAAGGCCGTGCTGCGCGCCTCGGAGACCTCCACGTTCGACCTCGTGTACGCGAACCGCTCCGCCATGGAGGTGATGTTCGCCGAGGAGCTCGGGGACCTCAAGGACAAGTACCCGTCCCGCCTGGCGGTCCACCACGTGCTCTCCCGCGAGCAGCGGATCAGCCCGCTGATGTCCGGGCGGATCGACGCCGACAAGCTCAAGGACATCCTGGACGAGGTCCTCCAGGTGGACCGGACCGACGAGTGGTTCCTGTGCGGGCCGTTCGAGCTCGTCCAGCTGTGCCGGGACACCCTCGCCGAGCGCGGCGTGCCCGAGGACAAGATCCGCTTCGAGCTCTTCAGCACCGGCCGCCCCGAGAACCCCCAGGGCCAGCAGGGCCGCGTGGTCCAGGCCGACCCCTCGGGCGAGAGCTACGACATCACGTTCAACCTGGACGGGCTCTCCTCGCAGATCGAGTCCCCGAAGAACGCGCAGGAGACGGTCCTCAACGCCGCCCTGCGGGTCCGCCCCGACGTCCCGTTCGCGTGCGCCGGCGGGGTGTGCGGCACGTGCCGCGCGAAGGTCGTCTCCGGGGAGTTCGTGATGGAGGAGAACTACGCCCTCGAGAAGGACGAGATCGAGAAGGGCTACGTGCTCACCTGCCAGACCCGCCCCACCTCCGAGGAGCTCGTCGTCGACTTCGACGCCTGAGCCGCTCGCTCCGGGGGCCCGGCACCGTGCAGGTGCCGGGCCCCCGGGCCGTCCCGCCCCCAGTCCCCGACCTCACCGAGGAGCAGCAGTGATCGACCTGACCATCGACGGATCCGTGGCCGAAGTGGTGCTGAACGCGCCCGGCAAGATGAACGCCCTGGACGAGGCCGCGCTCGCGGAGCTCGGCGACGCCTACGCCGAGGCGGAGCGCGCCGGCGTCCGGGCCCTCGTGCTGCGCGGCGAGGGCCGCGGCTTCTGCGCCGGCCGGGACATCTCCGCGGTGGACCCCGCGAGCGACGACGCCCACGGCTTCCTGGCCGGCGAGGTCACCCCGCTGCTGCGCGCCATGACACAGTTCCCCGCCCCGACGTTCGCCGCCGTGCAGGGCGCGTGCCTGGGCGTGGGGCTGGGCCTGGCGATCGCCACGGACGTCGTCTACGTCGCGGACAGCGCCAAGATCGGCTCCCCGTTCGCGAACCTGGGCGCAACCCTCGACTCGGGCGGGCACGCCCTGTTCACCGAGCGGCTCGGCGCCCACCGGACCCTGGACCTCATCTACACGGCCGAGCTGATGAGCGGCCAGGAGGCCGTGCGCTCCGGGCTGTTCAGCCGCTCGGTGCCCGCCGAGGAGCTGCTCGAGCTCACCCGCGCCAAGGCGGCCGCCGTGGCCGAGGGGGCGACCGGCGCGTTCCTCGCCTCCCGCGAGCTCGTGGCCCAGATCCGCGACGAGCGCCTGGGGCTGTGGGAGTCCGTGGAGAACGAGAACCGGGTGCAGGGCGAGCTGTGCCGCAGCGCCGACTACGCCGAGGGCTTCGCCGCGTTCCAGCAGAAGCGCAAGCCGCGGTTCACCGGCGCCCGGGGCTGAACCGGCGGACGGCGCCGGACCACCGAGCGGTGCCGATCCACCCCTGCGGGCCCCGGGACGTCCCGGGGCCCGCAGGCGTTAAGCGGTCGGGGAACAGCCCGCCCGCTCCGCCGGGGGCCGGTTAATGTGGTGGGCATGACATCTACGGTGACCTCTTCGGTGTTCGACCTCTCCGGCTTCGACCGCTCCGTCCGCCCCCAGGACGACCTCTACCGCCACGTCAACGGCTCGTGGCAGCGCCGGACCGAGATCCCCGACGACAAGCCGTCCGTGGGCGCGTTCATCGAGCTGCGGGACCAGGCGGAGGCCGCCGTGCGGGAGCTCATCACCCGGGCCCGGGCCGGGGACCCGGAGGCCGTGGAGTCCAAGATCGCGAACCTGTACGCCTCCTTCATGGACGAGGAGCGGATCGAGGCGCTCGGCGCCTCCCCGCTGGCCCCGGACCTCGCCGAGATCGACGCCGTGGCGGACGTGCCCGGGCTGGTGCGCCACTTCGGCCGGATGATCCGGCGCGGCACGGGCGGGCTCGTCGGCGTCGACGTCGACGCCGACCCGGGCGACCCGGAGCGCCAGCTCGTGTTCGTCGGGCAGTCCGGCCTGGGCCTGCCGGACGAGGAGTACTACCGGGAGGACCAGCACGCGGCGATCCGCGGGAAGTACCTGGCGCACGTGCGGACCATGCTGTCCCTGGCCGGGGTCGCCGACGCCGAGGAGCAGGCCCGCGCGGTCGTGGAGCTCGAGACGCGGATCGCCTCCCAGCACTGGGACAAGGTCACGGTCCGGGACCTCACCAAGATGTACAACCCCATGGGCTTCGAGGAGCTCGCGGCCTCCACCACGGTCCTCGACTGGCGGCTCCTGGCCGAGGGCGCGGAGCTGCCCGTGCCGGCCCTGGAGACCGTGGTCAACGCCCAGCCGTCCTTCTTCACCGGGGTCGAGACGCTGCTCACGGACGAGCTGCTGCCGGCCTGGCGGTCCTGGGCCCGCTGGCACCTGGTCTCCGCGCGGGCCTCCTACCTGTCCTCCGCGTTCGTCGAGGAGGACTTCGCGTTCTACGGCACGGTGCTCTCGGGGACCCCGCGGCTCAAGGACCGCTGGAAGCGCGGCGTCGAGCTCGTCAACGGGGTGCTCGGCGAGGCGGTGGGCGAGCTCTACGTGGCGGCGCACTTCTCCCCCACCGCCAAGGAGCGGATGGACGAGCTCGTGGCGAACCTCCTGGAGGCCTACCGCGTCTCGATCACGGGCCTGGACTGGATGACGGAGGACACCCGCCAGGAGGCGCTGAAGAAGCTCTCCCAGTTCACCCCGAAGATCGGCTACCCGGAGCAGTGGAAGGACTACTCCTCGCTGCGGATCGATCCCGAGGACCTGGTGGGCAACCGGATCCGCACCACGGAGTTCCGGCTCGCCGAGCTGGTCCGCAAGGCCGGCCGGCCGGTGGAGAAGCACGAGTGGCTCATGACCCCGCAGACGGTCAACGCCTACTACCACCCTCTGCGCAACGAGATCGTCTTCCCGGCCGCGATCCTGCAGCCCCCGTTCTTCGACGAGGACGCCGACGACGCCGTCAACTACGGCGCGATCGGCTCCGTGATCGGCCACGAGATCGGCCACGGCTTCGACGACAAGGGCTCGACCTGCGACGGCGACGGCCGGCTGCGCAACTGGTGGACCGACGCCGACCGGCGGGCCTTCGAGGAGCGCACGGCGGAGCTGGTGCGCCAGTACGACCGCCTGGTCCCGGAGCAGCTGGCGGAGGAGGGCACGCACGTCAACGGCGAGCTCACCCTGGGCGAGAACATCGGGGACCTGGGCGGGCTCACCATCGCCCACAAGGCGTGGCGGATGTCCCGGGAGCGCGCCTTCGGCCCCGGGGAGCTGATCGACGGCTACAGCCCCGAGCAGCGGCTCTTCCTGTCCTGGGCCTACGTGTGGCAGCAGAAGTCCCGCGACGAGGCGCTGCGCCACCGCATCGCCACCGACCCGCACTCCCCCAACGAGTTCCGGGCGAACCAGACGGTCCGCAACGTCCCCGCCTTCTACGAGGCGTTCGGGGTCGTGGAGTCGGACGCACTGTGGCTGCCCGAGGTGGAGCGCGTCAGCATCTGGTAGCGGGCGGCCGGGGCCGTCCCGGGCTCAGCCGCCCCCGCCCGAGCTGAGCAGGAACGCGACCCCGGCCAGCCACAGCGCGAAGAGGACCAGGAAGAGCCCGAGCAGCACGGTGCCCACCCAGCCGAGCACCTTCCCGGGCGTGGCGGGGGTGCCGAGCTTCTCGGCCTCCTTGGCCTGCCAGATCGCGAAGGGGCCCAGCAGGGGCAGCACCACCACGCCGAGGATGCCGAGGATCAGCGCGGTGTCGGCGTGGCTGCGGCCCACGGCGAAGCGCTCCCACTGCGGGGACGGCCCCCACGGGGGCGGCGGACCGTAGCCGCCGGCGGGCGCGGGCCCGCCGGGACCCGGCGTGCCGCCGGGGCCGTCCGGGCGCGGCGGGGAGTCGGAGCGGTCGTCGTCCACGGGGTCCTCCAGGGGTCGTCGGTGCCGTCGGTGCCGTCGGTCAGGGAAGCATGTAGTGGCCCGTGACGTGGACCACGGTGGCGTAGCCGGCCACGGCGAGCACGGCCGAGAGCGGCACGAGCACCAGGACCAGGATCTCCACCCGGCGCAGGCCCGCCGGGGTGGCGGGGAACCGCGCGGACACCAGCGGGACCAGCGTCCCGAGCAGCAGCAGGGCGAGCGGGACGAAGTACCGGCCCTGCACGCCGTTGACGATCCCGGACTCCACCGGGGCGAAGCTGAGGTAGAGCGTGCCGAAGATCGCCGCGACGTTGAGCAGCAGCACCCCGGCGAACCAGGCCGCGACCCGGCGTGACGCCGCACCGCGCGGGCCGTGGAAGAACGCGGCGCCCACGGCGACGAGCCAGCACACCGCGCCGACGAAGGGCCCGTCGATGGTCCGGCCGGGCCCGTAGCCCATCTGGGCGACGAAGCCGGCCGCGTAGTCCCAGTCCGCGGTCAGGATCGTCCGCGCCGCGATCCCCAGGACGGCCACCGGCTCGCCCAGCACGAAGGCCAGCTGGTCGCCGGGCCGCACCGTGTGCCGCTCCTCCGGGCCGCGCAGCGCCCCCATCGCCTCGGTGGTCCCCGCCGCCAGCGACATCCACCCCGCGAAGCCCAGCAGGGTCAGCAGCAGGCACCCGGTCAGCACGAGGGCGGCCGCCGCCGGCCGCCCGTCGGAGCGGCGGGGCAGCGGGTACTTCCGGAGCGGGACGGCCAGCAGCAGCAGGGACAGGATGACGTAGGTGGGCTTCATCAGCGGGAGGGCGACGGCGCTCGCGAGCACGACCCCCAGCTCCGCCCGCGAGAGGGGAGACCCGGTGCGGTCGAGCACGGTCGCGCGCAGCACGAGCGCGGTGAAGGTCAGGACCACGGCGTTGGTCACCGAGTCCGCGGAGATCACCGCCGACTGGAACAGGGCGGTGGGCAGCAGCGCCACGCAGAAGCCGACCCACAGGAACCGGGTGCCGCGCAGGGCCCACAGGCCCACGGCGGCCACGCCCGTGTAGGCGAGCACCTGCAGCATCCGCATCAGGGTCCAGGCCGTCCCGACGTCGAGCTCCGCCGCGGTGGCGATCCGCGCCCCCAGGGCCGCGGGCAGGTAGGGCACGGGCGAGTACGCCGCGGTGTTGGAGAACGACGTCAGCACGTGCTCGCCCGACAGGGGCGCGGCGAGCGCCCGCGCGCGCTCCTCGGTGGCGACGTACAGCGGGTCGGAGTTGCGCTCCTTGGACCGCGGCGCCCCGGCGTGCTCGGCCATGAACTCCTGGGCGGAGGCGGGCACGGCGCCGCCGTAGACGGGGTAGGGGCCGTCGTCGGCGAGCCGCTGGGGGGCCAGACCGCCCTGGGAGACCTGGTAGGCGCGCTTGAAGTGGGTGTGCTCGTCCGGGCCCCAGGCCGACGGCACCATCAGGGCGAAGACCGTGCCGAAGAGCAGGGACAGCCCCGCGAACAGCACCACCACGGTGCGGGGACGCAGGGCGGGGCGGGCGGTGCCCTCCGGCGACCGTGCGGGCGTCAGGACCGCCGTGGCCACCGCCTCAGTCCTCGTCCGCGGGCAGCAGCTCGGCCGGGCCGAACCGGCGGTTGGCGAGCACGGGCACGGTCTCCCGGACCTCGGCGATGCGCTCGCGCACGACGTCGGCGCTCAGCACGGTCTCGTCCGCCCCGGCCTCGGCGACCACCACGCCGAGCGGGTCGAGGACCGCGGAGCGGCCGATCGTGTGCTCGGAGCAGGTGTCCGCGGCCGCGACCCACACGGTGTTCTCGATCGCGCGGGCCTTGAGCAGCGCCTGCCAGTGGTCCACCTTGTGCTCCCCGGCGAACCAGGCGGCGGGCACGGTGAGCAGCTCCGCCCCGGCGTCGACCACGGCACGGCAGATCTCGGGGAAGCGCAGGTCGTAGCAGGTGATCATGCCGACCGTGAGCTCCCCGATCCGCACCACCGTGACGCCCTTGTCCCCCGGGCGGATCCGGTCGGACTCCCGGTGGCTGAAGGCGTCGTAGAGGTGCAGCTTGCGGTAGGAGCCGAGGATCGCGCCCTGCGCGTCCACGGCCACGAGCGTGTTGTAGGGCCGCCCGTCGGCGGAGCCCTCGTAGCCGCCCGCGATCACCGCGACGCCGGTCTGCGCGGCCAGGAAGGACAGCTGCTGGACGAACCCGGACCAGCCCCGCAGCACCAGCTCCTCGAAGTCCTCCCCGAGGAGCCGCTCGGAGAACATGGCCTCCTCCGGGAACACCACCAGCTCCGCGCCGGCGGACGCGGCCTCACCGGCCATCCGGCGCATGGTCTGCAGGTTCTCGGCCGTCTCGGCGGTGGGCGCGAACTGTCCGACGGCGATCTTCACGGGTGTCCTCCTCGGCGGGTCGCTGCTGGGGCTCCCACTGTATCCGCGACCGGCCCGCGGCCGGTCCCGTGACAGGATGGGTGCCGACACGACCGCGCGAGCGAAGGGCAGGCGATGGGCGAGCAGTCCGAGTCCCCGGGGCGGCGCCGGCTGACCGAGCGCGTGCTCGGCGGCGGGGCGGACCCCGACCCCCGGTTCACCCTGGCCAACGAGCGCACGTTCCTCGCCTGGATCCGGACCGCGCTCGCGTTCCTGGCCGGCGGGATCGCCATCGAGGCGTTCACCGCGGACCTGTTCGAGGAGGGCATCCGCAAGTTCCTCGCGATCGTCCTGCTGGTGCTGAGCATGCTCGTCAGCGCGGGCGCCACGTTCCGCTGGATCGGGGTCGAGCGGAGCATGCGGCGCCAGGCCCCGCTGCCGCTGCCCCTGATCGCCCCGGTGCTCGCGGTGGGCGGGGCGATCGCGGCGGGAGTGCTCGTCGTCGTCGTCCTGCAGGGCTGAGATGCCGCGCCCGCAGCTGCGCCGGCCTCCGGGACCCCCCGAGCCCCCCGGGCCCCCGGAGCCGCCGCACCAGGATCCCGGGCTGCAGCCGGAGCGGACCAGCATGGCCTGGGGCCGGACCCTGATGTCCTTCGTGGTGGTCTCGGCGGTGTTCCTGCGCTGGCTGCCGCACCACGGGCCGTTCGTGCTGGTGCTGTTCGGGCTGGCCGTCCTCACGGCGTCGGCCATCTACCTCACGCAGCGTCCCCGCTACGCCCGCAGCGCCCGCGGCATCGTCGAGGAGCGCACCGAGCCGGAGGTCGGCGCCGTGCTGGCCACGTCGGTCGCGATGCTCGCGCTGGGCAGCCTCGGCGTCTGGGTGGTGCTGGTGCTCGTCTGAGCGCTCACCCCCTCCCGCGAGGTCGCACGTGTCGGCGACCGCAGCGCCGTCGGTCGCCGACACCGGCAACCTCGCGGGTGGGGGGAGGGGTGGTCAGTCGATGAGGTCGCGCACCACGATGGTGTCGTCGCGGTCCGGGCCCACGCCGATCGCGGACATCCGGGTCCCGCTCATCGACTCGAGCGCCTCGACGTAGGCCCGGGCGTTCGCCGGCAGGTCCGCCAGGGTGCGGCAGCCGGTGATGTTCTCCGTCCACCCGTCGAAGTGCTCGAAGACCGGCTCGGCGTGGTGGAACTCGGTCTGGGTCATGGGCATCTCGTCGTGCCGGACGCCGTCGACGTCGTAGGCCACGCAGACCGGGATCCGCTCGATGCCGGTGAGGACGTCGAGCTTGGTGAGGAAGTAGTCGGTGAAGCCGTTGATCCGGGAGGCGTGGCGGGCCATCACGGCGTCGTACCAGCCGGTGCGGCGGGGACGGCCGGTGTTCACCCCGAACTCGCCGCCGGTGGTGCGCAGCTGCTCGCCCATCTCGTCGAAGAGCTCGGTGGGGAACGGCCCGGCGCCCACCCGGGTGGTGTAGGCCTTGATGATGCCGATCGCCCGGGTGATGCGGGTCGGTCCGATGCCCGAGCCCACGGACGCGCCGCCCGCGGTGGGGTTGGAGGACGTCACGAACGGGTAGGTGCCGTGGTCGACGTCGAGGAACGTCGCCTGGCCGCCCTCCATGAGGACCACCTTGTCCTCGTCGAGCGCCTGGTTGAGCAGGTAGGTGGAGTCCACGATCATCGGGGCGAGCCGGTCCGCGTAGCCCAGGAAGTACTGCACGACCTCCTCGACGTCGATGTCCCGGCGGTTGTAGAGCTTCACGAGCAGCTCGTTCTTCTGCCGCAGCGCGCCCTCGATCTTCTGCCGGAGGATCGACTCGTCCAGCACGTCCTGCACGCGGATCCCGAGCCGGCCGACCTTGTCCATGTAGGCGGGGCCGATGCCGCGGCCCGTGGTGCCGATCGCCCGCTTGCCGAGGAAGCGCTCCGTGACCTGGTCCATCGTCTGGTGGTAGGGGGCCACGAGGTGGGCGTTCGCGGAGATCCGCAGCCGGGACGTGTCCGCCCCGCGGGCCTCGAGGCCGTCGATCTCCTCGAAGAGGGCCTGGGGATTGACGACGACGCCGTTGCCGATCACGGGGACGGCGTTGGGGCTCAGGATGCCCGCGGGCAGGAGCTTGAGCTCGAACTTGTCGCCGCCCACCACCACGGTGTGCCCGGCGTTGTTGCCGCCGTTGGGCTTGACCACGTAGTCCACGCGGCCTCCGAGCAGGTCGGTGGCCTTGCCCTTGCCCTCGTCGCCCCACTGGGCGCCGACGATCACGATTGCTGGCATTGAACGACTCTCCTGCCTGGATGGAACGGGACTTCTCCCGCGGGGCCCGGCGGAGGCGCGCGCCGGCCGGGCACGACAACGCCCCTGCGTCGGCCCGCTCCCGTCCGCACGCCCGAGGCGGCGCGGCGTCGGCAGGAGGAGGCCCAGGGGCTCGTACCGTGCAAGTCTAGCGGCCCGTGACCCCGGGCACGCATCCGGCGCGGCAGGATCAGGAGTCCTCGCCCGGGTCGCCCTCCGGGCGGCCCGCGGCGCCGGAGTCGGGCGCGGCACCGGGGCGGTCGGGGTGGACGACGGCCGGGTCGTCGCGCCGCTCGATCTTGCCGGGGCCCGGGCGGTAGAGGCCGAAGTGGTCGGGGTCCGCCAGCTCCCAGTCGTCGGCCCAGGTGCGCGGCGGCGCGGTGAGCAGCTCCCCCGGCTGCATCCAGTTGTAGATGTGCGCGTAGGAGCGCGTGGTCAGGTGGTCGACGCGCCGCCGGAGCATCTGCGGCGAGAGCTGGCGCATGTCGCTGCACCCCATGGAGGACATGATCTGCACGGCCTCGCGGACCGTGGCCCGGTGGTAGTTGTGCACCCGCTCCCCCTTGTCCGCGACGTTCAGGGCGCGCATGAGCCGCTCGTCCTGGGTGGCCACCCCCACGGGGCACGCGTTGGTGTGGCACTTCTGCGCCTGGATGCAGCCGGTGGCCATCATCATGGCCCGCGCGCTCATGGTGAAGTCCGCGCCCTGGATCAGCCGCTTCACGATGTCGGACCCGGAGGCGACCTTGCCCGCCGCGCCCAGCTTGATCGGGGGCCGCAGCCCGACGCCGACCAGGGCGTTGTTCATCAGCATCAGGCCCTCGGTCAGGGGCGTGCCCACGTGGTCCTGGTACTCCAGGGGCGCCGCGCCGGTCCCGCCCTCGTTGCCGTCCACGATGATGTAGTCGGGGGCGACGTCCTCCTCGAGCATGGCCTTGCACATGCCGAGCACGTCCACGCGGGAGCCCACGCACAGCTTGAAGCCGATCGGCTTGCCGCCGGAGAGCTCCCGCAGCCGGCGGATGAAGCGGATCAGCTCCCGCGGCGTGGTGAAGGCGGAGTGGCTCGCCGGGGAGATGCAGGTCACCCCCTCCGGGACCCCGCGGGCGCGGGCGATCTCGGCGGTCACCTTGGGCCCGGGCAGGACGCCGCCCAGCCCCGGCTTGGCGCCCTGGGAGAGCTTGATGGTGACGGCCTTGACCTCGGGCAGCCGGGACTTCTCCCGGAAGGCGGCCGGGTCGAAGTCGCCCTCGGCGTCCCGGGTGCCGAAGTAGCCCGACCCGATCTCCCAGATCAGGTCCGCACCGTACTCCCGGTGGAACTCCGTCAGGCCGCCCTCGCCGGTCTCCTGGGCGAACCCGCCCAGGGCCGCGCCCTTGTTCATGGCCAGGACCGCGTTCTTGGACAGCGAGCCGAAGCTCATGGACGAGATGTTCAGCAGGGAGACGTCGTAGGGCTGGGTGCACCCGGGCCCGCCGAGCCGGACCCGGGGCGCCTCCTCCGGGGGCGTCACCGGAGCGGTGGAGTGCAGCAGGTACTCGTAGCCCATCCGGTTCACCTCCCGCTCGGTGCCGAAGGCCTTGTCCCCCAGGGTGCCCTTCGCCCGGGCGTAGACCAGGGACCGCGTGTCGCGGTCGAAGGGCTTGCCGTCGAAGTTGCGCTCGATGAAGTACTGCTGGATCTCCGGGCGGATGGACTCCAGGAAGAAGCGCATGTGCCCCAGGATCGGGTAGTTGCGCAGGATCGAGTGCTTCGTCTGGACGACGTCCCACACCCCGATCCCCAGCAGCACGAGGACCGCCCCCGCCAGGAGCCACCAGCCGTTGGACCCGAGCGAGGCCGCCAGCACGGTGACGGCCCCCAGCACCAGGAGCAGCGCCAGCACCAGAAATCGCATCATGCGCCCGATCGTAACCGGCCTGCCTGTGGCGCGTATCACAGATCGCGGCCCCCGTCGCCTCGATGACGCGCCCGCGGGGCGGAGGAAACACCGTGACCTGCCCGCAGGTCACATGGCGTGACATCAGCAAATCCACCCTGTTGAATGACCGGACAGGCAGACCACATCTCGTCCGGGCCGTGGCCCGGGGACACCGAGCACCCGGTGTCCCCGGGCCGGGCGCCGGGCGCTGACCCGCTCGGAGGGCCGCAACGATGACACAGTCGACGACGACACGGTGGTACGGGACGACACGGTGGAGCGGGAGGCGGAGCGCGACGGCGGTGACGGCCGTGGCGGCGCTGGGGCTGCTCACGGCGTGCGGCGGCTCGGAGGAGGAAGCGGGCAGCACCCTGTCCCAGGCCCAGGAGTCGGGCAGCATCACGGTGGGGTTCGCCGGCGAGGCGCCGTACAGCTTCGAGGAGAACGGCGAGCTGACGGGCGCCACCGTCGCCCTGCACCGCGAGATCTTCGGCGCGCTGGGGATCGACGACCTCGAGGGGGTCAACACCGAGTTCGGCTCCCTCATCCCCGGGCTCACCGCGGACCGCTTCGACGCCGTCAGCGCGGGCATGTCGATCCTCCCCGAACGGTGCGAGCAGGCGGCCTTCAGCAGCCCCGAGTTCATGTACACCACCGCGCTCATGGTCGCGGAGGGCAACCCGTACGGTCTGCAGACCCTCGACGACGTGGCGGCGAACCCGGACGTGCAGCTGGTCACCATGACCGGCGCCATCGAGTCCTCCTACGCGGACTCCCTGGGCATCGACAACCGGGAGGTCGCCGGCCCGCAGGACGGCATGGACGCCGTGGTCAACGGCCGGGCCGACGTCTTCGCCCTGACCGGCATCTCGCTCAACTGGATGGCCGAGAACAGCCCCGAGGCCCCGGTGGAGGTCACGGAGTCCTACGTCCAGGAGATCGACGGCGTCCCGCAGGTGGGCGCCGGCGGCACGGTGTTCCGCACCGAGGACGAGGAGCTGCTCCAGGCCTACAACGAGGAGCTGCAGAAGATCGTCAGCGACGAGCAGCGCTACCTCGACATCGTGGGGCCCTACGGGTTCACCGCGGCGGAGCGCCCGGACGGCTCCGTGACCACCGAGCAGCTGTGCGAGGGCGACCTCACCGACGCCGGGACCCCGGAGCCCGTCCCCGCGGAGACCGGCACCGCCCAGCCCACGGCCGAGGACACCGCAGCCGGCGCGCCCGCCCCGGAGCAGACCGTGACCGCCGGCCCCACCGCTGACGGCACCGCAGCCCCCGAACCCACCGCAGAGGAGACCGCCACGGAGCCCGGCGCGTAGCCGTGGGCGAGCGGTTCGAGGCGCTGGCGGCGTTCCTGCCGCGGCTGCTCGACGGCGTGCTGGTCACCCTGCAGCTGACGCTGGGCGGGGCGATCGGCGCCTTCGTCCTGGCGGTGGGCCTGGGGCTGCTCTCCCGCTCCGGAACCGCCGCCCTGCGGGTGCTGGCGCGCGTCGTCGTGGAGTTCTTCCGGGGCACGTCCCTGCTCGTGCAGCTGTTCTGGCTCTTCTTCGTCCTGCCCCTCATGGGCGTGCGGCTGGACCCCATGACGGTCGGCGTCCTCGCGCTGTCGCTCAACTTCGGCGCGTACGGAGCGGAGGTGGTCCGGGGCTCCATCGCCTCGGTGGACCGGGGCCAGTGGGAGGCCGCGCACGCCCTCGGGATGTCCGGGGCACACCGGATGCGCCGCGTCGTCTTCCCGCAGGCGTGGGCGCTCATGATCCCCTCCCTGGCGAACCTGCTGATCCAGCTCCTGAAGGGCACGGCGGTGGTCTCGTTCATCACGCTCAGCGACCTCACGTTCCGGGTGGGCCAGCTGAGGCAGAGCACCGGTGACACCCTGTTCGCCTTCACCGTCGGACTGCTGATCTACTTCGTCCTCGCCTACGCCCTGAACCTGGGCATGAACGTCCTGGAGGTCCGGGCGAAGAACACGCTGGGCCGAGGGCCGTCCCTGCGCGAGATCTGGCTGCCGGTGCGCCCGAAGATCGCCGAGACCGGGGGCGGGACGCCGTGATCTGGAGCTGGGAACGCACTGTCGAGGCCATCCCCCTGCTGCTGGAGGGGTTCCGGATCACGCTCCTGGCCACCGTGATCGGCACGGTCATCGCCGCGCTGCTCGGGCTGGTCATCGCCGTGCTCAAGCGGGTGCTGCCCACTCCGCTGCGGCTGGCCGTCCACTGGACCACCGAGTTCATCCGGATGACGCCGCTCGTGGTCCAGCTGCTGTTCGTCTACTACCTGCTCACCGACGTGACCGCGCTGGTCATCGGCATCACGGTAATCGGGGTGCACTACTCCACCTACATGGCCGAGAGCTACCGGGCGGGGATCGACTCCGTGCCCAAGGGGCAGTGGGAGGCAGCGCAGGCGCTGTCCCTGCCGGCCTCGAGGACCTGGCAGGCCGTGGTGCTGCCGCAGGCTCTCCGCGCCACGATCCCCTCCCTGGGCAACTACGCCGTG
The DNA here is from genome assembly GCF_040981245.1 of Kocuria cellulosilytica. Lineage (NCBI taxonomy): Bacteria > Bacillati > Actinomycetota > Actinomycetes > Micrococcales > Micrococcaceae > Kocuria > Kocuria cellulosilytica. Next base: position 49,131 of record NZ_JAVFWZ010000012.1, on the reverse strand, counting down.
GCCATGTTCAAGGACACCCCGTTCCTGTTCGCCATCTCCGTGGTGGAGCTCGTCACCTCCGCCCAGCAGTTCGGGGCCCGCAACTTCGCCTACACGGAGGCGTTCACGCTGGCCGGGCTGATCTTCCTCCTGGCCAGCTATCCGACCTCCATCCTGATCCGCCGATTGGAGAAGCGCCTTGCCCACTACTGAGCACGGGGACGAGATCCCAGGACAGCACTCTCCCCGGGACGCCGGGTCCGGGGCCGGCGACCCCGGCCGCGTGCCCGCGGTGGAGTTCCGCGACGTGGTCAAGCGCTTCGGCGACCACACCGTGCTCGACGGGCTCCGCTTCACCGTGGACCGCGGCGAGCGGGTCACCCTGATCGGCCCCAGCGGATCGGGCAAGACCACCATCCTGCGGCTGCTGATGACCCTGGAGGACCTGACGGAAGGGTTCATCCTCGTGGGCGGGGAGCCGCTGACCCACGAGCTGCGCAACGGGCGGCGGGTGGAGCTGCCCGCCAAGCGGAGGAAGCAGATCACCCGGCGGATCGGCATGGTCTTCCAGCAGTTCAACCTGTTCCCCAACATGAGCGTGCTGGACAACATCATCGAGGCCCCCGTGCACGTGCTGGGGCTGAAGAAGGGCGAGGCGCAGGAGCGGGCCATGGGCCTGCTGAAGCAGGTGGGGCTGGAGGAGAAGGCCTCCGAGCACCCCTCGCGGCTCTCCGGCGGCCAGCAGCAGCGCGTGGCCATCGCCCGGGCGCTCGCGATGGACCCGGAGATCCTGCTCCTGGACGAGGTGACGTCCGCGCTCGACCCCGAGCTCGTGGACGACGTGCTCAACGTCCTGCGCGAGGTCGCCGAGACCACGGACATCACCATGCTCATCGTCACCCACGAGATGCAGTTCGCCCGCGACGTGTCGCACCGGGTGATGATGTTCGACGGCGGGCGGATCGTGGAGGACGGCAGCCCCGAGGACATCTTCACCGCACCGAGGAACGAACGGACGAAGACCTTCCTGCGGGCGATCCTCTGAGCCGGGCCCCCGGCGACCGAGCACGGCCGGCCACTGGACCCTGCGGCCGGCCGGCCGGCCGTGCCTCATCCGTGCCGGTCCGCCGGCCGCTGCCGGGGGATCAGCGGCCGCTCGGCCCGGGCCCGCAGCTGCTGCACCACCCACGTGTTGCCGTCCGGGTCGGCGAACCCGAAGAGCGTGCCGCCGTCCCGCTCGTCCACCACGGTGAGCTCCCCCGCCGGCACGCCGCGGGCGAGCAGCTCCGCGCGGGCCGAGGCCGCGTCGGGGACCACGAGCTGCAGCCCGCGCACCGACCCGGGGGCCATCTCCCGGTGGGCGGGGAGGTTCCCGACCACGATCGAGCACCCCGATCCGGGCGGGGTGAGCTGGGCGAAGTCCGCCTGCTCCCCGGTCGTGCGGTGGTCGAGGTGGAAGCCGATCCCGTCCCAGTAGAACCCGATCGCGCGGTCGATGTCGGCGACCGGCAGCAGGACCACCTCGAGCGTCCAGTCCACGCTCAGGCCCCGCCCTGCTCGGCGCGCCCGCCGAGCAGCTCATCGAGCAGCTCGTCGAGCCGCTCGTAGCCCTCGGCCATGCCCTGCTCCATGCCCGAGGCGGCCATCCCGTCGCGGGCCTCCTGCGAGGCGTGGACGGCGCGTCCGCGCAGCCGGCACCGGCCGCCGCCCAGGTCCTCGAAGTGCAGGAACTCGAGGTCCACCGCGTCGGGCCAGCCCTCGTACTCGAAGGTCTGGACGACCAGCTCGTTCTCGCGCACCGTGTGGAAGACGCCGCGGAAGGCGTACTCCTCCGCGCTGTCCCGGCCGTGCTGGACGAAGCGGTAGGCGCCGCCGGGGCGGAAGTCGAAGTCGTCGATCCGGGTCTCCAGCCCCCGGGGCCCGATCCACTGCCGGAACAGCTCGGGGTCCGCGTGGGCGCGGAAGACCTCGGCCACGGGGTGGTCGAACTCGCGCTCGAAGTCGATGAAGGGCAGGCCGTCGGGGACGGTCAGGTGCAGTGGGTGTCCCATGGTTCAGTCCTGGGTGTGCTCGCCGCGGTCCGCGGCTCGGGTGTCGAGCACGGCGTCGAGGCGGCGGAACTGCTCCTCCCGGACCAGCCGGTACCGGTCGATCCACGCGGTGAGCGCCTCGAGCCGTGCGGGGTCCAGGTGGACGGGCCGGCGCTGGGCGTCACGGGTGCGCGTGACGAGCTGCGCCTGCTCGAGGACCTGGATGTGCTTCGAGACCGCCTGCTTGGAGATCGCGAAGGGTTCCGCCAGTTCGGTGACCGTGGCCGGTCCCCGGCTGAGCCGGGCGACGATGCGGCGGCGGACCGGGTCGGCGAGGGCCAGGAAGGCCTTGTCGAGGGAGTCGTCGTCGCCGGGGTCCACGGTGTTTGTCAACTGAGTCCTTGATCAACCTGTTGGTTGTTAAAGGCTACGCCCGCGGAGCGGGCGGGGCAAGGCCCGGGACCGGTTCGGAACGGCCGGGGGCCTCCCCGGGCTCGCCGGGGACCTGCGCCGTCCCGTCCGGCGAGCACTCGGACCGCGGCACCCCGGGCCCGGGACGCGGCCGCACGGCCGCGGCCAGGCACGCGGCCGTGACGACGGCCAGCGCGGCCGCGACCCCGCGGTTGACGAAGAACGCGTGGATCTGGGAGTGGTTGCTGAGCACCGTGTACCAGACGGGCACGGCCGCCGCCGGCAGGGCCAGCACCGCGGCGGCGCCCCAGCGGGCGAACCCGCCCCGGCGCAGCGCCAGGGCCAGGCCCACGCCCGCCGCGAGCAGGCAGCCGGTCAGCACGAGCCCCGAGGTGGGCACCATCTGCCACCAGTAGGAGACGTTGACGCGCGCCCCCGCGCCGAACGCCTCGGAGACCCGGGCGTGGTCACCCCCGGTCCGGTTGCCCACGTTGCGGCGGACCACCTCCAGGGTGGCCGGGAAGCCCAGGAACGCCCCCGCGAAGACCCACCGGGCGAGCCAGGTGACCGCGAAGGCCGCCGGCCAGACCGCCCCCGCGAGGAGCACCGCCACGAGGGTCGCGCCGAGCTCGCGGCGGTGGAACCACGTCACGGCCCCCACGGCGAAGGCGGACATCGCCCACGGCACGGCGGGGGTCGTGAGGAGGTCCACGAAGCAGAAGAGCGCGCCGCCCAGGGCGACCCCCGCGCAGGCCGCCCGGGGCGAGCGCGCCGCCCCGAGGGCGGAGAGGATCACGGACAGGAAGATGAAGGCGATGGAGATGGACTGGCTGAAGGACGTCGAGGGCGTGGACAGCAGGTTCGTGCCCACCACGTACGGCAGGACCAGGGCCAGCCCCACGGCGGTGGACGTCCCGGCGCGGACCGCGAGGAACGCACCGGCCACGGCCAGCAGCATGAGGGTGCCCGAGACGATCCGCAGGCCCTCGAGGCCCGTCAGGGCCAGCACGGGGCGCGTGATCACGGTGTAGCCGGCCCAGTACTTGAAGTAGTCGTTGTCGGTGAGCACGGCCCCCTCGGAGATCGCCCGCAGCTGCTCCGGGCCTCCCCCGCAGGTGGCCAGCCGGGGCATCCGGACCGCCCGGCTGAACGCGGACTCCTCCGGGGACGCCCCCAGGCCCGTGCCCGCCACGACGCACTCGGTGAAGGTGTCCGCGGGGGTGCCCATCCGGTCGATCGTGTCGATGGGCCCGTAGGTGCCGTCCTCGACCGCCGCGACGAGGTGCTCGACGACGGGCCGGTCCGGCACGGCCTGGCCCAGCGTCAGCAGCCCGAACAGGGCGAACTGCAGGACCAGGAGCATGCCCAGGCCCTGGGCCCAGGGCAGCAGGAGGAGCAGCCGCGACCGCACGGCCTCGCGCCCCGCGCTCACGGGACCTGCCGCCGGTCCTCCGTGCGGCCGCCCCCGGCGGTCCGGTCCGGCGCCTCCCCGCCGCTCCACGGAGGAGCCGGGTGGCGCAGGTAGAACAGCCGGGAGGTCTCCCGGCGGATCTTCGCCTGGCCGCTCAGGAGCACGCCCATGAGCAGGAACACCCCCGCCAGGACCACCAGGGAGGCGGCCAGGAACGCCGTCGGGAAGCGGGGGACGAGGCCGGTGCCCGCGAACTCCACCACCACGGGGAGGCCGAGGGCCAGGCCCAGCAGGAACAGGGCCAGGGAGACGGCGCCGGTGACGAGGAGGGGCCGCTCGTGGAAGAGCAGCTGCCCGAAGATCCCGAGGATGCGGAAGCCGTCGTGGTAGGTCCGCAGCTTGCTCTCGCTCCCGGCGGCCCGGTCCCGGAAGCCCACGGCGACCTCGGCCTGCGGCACCCGCGCGTTGACGGCGTGGACGGTCAGCTCCGTCTCGATCTCGAACTCGCGCGAGAGCGCGGGGAAGGACTTGACGAAGCGGCGCGAGAAGACCCGGTAGCCGCTGAGCATGTCGGAGACCTTCCGGCGGAAGGCGAAGCTCACGAGACCGTTGAAGAACCTGTTGCCGGACTCGTGCCCCGACCGGTACGCGGTGCTGGTGGTCTGCCGGCGCACGCCCAGCACGTGGTCGTAGGGCCCGGACAGCAGGGTGTCGATCATGGCGGGGGCGTCGGCGACGTCGTAGGTGTCGTCGCCGTCGACGAGCAGGTAGACGTCGGCGTCCAGGTCCGCGAAGGCCCGCCGGACCACGTTGCCCTTGCCCTTCTCCTCCTCGCGCCGGACCTGCGCCCCGGCCCGCCGGGCGGCCTCGGCGGTGCCGTCCGTCGAACAGTTGTCGTAGACGTGCACCTCGATGCCGGGCACGGCGGCGTGCAGGTCCCTGACGACCTTCGCGATCGCCGCTTCCTCGTTGTGGCACGGCACGACGGCCACGATGCGGGGGGTGGGAGGCATGGGCACTCGTTCCTGCGGTCCGGGCGGGGGCCCGTCCATTATGCCGAGGCCGGGCCCGGGCGCCGGACCGCCCTCCACAGCCCGTGCGTCGCCGTGCGTCCGTGTTGCGTCCCGTGACGTCCCGGTCGTCACAGTCCGCGCACCGGCGTCTTCTGGGCGCCCGCACTTGGCAGCACGGCGGGGCGGCCGCTGGAATGGGTCCTGCATCTATCCAGAGCGGCCGAGAGACCTGGCTCGTCGACGCCGCAGCAACCATCCGCGCCCCCGCCACGGGGTGCGCGGAACGGTGCTCCCGCCAGGACCGATGGAGCTGTCGCTTCCCTCCCGGGTCCGCCCCGGGACGGTTGCCGCCCTCCCTCGGGGTGACCCTTGGAGGAAGAACGTGACACCACGCCCGATCGCCCGGCCGGCGCCGCCGTCCCTGTCCTACGAGCTCTATCCGCCCCGCAGCGCGGCGAGCGCCGCGACGCTGCTGCGGACCATCGAGGAGCTCGAGCCCACCCGTCCCGACCACGTCTCGGTGACGTACAGCGGGGACGAGCAGCGCCGCGACAGCTCGCTCGCCCTGCTCGACCACCTCCTGGCGCGCACGAGCCTGCGGCCCCTGGCGCACCTGACGTGCGTCGGCAGCACCCGGGCCGAGCTGGAGCGGACCGTGGCCACCCTGGTCCGCCGCGGCGTGCGCGGCGTCCTGGCCCTGCGCGGGGACCGGGACCCGGAGGCGGCGCCGGGCGAGCTGCGGCACGCCGGCGAGCTCGTGGAGCTCGTGCGCGAGGTCGAGCAGCGCCACACGGCCTCCCTGGCGGCCGGCCGGCTCGCCGTGGGCGTGGCGGCCTATCCGACCCGGCACCCGGAGTCGCCCTCGTTCCGGCACGACGTGGAGGTGCTGCTGGCCAAGCAGCGTGCCGGGGCGGACTTCGCGATCACGCAGGTCTACTTCCGCCCGCAGCGCTACGAGCGCCTGGTCGCGGCGGCGACGGCGGCGGGGGTGACCATCCCGATCGTCCCCGGGATCATGCCGGTCACCGATCCGGGGCGGCTGCGGACCCTGTGCCGGCTGGCCGGCCTGGCGCCCCACCCCGGCCTGGCCGCCGCGCTGGAGGACGCCTCCGGCCCCGCGGAGCGGCACCGCGCCGGCGTGGCCTTCGCGGCCCGGCTGGCCCGCGCCGCCCTGGACGCCGGGGCCCCCGGCCTGCACCTCTACACCTTCAACGAGCACCGGGCCGCGCTGGACCTGCTGGAGCACGTGGACCTCCCCCGCGTCCCGCACGTGCCCGTCGCGCTCGACGACCTGCTGCTCCCCGCGTGAGCACGCACCGTCCCACCGTTCCGCACGAGACCTCTCGACCTCACGACACCCTTCAGGAGATTCCCATGAGCACCGTCCCGTTCCCCGCCGCCACCATCACCGGCTATCCCCGGATCGGCCGCCGCCGCGAGCTGAAGAAGGCCCTCGAGGCCTACTGGGCCGGGCGCTCGACCCGCGAGGAGCTCGAGTCGACGGCCGCCGAGCTGCAGCTGGCCACCCACCGCCGGCTCGTGGAGCTGGGCCTCGGCGGCCAGGACTCGTCCCTGCCCGCGGCGTTCCCCCTCTACGACCAGGTGCTGGACACCACCGTGGCCCTCGGGGCGGTCCCGTCCCGCTTCGCCGACCTCTCCGACGCCGAGGGCCGGCTCGACCTCGACGCGAGCTTCGTGCTCGCCCGGGGGGACGCCGGTCGCCCCCCGCTCGAGCTCACCAAGTGGTTCGACACCAACTACCACTACCTCGTGCCGGAGATCGGCCCGGACACCCCGTTCCGCGCCACCGCCGACCGGCTCGTGGCGGACGTCCGCCGCGCCGCGGCGCACGGCTTCACCGTCCGCCCGGTCCTCGTGGGCCCCGTGTCCTTCCTCCTCCTCGCCAAGGCCGACGACGACGCCCCCGCGGGCTTCGACCCGCTGCAGCGGCTCCCCGAGCTGCTGCCGGTGTACGCGGAGCTGCTGGGCGAGCTGGCCGCGGCCGGCGCGGACTGGGTGCAGCTGGAGGAGCCGGCGCTCGTGGCGGACCAGCACGTCCCGGCCGAGCAGCTCGCCGCGTCCGTGTGGGACGCCTACACGGCCCTGTCCGCCGTGCCCCGGCGCCCGCAGCTGTTCGTCACCACCTCCTACGGCTCGCCCGGGCCGCTGCTGCACCCCCTGGCCTGCTCCGGCGTCGAGGCCCTGCACCTCGACCTCGTCGAGGGCGCGGCGCCGACCCCCGAGGAGCTGGAGCTCTTCCAGGGGGAGGACTCCGCCGTGCTCGTGGCCGGGGCCGTCGACGGGCACAACGTGTGGCGGGCCGACCTGGCCGGCCGGCTCGACCAGCTCGGGGCGCTGGTCCGCGGCGGAGTCCAGGTGTCCGTGGCCTCCTCCACGAACCTGTTCCACGTCCCGCACGACGTGGCCGAAGAGACCGGACTGGATCCCCTGCTGCGCAGCTGGCTCGCCTTCGCCGACCAGAAGGTCGGCGAGGTCGTCACCCTGGCCCGCGGTCTCGCCGCCGGGGCGGAGGCGGTCGCGGAGCAGCTGGCCGAGGCGGCCGAGGCCCGGCGCAGCCGGGAGACGGCCGCGGGGGTCCGCGACACGGCCGTGCGGGAGCGCGCCGGGGCGCTGACCGCCGCCGACATCGGACGCGCGCCCGCGGAGGTCCGCCGGGCCGCGCAGGAGGGCCGGTCCTTCACGGCGTCCGGGCCCCTCCCCCCGCTGCCCACCACCACGATCGGCTCCTTCCCCCAGACGCCCGAGGTCCGCGCCGCCCGCGCCCGGCACCGGGCCGGGACCCTTCCGGACGCCGAGTACGACGCCTTCCTGCGCGAGGAGATCGAGCGGGTCGTGCGGCTGCAGGAGGAGCTGGGCCTGGACGTGCTGGTGCACGGCGAGGCCGAGCGCAACGACATGGTGCAGTACTTCGCGGAGCACCTCGACGGCTTCGCGACCACCGTGCACGGCTGGGTGCAGTCCTACGGCTCCCGCTGCACCCGCCCCTCGATCCTGTGGGGCGACGTCAGCCGGGAGGGCGAGGGCCTGCGCGGCGAGGCGTTCACGGTCCCGTGGATCGGCCACGCCCAGTCCCTCACCGACAAGCCGGTCAAGGGCATGCTGACGGGCCCGGTCACGATCCTCGCGTGGTCCTTCGTGCGCGACGACCAGCCGCTCGCAGAGACCGCGAACCAGGTGGCGCTCGCGCTGCGGGACGAGGTCGCGGACCTCGAGGCCGCCGGGATCGGGATCATCCAGGTGGACGAGCCGGCGCTGCGGGAGCTGCTGCCGCTGCGCCGCGCGGACCAGCCCGCCTACCTGGGCTGGTCGGTGGACGCCTTCCGCCTGGCCACCTCAGGGGTGCGGGACGGGACCCAGATCCACACCCACCTGTGCTACTCGGAGTTCGGCGAGGTGGTCGGGGCGATCGACGCCCTGGACGCCGACGTCACGAGCATCGAGGCGGCCCGGTCCCGGATGGAGGTGCTGACCGACCTCGAGGCCGCCGGCTTCTCCCGGGGCATCGGCCCGGGCGTGTGGGACATCCACTCCCCGCGCGTGCCCGCCCAGGAGGAGATCGAGCAGCTGCTCGAGCGGGCCCTCGAGCACGTCCCGGCGCGGACCCTGTGGGTCAACCCGGACTGCGGCCTGAAGACCCGCGGCTACGCGGAGACCAGGGCGTCGCTGGAGCACCTCGTGGCGGCGGCCCGGACCGCGCGCGAGCGCGTGGCGCAGCCCGCGGGCCTGCCGCTGCTCGTCCAGCACGGCGAGCGCGGCTGACCCCCGGCGCACCGGTCGGCCCGCAGGAGCCCGCACGACCACGACTCCTCGTGGTCGTGCGGGCCCCGCGGGTCAGCGGGTGGCGGGCCCGCCGGCCGGTGCGGCGGTGGCGCGGTCCGGGTCCGTCCGGGCGGCCAGCAGCGCGAACGGGCCGCCGGCCCCGCGCAGCTCCCGCGGGGCGCCCCGCTCGACGACGCGGCCTCCGGCGAGGACCACCACCTGGTCGGCGTTCTCGACCGTGGAGAGCCGGTGGGCGATGGTCAGGGTGGTGCGGTCCGCGGCGAGCCGGTCGAGGGCCTCCTGGACCTGCGCCTCGGTGGTGTTGTCCAGGGCGCTGGTGGCCTCGTCCAGGACCAGCACGGGCGGATTGCGCAGCACGGTCCGCGCGATGGCCAGGCGCTGCTGCTCCCCGCCGGAGAAGCGGTGCCCCCGGGCGCCGACCAGGGTGTCCAGCCCGTCCGGCAGCCCGGCGACGGTGTCGGCGATGCGCGCGGCGCCCAGGGCGCGCCACAGCTCCGCCTCGGAGGCGTCCGGGTCGGCGAGCAGCAGGTTCTCGCGCACCGTGGCGTGGACCAGGTAGGTCTCCTGGGAGACGACGCCCACGATCCGCGCGAGGTCCGCCGGACGGACGTCCCGCACGTCGACGCCGTCGATGGTCACCCGCCCCCTCGTGACGTCGTTGAGCCGCGGGAGCAGGGAGCCGAGGGTGCTCTTCCCCGAGCCGGTGGGCCCGACGACCGCCGTGGTGGTGCCCGCCGGCAGCACCAGGTCGACGTCGTGCAGGACCTCGGCGCCGTCCTCGTAGGCGTAGCGCACGCCCTCGAACCGGACCTCGCCGCGCACGCCGGCCGGGTCCAACCGCACGGGGGCGGCGGGCGGGACGATCTGCGGCTCGAGGTCGAGGTACTCGAAGATGCGGCTGAAGAAGGCCAGCGCGGTCACCCACTGCACGCCGATGTTCAGCAGGCCCATCACGGGCCGGAAGACGGCCCCCTGGAGCGCGGTGAACGCCACCACGGTGCCGATGGTCATCCCGCCGCCGGTGGCCGGGAACCCGGCGGCCAGGTAGATCACGGCGGGGATGGCGGCGAAGACGATCTGCATGGTTGCCATCCGCCAGCGCCCGGCCAGCTGGCTGCGCAGCTCCAGGCCCACGAGCCGGTCGGAGCGCTCGGTGAAGCGGTCCGCGTCCCGCCCGGTGGTGCCCAGGGTCTTGGCGAGCCGGACCCCCGAGACGGACAGGCCCTCCTCGACCTGGGTGTGCAGCGCGGCGAGCTCCCGCTGGCGCTCGTCGGTGACGTCCCGGCGGATCAGCGCCACGCGGCGGGACAGCCAGACGGCCGGCGGCAGCATCAGCAGGGAGATGAGGCTCATCGCCGGGGACAGCGCCACCATCGCCACGGCCGTCGCCACGACGGTCGTGAGGTTGGAGGCCACCCCCGTGGCGGAGCTGGTGACCACGGACTGCATCCCGGCGATGTCGTGCGTGAGCCGCGACTGCACCTCCCCGCCCCGGGTCCGGGTGAAGAACCCGAGGGACTGGGCCTGCAGGTGGGTGAAGAGCTGCACGCGCAGCGCGTGCATGACCCGCTGCCCCATCGCGGTGGCCAGCCAGGTCTGGACCACGCCGATCACGGAGGTCACCGCCGCGACCCCCACCATCGAGGCCGTCAGCGCCAGCAGCAGCCGGGTGTCGCCGTGCGGCAGGGCGTCGTCGATGACGCCCCGGACCAGGAACGGCTGGGCGAGGTTGACGACCGAGGACGCGGTGATGAGCACGACGACGAGCGCGATCGTCCTCCGGTGCGGGGCGAACAGGGCCGCGATCCTGCGTGGGCTGACGGGGTGTCGGGCGAGCTGCTCCCGGTCCGCGGGGTCCAGGCGAGCGGGGCGCCCGCCCCCGCCGCCGGTGCCCCCGGTGATGCCGCTGCCGGCACCCGGCGGACCGGCGAGTCCTGCGGCCGGGGCGTCCCCGCCGCCGTGCGCCGGGGCGCGCACCCGCCCGGTGCGGTGGGTCGTCGTCATGGGGACCTCCTCGGGGAACTATCAAGGAGGTTACCTCTCTATGAGGCAACCCGCAATGGCGCTAGGATGGCCCCATGCCGCACGACGATCCGGATCCGGCCCGCCTGGGCGACCTGCTGCACGCCGTCTTCCGCCGGCTGCGCCGCCGGTGGGCCGAGCAGCTGGCCCCCTTCGGGCTGACCCCGCACCAGTTCCGGGCGCTCGACGCCCTGGCCGGGCACGCCGGGGTGCACCGGCACGACCGGGCCGGGACCTGCCGGCACGACGACGGGTCCGGCACCCTGCGCGTGAAGGACCTCGCCGAGGCCCTGCGCATCGCCCCGCGGTCCGCCACCGAGGTGGTGGACCTGCTCGAGGGAAAGGGGCTCGTGGAGCGGGTCCCGGACCCCTCGGACCGGCGCGCCACGCTGGTGGCCCTCACCGCGCGCGGCGCCGAGCTGCGCGGGACGGTGCGGGAGGACCGGCGCCGGGAGTCCGAGGAGTACTTCGCCCGCCTGGACCCGGCGGACCGGATCGAGCTGGAACGGCTGCTCCGCCTGCTCGCCGCGGACTCCCCCGCCACGGACTGAGCCGCGGCCGGGCCGCGGCCGGGCCGGGCCGGCTCAGTCCAGCTGCGCCGGCAGGTCCGCGAAGGCCTCCGCCACCCCGGCGTGCCGGATGCTCCCGGCGGCCGTGTTGAGCCCGGCGGCGAACTCCGGGTCCTCGGCCAGGGCCTGCTCCGGGCCCCGGGCGAGGCGCCGGAGATAGGGTGTGGTGGCGTTGGCGAGGGCTCGGGTCGCGGTGCGCGGCACCGCGCCGGGCATGTTCGCCACGCAGTAGTGGGTGATGCCGTCCACCTCGAACGTCGGGTCGTCGTAGGTGGTCGGGTGGGAGGTCTCGAAGCACCCGCCCTGGTCGATGGCGACGTCCACGAGCAGCGCGTGGTCGTGCAGGACCCCGAGGTGCTCGCGGCGCACGAGCTTGGGCGCGGCCGCCCCCGGGACGAGGACGGCCCCGATCACGACGTCCGCGCCGGAGATCTCCTCCTCCAGCACGTGCTCGTCGCTCATGAGCACGCGGGCCCGGTGCCCGAGCAGGTCGGTGAGCTCGCGGATCCGCACGCCGTTGGCGTCCAGCACCGTGACGTCGGCCATCAGCCCGGAGGCCATGAGGGCGGCCTGGGTGCCCACGGCCCCGCCGCCGATCACCACGACCCTGGCCGCGGCGACGCCGGGGACCCCGCCCATCAGCAGACCGGGTCCGCCGGCGTTGGACTGCAGGTGGTGGGCGGCGGACTGCGCGGCGAGCCGGCCGGCGATCTCGGACATGGGCTGGAGCAGGGGCAGCGCGCGGCCGGAGCGCACGGTCTCGAAGGCCACGGCGGTGGTGCCGGCCTCGAGCAGCGCCTCGGTCAGCGGCCGGTCGGCGGCCAGGTGCAGGTAGGCGAAGAGCGTGAGGTCGGGGCGCAGGAAGCCGTACTCCTCGGCCACCGGCTCCTTCACCTTGACCAGCAGCTCCGCCCGCTCCCACACGGTGGACCGGTCGACCACCTCGGCCCCCGCGGCGGCGTAGGCGTCGTCGTCGAAACCCGAGCCCACCCCCGCGCCGGTCTCCACGAGGACCTCGTGGCCGTCCCGCACGAGCTGGGTCACCCCGGCGGGCACGAGGCCCACCCGCTGCTCGGCCGGCTTGATCTCTCTCGGCACTGCTACGCGCATGGTCTGCGCTCTCCTCTCGTCGTGGCGCTGCGCCCCCGGGGTCCGCGGCGCCGTCGCCGCGGGCCCCGCCCCGTCACGGGGAGCGGACGTAGCCGGCGTCCTTGTCGACCTGGTTGACCAGCGGCTCCCCGGCCGTCCAGCGCCGGAGGTTCTCCTCGAACTGGGCGGCGAGCTCGTCCCGCCACCCCTCCACGTCCCCGCACATGTGCGCGGACACGTGCACATTGTCCATGTCCCAGAAGGGGTGACCGGGCGGGAGGGGCTCCGTGTCGAAGACGTCCAGGGTCGCCGCGGCCGGACGTCCCGCCCGGAGGGCCTCCCGCAGGGCGTCCTCGTCCACCAGTGCGCCGCGGGCCACGTTCACGAGGTGCGCGTGCGGGGCCATCGCCGCGAGCACCCGGGGGCCCACGAGCCCGCGCGTCTGCTCGGTCAGGGGCGCGGCCAGCACCACGTGGTCGGCCCACCCCACGTGCTCGGCGAGCTCCGCGGCGGGGACCACGGTCCCGAGGTCGGGGTCTCCCGCCCGGGCCGTGCGCCCGGCGCCGCGGACGTCCATCCCCACGGCCCGCAGCAGGCGGGCGGTCTCGCGGCCGATCCCCCCGGTGCCCACCACGAGGGCCGTGGAGCCCCGGGTGCGCCGCAGCTCGCGGTGCACCCACCGGTGCTCGTGCTGCAGGGCCCGGCTGCGGTGCAGCTGCTTGTCCTGGGCGAGGACCGCGGCGAGGACGAACTCCGCGATGGGACGGTCGAAGACCCCGTGGGCGTTGGTCAGCAGGACCTCGGAGGTCCGCAGCCCCGGGAACAGCATGGCGTCCACGCCGGCCGCCGCGACGTGCACCCAGCGCAGTCCCGCCGCGGCGTCCCACGCCTCGGCGAGCGCGTCCGAGAAGAAGTCCCACAGGAGCAGCACCTCCGCCGGGCGCCGCCCGCCGCTCCCCGCGAGGGCCTCGGCGAGCCCCTCGCGCGTCACCACGGTGACGTCGGCGAGCTCCCGGAGGGCGGTCTCGTTGGCGGGCGGTGGTGTGCCGTCGGCGGTCAGCACGACGACACGGGGAGGCTCGCGCACGGTGCTCATGCGGCCACCCTACGGGCCGGTCCGATTGTTGACAATCTGCGCGGGCTGTTCCCATGATGAGCCATGACCTCACTGAGTCCGCTCCTGAAGCAGGCGACCCCGGTCGTCGTCGACTCCGCCCGGGGGTGCTGGATCCACGGCACCGACGGACGGGACTACCTGGACTTCACCACCGGGATCGGGGTGACCAGCACGGGCCACTGCCACCCCCGGGTGGTCGAGGCGGCCCGGGAGCAGGTCGGGCGGGTGATCCACGCCCAGTACACGACCGTGATGCACCCGCCGCTGCTCGAGCTCACCGACAAGCTCGGCGAGGTCCTGCCCCCGGGGCTGGACTCCGTGTTCTACGCCAACTCGGGCTCCGAGGCGGTCGAGGCCTCCGTGCGGCTGGCCCGGATGGCCACGGGCCGGCCCAACATCGTGGTCTTCCAGGGCGGCTTCCACGGCCGCACGGTGGCCGCGGCGACCCTCACCACCGCGGGCACGCGGTTCTCCGCTGGGTTCTCCCCGCTGATGGGCGGGGTGCACATGGCCCCGTTCCCCTACGCCCACCGCTACGGGTGGGACGAGCGCACGGCCGTGGACTTCGCCCTGCGCGAGCTGGACTACCTGCTGGTGACCCGGACGGCGCCCCAGGACACCGCGGCCTTCCTCATCGAGCCCGTGCTCGGCGACGGCGGCTACCTGCCCACCCCGCCGGCCTTCCTCGAGGGGCTGCGGGAGCGGGCGGACCGGCACGGGATCCTGCTGGTCCTGGACGAGGTGCAGGCGGGGGTGGGCCGGACCGGGCGCTTCTGGGGCCACCAGTTCGCGGACGTGGTCCCGGACGTGCTGATCACCGCGAAGGGCCTCGCCTCGGGCTTCCCGATCTCCGCGATCGCGGCGCCGACCGCGCTCATGGAGCGGGGCTGGCCCGGCTCGCAGGGCGGGACCTACGGGGGCAACGCCGTGGCCGCCGCGGCGGGCTGCGCCACCCTGGACGTGGTGCGGGACGAGGGCCTCGTGGAGAACGCGCGGCTGCGCGGGGACCAGCTGCAGGCCGGGCTGCTGCCCCTGCAGCAGCGGCACCCCGGGATCAGCGACGTCCGGGGCCGCGGGCTGATGCAGGGCATCGAGTTCGCGAAGGAGGACGGCTCCCCCGACGCCGCCGCTGCCCTGGCCGTGCAGCAGACCACCACCCGCCACGGGCTGCTCACCCTGACCTGCGGGCCGGCCGGCAACGTGGTCCGCCTGATCCCCGCCCTGGTGGTCTCCGAGGAGGAGATCCGCACGGGCCTCGAGCGCTTCGAGGCGGCCCTGGCCGAGGCCCTCGTCGGGTCGGCGGCGAGCGCATGAGCACCGCCGCCCTGCCCTTCCCGGTCCGCCGCGGCGGACCGGTGGGCGCGCCGCCCGCTCCGGGAGCCCCGGACGACGGCGAGCTGGGCCGGCGCCTGCGCGCGGCCGGCCTCGACGCCGACACCGGCTCCCGCCGGCTCGCGGAGTACGCCTACGACGCGTCCAACTACCGGGTGCGCCCCCGGGCGGTGGTCTTCCCCCGCTCCGCGGCGGACGTGGCCGCGGCGCTGTCCGTGTGCCGGGACCTGGACGTGCCGGTGACCAGCCGGGGCGGGGGCACCTCGATGGCCGGCAACGCCGTGGGCCCGGGGCTCGTCCTCGACCTGTCCCGGCACCTGCGCCGGATCGGCGCCGTGGACGAGGACGCCCTGACCGTGGACGTCGAGGCCGGCGCGGTGCTCTCCGTGCTCGCCCGCGAGGTGGAGCGGCGCACGGACGGGCGGCTCACCTTCGCCCCGGACCCGTCCTCCCGCACCCGCGCCACGGTGGGCGGGTCGGTCGGCAACGACGCCTGCGGCAACCACTCGGTGCGCTACGGGCGCACGAGCGACCACACCGTGGAGCTCGACCTCGTCACCGCCGACGGCGCCCTGCTCACCGCCGGGCCCGGCGGGCTGCGCGCCACCGATCCGGCGGACGAGCTCTCCGCCCGGCGGGCCGGAGAGCTCGCCGGGGCCCTGCAGGAGGTGGCCGCCGCCCACCTGGCCGAGCTGCGCGTGGAGCTGGGCCGGATCCCGCGGCAGGTCTCCGGCTACCACCTCCAGCACCTGCTGCCCGAGCGCGGCTTCGACGTCGCCCGCGCCCTCGTGGGCTCGGAGGGCACGCTCGCCGTGGTGGTGGGGGCCCGCATGCGCCTGGTGCCCCGCCCCCGCAGCGCGCTGCTGCTGTGCCTCGGCTACGAGGACGTGGTCGCGGCGGCCCGGGACGTGCCGATCCTGCTCGAGGAGCAGCCGGCCGCGGTCGAGGGGATCGACGACAAGATCGTCGCCACGATGCGGTGGCGCCGGGGCGCGGACGCGGTCGCGGCGATGCCCCGCGGCGGCGCCTGGCTCTACGTGGACCTCGACGGGGACGATCCCGCCGAGGTGGCCCAGCGCGCCGAGGCCCTGCTCGAGCGGCTGCTGCGCGAGGGCCACGCCCTCGACGGCCGGACCGTGCCGGACCCGGTCGAGCGGACCTCCCTGTGGCGCGTGCGCGAGGACGGGGCGGGGCTCTCCTCGCGCCTGGCCCCGGACGCCGCCCTGGAGCGCAGCGAGTCCTGGCCCGGCTGGGAGGACTCCGCCGTGGCCCCCGAGCGGCTCGCCGGCTACCTGGCCGAGCTCCGGGCCCTGCTCGGGGAGCACGGCCTCGACGGCGTGGTCTACGGCCACTTCGGCGCCGGGTGCCTGCACATCCGGATCACCTACGACCTGCGCTCCGAGGAGGGGCGGGCCGTGTTCCGCGCCTTCACGCAGGGCGCCGCGCGGCTCGTCGTCGCCCACGGCGGGTCCCTCTCCGGGGAGCACGGGGACGGCCGGGCCCGCTCGGAGCTGCTGGGCCTCATGTACTCCCCGCGCGTGCTGGGCGCCTTCGCCGCCGTGAAGCGGGCCTGGGACCCGCACGGGCTGCTCAACCCCGGCGTGCTCGTCGACCCGGCCGCGCTCACCGCGGACCTCGCCCTCGAGGGCGTGCCGCAGCGGCAGTGGCGGACCTCCTTCCCGCTCGGGGAGCTGCGCGCCGGGGAGGACCGCCAGGACCCCTTCGTGCACGCCGTGCAGGGGTGCATCGGGGTGGGCCGCTGCCGCGCGGACACGGGCGGGGTGATGTGCCCCAGCTACCGGGCCACCCTGGACGAGCGGGACTCCACGCGCGGGCGGGCCCGCGTGCTCCAGGAGATGGTCCGCTCGGCCCCCGACCAGGAGACGGGGTGGCGGTCCCGGGACGTGCGCGAGGTCCTCGACCTGTGCCTGTCCTGCAAGGCGTGCGCCACCGACTGCCCGGCCGGCGTGGACATGGCCACGTACAAGTCCGAGTTCTTCGACCACTTCTACCGGGGGCGGCTTCGGCCCTTCAGCCACTACAGCCTCGGCCGGCTGCCCCAGTGGCTCGGGCTCACCGGCCGGTTCGCCCGGCTGCTCAACGCGGCGCTGCGCGACCGCCCCGCCACTCGTCCCCTGCTGCGGGCGGGGATGCGGGCGGCAGGGCTGACCCCCGAGCGCCCGCTGCCGCGCTTCGCCGGGGCGGCCGACTGGATCCGCCAGGTCGCCGGCGCCGGGGTGGCCCGCCCGGGGGCGGGCACGGGCGAGACGGTCCTGTTCGTGGACAGCTTCACCCGCGGCTTCCGGCCGGAGGTGGCCGGTGCCGCGGCCCGCGTCCTCGCCGGGTCCGGGCGCCCCGTCGAGTGCGCCCCCGACGCCTGCTGCGCGCTGACGTGGATCTCGACCGGCCAGCTCGGCACGGCGCAGAAGGTCCTGCGCCGCACGGTCGCGGCGCTCGACGACGGCTCCGCGCGCCCCGTCGTCGTCGTCGAGCCCTCCTGCGCGGCCGCCCTGCGCCACGACCTGCCCGGGCTCGTGCCCACGGACGCGGCACGCCGGGTGGCGGCCCGGGTGCGCAGCTTCGCCGAGCACGTCGCCGAGCTCGCCCGGGACGGCGCGCTGCCCGTCCCCGGCACCCCGCTGCCCCCGTCCGTGGTGGTCCAGACCCACTGCCACGAGTACTCCGCCTTCGGCGCCGCGACCCAGCGCAGGGCGCTGGCCGCGGCCGGTGTCGGGGAGGTCCGGGAGGCCACCGGCTGCTGCGGAGTGGCCGGGAACTTCGGCTTCGAGGCCGCCCACTACGAGGTCAGCCTCGCCGTGGCCGAACAGGCCCTGGCCCCGGCCCTGCGGGAGACGGAGGACTCCGTGCCCGTGCTCACCGACGGGTTCTCGTGCCACGAGCAGGTCCGCCACCTGCGCCCCGACCGGCCCGGCCGGCACCTCGCCCAGCTCCTCGACCCGCGCCCCGCCGAGCCTGCGGGCCCGCGCACCGACCCCGACCGGAAGGACACCCCGTGACGACCTCCGCCGCCCCCACCACCGCCTCCGCCGACGTCCTGCGCCGGTCCCGGGACGCCGTCGCCGGGGTCAGCACCGGGGTCTTCATCGACGGCGCCTGGACCGAGGCCGCCTCCGGCCGCCGCTTCGACGTGGTGGACCCCGCCACCGAGGAGGTCGTCGCCACGGTCGCGGACGGCGGGCCCGAGGACGCCGCCCGGGCGATCGAGGCCGCCGGGCGAGCCCAGAAGGAGTGGGGGCGGACCGCGCCCCGCGAGCGCGGGGAGATCCTGCGCCGCTCCTACGACCTGATCATGGCCCGCCAGGACGAGCTCGCGCTGGTGATGTCCACGGAGATGGGCAAGCCCCTGGCCGAGGCCCGCGGGGAGGTGGCCTACGCCGCCGAGTTCTTCCGCTGGTTCTCCGAGGAGGCCGTGCGGATCGGCGGGGACATGACCGTCTCGGGCGACGGCAGGACCCGGATCCTGGTGTCCAAGGAGCCCGTGGGGCCCTGCGTGCTGGTCACCCCGTGGAACTTCCCGCTGGCCATGGGCACCCGCAAGATCGGCCCGGCCGTCGCGGCCGGCTGCACGATGGTCTTCAAGCCCGCCAACCTCACCCCGCTGTCCTCCCTCGCGCTCGTGGACGTCCTGGTGGAGGCCGGCCTCCCGGCGGGGGTGCTCAACGTCGTGTGCACCTCGAAGGCCTCCTCCGTGGTCGGGCCCTGGATGTCCTCGGGGATCGCCCGCAAGGTCTCCTTCACCGGCTCCACCGAGGTGGGGGTCCGCCTGCTCGAGCAGGCCGCCCAGCACGTCATGCGCTCGTCCATGGAGCTGGGCGGCAACGCCCCCTTCATCGTGTTCGAGGACGCCGACCTCGACGTGGCGGTCGAGGCCGCGATGACCGCCAAGATGCGCAACATGGGCGAGGCCTGCACCGCGGCCAACCGCCTGTTCGTGCACCGCTCCGTGGCGGAGGAGTTCTCCGCCCGCCTCGCCGAGCGCATGGGCTCCCTCACCGTGGGCCACGGCGTGGCCGAGGGCACCCAGGTGGGCCCCCTCGTCGAGGAGAAGGCCCTGGCCAAGGTGGAGGAGCTGGTCGACGACGCCCTGACCCGCGGCGCGAGCGTGCTGTGCGGGGGCCGCCGGCCCGGGGGCAGGGGCTGGTTCTACGCGCCCACCGTCCTGTCCGGGGTCAGCCCCGAGGCCGAGCTCATGTCCCAGGAGATCTTCGGGCCGGTGGCGCCCGTGGTGCCGTTCGACTCCGAGGAGCAGGTGCTCGGGTGGGCCAACGACACCCCGTGGGGGCTCGTGGGCTACCTCTTCACCCGCGACGTGGACCGCAGCTTCCGCGTGAGCGAGGCCCTCGAGGTCGGCATGGTGGGGGTCAACACGGGCCTGGTCTCCAACCCGGCGGCGCCCTTCGGCGGGGTCAAGGCCTCGGGCCTCGGGCGCGAGGGGGGCCGAGTGGGGATCGAGGAGTTCCTCGAGACGAAGTACACGGCGGTGCCCCGTGGCCGATGAGACCGTGACCGATGCCGCCGTGACCGGAGCCGCTGTAACCGATGCCCCCGTGGCCGGCGGGGCCCTGCCCGACGGGCGCGCGGCCGGCGGGGCCCGGCCGGATCCGGAGGTCCGTCCCGCGCTGTTCGCGGACGAGGAGTACGCCGCCCGGCTGCGCGCGGTGCGGGAGAAGATGACGGAGCAGGGCCTGAGCGGGCTCATCGTGACCGACCCCGGGAACATGTTCTACCTGACGGGCTACGACGCCTGGTCCTTCTACACCCCGCAGCTGCTGTTCGTGCCCGCGGAGGGCGAGCTGCTGCTGTTCCTGCGGGAGATGGACGCCAACGGCGCGTTCCGCACCGCCCGGCTGCACCCCGAGCAGATCGTCGGCTACCCCGAGCGCTACGTGCACCGGCCGCACCTGCACCCGTTCGACTGGGTGGCCTTCGCCCTGCGCCGCCGCGGCCAGGTCGCCCCGGCCGCCCGGGGCTGCGTGGGCCTGGAGATGGACTCCCACTTCTTCTCCCCCAAGGGCTACCGCTCGCTCGTCAACGCCCTCCCCGAGTGGACCCTCGTGGACGCCTTCGACATCGTGAACTGGGTGCGCGCCGTGAAGTCCCCGGCGGAGATCCAGTACCTGCGCACGGCGGCCCGTGTCACCACGGCGGCGATGCAGGCCGCGATCGACGCGATCGAGCCCGGGGTCCCGCAGTACCGCGTCGCGGCGCAGATCTCCCGGGCCCAGGTCGAGGGGGTCGGCGACGCGTGGGGCGACTTCCCGGCCATGGTCCCCATGCTGCCCACCGGGGCCTCCGCCGACACCCCGCACCTCACGTGGTCGGACCGGGTGCTGCAGGAGGGCGACGCCGTGGTGGTGGAGCTCGCCGGGGTGCACCGGCGCTACCACGTGCCGCTGGCCCGCACGGTCATGCTCGGCCCGCCCACGGCCGAGCTGGGCCTGCTGGAGGAGGCCGTCGCCTCCGGGCTGGAGGCCGTGCTCGACGTCACCGCCGCCGGCGTCCCGGTGCGCGAGCTCGCGAGCACCTGGAACTGGGCGCTCGCGGAGTTCGGGCTCGAGAAGCCCAGCCGGCTCGGCTACTCCGTGGGCATCGGCTATCCCCCCGACTGGGGCGAGCGCACCATCAGCATCCGCTCGGAGGACGAGAGCGTGCTCGCCGAGAACATGACGTTCCACCTCATCTGCGGCATGTGGATGACCGGGTACGGCTACGAGGTCTCCGAGACGATCCGCATCACCGCCACCGGGACGGAGGCCCTGACCTCCTTCCCCCGCGCCCTCATCAGGAAGTGATCCCATGACCACCACCGCCACGTCCCTCACCACCGTCGACAGCCTGCTCACCAAGCCCACCGCGGGCGTGGGCGGCGACCCCGACCGGGGCCTGCTGCCCCTGGCCCGCCGGGCCGACGGGCTCGTGGGCTCGGTCATCGACTCCTCGACGTCCCTGCTCGCCGCCCAGTCCCACGACATCGTCCGCTTCGCGATGGGCGCCCCGGCCGCCGAGGTGATCCCCACGGAGGAGTTCCGGCGGATCGCCGCCGAGGTCCTCGACGACAGCTCGTTCACCTACGGGGCCACGGAGGGCGAGCCCGGCCTGCTGGAGACCGTCGTGGCCCACCACTCCACGACCCCGGAGCCGACCCGGCCCGAGCGGCTCGTCATCACCTCCGGCGGCATGCAGGGCCTCGACCTCGCGTTCAAGCTCTTCGTGGACCCCGGGGACCTCGTGGTGGTCGAGTCCCCCACGTACACGAACGGCTCCGGGACCGCCCTGAGCTACGGCGCCGACGTCCTCGAGGTCCCCGTCGACCGGGACGGCATGGACGTGGACGCGCTCGAGACGCTGGTCGCCGAGACCGGGCGCACCCCGCGGGCCGTCTACACGATCCCGAACTTCCAGAACCCCTCCGGCACCACGCTCAGCGAGCCGCGCCGGCGGCGCCTGCTGGAGCTGGCCCACCGGTGGGGGTCCGTGATCATCGACGACGACCCGTACGGGGGCCTGCGCTTCGCCGGCGAGGACGTCCCCGGCTTCCGGGAGATCAGCCCGGACGACCCGCTCGTGTTCTCGGTGCGGACCTTCTCCAAGGTCCTCGCCCCCGGGCTGCGCGTGGGCTGGGTGGACGCGGACCCGCGGCTGCGCAGGCTGCTGATCGCGGGCAAGCAGGCCATGGACACGTGCACGAACGTGCCCGCCCAGCACATCGTGGAGCGGTTCGTGCGCCAGGGCGGCTACGACGACCACCTGACCGGACTGCGCACGGAGTACCGGCGGCGCAAGCAGGCCATGGACGCCTCGATCGCCCGCCACCTGGGCTCCCGGGTGGTCACGACCGACCCCGAGGGCGGGTTCTTCCTGTGGGTGACCCTGCAGGGCGAGGACGCGGCCGTGGCCACTCCCCGCCTGTTCGAGATCGCGCTCGCCGAGGGCGTCGCCTTCATCCCCGGCCCCGCGCTGTCCCCCTCGGGCCGGTTCCAGGACGCCTTCCGGCTGTGCTTCGCGTCCACGAGCCCCGAGCGCACGGAGGTGGGCGTGCAGCGCCTGGCCCGCGCCCTGGACCTCGCCCGGGCGGAGCTCGCGGGCTGAGCGGCGGGCCCCGCCACGGGCCGCGTCCCGGGCCGGTGCAGCTCAGTGGTCGAGGGTGCGGCGCGGAGTGGTGCCGTAGAGCTGCCGGTAGTCCCGGGCGAAGCGGCCCGGGTGACTGAAGCCCCAGCGGGCGGCGATCTCCTTCACGGTGTCCCCCGCCCCGGGGTCCCCGGCCGCCAGGTCGCGGTGGGCGGCGTCCAGCCGGATCCGCCGCAGGTACTGGGCGGGGGTCAGCCCCAGCGGGTGATTGGCCCGGAAGGCGCGCACGAGGGCCGCCGTGGTCGTCCCCGCCGCCCGGGCGGCGTCCTCGACGGTCACCGGGTCCGAGGCGCGGTCGTCGAGGAACTGCACCGCGAGGCGGTAGCGGCGCGTCTGGGCCTCCATGGACAGACAGCGCTCGTCGGGGTCCCCCGTCAGCGGGAAGCACTCGAGCAGCCCCACCACGAAATGTCGGGTGAGCTCGGCGCGGACCAGCGGCTCGGCGAAGGCCCCCGAGGCCAGGACACCGGCCCCGTAGCGGGCCAGGCCCGACCAGTACTGCCCCAGCCGGTCGCTCCCCGAGGTGGCGGCGGCGAAGGCGACCGGGGTCCTCGTCCCGTAGACGGTGTCCGCGGTCTCCTGCACCAGCTCCACCGGCAGGTGCACCAGGGTGACGTCCACGTCCTGGGCCACCACCAGCGACGGGTGCTCGGGGCGGAACAGCACCGAGGACCCGCCGGCGGCGGCCCCGGACTCGTCGCGGATCTGCCAGTCGTACCGGGCACCGCGCACGTGCGCGACCGTGAAGACCTCGGTGTCCCCCCAGAAGGACATCGCGCCGCCCACGTGCACCGTGGACACGGCGACGTGCTCGTCCCCGGCCCGGGACAGCGAGTACGAGAAGTGCGGGTCCTCGGTGCTGTACCCGAAGCGCATCCCGGTCCGCTCCCCCAGGGCCGCCAGGACCAGCGGGTCCGTGACCGTGAGCTCGTGCCGGAACACTCCGCTCATGAGCCGACACCACCTTCCGCAGGGGCCTCACCCGGCGTCGGCTCAGCTCTTGCCGCTCATTCTGGCGGATCACCGGGATGTCGCGCCATTGTGACCTGCCTCTCCCCGATCCGCGGCCCGCCGGAGCAGCGCCTCCGGGGACGCGGTCCCCGCCGGCAGGGGCGCGGGGGCCGGGTGCTACTCTCGGGCGTCGGTGGGCCGTGGAGGAGGTGGGCGTGGACGTGGTGGCGGTGCAGGACCTCGACCCGAGCATGGCCTTCGACGTCGTGGACCTGCTCGGTGTGCTGACCAACGGCATCCTGGGCGGTGCGGTGGCGCGCCAGCTGAAGATGGACCCCGTGGGCTTCCTGTTCCTGGCCGTCGTCTCGGCGCTCGGCGGGGGCCTGCTGCGCGACACCCTGCTGCAGGTCGGCTTCCCCGTGGCCCTGACGAACCCCGCGTACCTCATCACGGCGATCGCCGGGGCCGCGGTCGCCTTCTTCCTGCAGCTCCAGGGCAAGTGGACCAACCGCGTGCTGGTCGTGGCCGACGCCCTGGCCGTGGGCTGCTGGGCGGCCACGGGCACCGGGAAGGCCCTCGACGTGGGCCTGACCTGGCTGCCGGCCGTCATGATCGGCGTGATCACCGCGGTGGGCGGCGGGATGATCCGCGACATCGCGGTGGGGCGCGTGCCGATGATCTTCGGCGGCAACACCCTCTACGCCACGGGCGCGGTGATCGCCAGCGCCGAGATGGCCGTGCTGCACGGCCTGGGCTACCCCAACTGGGGCATGGCCGCGGCGATCCTCACGGCCGCCGCCGTCACCGTGGTGGCCCGGCGGCGGGGGTGGCGGCTGCCCGGGGCGGGCGAGTGGAACGTGCGCCTGCCCAAGCGGGACTGGCCCCGACCCACGTGGCGCCCGCGCGGGCCCGGCCGCCGCAGCGGCACGGGGACCCGCAGCGGCCGGCGAACCCGCAGCGGCCCGGGCACCCGCAGCGGCCCAGGGCCGCGCCACGGTGAGCAGCCCCGGAACGGTGAGCCGCCCCGCAACGGCGAGCAACGAAGAGCCGAGGACCGCGGTGACGGTCCCGGTGACGGTCCCGGCCGGGGCGAGGATCCCGGCGCGCCCTGACCGGGACGCTCCTGGGCCCGGGGCACGCCCCGGTGACCGCTCAGGCGCCCAGCACCCGCTCGAGGCCGTCCTGCATGTGCGCCCGCAGCAGCCCGTCCGCCCGGTCCGCGTCCCCCGCGTCCAGCGCCGCCACGATCTCGGCGTGCTCCCGGAGGCGGGCGTCGGCGGACTCGTAGGTCCCCTGCATGCCGGTCAGGGACATCCGGATCTGGGTGAGCAGCGTCCGGTGCATGCTGAGCAGCCGGGGGCTGCCCGCGAGCTCCACGAGCAGCTCGTGGAAGTGCAGGTCCGCCTCCGACATCTCGTGCCCGTTCGGCTCCGGGGCGGCCTCCCGCATCGCGGCCAGCGGCACGGCCAGGGCCTCGGCGGCCCGGGGCCCCGTGCCCGTGGCCACGATCCGGCGCACGGCCGCGCACTCCACGGCCTCCCGGGCGAGGTACATGTCCCGGACCGCGTCCTCGGTCAGCTCCATCACGAACAGGCCGCGGTTGCGGTGGCCCACGAGCAGGCCCTCCTGCGTGAGGCGCTGCATGGCCTCGCGCAGCGGCCCGCGGCTCACGTTGAGCTCCCGGGCCAGCTCCTGCTCCACGAGCTGGCTCCCGGGCGGGAAGCGCCCGTCCGCGATGGCCTCCCGCAGGATCCTGGCGATGAGCGCAGGGGTCGACTCCTGGACCACGGGAGGAAGGGTCGACCGGGCTGCCATGCTGCTCTCCATCTGTTGCACGGCCCGGGGCGGGCGCCCGGACCGAGGATCCATCCTAGTTCGCGCCACGGCGCCGGCTCAGGGCCCCTCCGCGCGGGCGAACCGCAGGGTCTCCCCGCGCGCCCCGCCCATCCACACGTCCTGGCACGCGGCGGCCAGGTCGTCGAGGCCGTCCTCGATCGTGGCGAAGACGTTGCCCGGCACCCAGCCCACGTCGCCGTTGAGCAGCAGGTTGTTGCGCCCGTAGAAGACCGCGAGGTCGATGAGCAGCCGGTGCTCCGAGGTCCCGGAGGAGGCGTCGTAGCCGTAGGCCGGGTTCTCGAGCACCCCGTCGAAGCTGAAGTAGCAGAGGTCCCCCGGGATCGGCGTCACCGTCTGGTTCTCGGGCCCCGGCTCCTCGGGGGCGAACCCCGGGACCAGCGCGTAGATCTCGTTGCGGGCGAACTTCCCGTGGAAGACCTGCCCGGCCAGCGGCAGCGCCTGCCACACGGCCTCGGCGGTCCGCGGGGCCTCGCGGTCGAGGAGGCGGGCACGGGCCGTGACGGCGCGCCGCTCCAGGGTGACGGTGAGGTAGCGGGTCACGGGGTGCTCCCTTCGGCGACGGCGGCGGAGGACCGGGCGGCGAGCGGCGGGCGCAGCGGATCCCGGCCGGCGGCGGCCTCGTAGGCGGCCGCGACGTCGAGCACCCGCTGGTCGCCGTGGCGCGGCCCCACGATCTGCAGGCCGACGGGCAGGCCCTCCCCCGTGAGCCCGCACGGGACGGTGATCGCGGGCTGCTGGGTGAGGTTGAAGGGGTAGGAGTAGGGCGTCCAGCTGGTCCAGTCCGGGCTCGGGGACCCGGCCGGGACGTCCGTGCCGGCCTCGAAGGCCGTCCGGGGCAGCGTGGGCGTGACGAGGACGTCGTAGCGCTCGTGCAGCAGCCCCATCCGGCGGCCCCAGGCCATGCGGCAGGCCGTGGCGTCGAGGTAGTCCTGGGCGCTGAAGCCCTGGTGCCGCTCGAGCGCGGCGCGCAGGGAGGGGTCGATCCGCTCGCGCGCGCCCGGGCCGTAGCCGGCCACCACGGACGCCGCGCCGCTGAACCAGAGCACGTGGTAGGCCCACGCCGGGTCCTCCTCGCCCAGCTCCACCTCCTCGACCGACGCGCCGAGGTCCGCCAGCACCCCGACGGCCGCCCGGACGGCGCGCTCGACCTCGGGGTCGTTGGTGCCGTAGCCCAGGTCCGGGCTGAAGGCCACGCACAGGCCGGCCGCCCGCTCCGGGCCGGCCAGCCGCCCGAGGAAGCTCCCGGTGGGGGTCGGCAGCGCCGACCAGTCGCGGGGGTCGTACCCGGACAGGACGTCGAGCATCGCGGCGGTGTCGGCCACGGTGCGGGTCATCGGCCCGGCGTGGGCCAGCGTGCCGAAGGGGCTCGCCGGGTACAGGGGCACCAGCCCGTAGGTGGGCTTGAGCCCGACGATCCCGCAGAAGGAGGCGGGGATGCGCACGGACCCTCCGCCGTCGGTGCCGACCGACAGGGCGCCGAGCCGGGCCGCCACCGCGGCGGCCGAGCCGCCCGAGGAGCCGCCCGCGGTCCGGGCGGTGTCCCAGGGGTTGACCGTGACACCGGTGCGGGGGCTGTCCGTGACGCCCTTCCAGCCGAACTCCGGGGTGGTGGTCCTGCCGACGAGCACCGCGCCGGCCTCCTGCAGACGTGCCACCGACGGCGCGTCCTCCTCCCACGGCCCCGTCTCCTCGATGAGCAGGGAGCCCCGCAGGGTGGGCCGGCCGCGGGCCAGGAGGAGGTCCTTGACGGTGGTGGGCACCCCGTCCAGCGGCCCGCGCCCCTCGCCGCGGGCCCAGCGCTCCCGCGACTGCCGGGCGGCCGCCAGCGCCGCGTCCCCCTCGACCAGGCAGAAGGCGTTGAGCACCGGGTCCACGGCCTCGATCGCGCGCAGCGTCGCCTCGACGACCTCGACGGGCGAGAGCTCACCGGCCGCGTAGGCCGACGTCAGCTGCACCGCGGACAGCTCCAGCACGTCCTGCACGGGACCTCCTCCGGACGCTACGATTGTCGACAATCAAACTGTAAGCTTTTCGTCGATCCGGTCAAGCCCGCCGGGAAGGAGGTGCCGGGACCGTGCACACCGTGGTCATGCTCTATCCGGGGCACAGCGCGGAGGACGACTACGAGGTGCTGGAGCACCTCGTGCCGGACGCCGCCTTCCCCGTGGTGCGCACCTGGGAGGGCGGCACGGCGCACGACGTCGCGGCGCTGCTGGACCTCGGCTCCCGCCGGCACCTGGAGCCCGCGGCCCGGCGGGCGCGCGCCCACGCCCCGGACGCCGTGCTGTGGGCCTGCACCTCGGGCAGCTTCGTGCACGGCCGGGAGGGCGCGCGCGCGCAGTCGGACTGGGTGGGCGAGGCGAGCGGGGTCCCCGCCTCCTCGACGTCCTGGGCCTTCGCCGCGGCGGTCCGGCACCTGGGGGCCCGCCGGGTCGCGGTGGCGGCGACCTATCCGGCGGACGTCGCGGCGCACTTCACGGCCTTCCTGGCCGGGGACGGCATCACGGTCACGGCGCTGTCCGCCCACGACGTCCCCAGCGGCGAGGACGCCGGGCGCCTCGACGCCGAGTGGCTGCTCGGGGCCGCACGCGCCGCCGACGTCCGGGGCGCCGAGTGCCTGCTCGTCCCGGACACGGCCCTGCACACGGTGACCGCCCTGCCGGGGCTCGAGCGGGCGCTCGGACTGCCCGTGCTGACCGCCAACCAGGTGACGGCGTGGCACGGGCTGCGGCTGGCCGGGCACCCCGCCCGCGCCGACCGGCTCGGCGCCCTGTTCCGGGCCTGACCCCGGCACCGAGCGGGCCGGCCGGGTCAGGACGGCTCGACCTCCCGGGCCGGCAGGGCGCACAGGCGCTGCCCCGGGCCCTCCGGGGCGAGGCCCATCCGGCGCAGGCCCGCCCACAGCGTCACCTGGTTGGCGCTCAGCACCGGCTTGCCCAGCTCCTCCTCGAGGGGCGCGATGAGGTCGTAGGTGGGCAGGTTGGTGCACGCCACGAACACGGCCTGGGCCCCCGGCCGGTCCGCCCGGCGGACGAGGTCCGCCGTCACGGCGTAGGGGACGTGCCAGATGAGCCGGTCCAGCCCCAGCCCGGCGCAGGCGACGACGTCCTTGCCGTCCTCCGCGAGGAAGTCCTCCAGCCGATGCGTGAGCCGCTCGACGTAGGGGGTGGCGATCGCGAGGGCCGTCACGCCCAGGACGTCCAGGGCCTCCAGCAGCGCCTCGGACGTGGTGACCGCCGGGACGCCGGCCTCCTCCGCGATCGTCCGGGAGATCCGCCGGGCCCCCTCCCCGCCGTGCACGAAGCTGCCGGAGGTGCAGGCGTAGACCACGGACTCCGGGGCCACGGCCGCCAGGGAGCGGGCCGCGGCCCGGATCTCGGCGTCGTCGCCGATCCGCGCGGCCATGAGCTCGTCGACCACCATGGGGTGGAACGGGGTGCGCGCCACCGCGAGGGACGTCGGCGCGGGCATCCACCGCCACATCTCCCGGTCGAGAGCCATGTCGTAGGGGTTCACGACACCGAGCACGCGGTGGACACCGGGGCCCTCCGGGATCGGCATCTGCAGGGCTGCCATGCCTCCATGCTGGCACCCCGCCGGCCGGGCGACAACGGTCGTGACCGCGCACGACGACGGCCCGGGGACGTCAGCCGTCCCCGGGCCCGTCCGGCCTGCCGGATCAGCGCTGCAGCTGCTCCGCGGCGGTGGGGTCCGAGTCGTTGAGGAACTTCTGGATGCGCTCGGCCTCGTCGAACTCGCCGATCGCCGCGGCCGCCCGGCCCAGGGCCGCGAGCGCCCGCAGGAAGCCGCGGTTGGGCTCGTGGGAGAACGGGACGGGCCCGTGGCCCTTCCAGCCGTGGCCGCGCAGGGCGTCGAGGCCGCGGTGGTAGCCCACGCGGGCGAAGGCGTAGCCCTCGAGGGTGCGGCCCTCGGCGAGGGCGTCCTCGGCGCACATGGCCCACGCGAGGGAGGCCTTCGGGAAGCGCGCGGCGAGGTCCTCCGCCTCGTCGCCCGCCTCGATGCGCTCGGTCAGACCCGGGTCCTCGGTGAGATAGGTGGGCTCGGGGCCGCCGAGCAGGTTCTTGCCGGTGAGGCTCATGGGGGACGGGATCCTTTCGGGACGCGGGAGTGCGGAACTGCGGGACTGCGGGGGCCGGGGACGGGCGCGACGAGGACGGCGGCGCCCCGCGCGGGCAGGGCGCCGCCGTCGCCCGCCGCGGCCGCGCAGGGCGGGCGCGGAGGGGTGGAGCCGCTACTTGACGGAGGTCCCGGCGGAGCCGAGGTTCTGGCAGGCCTCGACCACGCGGGCGGCCATGTGCTCCTCGGCCAGGGCGCCCCACACGCGCGGGTCGTACTTCTTCTTGTTGCCGACCTCGCCGTCGACCTTGAGCACACCGTCGTAGTTGGTGAACATGTGCCCGGCGACCGGGCGGGTGAAAGCGTACTGGGTGTCGGTGTCCACGTTCATCTTGACCACCCCGTACTCCACGGAGTTCGCGATCTCCTGCGCGGTGGAGCCGGAGCCGCCGTGGAAGACGAGGTCGAAGGGACGGTCCTTGCCGATCTTCTTCCCGACCTCCTCCTGGATCTGCTGCAGCAGCTCCGGGCGCAGCTTGACGCCGCCGGGCTTGTACACGCCGTGCACGTTGCCGAAGGTCAGGGCGGTGAGGTACCGGCCGTTCTCGCCGGCGCCGAGGGCCTCGACCGTGGCCAGGCCGTCCTCGACGGTGGAGTAGAGCTTCTCGTTGATCGCGTTCTCCACGCCGTCCTCCTCGCCGCCGACCGCGCCGATCTCGACCTCGAGGATGATCTTGGCCTTGTTGGTGCGGGCCAGCAGCTCCTGGGCGATCTTCAGGTTCTCGTCGAGCTCGATGGCGGAGCCGTCCCACATGTGGGACTGGAAGATGGGGTCCTCGCCGCGGGCCACGGCCTTCTCGGACTCCTCGAGCAGCGGCAGCACGAAGCCCTCGAGCTTGTCCTGCGGGCAGTGGTCGGTGTGCAGGGCGATGTTGACGTCGTAGTTCTTCGCGACCTCGCGGGCGAAGGCCGCCATCGCGAGCGAGCCGGTGACCATGTCCTTCACGGAGGCGCCGGACCAGTAGGCCGCCCCGCCGGTGGAGGCCTGGATGATGCCGTCCGAGCCGGCCTCGGCGAAGCCGCGGATGGCGGCGTTGAGGGTCTGGGAGGACGTGACGTTGATGGCCGGGTAGGCGAAACCCTTCTCCTTGGCCCGGTCGATCATCTCGGCGTAGACATCAGGGGTTGCGATGGGCATGCTGGCTCCTTCGGTTCGGGTGTGGCCTGGCTCCCACTCTAGCCAAACCGGCGCCGGGGGACGACGGGTGGACGCCGCGGGTCGCCCGTCACGCGACGGGCTGGCCGAAGACGTGCCGCCGGATCCAGGCGTGCATCGCCACCGCGGCCGCGGCCGAGGCGTTGATGGAGCGGGTCGAGCCGAACTGGGCGATGGACAGGGTGGTCCCGGCCGCCGCGTGCATCTCGGGGCTCAGCCCCGGTCCCTCCTGGCCGAGCACCAGCACGCAGCGCGCCGGCAGGTCGTAGGTCTCGAGCTGCTGCGAGTCGGGGAAGTTGTCGATCCCGATCACCGGCAGGCCCTCGGCGTGCGCCCAGTCCGTGAACTCCTCGACGCTCGCGTGGTGGCGCACGTGCTGATACCTGTCGGTGACCATCGCTCCGCGGCGGTTCCAGCGCCGCCGGCCCACGATGTGCACCTCCCGGGCGAGGAACGCGTTGGCGGTGCGCACCACCGAGCCGATGTTGAGGTCGTGCTGCCAGTTCTCCACGGCCACGTGGAAGCCGTGCCGGCGGGTGTCGAGGTCAGCCACGATGGCGTCCATCGTCCAGTACCGATAGGCGTCGACGACGTTGCGCCGGTCCCCGTGCTCGAGCAGCTCCGGGTCCCACTGCCCGCCCTCGGGCCAGGGGCCCTCCCAGGGGCCGACGCCGACCGCCGGGGCACCGGGCTCGTCGACGGGGTCAGTCAAGCCCGAACTCGTCCTTCGTGAAGGCGTAGAGGCACGGCACGCCCGCGGTCTCCTCGATGCGCTCCTTGGCGCCGGTCCGCCGGTCCACGATGATCGCCACGGCCACCACGTTGGCGCCGGCCCGCTGCAGGGCCTCCACCGCGGTGAGCGCGGACCCGCCCGTGGTGGAGGTGTCCTCCACCACGACGACGTCGCGGCCCCGCACCGGGGGGCCCTCGACCTGGCGGCCCATCCCGTAGCTCTTCTGGGCCTTGCGGACCACGAACGTGTCGATCGCCCGACCCTGGTCACCGGCCGTGCGCATGATCGCGTGGCCCACGGGGTCCGCGCCCATGGTCAGCCCGCCCACGGCGTCGCAGGAGATCCCGGCCTCGTCGAGCAGGGCCAGCATCACCTGGCCCACGTAGCGGGACGCCTCGTGGTGGAGGGTCACGCGGCGCAGGTCCACGTAGTAGTCGGCCTCGATGCCGCTGGCGAGCGTCACCTTGCCCCGCACCACGGCGAGGTCGGTGATCAGCTGGCGGAGGCGGTCGCGGGCCGTCGCGAGGTCGACGGGCGAGAAGTCGGTGGTCATGGGGCCCAGTCTATGGGGCGGGCCCTCAGCGGGGCGCCATGCGCAGCGCCCCGTCCATGCGGACCGTGGCGCCGTTGAGGTAGTCGTTGTCGAGGAACGTCGCCACGAGCTGCGCGAACTCCGAGGGCCGGCCCAGCCGGCGCGGGAACGGCACGCCCGCGGCGAGACCGGCCCGGAACTCGTCGCCCACCGCCGCGAGCATGGGCGTCTCCACCACCCCGGGGGCGATGGTGTTCACCCGGATCCCGGCGCTCGCGAGGTCCCGGGCCGCGGTGAGGCCCAGGCTGTGCACCCCGCCCTTCGACGCCGCGTAGGCGGCCTGCCCGACCTGCCCCTCGAACGCGGCGACGGAGGCGGTGTTGACGACCAGCCCGCGCTGCCCGTCGTCGTCGACCGGGTCGGTGGCCGCGATCCGCTCCGCGGCCAGCGCCAGGACGGTGAACGTGCCGAGGAGGTTGACGCGCAGCACGGTCTCGAACAGGTCGAGGTCGTGCACCCCCTGTCTGCTCAGCACCCGGGCGGAGGGGCCGATGCCGGCGCAGTTCACCACGGTGCGCAGGGGCCCGGCGGCGGCCGCGGCCGCCACGGCCTCGCGCACCTGCTCCCGGTCGGTGACGTCGGCGGGGACGTGGCGCACGCCCTCGACGTCGGGGGCCTTCTCGATCGCGGCCGGGAGGTCGACGGCGAAGACCCGCACGCCGCGCCCGGCCAGCATCGCGGCGGTGGCGGCGCCGAGCCCTGAGGCTGCGCCGGTGACGAGGGCGGAGGTGTCGGTGACGTCCATGCGGGCTCCTTCCGGGGAGCTGCTCGGGGGTGGGAGGTGGCCGGGCGGTGGTGCCGGCTCAGACGAACGCGGAGACGCCCGTGACGGCGCGGCCCACGATGAGGGCGTTGATCTCGTAGGTGCCCTCGTAGGTGTAGAGGATCTCGACGTCGTTGAAGAGCTTGGCCATCTCGTGCTCGGTCACCACGCCGTTGCCGCCGAGCAGGTTCCGGCCCAGGGCGGCCGACTCCCGGGCCAGGGAGGTGGTGGTGGCCTTGGCCAGGGCGGCGTGGGGCATGTCGAAGCCGCCGTCCTCCTGCAGCCGGGCGATCTGGGCCATGAGGCCCAGGGTGGCGGTGGCGTTGCCGAGGATCCGGGCGAGGGGCTCCTGGACCAGCTGGAACTTCGCGAGCGGGCGGCCGAACTGCGTCCGGGCCAGGGCGTAGTCCCGGGCGACGTCGAAGATCGCCAGCTGCACCCCGGCCGCCTGCCAGCCCACCCAGGCGCGGGAGTTGCGCAGCATCGCGTTGGCGGCGGCGAAGTCGCCCGCCCCGGGCAGGGCGCCGGCGGCGGGGATCCGGACCTCGTCCAGGACGATGTCGGCGTTCTGCATGATGCGCAGGCCGATCTTGTGCTCGATCTTCGTGGCGGACCAGCCCGGGCGGTCGGTCTCCACGAGGAAGCCCTTGACCTGGCCGTCGGCGGTGTCCCGGGCCCAGACGATCGCGACGTCGGCGATCGTGCCGGCCCCGATCCAGCGCTTGGTCCCGGTGAGCACCCACTCGTCGCCGTCGCGGGTCGCGCTGGTGGCCAGGCCGCCGGCGATGTCGGAGCCGTGCTCGGGCTCGGTGAGGGCGAACGCGCCGAGGGCCCGGAAGCGGCGCAGCTCCGGCAGCCACCGGGCCTTCTGCTCGGGCGAGCCCAGGGCGTCGATCAGGTCGACGACGAGCTCGTTGTGGATCCCCACGAGGGCGCTCAGGGAGACGTCGGCCCGGGCGACCTCGGCGTAGGCCAGGCCCCGGAACAGCCGGCTCGCCCCGGAGAGCTCGAGCTCGCCGAGCCCGTGGGCGGCCAGGTCGGGGAGCAGGTGGGACGGGAACTCCTCGCGGTTCCAGTACGGCGTGACCACGGGGCGGACCTGCTCCTGCAGGAAGGCGCGCAGCTCGGCCAGCCGCGCGCGCTCGGACGGCGGCAGCAGGGCGGCGAAGCAGAAGAGGTCGGCGTCGGGGAAGGGGATGCCGGGGTGCTGCTCCACGGACGGGGATTCCCCGCGCAGGACCGGGTTCATGGGATGTCCTTTCGTCGGTCCGGGCGGAGGGGTGGCCCGCCGGGACCGGGTCGAACCGTACGGTGGTGAGCACATCGTACTGTGATCCAGCTCACCGCCGGCGGAGGGTGGGTGCCTCACCGCGGACCGGCGACCCGGCCGTTCTCGAGCACCACGACGTGCTCGGCCAGCGCGGCGGCGTCCGCGGGGTCGTGGCTGACGACCAGGGCGGTCCGGCCCTCCAGCACCCGGACGAGCAGCTCGCGGACGACCGGCGTGGTGGCCGCGTCCAGGGCGGAGAACGGCTCGTCCAGCAGCAGCAGCCGCGGCTCGGCCGCCAGGGCCCGGGCGATCGCCACGCGCTGCGCCTGTCCGCCGGAGAGCTGGGCCGGGCGGCGGCCGGCGAACTGCTCGGCGCCCACCTCGGCGAGCCAGTGCCGGGCGGCGTCCCGGGACCGGGCGCGGCCGGCGCCGCGGCTGCGCGGG
Organism: Kocuria cellulosilytica; assembly: GCF_040981245.1. Taxonomy (NCBI): domain Bacteria; kingdom Bacillati; phylum Actinomycetota; class Actinomycetes; order Micrococcales; family Micrococcaceae; genus Kocuria; species Kocuria cellulosilytica. The sequence continues at coordinate 15,305 of NZ_JAVFWZ010000012.1, read as the reverse complement.
CCGAAGGCCACGTTCTCGAGCACGCTCAGGTGCGGGAACAGCAGGGGCTCCTGCGCCATGAGCGCGATGCCGCGCTCGTGCGGGGGCGCCCAGCTCCCGCGCCCGGAGCCGTCGAGGTCGAAGAGGACGGACCCGCCGAGGGTGCACCGGCCGGTGTCCGGCACGAGCAGCCCGGCGAGCACGGCGAACAGGGTGGACTTCCCGGCGCCGTTGTGGCCGGTCACCGCCACGGTGGCCCCCGGCGGGACGCTCAGCGAGAGGGCCCAGTCCCGCGCGGCCACCCGGGCGTCCACGGACAGTCCGTCCGTCATCGCCGCCCCGCCGTCCGGCGCCCGGGGGCCGTGAGCCCCACGACGAGCACCGCCACGACCACGAGCACGAGCGAGAGGGCGACGGCGGCGTCCGGGTCGGTCTCCCGCAGCAGGTAGATCTCCAGGGGCAGGGTCCGGGTGGTCCCCTCCAGGCTGCCCGCGAAGGTCAGGGTGGCCCCGAACTCGCCCAGGCAGCGCGCGAAGGAGAGCACGGCGCCGGAGGCCAGTCCCGGAAGCACCAGGGGCAGGGTGACGCGCCGCAGCACGGTGGTGGGCCGGGCGCCGAGGGTGGCCGCGACCTCCTCGTAGCCGGCCGCGGCGCTGCGCAGCGCGCCCTCGAGGCTGACCACGAGGAACGGCAGCGCCACGAACGTCTGGGCGAGCACCACGGCCACGGTGGTGAAGGCGATGCTGATCCCGGCCAGCTCGAGGTGGCGCCCGACGAGCCCGTGGCGCCCGAAGGTGTGGAGCAGGGCGATCCCGCCGACCACGGGCGGCAGCACCAGGGGCAGCAGCACCAGCGAGCGCAGCAGCCGGGCGCCGGGCGGCCGCGCGCGGGCCAGCACGAGGGCCAGCGGGGCGCCCAGCAGCACGCACAGCGCGGTGGAGGCGGCCGCGGTGCGCAGGCTCAGCCACAGGGCGGTGCGGGAGGACTCCGAGGTGACCAGGCCGAGGAAGCCGTCCCCGTCCACCCGGGCGAGCATCCCGAGGACCGGCAGGACCACCACGAGGGCGCCCAGGGCGGCCGGGATCCACACCCAGCCGGGGACGGTGCTGAAGCCGCGGGGACGACGCCGGATCACGGCGCCCCGAACCCCGCCCCGGCCAGGGCCTCGCGGCCGCGGTCGCCGGCGACGAGCTCGAGGAACTGCCGGGCCGGCGCGTCGGCGTCCGCGAGCGCGGCGACGGCCGGGCGGGTCACGGCCCGGGACGCCTGCGGGACCTCGACGACCTCGACCGCGTCCCCGGCCGAGCGCGCGTCCGTGGCGTAGACCAGGCCGGCGTCCGCCTGGCCCGAGACGACCTTGCCGAGCACGCCCGTCACGGCGCCCTCCTCGCTCACCGGGCTCAGCCGCACGCCCGCGGCCTCCTCGACGCGTTCCGCGGCGGCGCCGCACGGCACCTGCGGCGCGCACACCACGATCTGCACGCCCGGCTCGGCCAGGTCCCGGAAGGACCCGATGCCGGCCGGGTTGCCCGCGGGCACGACCACGGCCAGGACGTTGGTCGCGATGACCTCGGGCGCGCCGTCGACGAGGCCGGCGTCCACGGCCGCGGCCATGCTCCGCTCGTCGGCGGTCGCGAGGACGTCGGCGGGCGCGCCCGCCGCGATCTGCTGGACCAGGGCGGAGGAGCCGGCGAAGTTCAGCGACACCTCCACCTCCGGGTGCTGCGCCTCGAACTGCTCGGCGAGCTCGGTGAGGACGTCCGTGAGGGAGGCCGCGGCGTGGACGTCGAGGACGGTGGCGGGCTCGCCGCCGGCCGCGGGGGACGGGCCGGCCCCGCACCCGGCGGCGCCGAGCCCGAGGGCGGCGAGGAGGAGCGCGACGGCGGTGGCCCTGGTGTGCACCGCCGCCTCACGTCCCCGGGATCTCGACGACGACGTCGGTCGACTTGACGACGGCCGTGGCCACGCGGCCGGGCTCCAGGCCCAGGTCCCGGACGGCCTCGGTGCTCATGAGGGAGACCACCCGGTGCGGGCCGCACTGCAGCTCCACCTGGGACATCACGGCGTCCGAGACGACCTCGGTGACCAGCCCCACGAACCGGTTGCGCGCCGAGCTGGCGACCCGCGCGGGGTCCTCGGGCCGGACGGAGCGGTCCTTGAGCAGGCGGGCCAGCTCCAGTCCGTCCACCACGGTCTGGCCGGTCGCGCCGCGGGTGCTGCGCAGCGTGCCCTGGTCGATCCAGCGCCGGACGGTGTCGTCGCTGACGCCGAGGAAGCGGGCGGCGTCGGCGATCCTGATCTTGGTCATGGCATCACCCTATCCGCAGCTGCGGATGTTGGAGGAGACACGGGACGCAGATGCGGAGGATCAGCTGCCCGTGACGACCTCGCGGACGGCCTCGCCGTAGCGCTCGAGCTTGGCGTCGCCCACGCCGGAGATGCCGCGCAGCTCGTTCAGCGAGCTCGGCCGGGCCTGCGCGATCGCGGCGAGCGTCGCGTCGTTGAAGACGACGTAGGCCGGCACGCCCTGCTCCTTCGCCACGGCGGCGCGCCAGGCCCGCAGCTGCTGGAAGAGCTCCTGCTGGGGCTCGTCCAGGGCCGGCGGTGCGGCGCCGGCCCTGGGCCGGCGGACGGCCTTGGCCCGCTCGGGCTCGCGGCGCAGGCGCACCTCCTTCCGCCCGCGCAGCACCTCCCCCGCCGCCTCGGTGAGCGCCAGGACGCCGTACTCGCCCTGCACCCGGAGCAGGCCCTGGGCCAGCAGCTGGCGCACCACGCCGCGCCACTCCTGGTCGCTCAGCTCGGTGCCGATGCCGAACGTGGTCAGCTCGGTGTGGCGCATCCGCACCACCCGCTCGGTCTCCCGGCCGAGCAGGATGTCCACCAGGTGCCCGGCGCCGAACTGCTGGCCCCGCTCCCGCTGCAGCCGCACGATCGTGGACATGAGCTTCTGCGCCGGGACCGTGCCGTCGAAGGCCTCGGGCGGGTTCAGGCAGGTGTCGCAGTTGCCGCACGGCCCGCTCGCCTCGCCGAAGTAGCGCAGCAGCTGCTGGCGGCGGCACTGCACCGTCTCGCACAGCGCGAGCATCGCGTCCAGGTGGAGCGTCTGGGCGCGCTTGCGCTGCCGGTCCCCCTCGCCGCCCTCGATCATCCGCCGCTGCTGGACGACGTCCTGCAGCCCGTAGGCGAGCCACGCCGTCGACGGCAGCCCGTCGCGCCCGGCGCGACCGGTCTCCTGGTAGTAGCCCTCGATGCTCTTGGGCAGGTCGAGGTGGGCGACGAAGCGGACGTCGGGCTTGTCGATGCCCATGCCGAAGGCGATGGTCGCGACCATGACGACGCCGTCCTCGCGCAGGAACCGGGTCTGGTGCTGCAGGCGCAGCTCGGCCGGCAGGCCGGCGTGGTAGGGCAGGGCGGGAACGCCCTGGCCGGCCAGCCACTCGGCCGTGCGCTCCACCGAGGCGCGGCTGAGGCAGTAGACGATCCCGGCCTCGCCGTCGTGCTCGGTCCGGATGAGCTGCAGCAGCTGCCGGCGGGCCTCCTGCTTGGGCCCGACACGGTACTGGATGTTGGGCCGGTCGAAGCTGGAGACGAAGACGCGGGCGCCGCCCAGGCGGAGGTTGCGGACGATCTCCTCGCGCGTCTCCTCGGTCGCGGTGGCGGTCAGCGCGATGCGCGGGACCCCGGGCCAGCGTTCGTGCAGGATCGTGAGCCCGAGGTAGTCGGGGCGGAAGTCGTGGCCCCACTGGGCCACGCAGTGCGCCTCGTCGACGGCGAAGAGCGCGATGCGGGCGCGGTCGAGCAGCTCCGCCGCCACGGGCAGGCGCTCGGGGGCGAGGTAGAGCAGGTCGAGCTCGCCCGCCAGGAGCCGGCGCTCCACGGCGCGGCGCTCGTCGGCCGTCTGGGTGGAGTTGAGGTACGCGGCGCGCACCCCGAGCTGCTCGAGGGCGTCGACCTGGTCGTGCATGAGCGCGATGAGCGGGCTGATGACGACGCCGGTGCCCTCCCGGACGAGCGCGGGGATCTGGTAGCACAGGCTCTTGCCGCCGCCGGTGGGCATGAGCACGAGCGCGTCCTCACCCCTGCTGACGGCCTCGACGATCTCGGCCTGCTGCCCGCGGAAGGCGTCGTAGCCCCAGACGCGGGTGAGCACCTCGAGGGGCGTGGACGGCGTCGCGGGGGCCTCGCCCGGTGTCGTGGGCGGGGCGGTCCCGGTCGCGAAGGCGGCGGCCACCGCCGGGTCCTGCACGTCCCGCCCGTGCGGGGCGTGCGGCGGGGGCTGCGCCCCGCCGGGCCCCGGTCCGCTCCACGTCTCACCCACACGGCCAGGGTAGCCGGTGCGGGCGGGACGCCGTCACGAGCCGCGGGGAGCCCGGGGGGCGCGGCCGGGTGGCTGGCGCGGTGCGGGGGTGGGCGGGTGGGGGGTGCGCAGCGGGGCGTGCACGGGCCGGCCGGCCGTGAGGGTCATAGGCTCGTCGTCGATCCGCAGCGCGACCTCGCCGGGGTTCCCGTCCAGGAGCCGCACCGCCGTGCCCGAGCGCGTGATCTCCACGCCGAGCCGGCGGCCGCGCCAGTGGAGGCGGAAGGCGAGCCGGTGCAGCCGCTCCGGCAGCCGGGGGGCCAGGCGCAGCTCGCCCCCGCCCGTGTCCAGACCGCCGAACCCGCAGACCACGGCCAGCCACGACCCGGCGGCGGAGGCCAGGTGCAGCCCCTGTCCGGCGTCCTGCTGGATGTCCCGCAGGTCCACGAGGGCCGACTCGCGCAGGTACTCGAGGGCGAGGCCCAGGTGGCCCACGCGGGCGCAGACCACGGCCTGGACGCAGGCCGAGAGGGACGAGTCGCGCACGGTCCGCTGCTCGTAGTAGTCCAGGTCCCGGGCGGTCTGCTCGGGGGTGAACGCCTCGGCGCACCACCACAGGGCGAGGACCAGGTCCGCCTGCTTGACGACCTGGCGGCGGTAGATCTTCGCGTAGTGGAAGTGCTCCTCCACGGGGTAGCCGTCCTGCTTGGCCTCGAAGTCCCACTCGCGGTAGGTCGTGAACCCCGCGTTGGCGGGGTGCACGCCCCGCACGGCGTCGTAGGGCACGTGGATCGCGTCCGCCAGGGCCCGCCACCGCTGGAGCTCGTCCGCCGTCACGGACAGCCGCCCGATGTGCTCGCGGTGCTCCTCGCACGCGTCGGCGGCCGCCCGGAGATTGCGCCGGGCCATGAGGTTGGTGAACACGTTGTCGTCCACCACGCCGGTGTACTCGTCCGGTCCGGTCATCCCCAGCAGGTGGACGCGGCCCTCGTGGTCCTCGTGGTCCTCGTGCACCATGGCGGCCCACACGCGCGCCGTCTCCACGAGGACGTCGACCCCGCCGACCGTGGTGAGGTCCTCGCCGGTCACCTCGGCCCACCAGCTGAAGGCCCGGGCGATGTCGGCGTTGACGTGCATGGCCGCGGTGCTGGCCGGCCAGTACGCGGAGGTCTCGTGCCCGTCGATGGTGCGCCACGGGAAGGAGGCGCCGCCCAGGTCCAGGACCTGCGCCCGCTGCCGCGCCCGGTCCAGGGTGGAGGAGCGCCAGCGCAGGAGGCGTGCGGCGTCCCGGGGGCGCAGCAGCGCGAGGGCCGGCAGCACGAAGCCCTCGACGTCCCAGAAGGTGTGCCCGCTGTAGCCGCCGCCGGTCAGTCCCTTCGCCCCGACGGGTGCCCCGTCGACGCAGGCCGCCGCCTGCAGGAGCTGGAACAGGTCGAAGCGCACCGCCAGCTGCAGCTCGGGGTCGCTGTCGATCTCCACGTCCGCGCCCGCCCAGTACTCGTCCAGCTCCGCGCGCTGGTCGGCGAGCAGCCCCTCCCAGCCGCGCCGCCGCGCCCCGGCCATGGCCGCGAGCACCTGGCCGCGGAGGTCGTCGGCGGGGTCGTCCGCGGCCGAGGAGTGGCACAGGTACTTCACGAAGCGCACGCTCTGACCGGGGCGGAGGTCGGCGACGACGGTCGTCACGACCTGGTCCTCGTCGCACTGCGTGCTCACGGCGCCGCCGGCCGGCAGGTCGACGTCGTGCTCGACCGCGGCGCCCACCCCGATCCCGCTGCCGTGGGTGCGGTGGACCAGGGCGCCGCCCGTCTCGTGGCAGTGGTGGATCTCGGGGCGGAACGGCTTCTCCAGGACCTCGGCCACGCGCGGGTCGGAGTTCACCACCTTGGGCGGGGTGCCGTTGGCCACGAGGGCGGACCGGAGCACCACCTGGACGGAGCGGTCCACCGCCTCGACGGCGTAGTGGAGCGCGCTCACCGGGCGGTGGCCCAGCGAGACGAGCCGGGTGGAGCGCAGCCGCATCCGGGCGCCCCGGGGGGTGACCCACTCCGTGTCCCGGTGGAGCGTGCCGGCCCGCAGGTCGAGCACCCGCTCGTGCTGCTCCGGCGGGGAGTCCCGCACGTCCAGGGGGACGCCGTCCACCTGCAGGTGCACGGTGCTGCCGTCGGCCACGCCGACGATGGCCTGGCCGTGCTCGGGGTGACCGTAGCCGCCCTCGGGGTAGGACAGCGGGTGGTACTCGTAGACGCCCGAGAGGAAGGTGCCGCGGGAGTCGCTGGGCTGCGCCTCGTCCAGGGTGCCCCGGACCCCGACGTACCCGTTGGACAGGGCGAAGACGGACTCCAGGGCGCCGTGCGCGCCCGGGTCGAGCGCGGACTCGCGGATCTGCCAGGCGGAGGCTTCGTTCGACGGTGTCGGCATGGCACCACGTTAGCCCGCGCGGCCGGGACCGTCCGGGCGCGGCGGGAGCTCAGCGGTGCGTGAACCGCGGCTCGCGCTTCTCCGCGAACGCGGCCATGCCCTCCTTCTGGTCCTCGGTGGCGAACAGGGCGTGGAAGAGCCGGCGCTCGAGGTGCACGCCCTGCGCGAGGGTGGTCTCGAACGCCGCGTCCACGGCCTCCTTGGCCGCGAGGACCGAGGGCAGGGACTTCGCGGCGATGGTCCCGGCGACGTCCAGGGCCTCCTGCAGCAGGTCCGCGGCGGGCACCACGCGGGAGACGAGCCCCGCCCGCTCGGCCTCCGCGGCGTCGATCTGCCGGCCGGTGAGGACCATGTCCATGGCCTTGGCCTTGCCCACCGCACGGGCCAGGCGCTGGGAGCCGCCCATCCCGGGGATCACCCCGAGGTTGATCTCGGGCTGGCCGAAGCGGGCCGTGTCCGCGGCGATCAGGAGGTCGCACATCATCGCCAGCTCGCACCCCCCGCCGAGGGCGTAGCCCGAGACCGCGGCGACGACGGGGGTGCGCACGCGGGTGAAGGCGTCCCAGCCCGCGAACCAGTCGGCGAGGTACATCTCCGGGGCGCTGCGCCCGGCCATCTCCTTGATGTCGGCGCCCGCGGCGAAGGCCTTCTCCGACCCGGTCAGGACGATCGCCCCGATCCCGGGGTCCGCGTCCAGGGCGGTGGACGCGGCGACGACCTCCCGCAGGGTCGCGGCGTCGAGGGCGTTGAGCGCCTTCGGCCGGTGCAGGGTGATGATCCCGACCCTCCCGCGGGTCTCGACCAGGATGTTCTCGTAGCTGGTCCCGTGGCTGTTCCCGTGCTGCTCGCTCATGCTGTGCTCCTGGTTCGCTCGGTCGGTCGGATCTCGGTGCTCCCGGCGGCGGGGGCGGGACGGCGCAGGAGCATGGCCCGCATCCTACGCACCGCGCCCGTGGTTCCCGGCAGGTGCGCCCTTGCCCCGCCGGGAGCGCCCCGCACTAGCATGGGGCCCATGCGGACACTGCAGGCAGCAATCATCGAAGAGATGGGCGTGAAGCCCGAGATCGACCCCCAGCAGGAGATCGAGGCGCGCGTCGGCTTCCTCTGCGACTACCTCCGCGCCAGCGGCACGAACGGTTTCGTGCTCGGCATCAGCGGGGGCCTCGACTCCACGCTGGCCGGCCGGCTGGCCCAGATGGCGGTGGACCGGCTCGCGGAGGAGGGCGTGGAGGCGGACTTCGTGGCCGTCCGGCTGCCCTACAACGTCCAGCACGACGAGGACGACGCCCAGGCCGCCCTGGAGTTCATCCGGCCGTCCAGCACCGTGAGCTACAACGTGGCCCCCGCCGTGGACGGCTTCGAGGGCGAGTTCCGGGAGGCCACCGGCCGGGAGATCTCCGACTTCAACAAGGGGAACATCAAGGCCCGCGTCCGGATGACGGCCCAGTACGCGATCGCCGGGGAGCGGAACCTGCTCGTGATCGGCACGGACCACGGCGCCGAGTCCGTGACCGGGTTCTTCACCAAGTACGGCGACGGCGGCGCGGACGTGCTGCCGCTGTTCGGCCTCGACAAGCGGCAGAACCGGCTCCTGACGAAGACCCTGGGCGCGGAGGAGCGGCTGTGGGCGAAGGCCCCCACCGCGGACCTGCTCGACGACGCCCCCGGCCAGACCGACGAGGCGGAGCTGGGGCTGTCCTACGACGACATCGACGACTACCTGGAGGGCCGCGAGGTCGACGACGCCGTGGCGGAGAAGATCGAGCACCGCTGGCGCATCACCCGGCACAAGCGCACGACCCCCGCCACGCTCCTCGACGACTGGTGGCGGGCCTGACGCCGGGAGCACCCGCGGAGCGGCGGAGCCGCGCACCCCGGCCGGGGTGCGCGGCTCCGCCGTCGTCGGGCCCCCTCAGCGGGTGGCCCAGGTCCGGCCGGCCGCGTAGTGGACGGTGTAGCCCTTCGAGAAGCGCTGGCGCACCTCGGCGCCGTACCGGTACTCGTCGGTGACCGGGAAGCCGTAGCCGCGCTCCCGGCCGGCGGCCGTCCAGGCCCGGCCGATCGCCCCGTACAGCTTGATCGCGCGGGAACCCGTGCCGGGGCTCCACATCACCTGGGTGGAGCGCCCGTCGCGGCGGAAGACCTGGTAGGCGCCGCCGGCGGCGGGGCGCTCGTCCGTGGCGGGCAGCCCGAAGTTGTGCTCCCGGCCGGCCGCGATCCACCGGGCGCCGATGGAGCCGTAGTTCTTCACGGCCATCGCCCCGTAGCCGGGGGCCCAGTAGATGGTGGTGGTGCGGCTGCCCTTCCGGAACTGCTGGTAGACGCCGCCGTGCACCAGGCCGCCCCGCTCGTTCATGGTGGGCTCGCCGAGCACGGAGGCTCCGCCCAGGCGGTGGTACTTGGTGCCGATGGCGCCGCGGACGGTGAGGGCCGGGGCGGTCACCGGGGGCACGAACCCCTGGGCCGGGGTCGGATACGTCCCGGGCACGGACTGTCCGGCCGGATAGGCGTAGTAGTAGACGGTCAGGTAGGTCTCCCAGCCGGGCCCGTCGGAGCCCGACGTGGCGACGTGGCTGACGCCGATGCCGAGGTGGGTGAGGTCCCGGGCGAACTGGTCGGTCCCGTTGCGGGGGTAGAAGTCCAGCAGGTAGTGGGTGAGCGCCTCGACCGCGTCGACGCCCTGGAACGCGCCGGTGAAGACGCCCTTCCCGTAGTACTGGTCCATCCGGACGCCGCCGGCGGGGGCGCCGGCCCAGGGATCCGGGTTGCGCGACTCCATGCGGGCGCCGGCCATGGTCTCCGCCCACTGCTGGGCGTTGCGGGACAGGGCCGTGTTGTAGACCAGCGGGGCACGGTTGGCCTGGCGCCGGTGGTCGTTGACGATCTTGAAGGCCTCGGTGATCTGCTCGACCGTGGTCGGGTGGGCGCCGGCCGACGCGGCCAGTCCGCCGGCGGGCGGGGCCTCCGCGGCCCCCGGGGCGGGCGCCGGGGCGGGGTCGCCCGCCGACCCCCCGGACAGGACCGGGGCGTCTGCGGTGCTGGCGAGCTCGGCCGGCGCGGCCGGCGCGGCGAGCGCCGCCGGCAGGCCGCCGAGGAGGAGGGCGGAAACGGTGGACACGACGAGCGCGGTCCGTGCGAGGTTCATGGGGGGTCTCTCCCTGCTGGGGACGGCGCCGCCGGGGGCACGGGCCAGCAGGAAGTTAGCATATGCAACCGCCCGGGGGAAGGGGTCCCGCACAAAACCACCGGCGGGGCGGGCGGTCCGGCCCGTGGCCGGGGGCGTCCGGGCCAGCCGGTAACGTGGGGACCATGAGGATCGCCACCTGGAACGTGAACTCCGTCCGCGCCCGCGCCGACCGCGTGGAGGCGTGGCTGCAGCGCTCGGACGTGGACGTGCTGGCCATGCAGGAGACCAAGGCGAAGGACGAGAACTTCCCCTGGGAGCTCTTCGAGTTCATGGGCTACGACGTCGCCCACTTCGGCCTCAGCCAGTGGAACGGTGTGGCGATCGCCTCCCGGGTGGGCCTCGAGGACGTCGAGCGCACCTTCCCCGACCAGCCCGCCTTCGGCAAGCCCGGCGAGGAGCCCGTGCAGGAGGCCCGTGCGATCGGGGCCACGTGCGGCGGCGTGCGCGTCTGGTCCCTCTACGTCCCCAACGGCCGCGGCCTGGAGGACCCGCACATGCCCTACAAGCTGGAGTGGCTGCGGGTGCTGAAGGACCACGCCAAGCAGTGGGTCGAGGAGGACCCGCAGGCGCAGGTCGCCCTGGTCGGCGACTGGAACGTGGCCCCCCAGGACGAGGACGTGTGGGACCTGCAGTTCTTCCTCGACAACGGCCTGACCCACGTCAGCGCCCCCGAGCGCGCCGCCTTCCGCGCCTTCCTCGAGGAGGCCGGCTACCAGGACGTGGTCCGCCCCCGGCACCCCGGTCCGGGCGTCTACACCTACTGGGACTACAAGGGGCTGCGCTTCCCGAAGAAGGAGGGCATGCGCATCGACTTCCAGCTCTACTCCCCCGCCCTGGCCGGCCGCGTGACGGACGCGTCGATCGACCGCGAGGAGCGCAAGGGCAAGGGCGCCTCGGACCACGCCCCCGTGATCGTCGAGATCGCCTGAGCGGCCGTGGCCCAGTTGCTGCAGGTCGGCCGGACGTTCCGCTCGGCCACCGGGATCCCCCACCAGTTCGCGCTGCGGGTGTACGTGCCCGCCGAGGAGCTGGACGCCGTGTACGCCCCGCTGCTGCCGCGGGCGCTGCCCCCCGAGGAGGCCGGGGTCAACGAGCTGACCGAGCAGCTCGCCCGGCTGGCCGAGCCGGGTCAGGAGCCGCTGCCCCCGGCCGTGGAGCCGCTGTGGACCCTGCCGTTCTCCGCCGCGCCCCGGGGCCGGGACATGCTCGCGGCGGGGGTCGGCGACTTCCCCGTCTACCACCCCCCGCAGCGGCTGCGCCGCTCGCTGCGGCTCGTGGCGCTCGCCGAGGAGGAGGGCGGCCAGCCCCTGCCCAACCTGCTCATCCCCGAGGACGCGGTCCGGGCCGCGGGCGAGCTCGTGAGCCGGGAGCACTTCGTGCCCGTCCACGCCCGCCAGTCGGCGTTCACGGTGCCCATGGCGTGGTTCTCGCTGTTCACGGCCCAGGACCACACCGAGAGCTTCCACCACGGCAACCGCGTGCACCGGTGCGCGGTGCCGGTGGACCTCGCGACCCGGCGGGTGGTGCGCGCGGCGCAGGTCGTGGAGGACGCGGGCGGCGAGGACCTCGAGGACCTCGCCGAGGACCTCACGCACCTGGGCCGGTGGCTCGGGGCGTTCTCGGCCAATTCCCTCGTGGTCCTGCACTACGGCTCGCTCGCGGACCCCTTCCAGCCCGACGAGAGCCCGCAGGACTTCGCGGACGCCGTGGAGCTGCTGGCCGCGCAGGACGCCCACGGCGCTGCTGTGGCGTTCCGCCGGCTCATGCACCGCTGGCTGCCGCTGGCGCACCTCGAGAGCGCCAGCTGAGGCGGGAACGGCAGCGCCTGCGGGCCCCTCTCACCGACGTCGCAGCCGTGAGCGCCGGGACGGCCGGCGTCCGGCCCGGGCCCGTCGCCGCTGCTCGGACCGGACCCGGTGGAACCGCTCGAGCTGTTCCTGGATCTGCTGCCGGTCCGCCCCGTGGCGCCGGGCGTTCCGGCGGATCTCCCAGGGGTAGTAGTACGGTTCCCACCCGATGTCCGCGTCGGTCCGCCACGCCCCCGCCGCGAGGTAGCGCACCACCGTGTTCAGGACGGCGATGACCGGCACCGCGAAGAGGGCCCCCGCGATGCCGTAGAGGACCGCACCGGTCGCCACGGACAGGAACACGGCCAGCGGGTGCAGGGAGACGGCCTTGCCCATGATGAGCGGCTGCAGGACGTTGCCCTCGAGCTGCTGGACGAGCACCACCACGCCCAGCATCAGCAGCGCGTTCGTCGTCCCGTTGGCCACCAGCGCCACCAGGACCGCGACCGCCCCGGTGGCCACCGCTCCCACGACGGGGACGAACGAGCCCAGGAACACGAGGATGCCGATCGGCAGGGCCAGGGGCACGCCGAGGAGGGCCGCGCCCACCCCGATGCCCACGGCGTCGAGGGCCGCGACGAGCCCCTGGGCCCGGGCGTACTGGACCAGCGCCGTCCACCCGTGCCGGCCCGCCCCGTTGACCGCTCGGCGCGCCGGCGCCGGGAAGAGCCGGACCACGGACAACCAGATCCGCTCGCCCTCCATCAGCAGGAAGAGCAGCGTGAAGAGCAGGATCACGGCACCGGCCAGCACCTGGCCGGCCGTGGAGCCGAAGGACATGGCCCCGTCCAGGATCGCCCGGCTGTTGTCCTCGACCGTGGTCCCGACGTCCCCGATCCAGTCGTCGAAGGTGCCCACGTCCCACCCGAACGGGCTGCCCTCGAGACGTTCCAGCAGCTGCCTGCTGCCGGTCACCACGCTGCCGGAGAGCTGGGCGAAGCCCAGGACGATCTGCCGGCCGGCCAGCACCAGCAGCCCCGCGACGACCCCGACCAGGCCGAGGACGGTGACGCCGGAGGCCGCTCCCGCCGGCACCCGGTGACTGCGGGCCCACCGCACCAGTGGAAAGAGCAGACCCGCCAGCAGCCCCGCGAGGAGCACGGGAACGACGACCACCGTGATCGTCGAGAGCAGACGGCCGAACAGCCCCACGGCCGCGACCACGGCCAGCAGCCGCCAGGACCAGGCGGCCGCCACCCGCACCGGAACCGACACCGCTGCGGCGGCGTCACCGTCCGGCGGCGGCTGCCGGCGGTCCGTCTCCGGGCGGGCGGGCCGCTGCCCGCCGTGTGCTGTCATGGGCATGGTCGGATCCTGACACGATTGCCGGCGAGTGCCCGTTTCTGACGGAGGATGAACCCGGCGGCGACCCGGGCCGAGGAAGGGCCGGGGACGGGTTCCGAACCCCCAGCCCGTCGGACTACCGTCGAACCGATGAGGGATGACCGGTTCGGGCCCGGGAGCCGTGCCGGCGACCGCGGTGGCCCTGGCCACGGCCGCCGGCGCGACTGCCGGTTGCGGGACGAGCGGCTCCCCGGAGTCCGACCCCGGGACGGCGTCCGGGACCGGAGCGGAGTCCAGCCCGACCCAGCCGGAGCGGACCGGTGGCGCGGCGACCAGCAGCGCCTACAGCGGGCCCTGCGACGAGAAGTTCCGTGCGGACGTGTCCTCCTACGCCGGGCAGCGGGTGAGCCTCACCGGCAAGGTGGCCGACCTGGTCCCCTCCCGCTCCGCCCTGGTCCTCACCGACCCCGAGAACCCCGAGCTGGACCCGCTGCTGGTCAGCGCCCGGTACGCCTTCCCCGACGTGGAGCAGGGCGACGTCGTCGAGGTCACCGGCACCGTGCAGGCGAACTTCCAGGCCCGGGTCGACCAGGACGACGTGGACAACGACGCCGGCTTCTACGACCGCCACATCGGCCAGCCCTACCTGGACCAGGCCGGCCTCGGCACCGAGTAGTCCGGTACGGGCGGCGACCGGGCCGGATCAGGCCCGGTGCAGCTCGATGCTCAGCAGCTGGGGCGGGGCGTTGATCCGCACCGGCAGCAGACTGAAGCCGATCCCGCAGGTCACGAACATCTCGTTGCCCTCGGCCCCGTAGCCGGCCGGGGCGAAGCCGTCGGCCACGAGCTCCTCCTCCTCGGTGAGCCCCAGGTAGGACCACCGGGACAGCAGGGGCAGGGCAATCTGCCCGCAGTGGGTGTGCCCGGCCACCGCCAGCGGGGCGGCACCGGCGGGCAGCTCCGGGAACGTGGTCGGGTTGTGCATCATCACCAGCCGGGGCGCCGCCTCCGGTACGTCGTCGAGGGCCCGTGCGGGCTCGGCCTCCCCGACCGCAGCCGGCCCCACCCCGACCAGGAACAGTCCCGGTCCGGGGCCGCCGCCGGGGGCGGGCACGACGGTGGCCTCGTCGGCCAGGACCTCGATCCCGCGCTCCTCGAAGGCGGTGGTGAGCTCCTCGACGGCTCCGACGGCGTAGTCGTGGTTGCCCATCACCGCGTACACCGGGATCTCGGCTCCGGTCAGCGGCTCGAGCAGGCGGGTCACGTCGCTGACCCGTTCCTGGATGCCGGTCTCGCTCCGGTAGAGGAAATCCCCGGGCAGCAGCACCGCCGCCGGATCGGCGGCCACGGCCTGCTCCACCACGCGCTCGATCATCCCGGTGTTGTCCCACCACATCCCCACCTGCAGATCGGAGAGCACCAGCACCTGCGCCCCCTCCCAGTCCGGGCCCAGTCCGGGGATGCGGGCCTGGATGCGTTCCTCGTCCAGGATCAGCCGCGGCTCGACCGCCACTCCGTAGCCGGTCACGAGCAGGCCCAGGGCGACCACGGCCGCGACCAGGCCGGTGAGCACGGCACGGGCACGACCGCCCCGTCGTCCCCGTCCTCCGTTGCGGGGCCCGTCGTCCCGGGCAGCTGAGTGGCTCATCGCAGTCCTCTCCTGTGCGCCGACCCGGCGCAGGGCGTCCTCTGCGCTCGGGGGACGACGCTCTCACGTCCGGCCCGTCCACGTGCTCCGCCCCGCGCCGTGCCACCGGGGCCGCCGCCGAGCGGGCACCGCCCCGGCCGGGCGGCGTCGGCCGGGTCAGCGGATCGCCCGTGCACCGCCGGTGCACGGGCGATCCGGGGTGGTGCTGCCGGGCGGCCGTCACTCCGCGGGCAGCTCCCGGACCTCGTCCGCGATCACGGCCAGGTCCAGCTCGCGCTCGACCAGGTAGTCCATCTCGTCGTTGTCGAAGTCCCAGTCCCACTCGGACTCGATGTCGGTCTGCACGATCTGGCGGACGGTGCCGGTGACCTGGACCATGTCCCCGTCCTGGATGTCCTGGGCGGCCGCGTCCACCCCCACCACCGGGGTGTCGTCCTCGCCGACGGTGAACAGGTTCGGGCCCACGACTTCGGTGACCTCGTTCTGCATCGTGACCGTCTCGTTGAGGATCGCCGCCGTCGCCGAGGCGTCCCCCTCCTCGGCCTCTTGCACCGGGGTCTCCTCGGCACAGCCGACCATCAGGGCCGAGGCGAAGGCGGCCGCGGCCGGCAGAGCAAACATCCTCTTCTTCGAGCTGGTCGACAT
>NZ_JAVFWZ010000080.1:0-595 GCF_040981245.1 Kocuria cellulosilytica | reverse complement strand
GACGACGTCCTGGCCCGGGCACCAGCGCCCGCGGAGGGGCGGCTGCGGCTGTGGGTGGACCGGTCCTTCACGATCACCGGGTCCGGCACGGTGGTGACCGGCACGCTGACCGCGGGGACGCTCCGGCAGGGCGACCGGCTGCACCTGCTGGGCCACGGCGGGGCGGTGCCGGTCGTGGTCCGCGGCATGCACAGCCGGAACACGCCGCACACCGCGCTGGAGCCGTACACCCGCGTGGCACTCAACCTGCGAGGGGTGTCCGCCTCCGAGGTGCACCGCGGCGACGCCCTGGTCACCCCGGGCACGTGGCCGCTCACCGGCGTCCTCGACATCCGCCGCAGCACCGGCCCCGCGTTCCCCGACACGGCCGAGCACCTGGTGCTCCACGCCGGCACCGCGGCGGTGCCCGCCCGGCTGAGCCCGTTCGACGACGACCACGCCCGGCTGACCCTCGACCGGCCCCTGCCCCTGGTCCTCGGGGACCGCCTGGTGCTCCGCGACCCCGGCAGCCGGTCGGTGCTCGGCGGGGCCCAGGTCCTCGACGCCGATCCGCCCGCACTGCGGCGGCGCGGCGACCGGGCGCGCCGGGCCGCCC
>NZ_JAVFWZ010000079.1:0-595 GCF_040981245.1 Kocuria cellulosilytica | reverse complement strand
TGCGCCGCGGGGACCGCGTGGCGATCGTCCTGCCGAACTGCCCGCAGCACATCGTGGCGTTCTACGCCGTGCTGCGCCTGGGCGCCGTCGTCGTCGAGCACAACCCGCTCTACACCGAGTCCGAGCTGCGCCACCAGTTCGAGGACCACGGCGCGCGCGTGGCGATCGTGTGGGACCGGGCGGCCGAGCGGGTCCGCTCGCTGCCCGCCGGGCTGCGGGTCGACGCGGTCGTGGCCGTGGACATCACGGCGGCCATGCCGCGGGCCCAGCAGCTGGCCCTGCGCCTGCCGCTGCCCACGGTCCGGGCCTCCCGCGCCCAGCTCACCGGTCCGGCGCCCGGCACGATCCCGTGGCGGCAGCTGCTGACCGCGGACCCGATCGCGGTGGAGCACCCGCGGCCCACCGCCCACGACCTCGCCCTGCTGCAGTACACCTCCGGCACCACGGGCCTGCCCAAGGGCGCGATGCTCACCCACCGCAACCTCGAGTCCAACGCCCTCATGGGCCAGCACTGGCTCGGCTCCACCGAGCACGAGGTGGTGCACGGCGTGCTGCCCCTCTTCCACGCCTTCGGCCTGACCCTGGGGGTGACCTT
>NZ_JAVFWZ010000078.1:0-598 GCF_040981245.1 Kocuria cellulosilytica | reverse complement strand
ACCACAGCTGCCGCTGCCGGGAGGTGCCGTGCGTGAACGCCTCGGGGTTCACCCGGCCCTGCGTGGTGGCCTGGATGCGGTCGTCGCCGATGACCTCGGCCGCGTCGAGCGCCTGCTCGAGCTGCTCGGGCGTGATCTCCGCCAGGTCGACCACCCCCGAGGTGTCGCCGGAGGCGCCGCGCGCCCAGAGCCCGGCGAAGCAGTCGGCCTGCAGCTCGACCCGCACGGCCCCGGACTCCGGTCCCTGCGGGTCCTGCTGGGCGTGGCCCAGGGTGCCGATCTGGTGCTGGATGTGGTGGCCGAACTCGTGGGCGAGCACGTACTCCTCGGCCAGCGGGCCGCCCTCCGCGCCGAACTGGGACTGCAGCTCGTCGAAGAACCCCACGTCGAGCCACACGGTCCGGTCGGCGGGGCAGTAGAAGGGGCCCACCGCCGCCGACGCGGTCCCGCAGGCGGTCGAGTCCCGGCCCTGGTACAGCTCCAGGCCGGGCAGCACGTAGCGCTCCCCGGCGGCCTGCGGCAGGTAGCCCTCCCAGAACTGGTCGAGGCACTGGGCGGTCGCGATCATCCGGCAGTCGCTGTAGCGGTTGGCGTCCGC
>NZ_JAVFWZ010000077.1:0-599 GCF_040981245.1 Kocuria cellulosilytica | reverse complement strand
CTGCCGCCCCGCCCCCCTCGAGGAGCCTCCCGGTGACCAATCCCCGCACACCCGCGCCCCGGGTGCTCCCGCTGCTCCTGGCGGTCCTGGTCGTCCTGTCCGCCGCCGCCGGCGGCTGGTGGCTCGGCGCGGCCCGGCCCGTGCCCCCGGACGAGCTCGCGCGGGCGGACGCGTGGCAGGGCACGCAGGAGCTGCTCGCGCACCCGTCCCTGGACGCCGGCCCGGAGACGGCCGGGGTGCGCGCGGACCTGGAGCGCCAGCTCGAAGCCCTCGGACCGGCCCCCGGGGACCGGGCGGCGTCCGCGGCGCGGGCCGAGCGACCCTCCCCCGCCGCCCCGGGACGGTCCGGGGCACCGGGAGGCCCCGGGAGCACCGGGGGGCCCGGCCACCTGGCCGGCGTCCTGTCGGACTCCGGGGTGGAGCTGGCCGGGGACGCCCTGCGCGCCGAGGAGCCCGCTCTGGCCCGGGTGCTGGGCGCGGCCGCGGCGTCGCGGGCGGTCACGGCCCGGCAGCTGGGCGGGGGGGCCGCCGACCCCGAGCTGTGCGCTCCCGGGGCGGCAGCGGCACCGGGGCCCGGAGGGACGTCCTCCCCCGGGGCG
>NZ_JAVFWZ010000076.1:0-602 GCF_040981245.1 Kocuria cellulosilytica | reverse complement strand
GGAGGACCCGATGGTCCAGCTCATGAAGCGCAACTTCGACCTCCCGGACGAGCGGTGCCGCGGCGGGCTCTCGCTGGCCCGCACCCGGGAGCTGCTCGCCGCCGGGGACCACGACGAGCTCGACTCGATGGCCGTGAGCGTCTACGGCGAGATGGCCCGGCACTGCGACGTGGTCGTGGTGGACGGCACCGACCTGCTGGCGCACAACGCGGCGACCGCGGAGTTCGACATGAACGCCCGGATGGCCAACAACCTCGGCGCATCGGTCCTGGCCGTGATCGGCGCCGACGAGTCCGAGAGCCCCGAGGACGTCCTCAACGCGATCGAGGTGACCCGCGCCGAGCTCCACCAGGCCCGGTGCGACATCTTCGCCGTCATCGTCAACCGGGCCCGCCCCGAGTGGGTCGAGCGGCTGAGCGCCAACGCCGCCCGGGGCGTGCGCGGGCTGCCCGTCTACGTGATCGCGGAGAACTCCGCGGTGGCCGCGCCCACCGTGGCGGAGCTGCGGGACCGGCACGGGTTCGGGGACCGGCCGTCCACCGTGTCCCTGGACCGCGACGTCAAGGGCGTGAAGATCGCCGCGATGACGGTGGCCCACTACC
>NZ_JAVFWZ010000011.1:0-138301 GCF_040981245.1 Kocuria cellulosilytica | reverse complement strand
CAACCCATCAACCGAAAAAACATTCGGTATCAACAAACATGGCACACTATTGAGTTCTCAAACAACAGACCAGCAACCAGGCACCACACCCGGAAACCGTGTTGGAATTTTCGGTGCCCTCCGCGTCGGAACCTCTGTTCCCCGCCTCAGGCAGCTCAACCATCCTACGCAGTCCGTTCTCGCCGTGTCAACTTGCGTTGTCCCGGGTCCGGACCGTTCCGAACGGTCGCTTCCGCATGAACTAGGCAGCACCCGTGGGTCCTGCTGCTCTTTGCGGTCTCGTCGTCCGCCGGCCTCTCGGCCCTGCCTGACGACTCGATGAACACTACACCCCCGCCCAGGGGCCTGCAAGCTCGGCTCCCGGACAGGGGTGCAGCGCGCGTCGACCCGCGGCTCAGGCCTCCACGGTGACGGCCGCGAGGTGCTTCTTGCCGCGGCGCAGCAGCGCCCACCGGCCGTGCAGGAGCTGGTCGGGGCCGAGCTCGGCGTCCTCGCCGACGACCTTCTCGTTGTTGACGTAGGCCCCGCCCTCCTTGAGGGTCCGGCGGGCGGCGGACCTGGACTCCGACAGCCCGGTCGCCACCAGCAGGTCGGCGACCTGGAGCCGGCCCGGCTCCACACTGGCCCCGGGCAGCTCGCGGGTCACCGAACCCAGGGTCTCGGCGTCGAGCTCGGTCAGCTCGCCGCGGCCGAAGACGGCGGCCGAGGCCGCGATCGCCTTCTCGGTGGCCTCCACTCCGTGCACCAGCGAGTTGACCTCCCAGGCGAGGGTCTTCTGGGCCGCCCGCTTGTAGGGCTCCTCCGCCACCGCCCGGGCGAGCTCCTCGATCCGCTCGCGGGTGAGGAAGGTGAAGACCTTGAGCCGGTCGACCACGTCCGCGTCGGCGGTGTTGAGCCAGAACTGGTAGAAGGCGTACGGCGAGGTCAGCTCCGGGTCCAGCCACACGGCGTTGCCCTCGGATTTGCCGAACTTCGTGCCGTCGGAGTTGGTGATCAGCGGGGTGCCCACCGCGTGCACGGAGGTGCCCTCGACCTTCCGGATCAGCTCGGTCCCGGAGGTCAGGTTCCCCCACTGGTCGGACCCCCCGGTCTGCAGCGTGCACCCGTGCTCGCGGTAGAGGTTCAGGTAGTCCAGGCCCTGCAGGATCTGGTAGCTGAACTCGGTGTAGGAGATGCCCTCGTCCGAGTGCAGCCGCTTGGCCACGATGTCCTTCTTGATCATCGTGCCGACCCGGAAGTGCTTGCCGATGTCCCGCAGGAAGTCGATCGCGGAGAGCTGGGAGGTCCAGTCCAGGTTGTTGACCATCACCGCCCGGTTCCCGCCCTCGAAGGAGAGGAACCGCTCGACCTGGGCGCGCAGCAGGTCGACCCACTGCGCCACGGTCTCCTTGGAGTTCAGGATGCGCTCGGAGCTCTGCCGGGGATCGCCGATCAGGCCGGTCGAGCCGCCGACCAGGCCGATGGGGTGGTGCCCGGCGAGCTGGAGCCGGCGCATGAGCAGCAGCTGCACCAGGTGCCCGAGGTGCAGGGAGGCCGCGGTGGGGTCGAACCCGCAGTAATAGGTGACCGTCTCCTCCGACAGCGCCCGCTCGAGGGCCGCCTCGTCGGTCGACACGTGCACGAGGCCGCGCCACTGCAGCTCCTGCCAGACGTTGGCGAAGGACGGATCGTTGTGCTGGAGGTCCAGGTCTATTGCGTTCGACACGGCTTCCAAGGTACCAGGACGCGGAGGAGGAACTCCTCCGCGTCCTGGCGGCCCCGGCCCCCGGGGCTCAGAACCGGTCGAGGCCGGCGGGCAGCGGGCGGGCCGCGACGACGCGCAGCCGCTGGGTGGGCCGGGTCATGGCCACGTAGAGGTTGCCCACGCCGCCGCCGACCTCCTCGACGAGGGCCTGCGGCTCGACGACCACCACGGAGTCGAACTCGAGCCCCTTGGCGTCCCACGCGGAGAGGACCACCACCTGCCGGTCCAGCCGGCGGACCCCGGCGCCCACGAGCCCGGGCAGGGCTCCGGCGAGCGCGGTGCCGATCTCCTGCACCCGGTCCTCGGGCACGATCACGGCCACGAGCCCCCCGTTGACGAGCTCGAGCTCGGTGCGCACCTGCTCGAGCACGCCCTCGACCACGTCCGCGGCGCCGACGCGCTGCACGATCGGCGCCGCGCCCTCACGGACGGCCCGCGGGGCGGAGATGTCCAGGCCGGCGGCCCGGGCGACGTCGACCGCGGCCTCCGCGATGGCGGCGGGCGTGCGGTAGTTGACCGTGAGCTCGTCGAGGACGAACCGCTCCCCCACGAAGGGCTCGAGGGCGTCCCGCCAGCTGCGGGCGGCGGTGGCCGAGCCCGCCTGGGCGATGTCGCCGACCACGGTGAAGGACTTCATGGGGCACCGGCGCATGAGCACGCGCCACTGCATGGGCGTCAGCTCCTGCGCCTCGTCGACGACGACGTGCCCGTAGGCCCACGTGCGGTCCGCGGTCGCGGCCTCGGCGGCCGTCATCCGGTGCTGGCTCACCGCGTTGAAGTCGGTCAGCTGGGCCGCGGTCACGATGCCGTCCGCGCCGACGTCCTCGAGGCTCTGGTGCATGTTCTGCAGCGCGTGCTCGGCGTTGTCCGTGGCCTTGCGGTGCTCCCGGTCCGCCTCGGCCCGCCGGCGCACCCCGGCCTCGTCGAGGTCGCCGAGCAGCTCGGCGGCCTCGTCCAGCAGCGGCACGTCCGCGACGGTGAAGGGGGCGCCGGCCGGTCGCAGCAGCGCCTCGACCTGCGCGGCGTCCAGGTGCGGGGCGGCGGACTCGAGGTAGTGCCGCTTGCTGAAGAGCTGGCCGACCAGGGTCTGGGGCGACATCGGCATCCACGCGAGGTTCAGCGCGATCCGCACGTCCCGGGCCTGCCGGATGTCCTCCGCGAGGTAGGAGCGGTCCATGACGTTGCCGCTGGTGGTGTTCAGGTGCTCGCCGAGCTGCTCGGTGAGCTCCCGCAGCGCGATCTTCACGAAGGTGTTGCGCGCCTCGTTGTGCGGCTTGCCGGTGGCGCGGGCCTTGTCCCGGGCGCGCTTGACCATGCGGGGGGTCAGCGTCACGCGGTGCGTGTCGACGCGCAGGACCTGGTCCTGCGCGGGGACCTTCTGCCGGTCCCGCACGGCGCGCGCCACGACGTCGGCCATGTCGAGGCCCGCCTTGAGCCGGGCGGCGAGGGGATCCCGCTCCGGGACGGCGGCCACGCCGGGGAACAGTTCGGACAGGGAGGACATCACGACGCCGGTCTCCCCGAGCGCCGGCAGCACCCGCTCGATGTACCACATGAACGACGACGACGGACCGACGATCAGCACTCCCGCCTTGCGCAGCCGCTCCCGGTGCTCGTAGAGCAGGTACGCCGCCCGGTGCAGCGCCACGGCGGTCTTGCCGGTGCCGGGCCCGCCCTGCACCACGCGGACGCCGGGCAGCGGGGCGCGGATGATCCTGTCCTGCTCCGCCTGGATCGTCGCGACGATGTCCGACATCCGCCCGGTGCGCTTCTGGTTCAGCGCCGCGAGCAGGGCGCCCTCTCCGTGGAGCACGCCCTCGTCGTCGAGCATGTCGGGGTCGAGGACGTCGTCCTCGAGGGCGGCGACGTCGCGGCCCTCGAGGATCAGGTGGCGGCGCCGCCGGACGCCCATGGGGCTCTGCGCGGTGGCCTGGTAGAAGGCGGCCGCCTCGCGGGCGCGCCAGTCCACCATGAGCCGCTGGTGGTCCGCGGTGGCCAGGCCGATCCGCCCGACGTACCGGCGCTCGCCGTCCTGGCCGTCCAGGCGGCCGAAGACCAGCCGGTAGTCCACGGCCTCGAGCTGCGCGAGGCGGTCCTCGTAGTGGGACGCGAACGCGTCCCGCTCCGCGCGGTTCTGGTGGTTGCCGGACGACTCGCTGCGGCGCACGGCCGCGAGCTCCGCGGTCTTCTCGGCCCGCAGCTCGTCGAGCCGGTCGTAGAGCATCGCGACGTACGCGCGCTCGACAGCAAGTTGCTCGGCCGCCATCGTGGCGACGGTCTCTGCCATGGGGGGACACCTCGTTCCGGATCGAACAGACCATCGAGTCTAGCGGTCCGCGGGCGTTCGCACGGCGACGGCGCCGACCGGCGCGTAACAGGGCTTCGCCGCGTGGCGACGTCCCTGGTCAGACCCGGTACAGGGCCCGGACGCGGTGCCCGCCGAGCTGGCTGCGCCCCCGGAGGTCGGTGAGCTCCATGATCAGCCCGAAGCCGGCGACGTGCAGCCCCGCCCGGTGCAGCAGCTGTGCCGTAGCCCCGAGGGTGCCGCCGGTCGCGAGGATGTCGTCGAGCACGAGCACGCGGGCGCCGCGGGGGACGTCGTCGGTGTGGATCTCCAGCACCGCCGACCCGTACTCCAGGACGTACTCCTCCCGGAACGTCTCCCGCGGCAGCTTCCCGGCCTTGCGCACCGGGATGAGGCCCACACCCGTCGCGTAGGCCACGGCCCCGGCCATGAGGAAGCCGCGGGCCTCGATGCCGGCCACGTAGTCGAACTGGCCGCGGAAGGCGTCGGCCAGGGCGTCGACGGTCCGCCGGAAGCCGGCGCCGTCCGCGAACAGGGGCGTCAGGTCGCGGAAGAGGACCCCCGGTTCCGGGTAGTCGGGGATCTTCACGCACAGGCGCTCGATCATCTGCTCAACGGATTCAGTCACGCCGCTCATGCTATCCGTCGGGGCCCCG
The DNA here is from genome assembly GCF_040981245.1 of Kocuria cellulosilytica. Classification (NCBI taxonomy): domain Bacteria; kingdom Bacillati; phylum Actinomycetota; class Actinomycetes; order Micrococcales; family Micrococcaceae; genus Kocuria; species Kocuria cellulosilytica. The sequence continues at coordinate 133,596 of NZ_JAVFWZ010000011.1, read as the reverse complement.
GGCCCGGTCAGCGGCGTCGGCGCGGGACCGCGCGGCGGTACGGGGAGACGGAGGGCTCGCCGGGGAGCCACCACCGCCAGGGAAACTCCGCGGTCCCGCCGGGGCCGGACACCCCGGTGCGCGGGCCGTGGCCGGCGGAGGCGCCGGTCCCCGGGCGGGGCAGGCGCAGGAAGAAGCCCGGCGCCGCGACGTCCTCGGCCGCGGTCAGCGGGGCTCCGTCGTGGCTCAGGTCGATGCCCAGGGCCTTGGCGAGGTTTCCCGGTCCCCGGGCCAGTGCGGCGTCGGGCACGGGGCCGGACCGGCCCACCGCGCGGCGGGCGCGGGCCAGGTCCGCGCCCGCGACCACCTCGCCGGCCCGGACCAGGCATCCTCCGGCGGTGCCCTCGGGGCGACAGACCAGGTTCACCGCGTGGTGCATCCCGTACGTGAAGTAGACGTAGACGTGCCCGGGCGCACCGAACATCGTGGCGTTGCGCGCGGTCCGCCCGCGCCACGTGTGCGCCCCGGGGTCCGGCAGGTCGGAGCCGTCCGGGCCGCCGTAGGCCTCGATCTCCGTGATCCGCAGGACCACGGCGCCCTCGCCGGTCCGGTGGCCGAACAGTCCGCCGAGCAGCCGCGGGGCCACCTCGGGAGCCGGCCGGGACAGAAGCTCGAGCAGCTCCGGCTCCGCGCCCGGCCCGGCACCGGACCCGTGCCGGTTCATCCGGCGACGATCGGGGCCCGCTGCGAGAAGGCCGCCGCCTCGGCCACCTGGCGCTCGAGCTCGCCGATCTGGGCGGCCACGGCCGAGGGCGCCGTCCCGCCCTGCGCGCTGCGCGAGGCCAGCGAGCCCTCGACGGTGAGCACCTCGCGCACCCCCGGGGTGAGCCGGGCGGAGATGGCGGCGAAGTCCTCGTCGGAGAGGTCCCACAGCTCGATGCCGCGCTGCTCGCACACCCGCACCGCGTCCCCGGCGATCTCGTGGGCGTCCCGGAAGGGCACTCCCTGGCGCACGAGCCACTCGGCGACGTCCGTGGCGAGGGCGAAGCCCTGCGGGGCGAGCTCGGCCATGCGCCCGGTGTTGAACGCCAGCGTCCCGATCATCCCGGCCACGGCGGGCAGCAGGACCTCGAGCTGGTCGATCGCGTCGAAGACGGGCTCCTTGTCCTCCTGCAGGTCCCGGTTGTAGGCCAGGGGCAGGCCCTTGAGCGTGGCCAGCAGGCCCGTGAGGTCCCCGATCAGCCGGCCGGCCTTGCCGCGGGCGAGCTCGGCGATGTCCGGGTTCTTCTTCTGCGGCATGATCGAGGACCCGGTCGAGAAGGCGTCGTCGAGGGTGACGAAGGAGAACTCCTTGGTGGCCCACGTGGTGATCTCCTCGGAGATCCGGGACATGTCCACGGCGATCATCGCGGTGACCCAGGAGAACTCGGCGTAGACGTCCCGGGCCGCCGTGCCGTCGATGGAGTTGTGCACGGCGGAGTCGAAGCCCAGCTCGGCGGCGACGGCGCCCGGGTCCAGCCCGAGCGAGGACCCGGCGAGCGCCCCGGAGCCGTACGGGGAGACCGCGGCGCGGGCGTCCCAGTCGATCAGGCGCTGGACGTCGCGGAGCATCGCCCAGGCGTGGGCGAGCAGGTGGTGGGACAGCAGCACGGGCTGGGCGTGCTGGAGGTGGGTGCGCCCGGGCATCGGGGCCTCCGGGTGGGCCTTGGCCTGGTCCAGGAGGGCCTGCACCACGTCGAGGACGTTGCGGGCGATGATCGCGGCGTGGTCGCGCAGGTACATCCGCCCGAGCGTGGCGATCTGGTCGTTGCGGGAGCGCCCGGCGCGCAGCTTGCCGCCGAGCTCGGGGCCGGCCCGCTCGATCAGGCCCTTCTCGAGGGAGCCGTGCACGTCCTCGTCCGAGGGGGCGGGGGTGTAGGCCCCGGAGCGGACGTCGGCCTCGAGCCGGTCCAGGGCGGCGAGCATGCCCTCGAGCTCCTCGCCGCTGAGCAGGCCCGCGGTGTGCAGGACCCGGGCGTGGGCGCGGGAGCCCGCGATGTCGTAGGGGGCCAGCCGCCAGTCGAAGTCCGTCGACCTGCTGAGCGCCGCGAGGGCGTCGGCCGGCCCCCCGGCGAAGCGCCCGCCCCAGAGCGCGCCCTCGTTGGTCCCGTGCTTGTCCTGCTGCGCCATGTCTCTCCTCGTTGCGTTCTGGCCGGTCGGTCCCGGCGGTGCCCGGCCGTCCGGGCCGGGCCCGGTGCTCCGGCGTGCGCGGAGGGCCCCCCCGCCGGGATGGGGCCCTCCGTCGTCGTGCCCGTTCCTGCTCGGCACGAGCCTACGTGCTCCTGACCTACTTGCCCTCGGCCGCGAGGCGCTGCTCGCGGGACGCCGCGACCTTCGAGGACATGCCGAACAGCTCGATGAACCCGCGCGCCTGGGACTGGTCGAAGGCGTCGCCCTCGTCGTAGGTGGCGAGGTTGAAGTCGTACAGCGAGGTGTTCGAGCGGCGGCCGGTGACCGTGGCCTGGCCGGCGTGCAGGGTCATCCGGATGTCGCCGTCCACATACTTCTGGGTGTCCTGGATGAACGCGTCGAGGGACTGCTTGAGCGGGGAGAACCACTGGCCGTCGTAGACGAGCTCGGTCCAGCGCTGGGTGGCGATCCGCTTGAAGCGGGCCTGCTCGCGCTCGACCGTCACGTTCTCCAGCTCCCGGTGCGCGGCGATGAGGGCCATGGCGCCGGGGGCCTCGTAGACCTCCCGGGACTTGATGCCCACGAGCCGGTCCTCCACGATGTCGATCCGGCCCACGCCCTGGGCCCCGGCGCGCCGGTTCATCTCCTGGATCGCCTCCAGCGGCGTGACGGGCTGGCCGTCGAGCGCCACCGGGATGCCGCCCCGGAAGCTGATCACGACCTCGTCGGCCGGCGGCGGGAACGTGGGGTCGTCCGTGTAGTCGTAGACGTCCTTGGTGGGGGCGTTCCAGATGTCCTCGAGGAACCCGGTCTCCACCGCGCGGCCCCACACGTTCTGGTCGATCGAGAAGGGGTTCTTCTTGGTCGTGGCGATGGGCAGGTGGTGCTTCTCGGCGTAGTTGATCGCCTTGTCGCGGGTCAGGGCGAGGTCGCGGACCGGGGCGATGCACTTGAGCTCCGGGCCCAGCGTCTGGATGCCCACCTCGAAGCGGACCTGGTCGTTGCCCTTGCCCGTGCAGCCGTGGGCCACGGTGGAGGCGCCGAAGCGCTTGGCGGCGGCCACGAGGTGCTTGACGATCACCGGGCGGGACAGCGCGGAGACCACGGGGTAGGCGTCCATGTACAGGGCGTTCGCCTGCAGCGCCGGCATGCAGTACTCCGCGGCGAACTCGTCGCGGGCGTCGGCCACGTAGGCCTCGACGGCGCCGCAGTCCAGCGCCCGCCGGCGGATGGTCTCGAGGTCCTCCCCGCCCTGCCCGACGTCGACGGCCACGGCGATGACCTCGGCCCCTGTCGCCTCGCCGATCCAGCCGATGGCCACGGAGGTGTCGAGGCCTCCGGAGTAGGCCAGCACAACGCGCTCGGTCACGGTGTTCTCCTTCGTCGGTGGTCCGGGCGCCACGACGTGGCCCCGCCTTCTGTGCATGACTATACACGTCAGCTTGTATTTATGCATACCGCGCGGGCCGCCCCCCGCCCGCACCGGCGCGCCACTCCTCAATTATGAATCGCTAGCAATAGCCCGGCGCTTCCGACATACTGGTCGGCAGGTGTCGTCCTCACCGATGAGCACACCCGGGCGGGCCGGAGCACTCGTGCCCCGGCCGGCCCGAACATCCGGTCCCTACCCCGAGAGGAACCCCATGACGAACGTTCCCGACCAGACCCTGACCACGCGCCAGGGCCACCCGGTCCACGACAACCAGAACACCCGCACCGTCGGCTCGCGCGGTCCCGCGACCCTCGAGAACTACGCGTTCCTCGAGAAGATGAGCCACTTCGACCGCGAGCGCATCCCCGAGCGCGTGGTCCACGCCCGCGGCACCACGGCCTTCGGCTACTTCGAGGCCTACGGCAAGCTCGGCGACGAGCCCATCGCCAAGTACACCCGCGCGAAGCTCTTCCAGGAGGCCGGCAAGCGCACCGAGACCGCCGTGCGCTTCTCCACCGTGGCCGGCGGCCGGGACTCCTCGGAGGTCGCCCGCGACCCCCGCGGCTTCGCCGTGAAGTTCTACACCGAGGACGGCAACTGGGACCTCGTCGGCAACAACCTCGGCGTCTTCTTCATCCGTGACGCCATCAAGTTCCCGGACTTCATCCACTCCCAGAAGCCGGACCCCGTGAACTTCGAGGCCGGCGTCGCCAACCGCGCGTTCGACTTCTGGAGCCAGTCGCCCGAGGCCATGCACATGGTCACGATCCTCTTCTCCCCGCGCGGGATCCCGGCGGACTACCGCCACCAGCAGGGCTTCGGCGTGAACACCTACAAGTGGGTCAACGCCGCCGGCGAGTCCGTGCTGGTGAAGTACCACTGGATCCCGAAGCAGGGCGTGAAGTCGCTGACCTCCGAGGACGCGGCGAACATCCAGGCCGAGACGCTCGGCTCGCACACCAAGGACCTCTACGACGCGATCGAGGCCGGCGACTACCCCGAGTGGGAGCTGCAGGTGCAGATCATGGAGGACCACGACCACCCGGAGCTGGACTTCGACCCGCTGGACGACACGAAGGTCTGGCCGGAGGAGCTCTTCCCGCCGAAGCCGGTCGGGCGCATGGTCCTCGACCGCAACCCGCAGAACTTCTTCGCGGAGAACGAGCAGATCGCCTTCGGCACCGGCGTGCTGGTGGACGGCCTGGACTTCTCCGACGACAAGATGCTCGTGGGCCGCACCTTCTCCTACTCGGACACCCAGCGCTACCGCGTGGGCCCGAACTACCTGCAGCTGCCGGTCAACGCGCCGAAGGCCCCGGTGGCCACCAACCAGCGCGACGGCCAGATGGCCTACGGCGTGGACGTGGCCCCCGGCCAGAACCCGCACGTGAACTACGAGCCGTCCATCACCGGCGGCGTGCAGGAGACCCCGAAGCCCGAGGGCTACCAGCCCGAGGTCGGCCCGCGGATCGACGCGCGCCTGACCCGCGCCCAGATCGAGCGGACCAACGACTACAAGCAGGCCGGCGAGCGCTTCCAGCTCCAGGAGGACTGGGAGAAGGAGGAGCTCATCGACAACCTGGTCGGCGCCCTGTCCCAGTGCGACCGCCCGATCCAGGAGCGCATGGTCTGGCACTTCTACATGATCGAGGACGAGATGGGCCGCCGCGTGGGCGACGGCATCGGCGTCTCCCTCGAGGACGTCAAGGACCTGGGCCCGCTGCCGACCCAGCGCCTGACCGAGGAGGAGCAGCAGCGCGTGGCCAACCTGGGCAACAACGGACCGCGCAGCGTGGAGGGCCTCACCATGACCCACTGCGTGCCCAACGAGCGCGTCGTCGTGGAGCGGGAGCCCCAGCGGAGCCCCGCGATGATGTCCAACTGATCCCGTGCCGGAGGCGCCCCGCGCGGGGCGCCTCCCCCGGGGTCCCGGTGGACCCGCGCACGGAAGGGGCCGGCCGCTGTCCAGCGGCCGGCCCCTTCCGTGCGTCCGGGAGGCGGGCTCAGCCGCGGCGCCCGGCGCCCTCGAGGTCGAGGGAGCGCTTGAGGATCTTGCCGGTCGGGCCCTTCGGCAGCTCGTCGACCACCTTGTAGTAGCGCGGGTGCTTGTACTTGGCCACGCGCTCGCGGACGAAGGCGTCCAGCGCGTCCACCGTCGCGCCCCGCTCCTCCTCGGGCACGTCCCGGAAGGCGACGACGGCGGCGACCTCCTCGCCCATCGCCTCGTCCGGGACCCCGACGACCGCGGCCTCGGCGACGCCCGGGAACTGGTAGATGACCTCCTCCACCTCGCGCGGGTACACGTTGTAGCCGCCGCGCAGGACCATGTCCTTCTTGCGGTCCACGATGTAGTAGAAGCCGTCCTCGTCCACCCGGGCGAGGTCCCCCGTGGAGAACCAGCCGTCGCGGATCGCGGCCTCGGTGGCCTCGGGGTTGCGCCAGTAGCCGGCCATCACGTACTCCCCGGCCACGACGAGCTCGCCGATCTCGCCCACGGGGACCTCCTCGCCGAGGTCGTCCACCACCTTGAGCTGCGCCCCGCGCACCACGGTGCCGATCGACCCCGCCCTGCGCCCGTGCGCCTGCTGGTTGAAGCACACCACCGGGGAGGTCTCGGACAGGCCGTACCCCTCGTAGATCGGCGCCCCGAACACCTTCTCGAAGCGCTCCAGGACCTCGACCGGCAGCGGGGACCCGCCCGAGACCCCGGCCCGCAGGCGGGGCAGCTCGACCGGCCCCTCGCCGGCCGCGGAGAGCAGCGCCACGTACATGCTCGGCACCCCGGCGAAGACCGTGACCTCGTCCCGCGCCAGGATCTCCAGCGCGCGGGCCGGGTCGAAGCGCGGCAGGAGCGTGACGGCGGCCCCGGCCTGGACCACGCCGTTGAGCGCCACGGTCTGGCCGAACACGTGGAAGAACGGCAGGGCCCCGAACATGACGTCCCCGGGGCCCAGGTCGAAGAGGCTCGCGGACAGCTCCGCGTTGGTCCGCAGGTTGTGGTGCGTCAGGACGGCGCCCTTGGGCCGGCCCGTGGTGCCGGAGGTGTAGAGCAGGACGGCCGGCTCGTCGTCGTCGCGCTCGGCGACCCCGGGACGCGGTGGCACGTCCGCGAGGGCCTGCAGGGTCCCGGCGGCCGAGACCTCGACCACGGGGACCTCGCGGTCGAGGTCGGCGACCGCGGCCCGGGTGGCCTCGGCCATGGCCTCCCAGACCAGCACCAGGGACACCTCGGCGTCCGTGAAGTGGTACGCGAGCTCCCGGGGGCTGAGGAGAGGGTTGAGGGGCACGACGACGCCGCCCGCGCGCAGGATCCCGTAGTAGGCGATCGGCATGTGCGGGACGTTGGGCAGGATCATGGCCACCCGGCCCCCCGCCCCGATGCCCCTGGCGGCGAGCATCGACGCGACCCGCGCGGACAGGTCGTCGAGGGCCCCGTAGGTCAGGACCCGGTCGTCGAGGACCACGGCCCGGGAGTCCGGGGAGGCCGCGGCCGTGTCGGTGAGCAGGGTGGCGAGATTCGTCATGGAGGAACTCCGGATCCCCGGTGCGCGGGCACCGGCGCGTGGTGAGCTGTGTCACACGAGCGTGCCAGCCGGTTACTGCAACGTCAAGACCCGGGTATTCCCGGGGCGGCGCGTGTCGCGGGCCCCGCCTTCGATAAACTGGGCGGCAGGAACCCCGTACGACCGACCGCGAAGGACCACCCGTGACCGAGAACTCCCAGCAGCCCCAGGACGGGGCGGCCCCCCAGCTGACCGACGAGGAGATGGCCTACGTGCTCTCCCTGTTCGAGATGGCCCGGACCGGGGACACCGAGAACCTGCTGCCGGCCGTGCGCGCGGGCGTCCCGGCCGACCTCACCAACGGCAAGGGCGACACCCTGCTGATCCTCGCCGCCTACCACCAGCACGAGGAGACCGTCGCGGCGCTGCTCGAGGCCGGGGCGGACCCGGACCGGGTCAACGACAACGGTCAGACGGCGCTGATGAGCGCGGTCTTCCGGGGCAACGAGACGATCGTCCGGACGCTGCTCGGGGCCGGGGCCTCCCAGACGGCCGGCGCCCACTCCGCCCTGGACTTCGCCCGCGTCTTCGAGCGCACGGAGCTCGTCCCCGTCCTGCAGGAGCACGCGGACCGCTGAGCCCGCCGGGCGTCCCCGCGCCGGCGGCCCGGACTCACTCCGCGAGCTCCAGGAAGCGGCGGGCCACGGCGGGACCGCCGTCGGCGTCCCGGCACACCACCACGATCGTGTCGTCGCCGGCGATGGTGCCGAGGACGGCGGGCAGCACGGACGTGTCGATGGCGGACGCGAAGTACTGGGCGGCCCCCGGCGGGGTGCGCAGCACCACGAGGTTCGCGCTCGCCTCGGCGGTCACCAGCAGCTCGCGGCACAGGCTGGCCAGGCGCGCGTCCAGCACCTCCTGGGTGATCCCCGAGGCGGGCGAGCGGTCGGCCCCGGCCTGCGGGACGGCGTAGACGAGGGAGCCGGAGCCGTCCCGGACCCGGACGGCCCCCAGTTCCACGAGGTCGCGGGAGAGCGTGGCCTGGGTGACCTGCACGCCGTCCTCGGCCAGCCGGGCGGCGAGCTCGGCCTGCGAGTGGATCGCCCCGCCCGTCACGAGGGCCACGATCCGGGCCTGCCGCGCGGTCTTGGTCGCGGGGATGCTCATGCCGGGACGGCGGGCGTGCCGGCGGCGTCCAGGTCGTACCGCCCGGACCGGGCCATGAGCCACACGAGGAGCGCCTTCTGGGCGTGCAGCCGGTTCTCCGCCTCGTCCCACACGACGGACTGCGGGCCGTCGATGACCTCGGCCGCGACCTCGGCGCCGCGGAACGCGGGCAGGCAGTGCAGGAACAGCGCGCCGGGCGCGGCCCGGGCCATCGCCGGGGCGTCCACGGAGTACGCGCGGAAGATCTTCGCCCGGGCCTCGGTCTCCGCCTCCTGCCCCATGGACACCCAGGTGTCGGTGCAGACCACGTCCGCCCCGGCGAGGGCCTCGGCCGGGTCCGCGGTGACCCGCACGGACCCGCCGGTCCGTGCGGCGCGCTCCTCGGCGGCCCGCACCACGGCCGGGTCCGGGTGGTGGCTCGCCGGGCCGGCGACGCGCACGTGCATGCCGGCGGTGGCCCCGCCCAGCAGATAGGAGTGGGCCATGTTGTTGGCGGCGTCCCCGAGGTAGGCGAAGGTCAGCCCGGCCAGGCGTCCCCGGTGCTCCCGGACCGTGAGCAGGTCCGCCAGGATCTGGCACGGGTGGTAGGCGTCGGAGAGCCCGTTGACGACGGGCACGGTCGAGGCCGCGGCCATCTCCTCCAGCCCGGACTGCGCGTAGGTGCGCCACACGATGGTCGAGACCATGCGGGAGAAGACGCGCGCGGTGTCCGCCACGCTCTCCTTGCCCAGCTGGGACTCCCCCGGGTTGATCATCAGGGGGTTGCCGCCGAGGTCCGCGATCCCGGCTGAGAAGGAGGTCCGGGTGCGGGTCGAGGTCTTGTCGAAGACCACGGCCACGGTCTGCGGACCGGCGTAGGGCCGGTGGGCCCAGCGGTCGGCCTTGAGGCGGAGGGCGAGCTCGAGCACCTCGGCCTGCTCCTGCTGGGAGAGATCGGTGTCGACGAGGAAGTGGCGGGGGGTCATGGACGGGTTCATGCTTCTTTCGGCGGGGTCTCGGCCGAGGCCGCGGCGGGGGCCGTGACAGCGGCGGTGGCGGTGCTGAGGATCGCGGGGAGCGCGTCGAGGAAGGTGCGGGCCTGCTCCTCGGTCAGGACCAGGGGCGGGGCCAGGCGCAGGGTCCCGGGGCCGGTCGCGTTGACGATGAACCCGGCGTCCCGGGCGGCGTCGACCACGGCGGGGCCGAAGGGCGCGGTGGCCCCCGCGGGGACCTCGAGGTCGGCGCCGATCAGCAGCCCGCGCTGGCGCACGTCCCCGATCCCGGGCACCGCCCGCAGGCCCTCGCCGAGCACGGCGCCCACGGTGCGGGCGTGCTCGAGCAGGCCGTCCTCCTCGATCACCGTCACGGTCGCGAGGCCCGCGGCGGTGGCCGGCGGGTTGCCGCCGAACGTCGTGCCGTGCTGGCCCGCGCCGAGCAGTGCGGAGACCTCGGCACCGACGGTGAGCATCGCGCCGATCGGGAAGCCGCCGCCCAGGCCCTTGGCCAGGGTGATCGCGTCCGGCAGGTCGCCGCCGGTGAGCTCCGCGGAGGAGGCGAACCAGCGGCCGGTGCGGCCCATCCCGGTCTGCACCTCGTCCACGACGAGCAGCGCGCCGTGCCGGCGGGTGAGCTCCCGCGCCCGCCGGAGGTAGCCCTCGGGCAGCTCGCGCACGCCGGCCTCGCCCTGGACGGGCTCCACGATCAGCGCGGCGACGGTCCCGTCGAGGTGCTCCTCGAGGGCCTCGACGGTCGCGGGGATGTGCTGCACCCCGCCCGGCAGGGGCTCGAAGGGCGCGCGGTAGGCCTCCTTGGCGGTCAGGGCGAGGGCGCCCATGGTGCGGCCGTGGAAGGCGGACTCGAGGGCCAGGACGGTGCCGCGGGGCCGGCCGTCCGGGCCGGGGTGCTCGTGGCCGTGGCGGCGGGCCAGCTTGAACGCGGCCTCGTTGGCCTCCGCCCCGGAGTTCGCGAAGAAGACGTGGGAGCCCGCGGGCGCGCCGGCCAGGGACAGCAGCTTCCCGGCGAGCGCGATCTGCTGGGGGGAGGTGAAGAAGTTGGAGACGTGGCCCAGGGTCGCCAGCTGGCGGGAGACGATCTCCACCCAGCGCGGGTGGGCGTGGCCGAGGGCGTTGACGGCGATGCCGGCGAGCAGGTCGAGGTAGTCCCGGCCGTCGGCGTCGGTGACCACGGCGCCCCTGCCGTGGGTGAGCACGAGCGAGGGGCTGCCGAAGACGCCGAGCAGCGAGTCGGCGTACTCGCCGAGCAGGGCGGTCTGGGCGGAGTACCGGGACGCGGTGTGCTGGCCGGCGGTGTGCTGGGCGGTCATGACGATGCTCCGTGGTCGGGGACGAGCTGGGTTCCGATGCCGGTGTCGGTGAAGATCTCGAGCAGGCACGTGTGCGGGCTGCGCCCGTCCACGATGGACGCCCGGCGCGCCCCGCCCTCCACGGCCCGCAGGGCCGCCTCCATCTTGGGGATCATCCCGGCCTGCAGGCTGGGGAGCATCGCGCGCAGCTCGGAGGCGGAGAGCGACGCGATGAGCGAGTCCTTGTCCGGCCAGTCCGCGTAGAGCCCCTCGACGTCGGTGAGGGCCACGAACTTCTCGGCGCGCAGGGCCACGGCCACGGCGGCGGCGGCGGTGTCCGCGTTGACGTTGAGGATCTCCCCCGTGGGGCGGCCGCGGGCGTCGACCTCGGGCGCCACGGAGGAGATCACGGGAATCCGCCCCGCGTCGAGCAGCTGGGTCACGGGCTCGGGGTTGACGCCGACGACCTCGCCCACGTGGCCGAGGTCCACCTCCTCGCCGTCCACGACGGTGCCCCGGCGGACGGCGCGGAACAGCTCGGCGTCCTCCCCCGAGAGCCCGACGGCGTACGGGCCGGTGGCGTTGAGCAGGGAGACGAGCTCCCGCTGGACCTGCCCGGTGAGCACCATGCGGATGGCGTCCACGGCCTCCCGGGACGTGACCCGCAGCCCGCCGCGGAACTCGGACTCGATGCCCAGCCGCTCCAGCATCCGGTTGATCTGGGGCCCGCCGCCGTGCACCACGACCGGCTTGATCCCGACGTGGCGCAGGAACACCATGTCCTCGGCGAAGGCCTGCCGCAGCGGCTCGGACACCATGGCGTTGCCGCCGTACTTGAAGACCATCACGGACCCGGCGTAGCGCTGGATCCAGGGCAGGGCCTCCATCAGGGTGCCCGCCTTCAGCTGGGCGGTCTCGTAGCGGGTCGGGTCACTGGGGTCGGTCATGGTTCTCCTGCGCCGTGGGTCGGTGCTGTCCCGGTCGGTGGGCCGGTCAGCTGGAGTAGGCGCTGTTCTCCTCGACGTAGTCGTGGGTGAGGTCGTTGGTCCAGACGGTGGCGTCGGCGTCCCCGGCCTTGAGGTCGACCAGGACGGTCACCTTGCGCCCGGCCGCCAGGTCCACGCCCTCGCGGGGGTCCCCGATCATGCCGTTGCGGCAGACCATGACCCCGTTGATCGTGACGTCGAGCCGGTCCGGGTCGAACGCGGCGTCGGTGGTGCCGACGGCGGACAGCACGCGGCCCCAGTTGGGGTCGTTGCCGAAGATCGCGGCCTTGAACAGGTTGGAGCGGGCCACGGAGCGGCTCACGTCCTCCGCCTGCCGCTCGGTCGCGGCGTTGACCGTGGTGATCTCGATGTCGTGGGACGCCCCCTCGGCGTCCGTGATGAGCTGCTGGGCCAGCGAGTGGCACACGGCCGTGACGGCCTGGCTGAACTCGAACTCGTCCGGGGTGATCCCGGAGGCGCCCGAGCCGAGCAGGACCACGGTGTCGTTGGTCGACATGCAGCCGTCGGAGTCGGTGCGGTTGAACGTGACCTTCACCGCGTCCTCGAGCGCCCACTGCAGGGCGTCCGAGGAGAGCTCGGCGTCGGTCGTGAGCACCACGAGCATCGTGGCGAGGCCGGGGGCGAGCATGCCCGCGCCCTTGGCCATGCCGCCGACCGTCCACCCGTCGCGGACGTAGGCGGCCTGTTTGGAGACGGAGTCGGTGGTCATGATGGCCCGGGCGGCGGCGGCCCCGGCGTCGTCGTCGTCCCCGAGCGCCGCCACGGCCCCGGGCAGGCCGCGCTCCATGACGTCCATGGGCAGCTGGACGCCGATGAGCCCGGTGGAGCACACCACGACGTCGCCGGCCCCGACGCCGAGCGCCTCGCCGACGAGCTCCGCGGTCCGGTGGGAGGCCTGGAAGCCCTGCGGTCCGGTGCAGGCGTTGGCCCCGCCGGAGTTGAGGACCACGGCGGCGGCCCGGCCGTCCGCGGTGGCGGCCTTGGACCACTGGATGGGCGCGGCGGCGATCCGGTTGGTCGTGTACACGGCCCCCACGTGGTGCTGGGGCCCGTCGTTGACGACGAGGGCGAGGTCGGGCCCGCCGGAGTCCTTGAAGCCCGCCGTGGTGCCGGCCGCGCGGAAGCCCTGGGCGGCGGCCACACCGCGGGTGGTGTCGACCTGCAGGGTGCCGGCCGGCTGCTGGGACGGGTACGTTCTCACGGTGCGACTCCTTGGAGGTTCAGGCCGGTGTCCTCGGGCAGGCCGAGGGCGAGGTTCATGGACTGGACGGCACCGCCCGCGGTGCCCTTGACGAGGTTGTCGATGACGCAGGTGACGATGACGCGGCCCGCCCGGGCGTCGAGGGCGAGCTGGAGCTGGGCGTGGTTGGAGCCGGCCACCGACTTCGTCGCCGGCCACCGGCCCTCGGGCAGGACCGTGACGAACTGCTCGGCCACGTAGGCGGACTCCCAGGCCTCCCGCAGCTGCGCGGCGCTCACGCCCTCCGCGACGCGCGCGGTGGCGGTCGTGAGGATGCCCCGGGGCATGGGGGCCAGCGTCGGGGTGAAGGAGACCCGCACGCGGCACCCCGCGGCCTTGGCGAGGCCCTGCTCGATCTCGGGGGTGTGCCGGTGCGCGCCGCCCACCCCGTACGGGCTCATCGAGCCCATGACCTCCGAGCCCAGCAGGTGCGCCTTGACGGCCTTGCCGGCCCCGGACGTGCCCGACGCCGCGACGATCACGACGTCCTCGGGCTCCAGGAGCCCGGCCGCGAAGCCGGGGCCCAGGGCCAGCAGCGCGCTGGTCGGGTAGCACCCCGGCACCGCGATGCGCGTGGCGCCGCGGAGCTGCTCGCGCTGGCGGGTGCCCTCGGTGTCCACGACGAGCTCGGGCAGCCCGTACGGCCACGTCCCGGCGTGCGGGGAGCCGTAGAACTGGTCCCACTCCTCGGCGGAGTCGAGCCGGTGGTCGGCGCCGGCGTCGATGACCACGGTCTCCGGCGGCAGCTGCGCGGCGATCGCGGCGGACGCGCCGTGCGGCAGGGCGAGGAAGACGACGTCGTGGTCGGCGAGGTTCTCCACCGTGGTGTCCACGAGCACCCGGTCGGAGAGGGAGTGCAGGTGCGGCTGCAGCTCCCCCAGCCGCTGGCCCGCGTTGGAATGGGCCCCCACGGCCCCGATCTCGATCTGCGGGTGACCGGCGAGGATCCGCAGAACCTCACCACCGGCGTAGCCGGAGGCCCCCGAAACTGCTGCGCTGAACGTCATAGGACCCACTCTAGCTCAAAGTTATGCATGGTCTTCAATAATTATGCACGCTACGGGGAGCGGATCGACGGCGCGGAGGCGCGGGTGCCCCTCGGCGGGGCGCGTCGGAACCCCCCTGTCGTCTCAGCCGCTCGTCCCGGCCACGGCCGTCGTCGCATCCCCCCCGGAACGGCTGTGCCCCCGAATCTACGCTTCCCGTGTGCAAATCTCGATGATTACGGGGGCATTCCCGTGCCCCCTCTTGTGCTCACGCTACCCCTCGGGGGTCCCCGCAGGCAGAGCGCGGCCGGGCTTCCCGCCTACCATGGCAGGAGTTCCCGTCCGCGATCCCCAGGAGGTACCCGTCATGGTCCGTTCCGTCATGGTCGAGCGAGCCGGAGGCCCCGAGGTCCTGACCCTCGGCGAGCGCCCGGACCTCGAACCGGGCCCCGGCCAGCTGCTCGTCGAGACCCGTGCGGCGGGGGTGAACTTCATCGAGGTGTACCAGCGCGAGGGCGTCTACCCCGTGGAGCACCCCTTCACGCCCGGCTCCGAGGGCATGGGCGTGGTGGCGGGCGTGGGCTCCGGGGTGGAGCACTTCGCCCTCGGCGACCGGATCACCACCTCCCAGGCGTCCCGCACCTACGCCGACGCCTTCGTGGTGGACGCCGACAAGGCCCTGCGCGTGCCCACCGGCGTCTCCGACGAGGTCGCCGCGGCCGTCCCGCTGCAGGGGCTCACCGCGCACTACCTGGTCCGCTCGACGTATCCGGTCCAGGAGGGCGACGTCGCCGTGGTCACCGCGGGCGCGGGCGGGGTCGGAGGCCTCGCGGTGCAGCTGCTGAAGTCGCTCGGGGCCACGGTGATCGCCCTGGTGGGCTCCCAGGACAAGGCGGAGACCGCGCGCTCGCTGGGCGCCGACTTCGCCCTGGTCGGCTACGAGGGCTTCGCCGAGCACGTCCGTGCGGTCACCGGCGGCCGCGGCGCCGACGTCGTCTACGACTCGGTGGGCAAGGACACCTTCGACGAGTCCCTGCGGGCGCTTCGCACGCGCGGGATGCTCGTGCTCTTCGGCGGCTCCTCCGGCCAGGTCCCCCCGTTCGACCCGCAGCGGCTCGCCCAGCACGGGTCCCTGTACATCACCCGCCCCTCGCTCAACCACTACCTGCTCGACGAGAAGGAGCGGAACTGGCGGGCGGGCGAGCTCTTCGACGCGGTGCTCGACGGGTCCCTGACCATCCGGGTCGCCGAGACGTTCCCGCTCGAGCGAGCACGGCAGGCGCACGAGCTGCTCCAGTCCCGTGCCGCCCAGGGCAAGCTGCTGCTGGTCCCGTGAGCACGGCACAGACGCACCGCTTCCTCGGCGCGGACGGCGCGCGGGACCCGTACACCCCGTTCGTCGGGTGCTGCACGGCCACCGTGGAGCACTACGACCTCGACCTCGACTACGACGTCGAGGACAACGGCCTCGAGGCGCGGGCGACCCTGACCTGCCGGGCCCTGCAGGACACGGACCGGATCGAGCTGGACCTCACGGAGCTCGCCGTGACCGACGTCCGGTTCGGCACCGGCGGGCTCGGGGGGCTGCTCGGCGGCCGCAGGGTCCGCGCGGACCACCGCGGCAGCCGCCTCGTGCTGAGCCTGCCGCGCACGGTCCCCGCCGGGGAGTCGTTCACGCTCACCGTGGCCTACGAGGGCTATCCCGAGTCCCTGGACGGACCCTGGGGCGAGATCGGCTGGGCCGAGCTCGACGACGGCGTGCTCGTCGCGGGCCAGCCCACCGGGTCCTCCACCTGGTTCCCGTGCGTCGACCACCCCTCCCACAAGGCCACCTACCGGGTCGCCGTGCACGCCGACGCCGACTACGAGGTGGTGGTCCACGGCGAGCTGGAGTCCGTGGTGGAGCGCGACGGCGAGCGCCACTGGGTCTACACCTCCCGGGTGCCGCTGCCGCCGTACCTGGCGACCGTGCAGATCGGTCCGTACGAGCGGCGGGAGCTCACGGGCTCCCGCGTCCCGCAGCACCTCGTGTGCTCGAAGAAGCGGCGCAAGAAGGCGGAGAAGACGTTCGCGGAGCAGGGCCGGATGATCGAGGTGTTCGGCGACTGGTTCGGCCCCTACCCCTTCCCGAGCTACACCGTGGTGGTCGTCGACGAGTCCCTCGAGGACCCGTTCGAGTGCTACGCGTGCTCCGTGTTCGGGAAGAACCAGCTCGGCACGGACTGGGAGGAGCAGCGGCTCGTGGCCCACGAGCTCGCCCACCAGTGGTTCGGCAACAGCCTGGTCCTGTCCTCGTGGCAGGACATCTGGCTCAACGAGGGGTTCGCGTCCTACGCGGAGTGGATCTGGTCAGAGGCCTCGGGCGGCCGGCCGGCCCGCTGGCACGCGGAGAAGGCGCACCGCACGCTGTCGAAGATGCGCCAGGACCTCGTCATCGGCGACCCGGGTCAGGTGCGCCTCTTCGACGACGTGGTGTACGTCCGGGGCGCCCTCACCGTCCACGCGATCCGGGAGACCGTGGGCGAGGACGCCTTCCGCGCCCTGCTGCACGGCTGGGCCACCGCCAACCGGGACGGGTGGGTGAGCACGGCGGGCTTCCGGGAGCACCTGCGCGGCTTCGTGCCCCAGCACCGGTGGACGGAGGTCGACGGGCTGCTCGACGCGTGGCTGCTCCGGCGGGAGCTGCCCGCCCTGCCCTGACCCGGCGCCGGGGCCCCCGGCTCCGAGCCGGTTCTCCGGGCCCCGCTCCGGAGCCGTGGGCCCTGCTCCGGCGTCCGCGGGCCCGCTGCGGGGCCCGGACGGGAAAGGCCCCCGCCGGACGCACAGCGTCCTGCGGGGGCCGGTGCACGGCTCGGGCGGTCCTCAGCGCTCCCGGCGGTAGAGCCGGCGGGCGAACCACACGCCGCCGGCGGCCGCGCCGAGTCCGGCGAGCAGCAGCAGGGCGGCCTGCACGCGCTGCCAGGCGATAGTGCCCGCGGTGATCCCGTCCCCGAACTCGCCGGCCTCGGCGGTCTCGACCACCTGGAGCGTGCCGTCCTCCACGGCGAGCAGGGCGTCGGCCTCCTGGTGGAAGTCGTCCTCGCCGGAGCCCGTCTGCGTGCCGCGGAAGACGATCTCCTCGCCCGCCTCCGGGACGCGCGGGTCGGCGAGGCCCGAGTCGAAGGGCTGCTCGGTGACCGCCTCGTCCGCGGGCAGCACCCCGCGGTAGACCGGGTTCCAGGTCTTGGTCCGCAGGTCGTTGGTGAGGTCCTGGTACTGCCCCGAGATCACCCACGAGCGGTCCGCGTAGCCGGCCAGCTTCCGGGAGTCGTCCCAGGTGAGCGCGGCGCCCACCGCCAGGACCAGCCCGAGCAGGAGACCGAGCAGCCCCACGGCCGTCGGCTTCCAGGCGATCGACCGGCGCGCGCGTCCGCGCTCCTGCTCGTCGTCGTCGTCGAAGGCGAAGAACGCCTCCTGCCGGTCGGTGGTCTCCTCGGTCATGCTGAGCTCCTGGAACGGGGTCGGGGAAGGGGGCGGCCGCGGCGGCGGTCGGGGACCCGGTGCCACAGTACCGAAGTTCCCCCGCCGCGCCCGGACGCCGTTCGCGTTTGTTACCGGCAGCGTCCCCGGGCGGCGCGCGGCCCCACGGCACGGCACGGCCCGCTCCCCGGCGCGGGGAGCGGGCCGTGCCGTGCGGGGCGCGGCGGGTGCGGCGGCGGGCCGGTCAGCCGCGGAGCACGGCGCCGTGGCGCTCGGCCGCCACGGCGACGGCCGCCGCACGGGCCGTGGAGGCCTCGTCCGCGGTCAGGGTGCGGTCCGGGGCCCGGAAGCGCAGCGCGAAGGCCACCGACTTCCGGCCCTCCTCGATGCCGGGGCCCTGGTAGACGTCGAAGACGCGGACGTCCTCGAGCAGCTCCCCGGCGCCCTCCTCGAGCGCGGCCCGCAGCTCGGCCGCCGGCACGGCGGCGTCCACCACGAGGGCGACGTCCTGGGTGGCCGCCGGGTAGCCGGAGATCGGGCGGGCCTGCACGACCTCGACCTCGGCCCCGACGAGCGAGCTGAGGTTCAGCTCCATCGCCACGGTCCGCTCGGGCAGGTCCTGGGCCGCCACCAGCTGGGGGTGCAGCTCGCCGGCGTAGCCCAGCGGGGTGCCGTCGGCGGTGGCGAGCACCGCGGTGCGGCCCGGGTGGAACGCCTGGTGGGTGCCCTGCCGGACGGTCAGCTCGACCCCCAGGACCTCGGCGGCCAGCCGGGCGGCGTCGAGGGCGTCCTGCCAGTCGAAGGCCCGCGGTGCGGTCCACGGGCCCTGGGCCGCGTCCCGGCCGGCCAGGACCGCGGCGAGGTGGCGCGGCTGCGCGGGGATGCCGGCCTCGATCTCGTCGAGCACCGCCCGGCCCGGGTGCGCCCCGAGCGGGGGGATGCCGGCGCTGCCGAGCTGCTCGCCGGGACGGAAGACCCGCCCGACCTCGTAGAGCGCCAGGTCCCGGAAACCGCGGGAGGTGTTGCGCCGCAGCACCTCCAGCAGGCCCGGGAGCAGGGAGACGCGCAGCATTCCCTGGGCCTCGCTGATCGGGTTGGCCAGCTTGACCGACGGCACGGGCACCCCGGGCTCGGGGGCGCCCCACAGCTCGTTGTCCGCCTGCGAGACGAACGGGTAGGCGAGCACCTCGGTGATCCCGGCGGCCGCGAGCGCGTCGGCGACCCGCTTCCGGGCCTGCTGCTCGGCGGTCAGGCCGCGGCCCGGGGGCGCCACCGGCAGCCGCGAGGGGATCGTGTCGTAGCCGACGAGGCGGGCGATCTCCTCGACCAGGTCCTCCTTGGCGACCAGGTCCGGGCGCCACGACGGGGGCACGACGCGCCAGCCGTCGTCGGTGGCCTCGACCTGCGCGCCGAGCTCGGTGAGGGTCGAGACGACCTGGTCCGCCGTGTACTCCACGCCCGTGCGGCGCCCCGGATAGTCCCAGGGCAGCTCGATGGGCGCGGGGGCGGTGGTGTCGTCCACGTCGGTGACCCCGGGACCGGCCGTGCCGCCGGCCAGCTCCACGAGCAGCTCGACGGCGCGCTGGGCCGCCACCGGGGCGATCTGCGGGTCCACCCCGCGCTCGAAGCGCTTGGACGCCTCCGAGGGCAGCCGGTGCCGCCGGGTGGTGCGGGCGATCGAGACCTCGTCGAAGCGGGCCGCCTCCACGAGCACGTCGGCGGTGCCGTCCGAGACCTCGGTGGCGGCGCCGCCCATGACCCCGGCCAGGCCGATCGGCCCGGAGCCGTCCGTGATCAGCAGGTCCTCGGGGTCCAGGGCCCGCTGCCGGCCGTCCAGGGTGGTCAGCGTCTCGCCCGGCGCCGCCCGGCGGACCCCGATGCCGCCGCTCAGCTTCCCGAGGTCGTAGAAGTGCAGCGGCTGGCCCAGCTCGAGCATCACGTAGTTGGAGACGTCCACGGGCAGGGAGATCGAGCGGATGCCCGCCAGGCGCAGCCGCGCCGACATCCACGGGGGCGTGGGGGCGGTCGCGTCGATGCCGGTCACGATGCGGGCGACGAAGCGGGTGCACCCGGGGTTGCCGTGGATCGGGGCGTCGTCGTCGACGGCCACGGGGAACCCGTCCCCGGTGGGGGCGGGCACCCGGTCGGCCACCGTCCCGGCCGGGTCCGTGAAGGGCTCGTGCACGGCGTGGCAGTACTCGCGGGCCACGCCGCGGATCGAGAACGCGTAGCCGCGGTCCGGGGTCACGTTGATCTCGGCGGCCTCGTCGCGGAGCCCGAGCAGCTCCAGGGCGTCGGAGCCGATCTCCGGGTCCAGGCCGAGGGTCGAGAGCACCAGGATGCCGTCGTGGTCCTCGCCGATCCCGAGCTCGCGCACGGAGGCGATCATGCCGGCGGAGGTGTGGCCGTAGGTCTTGCGCGCCGAGATCCTGAAGTCCCCGGGCAGGACGGCGCCGGGCAGGGTCACCACGACCTTGTCCCCGACCTCGAAGTTGTGGGCCCCGCAGATCACGCCCTGCACGCCGGAGGGGTCGATGCCCTTGCCGGTCAGGGTCTGCTCCTGGCCCTCGGGGACCACGCGGACGGTGCACCAGTTGACGGTCTTGCCGTTGGAGTGGGTCTCCGGCTCCTTGGAGAGCACCTGGCCGACCACGACCGGGCCCTTCAGGTGGTCCGTGGGGCGGTGCACGTCCTCCTCCTCGAGGCCCACCGTCACGAGGGTGGCCAGGACGTCCTCGGCGGTCGCGCCGGCCGGGACGGGGGCGTGCTCGCGCAGCCATGACAAAGGAACTCGCATGTCTTAGATCTCCATCCCGAAGTGCTCGCTGAAGCGGACGTCGCCCTCGACCATGTCGCGCATGTCCGGGACGTTGTTGCGGAACATCAGGGTCCGCTCGATGCCCATGCCGAACGCGAAGCCCGAGTGGACCTCGGGGTCGATGCCGGCCGCGCGCAGCACGTTCGGGTGGACCATGCCGCAGCCGCCCCACTCGATCCACTGCGGCCCGCCCTTGGCGTGGGGGTGCCACACGTCCAGCTCGGCGGACGGCTCGGTGAAGGGGAAGTAGTTGGGCCGCAGCCGGATCCGCGCCTCGGGGCCGAACATCTGCCGGGCGAAGTGCTCGAGCGTGCCCTTGAGGTCGGCCATCGACAGGCCCCGGTCCACGGCCAGGCCCTCGACCTGGTGGAAGACGGGGGTGTGCGTGGCGTCGAGCTCGTCGGTGCGGTAGGTGCGCCCCGGGACGACGACGTAGACCGGCAGCTCGCGGTTCAGCAGCGTGCGCATCTGCACCGGTGAGGTGTGCGTGCGCAGCACGAGGTGGGCCTCGGGCGGGTCCACGAAGAACGTGTCCTGCAGCTCCCGGGCCGGGTGGTCCGGCTTGAAGTTGAGGGAGTCGAAGTTGTACCACTCGGACTCGACCTCGGGGCCGTCGGCGACCTCCCAGCCCATGGCCACGAACGTCTCCCCGACGCGCTCCATGAGGTTGGTCAGCGGGTGCCGCCCGCCCAGGCGCCGGCGCCGGCCGGCGGCGGTGACGTCCACAGCCTCCTCGACGAGGATCCGGGCGTCCCGCTCCTCCTCGAGCACCGTGGTGCGGGCGGCGATCGCCTGGTTGACGCGGCCGCGGGCCTGGCCGACGAGCTTGCCGGCGGCGGCCTTCTGCGTCTTGTCGAGCGAGCCGATCCGCCGGTTGGCCAGCGCCAGCGGGGAGCGCTCCCCCGCGTGGGCGAGCCGGACCTCCTTGAGCTCGTCCAGGTCGTGGGCGTTCTGCACGGCGGTCAGGGCCGCCTCGACGGCGGCGGTGACCGCGGCCTCGTCGGTCGGGTCGACCGCGCCGCTCGGGGCGGTCTCGGGTGGCAGTTCAGACATCAGCTGGCGACTTCTTCGGCTCGGGGACGGCTTCGTCCGGGCCGCGGGTCCACGGTGCGTGGAGCGCGTGCCACGGGAAAGCCCGGATCGGCACGGATCGCGGGCGGGTCCCAGTCTATGGCACGTCCCCCGGGGGCCGCCCACCGCTGCCCGGGCTCGTTCCGGCCCGTCCGGGCCCTGGGGGACCGCCCCGCCGGGCCCGGAGGCAGTCCGCCCCGAGGTCCGGATCCGGGCGGGGGGCACCGGGCGGGCCTAGGCTGGTGCCATGAGCCCCGGTCCGAGCCGCGCAGCACGCCTGCGGCAGGTGTGGAACATGCTGAACCTGTCCACGCCGCTGGGGCTGCTGGTCGCCGCGGCCACGCGCACGCCGGTGGTCCGCGGGCCCGAGGGGCTGCTCCTGGGGTTCGGCTACCGGCCGCGGCTGCCGAGGGCCGGGGCCTTCACCGTGGGCAACGTCGTCCTGTTCCGCGCCGGGATCGGCGACGTCGCGGCCCGGCCGCGGCTCCTGGCCCACGAGTCGCGGCACGCGAGCCAGTGGGCCAAGTGCCTGGGGCTGCCGTTCCTGCCGGCCTACCTCGTGGCCGCGGGGTGGTCGGTGCTGCGCTGCGGACATCCCGCGCTGCACAATCCCTTCGAGGTGCGCGCCGGCCTCGCCGACGGCGGCTACGTCCCCGGCCACCGGCACCACGGCTGACCGCGCGGGCTGCGGCCTGACCCGCCAGGGTCAGGCCGACCACCGGAGGACGTGGTCGACCGGGCCCTGCGGGGTCGGCCGGCGCGGGCCGGATCAGGCCCGCAGGAGGTCGAGCAGGGCGTGCACGATCGGCAGGTCGGCCGGGATCCAGGGGAGCGCGAGCGCGGCGGCGGGGTCGGCCAGCGGGAGCCACCGCACGGCCAGGTGGTCCTCCCCCACCACGGGCCGGGGGTCGCCGCCGGCGGCCACGGCCGTCCAGACCCGCATCGCCGCGGTGTCCTTGAGCGGCCAGCCCTGGGCGTGCGGTCCGCGCACCTCCGCGAGCAGCCGGACGTCCACGCCGAGCTCCTCGGCGCACTCCCGCACCAGGGCCTGCTCGCAGCTCTCGTCCGGCTCCTGCTTGCCGCCGGGGAACTCCCACAGGCCCCGCAGGGCCTCGGGATAGGCCCGTTGCGCGGCGAGGAAGCCCGTGGGCCGCTCGGCGTCGTCGAGGAGGGCGGCACCGACCACCTGAGTGTGGTACGCGGCGGGCAGCGGCGCGCTCACCGCTCTTCCCCGGCCGCGGGGCGGCGCTGGGCACGGGCCGAGGCGTAGAGGCACACGGTGGCGGCGGTGCCCACGTTGAGGGACTCCGCCCGGCCGTGCACCGGCACGGCGACGCGGTGGTCGGCGAGCGCCTTCTCCTCCTCGGACAGGCCGCGGGCCTCGTTGCCGAACAGCCACACGGTGGGCCGGGCCAGGTCGTAGCCGGAGTCGTCGGGCGGGGCCCCGGCGGCGCGGGCGGCG
The DNA here is from genome assembly GCF_040981245.1 of Kocuria cellulosilytica. NCBI lineage: Bacteria > Bacillati > Actinomycetota > Actinomycetes > Micrococcales > Micrococcaceae > Kocuria > Kocuria cellulosilytica. The sequence continues at coordinate 111,022 of NZ_JAVFWZ010000011.1, read as the reverse complement.
GAGGCGTCCTGGAGCCGGTCGAGGTCGACGTCCCCGTGGCCGTCCGCGGCCAGCACGCCGCAGCCGGCGGCGCGGGCGGCGTCGAGCAGCGCGGGCAGGTCGGCACCGACGACCACGGGCAGGTGGAAGAGGGAGCCGGCGGTCGAGCGCACGGTCTTGGGGTTGTAGACGTCCACGCTGCCGGTGGTGAGCACCACCGCGTCCGCGCCCGCGGCGTCGGCCGCGCGCAGCACGGTGCCGGCGTTGCCGGGGTCCTGCACCCGCGCCAGCACGGCGACGAGCCGGGGCCGGGCCGCGAGCACCGTCCCCAGGTCCGTGTCGAGGGGTCGGCACACGACGACGACGCCCTGCGGTGTCACCGCGTCGCTCATGGCGGCCAGCACCTCGCGGGTCACGAGGCGGACGAACACGGAGCGGTCCTCGGCCACCCGCTCGAGCAGGGCGGTGATGTCCGGGTGGCGGCCCAGGGCGTCCTCGGTGACGTAGACGGCGTCCGCGCACGGGGACTCCAGGTGCCGGGCGAGGGCCTCCCGGGCGTTCTGCGGACCCTCGGCGAGGAACAGTCCGCGCTTGGCACGCGCGGAGCGCCCGGCCAGTCCCGCGACGTCCCTGACCCGATCGGCTCGGGGGTTGGACATCGGCTGGGCGGCCAGGCGCTCCGTGAGGTTCACTGCTCCGACTGGGCTCAGGCGGCGGCTTCGCGCGGCGCGGAGGTGTCCTCCGGCAGCGCCTTCTTGGCGATCTCGACGAGGCCGGCGAACGCCTGCTCGTCGTTGACGGCCAGCTCGGCCAGCATGCGGCGGTCGACCTCCACCTCGGCGGCCTTGAGGCCCTGGATGAAGCGGTTGTAGGTCAGGCCGTTGGCGCGGGCCGCGGCGTTGATGCGCTGGATCCACAGCCGGCGGAAGTCGCCCTTGCGCTTGCGGCGGTCGTTGTAGCTGTAGACGAACGAGTGGGTGACCTGCTCCTTCGCCTTGCGGTACAGGCGAGAGCGCTGGCCGCGGTAGCCGGAGGCCTGCTCGAGGATCTCCCGGCGCTTCTTGTGGGCGTTGACCGCCCGCTTCACACGTGCCACGTGTGTACTCCTTCACTTCGGTCCCGGCCGGTCGGCCAGGAGGTCAAATCTGTGGGGGCGGGGAGGCGGGCTCCCCTGCGGATGCGGTGGGGACTACTTGCCCAGCATCTTCTTGATGACCTTGGCGTCGCCGGGGGCCACGATCTGGTCGGAGGCCAGGCGGCGGGTCAGCCGGGAGGACTTGTGCTCCAGGTAGTGGCGGCGGTTGGCCTGCTGGCGCTTCACCTTGCCGCTGCCGGTGAGCTTGAAGCGCTTCTTCGCCCCGCTGTGGGTCTTCATCTTCGGCATCTGGGCCGCTCTCCTTGCGATTCATCCGGTGGTGGCCACCGGAGGGCACGGCGACGTCCGCCGCACCTCCACGGTGCCCCCGGGCGCAGCCGGTCCCGGCTGCGCCCGCGGGGCGCTGTCAGTTCTGCTCCGCTCGCGCGGAAGGTCGTGCGCCGCTCAGGCCTGGGGCCCGGGCTTGGCACCCGGCTTGGGGCCGGGCCGGGGGGCCTTCGGCGCCGCGGCCGGAGCCTTCGGCGCCGGGGCCTTGGGCGCCGGCGGCTTCGGGGCCGCCTGCGGCGCCGGGGTCTCGGCGACCTCGGGCTCCGGGGCCGCCTGCGGCGCCGGGGCCTCGGCGACCTCGGGCTCCGGGGCCTCGGCGGCCGCAGGCGCCTCGACGGCCTCGGGGGCGGCGGGCTGCGCCGCCTCCGGGGCCGGCTGCTGGGCCTCGGGCGCCGGCTGCTGCACCGGCTCCTCGGTCCGGCCGGCCTGCTCGCGCAGCTCGGCCGGGAAGGCGTCCCCGATCGTCTGGGTCACGGGCGCCGCGGAGGACGTGTCGACCTTGTCCTTCGCCTTGCGCTCGTTCTCGGCCTTCGCCTCGTCGCGCTGCTTCTGGCGGCGCGCCTCGGCCTTGGCCTCGGCCTTGTTCTTCAGCGGGCCCACGACCATCACCATGTTGCGGCCGTCGACCCGGGGGCTCGACTCGACCGCGCCGACCTCGGCGACGTCGTTCGCGAAGCGCTCGAGCAGGCGGACGCCCATCTCGGGGCGCTGCTGCTCGCGTCCGCGGAACTGGATCATGGCCTTGACCTTGTCGCCGGCCCCGAGGAACCGCTTGGCGTGGCCGACCTTGGTCTCGTAGTCGTGGGTGTCGATCTTGAGCCGGAACCGGACCTCCTTGAGGACCGTGTTCGTCTGGTTCTTGCGCGACTCCCGGGCCTTGACCGCGGCCTCGTACTTGTACTTGCCGAAGTCCATGAGCTTGGCCACCGGCGGCTTGGCGTTGGGCGCCACCTCGACCAGATCGAGATCCGATTCGCGGGCCAGCCTCAGTGCGTCCTCGACGCGGACGATGCCGACCTGCTCGCCTGCGGGTCCGACGAGACGGACTTCGGGGACTCGGATTCTGTCATTGATACGTGGATCGCTAATGCCGTGCTCCTGATGTCTGGCGTGATCGCCCGGAGGTTTCCGGGGACCTCATGGTTCGGTCCGGTCCGCAACGACAAAAGCCCCCGCTGCGGTCGGCAAGCGGAGGCTCATCGGTGCGCCGCCCGGAGGTGGCGCATTGCGTGACGGTACGGACGAGGGATGCCCCGGCCGTGCCGTCGTGCGGACGATGTCGTCGCGGACCCGGCGGCCGTGCTCCGGTCCTCCGAGAGGCTCGCAGGACCGTGGCCGGCGCGGGTGGGAGTCTCCTCCACTTGCACACTGCCGACCAGTCTAGCCCATGGGCCTCCGGTTCGGGAAACGACGGCCGCGCCGGCGTCTCACTCGTCCTCGGTGCTGTGCAGGGCCCGGCGGGCCGAGAGCAGCTCCGTCTCCGGCCGGGCGGCGACGAAGCGCTCGACCTCGTCGAGGACCTCGACGAGGCGGGCGGCGTCCGCGGCGACCACGGCGGTGCCCACGAGGGCGCGCCGGTGGAGCTCGAGGTGGCCGACCTCGGCGGCGGTCACCGGGAACCGGCGGCGCAGCTCCGCCACGAGGGGCCGCACCACGGAGCGCTTGGCCTTGAGGGAGTGGACGTCCCCCAGGAGCACGTCGAACTCGATCCACCCGATCCACACGGTGCTCCGCCTCCTTCCGGCCGGCGCCCGGCCTCCCCTGCAGGATAGTGCGCAGGACCGGTGGGACGGTCCGGGCGGCGACCGGCGGTGTGGCAGAGTTGGGCCATGACTTCCGAGAACACCTTCCGCTTCGACGACGACGCCGCACGGTCCGGCCAGGAGATCCCGCAGGAGACGGTCAGCGCCGTCGACGAGCAGATGCGCGACATCGCGGAGGTCCCCGCCATCGAGGTCATCACCACCGCGGCCGTGCACCTCATGAGCGCGGCCGCCGTGAAGTGCGGGCTCGCCGCCGGCGAGGACGCCGAGGAGCTCAAGGACCTCGACGAGGCGCGCAAGCTCATCACCGCGCTGGCCGGTTTCGTCACCGCCGCGGCGCCGGAGATCGGCTCGCAGCACGCCGCTCCCCTGCGCGACGGCCTGCGCACCCTCCAGCTCGCGTTCCGCGAGGCCTCGCTCTTCCCGGACGCCCCCGGCCAGGGGCCCGGCGAGCGGTTCACCGGCCCGGTCAGCTGAGCACCGCTCCCTCCGTCCGTCGCGGGCTGGTCCGGGCTTCCCGGGTCAGCCCGCCGTCGTGAGGCGCAGCTGCATCGAGTCGACGTCCTCGGCGAGGGCCGGCTCGACGCTCAGCCGGGCCTGGAAGCGGGCGACGACGTCGTCCAGCTGCCCCTGGTCGAGACCGGCCTGCAGGGACAGCACGACGGCGAGCTCGGGGCCGGCCCCGCCGCCCCGGACGAGCGCCCCGTCCGCGGCGCGCACGGCCACGCCTTCGCCGGGGGCGGTCCCCACCCCGACGACCCCGGGCAGCCCGGTGGCGCAGCGCCGGACCGCCGCCTCGACGTCCGGGCTGCGGTAGGAGGGGGTCCAGGCCCTGCCCCGGGCCAGCGCCCAGAGGGCCGGGCGGCGCACCACGAACGGGAGGTCGGTGCCGGGGTCGAGCACCAGCAGCTGGGTGCCGTCCTTGACCGCGGCCACGGCGGCCCGGCGGAGGTCCGTGGCCACCGGCCGCGCCCGGGCGTGCCAGTCCGCGAGCGCCGCCGCGGAGCTGAAGACCGGCAGCACCTGCCGGCCGTCCGCGGCCCGCAGGGACACGAGCGCCATGTCGGCCTCCTTGTCGGCCACGAGACCGGCCTCCGTCACGGTCGAGGACGAGACCTCGGCCACGACGGGCACGAACACGCGGGTGCCGGCGAGCGCGGCGACCACGGCGGACTCGTCCCCGGTGCCCGCCCGCAGGGCCCGCAGGGCCTGCAGCACGGCGGGGGCGGCGGCGCCGTCGTCCCCGGGGAACCGGTGGGTGTGGCTGGTGCCCTCCCCCAGGTTGCGCCCGGCCCAGGCCTGGCCGCCGGTGTCCTCCGTGCCGCCGGCGCCCGCGAGCTGGGCGGCGATGTGCTCCGGCAGGGGCCGCTCCGTCACCGCGCTCCCGGCCGGCCCGCCACGTCGAGAGCCTCCTCGAGGGTGAACCGGCCCGCGTAGAGGGCCTTGCCCACGATCGCGCCCTCGACGCCCGAGGGCACGAGCGTCCGCAGGGCGGAGAGGTCGTCGAGGGAGGAGATCCCGCCCGAGGCGACCACGGGCTTGTCGGTGCGGGTCGCGACCTCCTTCAGCAGCTCGAGGTTGGGGCCCTTGAGGGTGCCGTCCTTGGTGACGTCGGTGACCACGTAGCGGGCGCAGCCGTGGTCCTCGAGGCGGTCCAGGACCTCCCAGAGGTCCCCGCCCTCCTCGGTCCAGCCGCGGGCGGCGAGGACGGTGCCGCGCACGTCGAGGCCCACCGCGATGACGTCGCCGTGCTCGGCGATGACCTTCTGCGTCCACTCCGGGTTCTCGAGGGCCGCGGTGCCCAGGTTGATCCGGGCGGGGTCCAGGGACAGCGCCCGCTCCAGGGACGCGTCGTCCCGGATGCCGCCGGACATCTCGACCTTCAGCTCGAGCTCGGCGGCGACGCGGCGGAGCACGTCGATGTTGTCGCCGCGGCCGAAGGCGGCGTCGAGGTCCACGAGGTGGATCCACTCGGCGCCGGCCTCCTGCCACGCGAGGGCGGCCTCCAGCGGGTCGCCGTAGCCGGTCTCGGAGCCGGCCTCGCCCTGGACCAGGCGCACGGCCTGGCCGTCCGCGACGTCGACGGCGGGCAGCAGCTGGAGGCGGGGGGTCTCGCTCAGGGGCATGGGATCTCTCTTCTCGGGTTTCGGGGTCTCGGACGGGCGGACGGGCGGGGCGTGCTCAGCGGCCCTGGAACCAGGCGTACCCGCCGTAGCCGACGAGGGCCGCCGCGACGGCGGCCAGGAGCACGACCGTCCAGACGGGCTTCTGCTGCTGCTGGAAGGAGATGGCCCCGCCGGCGAGGAACGCGCCGAGGACCATCACCAGGACGGCGGCGCTCACGCCGCGCCGTCCCCGGTCTCCAGGGTCGGCCGGCCGGCCAGGGTGTCCCCGCCCAGGGGGTCACCGGCCTTGAGGTGGTCCAGGCGCCCCGTGCGCGGCAGGGTGCCGAGCCAGTTGCGCAGGAGCTGGATGCCGGCCTCGGAGGACTTCTCCGGGTGGAACTGGGTGGCGCACAGGGGCCCGTTCTCCACGGCCGCGACGAAGCGGCCCCCGTGGTCGGACCAGGTGACCTGCGGCGCCCGCATCTTCTCGATGTTCTGCGGGAAGTCCCACTTCTGCACCCCGTAGGAGTGCACGAAGTAGAACCGCTGGTCCTCGATCCCCCGGAACAGCACCGAGTCCTCGGGCGGCTCGACCGTGTTCCAGCCCATGTGCGGGACCACGTCGGCCTTCAGCCGTTCGACGACGCCGGGCCACTCGCCCATGCCCTCGGTCTCCTGGCCGTGCTCCACGCCGGAGTCGAAGAGGACCTGCAGCCCCACGCAGATGCCCAGCACGGGGCGGCCGCCCGCGAGGCGGCGGCCGATCAGGCGCAGGCCGTCCACGGAGCGCAGTCCCTCCATGACGGCGGCGAACGCCCCGACGCCGGGGACCACGAGGCCGTCGGCGTCGAGCACCGCCTCCGGGTCGGCGCTGAGCACCACGTCCGCGCCGGCCGCCTCGAGGGCGCGCACGGCCGAGCGCACGTTGCCCGCGCCGTAGTCGAGGACCGTGACGGTGGGCCGGGAACCGCCGGGGCCCGTGGTGGTGTCCTCGGTGCTCACAGGGCCCCCTTCGTGGACGGGATGCCGTGCACCCGGGGATCGGGCTCCACGGCCTGGCGGAGGGCGCGGGCCACGGCCTTGAACTGGGCCTCGGCGATGTGGTGCGGGTCCCGGCCGGCCAGCAGCGTGACGTGCAGGCAGATCCCGGCGTGGTGGGCCAGGGACTCGAAGACGTGCTGGACCATGGAGCCGGTGAAGTGCCCGCCGATGAGGTGGTACTGCTGGCCCTCGGGCTCGCCCGTGTGCACCACGTAGGGCCGCCCGGAGATGTCGACCACGGCGTGGGCCAGGGCCTCGTCCAGCGGGACGGTCGCCTCGCCGAAGCGGCGGATCCCGGCCTTCTCGCCCAGCGCCTGGCGCAGGGCGTCCCCGAGGACGATCGCGGTGTCCTCGACGGTGTGGTGGACGTCGATGTGGGTGTCGCCGGTGGATCGGATCCGCATGTCGATCAGGGAGTGCTTCGACAGCGCGGTCAGCATGTGGTCGTAGAACGGCACGGACGTGTCGATGTCGTTCTCGCCGGTGCCGTCGAGGTCGATCTCGACGGACACCGAGGACTCGCTCGTGCGCCGGTCCAGGGCGGCGCGGCGGGGCGCGCGGGCGCCGGTGGGGGTCTGGTCGCTCATTCGGTGGGAACTCCTCGCGGACGCGGCGCCGCCCTCGGCGGGCCGCGGATGGTCCGGGCCGGGCCGCGGGCGGCGGCTCGGGCCCAGGGGTGGTCTGCTTCCATGCTATCCGGGCCGGGGCACGCCCCGGCCCGGGCTGCTCAGGCGCCGGAGACGATCCGCTCCAGGCTGGTCAGGAACGCGGTGGTCTCCGCCTCGGTGCCGGCCGTGACCCGCAGGTGGCCGGGGACCCCGACGTCCCGCACGAGCACCCCGTCCGCGAGCAGCGCCTCCCACATGCCGCGGGAGTCGGCCATGCCGCCGAAGAACACGAAGTTCGAGTCCGACTCGGCGGGCTCGAGCCCGAGCCGGGTCAGTCCCTCGACGATCCGGTCGCGCTGGACCTTGATGTCCTCGACGTTGGCCAGCAGCGACCCCGAGTGGCGCAGCGCCGCGAGGGCCGTGGCCTGGGTGACGGCCGAGAGGTGGTACGGCAGCCGGACGAGACGCACGGCATCGGCGACCTCCGGCGCGGCCGCGAAGTAGCCGAGGCGGGCGCCGGCGAGCGCGAACGCCTTGCTCATGGTGCGGGAGACGATCAGGCGGGGCCGGCCCTCGAGCAGGGTGAGCGCGGTGGGGGTGCCGCCGTGCGAGAACTCGGCGTAGGCCTCGTCCACCACCACGACCGTGCGGAACTCCTCGCCCGCCTCGTACACCGCGGTCACCACGTCCGCCCCCAGCGCCGTGCCCGTCGGGTTGTTGGGCGAGCACAGGAAGACGACGTCCGGCCGGTGCCGGCGCACCTGCTCGGCAGCGGACTCCGGGGACAGCCCGAAGTCCGCCGCCCGCTCCCCCGCGACGAAGGCGGTGTGCGTCCCGGAGGCCAGGAGCGGGTACATCGAGTAGGTCGGGACGAAGGTGAGCAGGGTGCGGCCGGGGCCGCCGAAGGCCTGCAGGATCTGCTGCAGGATCTCGTTGGAGCCGTTGGCCGCCCACAGGTTCTCGGCCCCGAGCCCGTGGCCGAGGTACGCCGCGAGCTCCTCGCGCAGGGTGGTGAACTCGCGGTCGGGGTACCGGTTGAGGGCCCAGGCCGCCGCGGTGACCTCCTCGACGATCGCCGCGTGCACGTCCGCGGGGACCGGATGGGTGTTCTCGTTGGTGTTGAGCGCCACGGCGACGTCGAGCTGCGGGGCGCCGTACGGCGTCCTGCCGCGCAGGTCGTCGCGGAGCGGGAGGGCGTTGAGTCGGTCCAGGTTCTGCGTCACCCGGACAGTTTAGTGCTCCGCCCGGGCCCTCCGGCCCAGGACCCGTCACGGACCCGGGGCTCCCGCGGCGGCCCGGGGCCACGCGCGGCCGGCCGGACCGGGCGGGCGGCTCAGGCGGCCGGGACCTCGAGCGGCCGGCCGGCCACGAGCACGGAGCTGTCCAGATCGTTGAGCTCCACGATCTCGTCCATGACCTCCCGCGGGTCCCGGTCCGGGTCCGCGGTCACGGCGAGCTCCCACAGGCTCTGCCCGGGATGGACGGTGACCTGCTCGGTCCCGGGGCCCGGGACAGGCTCGCTCGTGGCCGTGGCCGTCGAGGGGACGAGGAAGATCACCGCCAGCACCACGAGGGCGGCGGAGCCGGCGAGGACGGGCAGGCCCAGGAACACCAGGCGGCCTCGGCGGGTGAGGGTCAGCGGGGTGCGGGAGCCGGAGCCGGCGGGGCGGGCCCGCCGGGCCGCACGGCCGAGGCCGCCCGCCGCCGCGGAACCGCGGCGGCGCTCGACGACGGCGCTGAGGGTGGCACTGGCACTCATGACATGAACTCCTTGACGTTCCCGCACGGGCGGGCGATCTCGAACACCGGTCCGGTCGACGGCCCGTGCGGGCCTCCATTCGATCGAACATACTTTCGAATACCGATGACCCATGTCTAGCACGTGCCTGCGAACGCTGTCGACACCGGCTCGTACATATGTTTGAACACCCACGGCGTGTCGCCTAGGCTGAGGACGTGTTCGGGCCTCGGGCCGGCGCGCGCTGCGGACCCCCTGCGCCTGCCGACCGGGATCCATCGAACCACCCGGGTCCGACATCGGAACCGGGACCGTGAGGACCGGCGGCACCGGCAGCCGGACGGGAAAGGACGACGCTCCCATGGCCCAGCCCCCCACCCCCGAGGAGCCCCGCGCCCGGGGCGCCCGCCCCGGGGCGCGCTCGCGCAGCCGCGGGCTCAGCGTGCGCCAGCGCACGATCCTCGAGGCCATCCAGCGCTCCATCGCCGAGCACGGCTATCCGCCGTCCATGCGGGAGATCGGGGACCTCGTGGGCCTGGCCTCGCTCTCGAGCGTCACCCACCAGCTCTCCCAGCTCGAGAAGCTGGGCTACCTGCGCCGCGACCCCAAGCGGCCCCGGGCCATGGAGGTCCTCACGCCGCTGCAGCTGCGCGGGACCGCCGGCGCGGAGGCCCCCGAACCGGCGGCCGAGACCGCGGCGGCGCCCGCCGGCCGCGCCGCGGGCCCCGATTCCGTGGCCGAGCTGTCCACCTCGGCGGACGTGACGATGGTCCCGCTGGTCGGCCACATCGCCGCCGGCGGGCCGATCACGGCCGAGCAGGCCGTCGAGGACGTCCTCGCGCTGCCCCGCCAGCTGGTCGGGCACGGCGAGCTGTTCATGCTGCGCGTCAAGGGCGACTCGATGATCGACGCCGCGATCTGCGACGGCGACTGGGTGGTGGTGCGGCGGCAGAGCGCCGCCGACAACGGGGACATCGTGGCGGCCCTGCTCGACGACGAGGCCACGGTCAAGACCTTCCGCCAGCGGGACGGCCACACGTGGCTGCTGCCGCAGAACACCCGCTACGAACCGATCCTCGGCGACCACGCCACCGTGATGGGCAAGGTCGTCTCGGTGCTGCGCAGCCTCTGAGCCGCCGCGCTCCCCGGTGCCCTGGCCTCCGCCGCCGGCGGGGGCCCGGTGCCGTGCGGCCCGGTGTCGTGCGGCCCCCCTGTCGAACGCGCCGGCCGGGCCCGGCCGGTTCGCACCCCGCCCGCGCGGACGTCCGGGCGGGGGCGGCACCCGGTCGGCGCCGGGCCTGCTCAGCCCGTGGCGAGGCGCTGCAGGGCCCCGAGCACCACCGAGCGGTCCGTGGTGGTCCACAGCGGCGGCAGGGAGCCCCGCAGGAAGCCGCCGTAGCGGGCGGTCGCGATCCGCGAGTCCAGGATCGCCACGACGCCCCGGTCCCCGCCCGTGCGGATGAGCCGCCCGGTCCCCTGGGCGAGCCGCACGGCCGCGTGCGTCGCGGAGACGGACATGAAGCCGTTGCCGCCGGCCCGCTCCGCGGCGCGGCTGCGGGCGCTCGCCAGCGGGTCGTCCGGGCGGGGGAAGGGGATCCGGTCGATCATCACGAGCCGGCAGGAGGCCCCCGGGACGTCCACGCCCTGCCACAGGCTCATCGTGCCGAACAGGCTCGTCGAGGGGTCGTCGGTGAACTCCTGGACGAGGCCCGCGAGCGAGGACTCCCCCTGGCACAGGATCGGCAGGTCGGTGCGCGCGCGCAGGGCCTCGGCCGCCTCCTCCGCGGCCCGGCGGGAGGAGAAGAGCCCGAGGGCCCCGCCCCGGGAGGCCTCCAGCAGCGCCAGCATCTCGTCCAGCTGGGCCTCCGTGAGCCGGCGGCCGGGCTTCTCCAGGTGCTTGGCGAGGTAGAGGATGCCCTGTCTCGGGTAGTCGAAGGGGCTGCCGACGTCCACGCCCTCCCAGCGCGGGGCGCCCTCGCCGCGCAGGCCCAGGGCACCGGCGGCGGAGTCGAAGGACGAGCCGACGGACAGGGTCGCCGAGGTGAGGACCACGGTGCGCCCGTCGAAGAGCCCCTCCCGCAGGGTGCCGGCCACGCTGAGCGGCGCCACGTGCAGGGTCGCCGGATCGGTGTCCTCGGCGGGGACGTAGCCGCGGCCGGGCTCCCAGCCGCCCTGCCGGGAGATCCACAGCACCTCGCGGTGCTCCTCGGCGGCGAGGATCCGCTCGGCGAGGTCGAGGACGTCGCTGACCCGGGAGCGGGCCAGCTGCCGGCCGGCGTCCCCGTCCTTCTCCCCCGCACCGGCCTTGGACTCGGTCATCACGGTGCGGGCGGCGTCCCGGATCTGGGCCACGGCCGCCGCCTGGGCGTCCCCGAGGCCCCGGTGCAGCAGCTCGGCCGCAGCGCCCGTCAGGGCGGCCTCGAGGTTGGCGGCCCCGACCGTGAGGGAGTCGGCGCTCGCGGAGGTGTGCTTGCGCACGGACGAGGCCGCCGAGCGCACCATGGCCGCGGAGAGCTGGCCGGTGACCGCACCCGTCACCCGGTCCTGGAGCTCGTGGGCCTCGTCGATGACCACGACGTCGTGCTCGGGCAGCACGGTGATCCCCTCGAACGCGTTGATCGCGAGCAGGGCGTGGTTGGTGATGACGATGTCGGCCTCGCCGGCCCGCTGCTTGGCGAGCTCGGCGAAGCAGTCCTCGACCAGGGGGCAGCTGCGGCCCAGGCACTCCTTGGCGGTGACGGACACCTGGCGCCAGGCACGGTCGCTGACGCCGGGGAGCACCTCGTCCCGGTCCCCGGTCCCGGTGTCCCGGGCCCACTCCCGCAGGCGCTGGACCTCCTGGCCGAGCCGCCCGGGCTGCTCGGCGGCCTCCGGCTGCGGCGCGCCGGGGTGCGGGGCGGCGTCGGGCAGGGCGAACAGCGCGCCGGGGTCGTCGTCGGACGGATAGCCGCCCTCGATCTTGTGCAGGCACGCGTAGTTGCTGCGGCCCTTGAGCAGGGCCACGTCCACGTCGCGCTCGAGCTCGCCCTCGAGGGCGGCCAGCAGCCGGGGCACGTCCCGGCCCACGATCTGCGACTGCAGCGCGAGCGTCGCCGTGGCCACGACCACCGGCTTGTCCGCGTGCTGGGCGTGCTCGACGAGCGGTGCCAGGTAGGCGAGGGACTTCCCCGTGCCGGTCCCCGCCTGGACCAGCAGGTGCCGGCCGCGGTCCAGGGCCTCGGCGACCTTCGCGGTCATCAGCCGCTGGCCGTCCCGGACCTGCCCGCCCATCGCGGTGACGGCGGTGTCCAGCAGGGCTAGGGCGTCCTTCGCCCCGGACAGGGTCTCGGGGCGCACGTCCGGGACGGTGCGCCCGGACTCTTCCACGGATGCGGCGGCCACGCGCTCAGGCGCTCTCGGCGCCGAAGCCGGGAGCGCGCTCGGGGGCGAACTCCGCGAGCTCGGCCGCGAGGTCCTCGCGGACCTTCACGAGCAGGTGGGTGCCCTCTGCCAGGTGCTCGGTGCGCAGGATCTCGGCGTCCCAGTCGTGCAGCCGGCTGACCACGTCGCCGCGCTGGTACGGGACCAGCAGCTCCAGCACCGTCTCGGGGCGCGGGATGGACTCGCTGATCCGCTGCCGGAGCTCGTCGATGCCCTCCCCCGTGCGGGCGGAGACCACGACGACGTTGCGCTCGCGCTGCTTGATCCGCTCGACCACGAACGGGTCGGCGGCGTCCACCTTGTTCAGGGCGATGATCTCGGGGATGTTCTGGGCGTCGATGTCCGTGAAGACCTGGCGGACCGCGCGGATCTGGCCCTCCGGGTCCGGGTGGGAGGCGTCCACCACGTGCAGGATGAGGTCGGAGTCGGCGACCTCCTCGAGGGTGGAGCGGAACGCCTCGACGAGCTGGGTGGGCAGCGAGCGCACGAACCCCACCGTGTCCGAGAGCGTGTAGCCGATGCCGTCCGGGGTCTGCGCGCGGCGGACCGTGGGGTCCAGGGTGGCGAACAGGGCGTTCTCCACGAGCACCCCGGCGTCCGTGAGCCGGTTGAGCAGCGAGGACTTGCCCGCGTTGGTGTAGCCGGCGATCGCCACGGAGGGCACGGAGTGGCGGCGGCGGTTGAGCCGCTTCGTCTCGCGCGCCGGCTTCATGGCGGCGATCTCGCGCCGCAGCTTGGCCATGCGGGTGCGGATGCGGCGGCGGTCCAGCTCGATCTTGGTCTCACCGGGGCCGCGGGAGCCGATGCCCTCACCGGCGGCGGCGCGGCCGCCGGCCTGGCGGGACAGGGACTCGCCCCAGCCGCGCAGGCGCGGCAGCAGGTACTCGAGCTGGGCGAGCTCGACCTGGGCCTTGCCCTCCTTCGACTTGGCGTGCTGGGCGAAGATGTCGAGGATCAGCCCCGTGCGGTCGATGACCTTGACCTTCACGACGTCCTCCAGCCCGCGGCGCTGGGAGGGGGCGAGCTCGGAGTCGACGACGACGGTGTCCGCGCCGGTCGCGGCGACGATGTCCCGCAGCTCCTTGGCCTTGCCGGAGCCCAGGTAGGTCGCCGGGTCCGGCTTGGTCCGGCGCTGGACGATGCCGTCGAGCACCTCGGAGCCCGCGGTCTCGGCGAGCGCGGCCAGCTCGCGCAGGGAGTTCTCGGCCTCGGCGAGCGTGCCGTCCGTCCACAGCCCCGCGAGCACCACGCGCTCCAGGCGCAGCTGCCGGTACTCGAGCTCGGTGACGTCCTCGAGCTCGGTGGACAGCCCCGCCACGCGGCGCAGGGCGCGGCGCTCCTCGAGGTCCTGCTGGTCGCCGTCGTGGACGGTGTGCCCGTCCTCGGCGTCGGCGAGCTCACGGGCCCGGCCGGAGAGCCGGCCCGGCGTGCTGGGGTCGTCCTCGTGCGCGGCGTCCTGGCCGGCGGCCTGCTCCCGGGCGCGGGCCCGGGACAGCACGCGCTCGACGACGTCCTCCAGGTCCTGCCGGCTCAGGCCGTTCTCGGGCTCCGCGGCGGCGCGGGGCTCGGCAGGGGTTTCACGGGGGTGGGTCATGGTTCCTTTCGAAACGGGCTGCTGATCGGTCCAGTCTAGTGGCGGCGCCGGACATCCCGGCGGCGGAGGCGGTGGTCCCCGCCGGGTCCGCGCCGAGGGCCGGCCCGTCCCGCGGTGCGAGGGCCGGCGGGCGCTGTCGGTAGCATGGGGCGCTATGGCACCGCGTCCCGACTCCCCCGATCCCGTGGCCGGCCCGGCGACCCCGAACCCGGGGACCGAGCACTACTTCTCCGAGGACCCCTCGGCGCCCGAGGTGCGGCGCTCCGTGGCCGTGACCCTGCGGGGGCGGGAGGTCGTGCTGCAGACCTCCAACGGGGTGTTCAGCCCGCGGGGCCTCGACAAGGGAACGTCCGTGCTGCTGGAAAATGTTCCCGCTCCCGCCGGTGCGGAGCTCCTGGACATCGGCTGCGGCTGGGGTCCGATCGCCCTGAGCCTGGCCGCCGCCGCCCCGGGGGCCCGGGTCACGGCCGTGGACGTCAACGAGCGCTCGCTGGGGCTCACCCGGGACAACGCCGCGGCCCTGGGCCTGGCCGGCGTGGAGGCGCTGCTGCCGGAGCAGGTGCCCACGGACCGGCGCTTCGACACCATCTGGTCCAACCCGCCCATCCGGATCGGCAAGCAGCAGCTGCACGAGCTGCTGCTGCAGTGGCTGCCGCGGCTGGCCCCCGGCGGCACGGCATGGCTGGTGGTGCAGAAGAACCTCGGCGCGGACTCGCTGCAGAAGTGGCTCGGCACCGCGCTGGGCGGCGCCTTCCGGGTCTCCCGGCACACGACCGACAAGGGCTTCCGGGTCCTGCTGGTCGAGCGCCGGGACTGAGTCGAGCGCCGGGACCGGGCGGCCGTCCCGGGCGGCACCGGCCGCCGGGGCCCGGCGGCAGCCCCGGTCCGGGGCAACGGCGGACGGGACCCGGCGGCAGCCCCGGTGCGGGGCGCCGGGCCGTGCGCGTCAGAGGAAGGTGCCGTCCGCCACCAGCACGGCCGGTCCGGCGAGCACCACGTGCTCGGCGCCGTCGGGCGCCGGCACGAACGTCACGGAGACGACCCCGCCGGGCACCTGCACGAGCCACTGGTCGGGCGCCGTGGCGCCGCCCCAGAAGCGGGTCGCCGCCGCCGCGGCGCACGCGCCGGTCCCGCAGGACTGCGTCTCGCCCACGCCGCGCTCGTGCACGCGCATCCGCACCCGGCCCACCCCGTCGTCGTCGCCGTCGGCGGGGACCACGAACTCGACGTTGGTCCCGTCCTCGGGCTCCGGGCGCACGACCGGGGCGGTGTGCAGCTCGAGCTGGTCGAGCTTCTCTCCCTCCGCGAGCGCCACGACCGTGTGTGGATTGCCCATGCCGATCGACAGCGCGGGGCGGGACACCGTCAGCCCGCCGGCCGTCACGACGGCGTCCGAGCCCCGGGTCCGGGCCGCCTCGCCGTCGAGGAAGGTCCACGGCCCCATGTCCACGGCCCAGCCGGAGTCGGTGCGCGCCACGGTCTTCACGCCGGCGCGGGTGCCGATGCGCAGCACGTCCCCCTCCGGGACCTCGGCGAGGCCCCGCTGGACGAGGTAGTGGACGAACACCCGCACCCCGTTGCCGCACATCTCGGCGACGGAGCCGTCGTTGTTGCGGTAGTCCATGAACCACTCGGCGTCGGGCGCCTCCGCGAGGACGGCCCTGCCCTCGGGGATCGCCTCGGAGCGCACGGCGCGGATCAGCCCGTCCCCGCCGATGCCCCGGTGGCGGTCGCACACCAGCGTCACCAGCTCGGCGTCCAGGGCCAGCTCGGCATGCGGGTCGGTCAGCAGCACGAAGTCGTTGCCCGTGCCGTGGCCCTTGGCGAAGCGGCGGCCGCCGAGCTCCCCCCACGGGCCGGCGTCGGGGCCCGGAACGGCGTCCGGGGCGTGGCGGGTGTCGTGCGTCGGGGCGGGGCTGGTCCGGGCGGAAGTCACCCGACCATGATACGCGGCCCCGGACGGGGTCGTGGGCTGGGTCCTGGGCGGGGCCCGCCGGCCGGGCCGCGCTCCGGGCCCCGGTCGGTGCCGTGGGCCGGAACGCGCTCGGCACCGTGGGCCGGGACGCGCTCGGCGCCGCGGGCCGGGCCACGACCGGCGCCGCGGCCGGGCAGCGGCTCAGCGGGCGGCGCCGGCCCGTTCGACGGTCCGCACGGCGCGCTCCACGAGGCCGGGCTCGGCGGGGTCGAGCCAGTGCACCCGCGGGTCCGCCCGGAACCAGGTCCGCTGGCGGCGGGCGAACCGGCGGGTGGCCGTCACCGTGGCCTCGGCCGCCTGCGCCACGGTGGCACGTCCGTCCACGACGTCGAGGAACTGCCCGTACCCCAGGGCCCGGGACGCCGTGCGGCCCTCGCGCAGCCCGCGCGCCGCCAGGGCGCGCACCTCGGCCTCCAGTCCGGCCTCGACCATGGCCCCGACCCGCCGGGCGAGCCGGTCGTGCAGCGCGGCGCGGTCGACGTCCAGGCCGATCTGCACCGTGGGCTCCACGTGCTCGCGGCGCGGCATGAACGCGGTGAAGGGGCGGCCGGTCAGCTCCCACACCTCGAGGGCGCGCACCAGCCGCCGGTCGTCCCGCAGGCGGGCGGCGGACTCGGGGTCCACCTGCCGCAGCCGCTCCCGGAGGGCACCGGGGCCCCGCTCGGCGAGCTCGTCCTCGATCCGCGCCCGCACCGCGGGGTCCGTGCCGGGCAGCTCGAGCACGTCCAGGGCCGCGCGCACGTAGAGTCCCGAGCCGCCCACCAGGACGGGGACCCGCCCGCGGGAGCGGATCCGGGCGAAGCACGCCCGGGCGTCGCGCTGGAAGTCCGCGACCGAGGTCTCCTCGGTGACGTCCAGGACGTCGAGGAGGTGGTGCGGCACCCCGCGCCGCTCCGGCACGGTCGCCTTGGCGGTGCC
Organism: Kocuria cellulosilytica; assembly: GCF_040981245.1. Classification (NCBI taxonomy): domain Bacteria; kingdom Bacillati; phylum Actinomycetota; class Actinomycetes; order Micrococcales; family Micrococcaceae; genus Kocuria; species Kocuria cellulosilytica. Next base: position 94,458 of record NZ_JAVFWZ010000011.1, on the reverse strand, counting down.
GATGTCCATGCCGCGGTAGAACTGCATGGAGTCGGCGTTGACGACTTCCCCGCCCAACCGCAGCGCGAGCTCGACGCCCAGGGCGGTCTTGCCGGTGCCCGTGGGACCGACGACGGCGACGACCGGCAGGTCCGCGCCGGTCACCGGACGGGCAGGCCCGGCATGCCCAGGCTCACGGGCCCGGGGCCGGCGGCGCCCGGGGCGGCAGGGACGCCGCAGGACGCGGCCTGGCGGCGGTCCCAGGCGTCCCCGGCGCGCGAGCGCCGCAGCGCGTAGTCCTGCGGGGAGCGCGGGTCGGCGACGAGGTGGTAGGCGGCGGCGCCGGTGACCTCGACCGTCACGAAGTCGCCGGGGCGCGGGACCTCGGCGCCCTCGGGCACGGAGAAGTGCACGAGCCGCTGGTCCCGGGCGCGGCCCGAGAGCCGGTGGGTCTGCTCGGACTTCTTGCCGGCCTCCGCGGTGACGAGCAGCTCGACCTGCCGGCCGACGACCGCCCGGTTCTCCTCCGCCGCGATCCGGTCCTGCAGGGCCACGAGCCGCTCGAAGCGCTCCTGCACCACGGCCTTGGGGACCTGGTCCGCCATCTCGCCCGCCGGGGTCCCGGGCCGGACGGAGTACTGGAACGTGTACGCGGAGGAGAAGCGGGAGGCGGCCACGACGTCGAGGGTGGCCTGGAAGTCCTCCTCGGTCTCCCCCGGGAAGCCCACGATGATGTCGGTGGTGATGGCGGCCTCGGGGATCCGTTCGCGGACGGTGTCCAGGATGCCGAGGAACCGCTTCGAGCGGTAGGAGCGCCGCATGGCCTTCAGGATCCGGTCGGAGCCGGACTGCAGGGGCATGTGCAGCTGGGGCATGACGTTCGGGGTCTCCGCCATGGCGTCGATGACGTCGTCGGTGAACGCGGCCGGGTGCGGGCTCGTGAAGCGCACGCGCTCGAGGCCCTCGATCTGACCGCACGCGCGGAGCAGCTTCGCGAACGCCCCGCGGTCCCCGAACTCGACGCCGTAGGAGTTCACGTTCTGCCCCAGCAGGGTGACCTCGACGGTGCCGTCGTCGACGAGGGCCTGCACCTCGGCGAGCACCTCCCCGGGCCGGCGGTCCTTCTCCTTGCCGCGCAGGGAGGGCACGATGCAGAACGTGCAGGTGTTGTTGCACCCCACGGAGATCGAGACCCACCCGGAGTAGGCGCTGTCCCGCTTGGTGGGCAGGGTCGAGGGGAAGACCTCGAGGGCGTCGAGGATCTCCAGCTGCGCCTCGGCGTTGTGCCGCGAGCGCTCCAGCAGGGCGGGCAGGGAGCCGATGTTGTGGGTGCCGAAGACCACGTCCACCCACGGGGCCCGCTCGAGGATCGTGTCCTGGTCCTTCTGCGCGAGGCAGCCGCCGACGGCGATCTGCAGGTCCTGGTTGCGCCTCTTGGCGGGCACGAGCTGGCCGAGGTTGCCGTAGAGCTTGTTGTCGGCGTTCTCGCGCACGGCGCAGGTGTTGAACACCACGAGGTCCGGCTCGCCGCCGGCGGCGGGGACGTAGCCGGCGGCCTCGAGCAGACCCGTGATCCGCTCGGAGTCGTGCACGTTCATCTGGCACCCGAAGGTGCGCACCTCGTAGGAGCGCGGGGCGGGCGCGGCGGAGGACGCGGTCAGGGACGGGGCTGCGGGGGTCGACATCACCGGACAATTGTACGGGCCCGGCCCGGTCACGGGGTGTCCAGGTGCTCCTCGCCGATCCCGTCGTCCTGGACCGGGGTGCCGGAGCGCGCCTCGAGCTCCTCCTTCACCACGGCGAAGGCCAGGCCGGGCGGATAGCCCTTCCGGCCGAGCATGCCGACCAGGCGCCGCACGATCTTGTCCCGGGCGGCGCGATCGGCGGGGTCCGGTCCGGCGGGGAGCTTGCGGCGCACCAGCTCGGCGGCGTCCTCCCGCTCGTCCTCGTCGGTGCGCTGCTCGAGCGCCGACTCGGCGATCTCCCCGGTCACGCCGCGGGTGGCGAGCTCGCGGCGGATCGCGGAGCGGGAGAGCTTGCGGGAGTTCGCGCGGGAGCGGACGTAGAGCTGCGCGTACTGGGCGTCGTCGACGAGGTCGACCTCCTCGAACCGGTCCAGCACCTCCCGGGCGACGTCCTCGGGGACGTTGCGGTCGGCGAGCTTGTCCTCGAGCTGCTTGCGGCTCTTCGCGGAGGCGGTGAGCTGGCGCAGGACGATAGCCCGGGCCACCTCGCGGGGGTCCGGCTCGGGATCCTGCGCCGGGGACGACGCCGCCGCCGGGCCCTCCGGCCCGCGGTGGCGGGCGGAGGACCGGCGGCGCCGGCGTGCGTAGGGGCTCTCGGTCACGGGCCCGCTCAGAAGGCCGGGCCGGGGACCTCGGTGGGCAGCCCGGCGACCGGCGGCTCCGCCGCGGTCTCCTCGGCCGCCTCCGGCTCCTGGACGACCCCGAGCTTCACCAGGATCCGGCGCTCGATCTCCTCGGCCAGCTCCGGGTTGTCCTTGAGGAACCGCCGGGAGTTCTCCTTGCCCTGTCCCAGCTGGTCGCCCTCGTAGGTGAACCACGCCCCGGACTTCTTCACGATGCCGTGCTCCACGCCCATGTCGATGAGCCCGCCCTCGGTGGAGATGCCCTCCCCGTAGAGGATGTCGAACTCGGCCTGCTTGAAGGGCGGGGCCATCTTGTTCTTGACGATCTTGGCCCGGGTCCGGTTGCCCACCGGGTTGGCCCCGTCCTTGAGGGTCTCGATGCGGCGCACGTCCACGCGGACCGAGGCGTAGAACTTCAGCGCCTTGCCGCCGGTGGTGGTCTCGGGGCTGCCGAAGAACACGCCGATCTTCTCGCGCAGCTGGTTGATGAAGATCGCGGTGGTGTTGGAGTGCGAGAGCCGGCCGGTGATCTTGCGCAGCGCCTGGCTCATGAGGCGGGCCTGCAGGCCCACGTGGCTGTCGCCCATCTCGCCCTCGATCTCGGCCTTGGGCACCAGGGCCGCCACCGAGTCGATGACGATGATGTCGATGGACCCGGAGCCCACGAGCATGTCCATGATCTCCAGGGCCTGCTCGCCGGTGTCCGGCTGGGAGACCAGCAGGCTGTCGGTGTCCACGCCGAGCTTCTCGGCGTAGGCGGGGTCCAGGGCGTGCTCGGCGTCGATGAAGGCGGCGATCCCGCCGGCCTTCTGGACGTTGGCCACGGCGTGCAGGGCCACGGTCGTCTTGCCGGAGGACTCCGGGCCGTAGATCTCCACGACGCGCCCGCGCGGGAACCCGCCGATGCCCAGCGCGACGTCCATCGCGATGGAGCCGGTGGGGATGGTCTCGATCTTGGTCGCCGGGCGGTCGCCCAGGCGCATCACCGAGCCCTTGCCGTAGTTCTTGTCGATCTGCGCGAGAACGGTCTCGAGAGCCTTCTCGCGGTCGCTGCCGAACTGCTGGTCGGAGCTCTGCTTGTTGCCCTTGGCTGCCATGGTTCACCTCGTGGTCGGGGGGCTCCGCCGGTGCGGCCGGAACCGTTGTTGCTGGTCTTTTCGTGTTCCACGGTATCGCCGGGGTCGGACACCGTAAGGCGTTCGCGCGGGGTCTGGGGAGGAGCGGCGAGCACCGCCCCGGACGGCACGGGCTGTGCAGTCCGCCCTCGGTCTTCGAATATACCTTCGAAGCGCCCCGGGGTCCACGACCACGCCGGGGCGGGCCCCGCGCGTCAGTCCCGGGGCGGGCGGTCCACGCCCCACCAGCGGGTCTCCGGGACGTCCTGGGTCCGGCAGATGGCGAACCACACGGTCCGCGGGTCGACCCCCGCCTCGATGGCCTCGAGGGCCGTGCGGTGGTCCAGTTCCCCGAGCACCAGGTCCCGGGCCAGGACCTTGCTGTAGCCCGCGCCGAACTCGTCGGCCATGAGCTGCCAGAAGCTGCTCAGCCGCATCCGCGTCCTCCTTCGTCGTGCCCCCGCCCGGCGGCGTGCCGGGCGTCGTGCCCGTCCATCCTGCCATCCGCGGCCCGGCCGCCGCAGACCGGAGGGCCCGCCGGTCCTGGGACCGACGAGCCCTCGGGGACGTCGTGGACGGGTGGCGGGCCGCCCGGGCGGATCAGCGGGCGCCGGCCGCGGCTGCCTCGCCGCCGTTGACCCGGCCGAACTCCCGCGAGTACTGCTCGGTGAGATCGCTGGGCACGGTGTCCGGGACCAGGAGGCCCTCGGCGTAGGCCAGGCGGTCCGCGACCTCGCGCAGCATCTGGGACATCGGGATGTCGAGGGCGGCGCAGATCGACGCGAGCAGCTCGGAGGAGGCCTCCTTCTGTCCGCGCTCCACCTCGCTGAGGTAGCCGAGGGACACGCGGGCGCTGTGGGAGACCTCTCGGAGGGTGCGCCCCTGGCGCTGGCGAACGCTGCGCAGAACCTCACCGATCTCCTGGCGGAGTACACCCATCTTCATGTCCTTCGTCTCGGTGCTGTCGTCCTCGTCCAGGCCCACGTCCTTCCAACGGACGACGCCATTGACGGACACGGGTTGCTTGGTCATGTGAATCGCTTGTCTCCTCGTGTGTACGGCAGCTTCACCGCCTGGTGCGGGCGGTGCCCCGGCGCCGGCCGGTCGACGTCGTGACGTCCACCGGCTCAACTCGAGCCTGCGATCATTGCTAACCCCGCTGACGGTTCCATTCTTCCCCCCGGGAGGCCTTTTTTCACTGGGAGTTGGCTGGGAGCACCATCGCCGCGGTGAGCCGCTCCAGGGCCGCGTGCACCGCGGCCGCCCGGATCGCCGCCCGGTCCCCCGCCGCGGCCAGCTCGTGGACCGCGGAGCCGGCCGGTCCCGCGATGCCCAGGTAGACGGTGCCCACGGGCTTGCCGTCGTGCGGCTCGGGGCCCGCGACGCCCGTCGTGGAGACGGCCCAGTCCGTGCCGAGGCGGCGGCGGGCGCCCTCGGCCATGGCGACGGCGACGTCCGGGTCGACGGAGCCCCGCTCGGCGAGCAGCCGGGCCGGGACGCCGAGGACCTCGGTCTTGACCCGGTTCGAGTAGGACACGACCCCGCCCTCGAAGCAGGCCGAGGCCCCCGGCACGTCCACGACGGCGGCGGCGAGCGCGCCCCCGGTGAGGGACTCCGCCGTCGCGACCGTGAGCGCCCGGCGGACGGCCTCCTCGACGAGGGCCCGGGCGGGCGGGCGCGGCTCCGTCACGCCGCGTCCCGCTCGGCCAGCGCCCGGCGGCGCAGCTGCACGGCCTTGACGACGTAGTCCACGCCGGTGACGACCGTGACCACGAGGGCCGCGCCCATCACGGTCCAGCCCAGCCACGGCCACCACGCGCCGACCAGCGGCACCAGCGGCAGCAGCAGGAGCAGGAGCGCCACGGTCTGCAGGACCGTCTTGAGCTTGCCGCCCTTCGAGGCCGCCATCACCCCGTAGCGGATGACGACGAAGCGCATCAGCGTGATCCCCCACTCCCGGACGAGGATCACCACGGTCACCCACCACCACAGCTCGCCGAGCATCGAGAGCACCACGAAGGCGGCGCCGGTCAGCAGCTTGTCCGCGATGGGGTCCGCGATCTTGCCGAAGCTCGTGATCAGCCCGCGCGCCCGGGCGATGTCGCCGTCGAGCTTGTCCGTGTACATCGCGACGGCGAAGACGGCCAGGGCCGCCCACCGCATGCCCAGGGAGTCCTCCCCCTGGGTGCCGCCCGCCCACAGGAACCAGACGAAGAAGGGCACCAGCACGATGCGCAGGGCGGTCAGCGCGTTCGGGAGGTTGAGGTTGGACGCCTGGTCGGCGGGGCTCATCGTGTGCTCGCTTCCTGGTGGGGTGGGGCGGGGCCGGCTCAGCGGCCGGTCAGCTGCCAGGCGTCCTCGGAGCCCTCGGGGTCCTCGGCGCCGTCGCCGTGGTCGGCCGCGGTCCGGGCCAGCGAGGCCTCGACCGGGTCCTCGCCGTAGTCCACGGATCCGCCCTGCGGCGCGGGCGGGTCCTCGCCGCGGATCACGGCGAGGGTCGCGGCGAGGTCGTCCGGCTTGACGAGCACGTCGCGCGCCTTGGACCCCTCCGAGGGGCCGACGACGCCGCGGGACTCCAGCAGGTCCATGAGCCGGCCGGCCTTGGCGAAGCCGACGCGCAGCTTGCGCTGCAGCATGGAGGTCGACCCGAACTGGGTGGTCACCACGAGCTCGGTCGCCTGCAGCAGGACGTCGAGGTCGTCCCCGATGTCCTCGTCGATGGTCTTCTTGGGGGCCTCCTGCACCACGTCCTGGCGGTAGTGGGCCTTCATCTGGCCCTTGACGTGGTCGACGACCTCGTGGATCTCGGACTCGGAGACCCAGGCGCCCTGCACGCGCATCGGCTTGGAGGCGCCCATGGGCAGGAACAGGGCGTCGCCCTGGCCGATGAGCTTCTCGGCGCCCGGCTGGTCCAGGACCACGCGGGAGTCGGTGACCGAGGACGTCGCGAACGCCATCCGGGAGGGCACGTTGGCCTTGATCAGCCCGGTGACCACGTCCACCGAGGGTCGCTGGGTGGCGAGCACCAGGTGGATGCCGGCGGCGCGGGCGAGCTGGGTGATCCGCACGATCGCGTCCTCGACGTCGCGCGGGGCGACCATCATGAGGTCCGCGAGCTCGTCCACGATGACCAGCAGGTACGGGTACGGCCGGATCACGCGCTTCGAGCCGGGCTCGGGCTGGACCTTGCCGTTGCGCACGGCCTTGTTGAAGTCGTCGACGTGCTTGTACCCGTAGTGCGAGAGGTCGTCGTAGCGGGCGTCCATCTCCCGCACGACCCACTGCAGCGCCTCGGCGGCCTTCTTGGGGTTGGTGATGATCGGCGTGATCAGGTGGGGCACGCCCTCGTAGGCGGTGAGCTCCACCCGCTTGGGGTCGACCATCACCATCCGCACCTCGTCCGGGGTGGCGCGCATCAGGAGCGAGACGATCATCGAGTTCACGAAGCTCGACTTGCCCGCGCCGGTGGCGCCGGCGACCAGCAGGTGCGGCATCTTCGCGAGGTTGGCCACCACGTAGCCGCCCTCCACGTCCTTGCCCACGCCCATGACCATGGGGTGCTCCGTCTTGCGGGCGTTGTGCGAGCGCAGGACGTCGCCCAGGGACACGGTCTCGCGGTCGGTGTTCGGGATCTCGATGCCGATCGCGGACCGGCCGGGGATCGGCGAGAGGATGCGCACGTCCGCGGAGGCCACGGCGTAGGCGATGTTCTTGGACAGGGCCGTGACGCGCTCGACCTTGGTGCCGGAGCCGAGCTCGATCTCGTACCGGGTGACGGTGGGCCCCCGGGAGAAGCCGGTGACCACGGCGTCCACGTTGAACTGGTCCAGCACGCTGGTGAGGGCGGCGACCACGGCGTCGTTGGCCTCGGAGCGCTCCTTCGGCGGCGGCCCCTGCACGAGCGCCCCGGGCACCGGCAGCGAGTAGGCGATGTCGCCCTCGAGCTTGAGCTGCTCCGCGCGGGCGGGGATGGGCGACTCGGGGGTGTGGGTGCGGGCGGTGACGGCCGTGGAGCCGGTGGGCTCGGCGGCCACGTCCTCGAGCGCCGGCGAGCCGGAGCCCGCCGCGGTGTCCGCGGCCGGCTCCAGGCCCTGGTCCCGGCGCAGCCGGCGGGCCGCCAGCTGCTCCTGGGTGGGCCGCTTCTGGCCCGGCCGCGGGGTCCCGCCGCCGTCCTCGGCGTCCGCCGGTCCGGTGGCCGGTCCGGCGGGCGCGGCCGCCGTCCCCGCCGCGGCGGCCCGCTGCCGGGCGGCGCGCGCGGAGTCGACGTCGAAGACGCGGGTGGGCGCCTGGCCGTCGGCGGCCTCCTCGTCGACGACGGCCCGCTCGAACGCCTCGTCCCCGCGGTAGCCGTCGAGGGCGCGCCGCTCCGCCTCGGCCTCCTTGCGCTCGCGGCGCTTCTCGCGGCGGGTCTTGGCCGCCTCGGCGCGCGCACGGTGCTCGTCCAGGTAGGAGCGGTCGTGCCGGGCGGCGGAGACGTCGGTCGCGGAGACCGGGCCGTCCTGGCCCATTAGCCGCCAGTAGCCCTGCCGCAGGCGCGGCAGGATGAGGTTGACGGGCGTGGCGGTGACCACGAGCACCGACAGGAACAGGGCGGCGACGAAGATGGCGCCGGCACCGGCCGGGGTGATGAGGGCGCTCAGCGGGTCCGCGGCGAGGAAGCCCACGTAGCCGCCGGCGCTCCGCAGCGCCTCCTGGCCCTGGCTCGGGGACGGCCGGCCCAGGAGCACGTGCGCCAGGCCCGAGCCCGCGACGACGGCGGCGCCGAGCCCGATCGCGATGCGGTTGTTGGCCGAGGTGTCCTCGGGGTGGCGGAAGCGGCGCAGCGCGAAGCCGACGAGCGGCAGCGGCAGCACCAGGGCCGTCCAGCCGAACGTCCCGGCGAGCACCTCGTGCACCGCGACCGCGGGGACCGCCAGCCACGGCGCCGAGGCGCCGGGCAGGTTCCACCACTCGACGGCGGCGGCGAGCAGGCCCAGCAGGAGCAGGAACAGGGCGCCCCCGTCCCGCAGCGACTCCGCGGGCACGTCGGTGCGCAGGGTGCCCATCCGGCGCACGGCGCCGCCGACCACGTGGGCGAGGGCCGTCCAGAGCCCTCCGACGACGCGGGCGCACCACGCCAGGGCGGCGCCCAGCCCGTGCAGCACCCGCGGGGAGGCCGGGGCGGCGGTGCCCCGCCCGGCGGACGCGGGACGGCGGGAGGAGGTGGACCGGCTGGATCCCGACGACCGCGCAGAAGACGTGCTGTTCTTGCCACGCGACGTCGAGGCGCCCTTGCGGGCGGGGGAAGTACGAGTCGCCATGCTCCCAGGGTAGACCACGGTCCCCTCCCGCCCGCGGTGCCGCACGGGCGGGAGGGGACGGGGCGCTCAGGCCTCGATGACGACCGGCACGATCATCGGCTTGCGGCGCAGCCGGCGGCTGACCCAGGAGCCGATGGTGCGGCGCACCACCTGCTGGAGCTGCTGGGTGGTGTGGTTCTTGCCCGAGTGGTTGATGGCGTCCTCGAGCGCGGCGGTGATCTTCGGCTTGATCTCGTCGAACACGCTGTCGTCCTCGGCCACGCCGCGGGCGTGCACGTCCGGGCCGGTGACGACCTTGCCGGTGTCCCGGTTCACCACGGTGATCACGGAGATGAAGCCCTCCTCGGCCAGCACCAGCCGGTCCTTGAGGTCGGCGTCGGTGATGGTGCCCACGGAGGAGCCGTCCACGTAGACGTAGCCGCACTCGATCTGGCCGGTGATCCGCGCCTGCCCGGCGGCCATGTCCACGACGGTGCCGCCCTCGGCCATGAGCACGTGGTCGGTGGGCACCCCGGTCTCCTCGGCGAGCTTGCCGTTGGCGATGAGGTGGCGGACCTCGCCGTGCACCGGCATGACGTACTCCGGCTCCACGATGTTGTAGCAGTACAGCAGCTCGCCCGCGGCCGCGTGCCCGGAGACGTGCACTCTGGCGGTGCCCTTGTGGACCACGGTGGCGCCCAGCCGCATCAGCCCGTTGATGATCCGGAAGACCGAGTTCTCGTTGCCGGGGATGAGCGAGGACGCGAGGATCACGGTGTCGCCCTCGGTGAGCTGGACCTTGTGGTCGCCGTTGGCCATCCGCGACAGCGCGGCCATCGGCTCCCCCTGCGACCCGGTGCACATGATGACCAGCTCCGAGTCCGCGTGGTCGTCGATCCGCTTCTGGTCGACCAGGGTGTTCGGCGGGACCTCGAGGTAGCCGAGCTTCTCGGCGATGGTCATGTTGCGCACCATGGACCGGCCCATGAACGCGACCTTGCGCCCGTGCTCGGCGGCGGCGTCGAGGACCTGCTGCACGCGGTGGACGTGCGACGAGAAGGACGCCACGACCACGCGCTTCGGCGCGCGCCCGATCACGTCCGCGAGGACGGGGCCGATGTGCTTCTCCGTGGGGGTGAACCCGGGGACCTCGGCGTTGGTGGAGTCGGTGAGGAACAGGTCCACGCCCTCCTCCCCCAGCCGCGCGAAGTGCCGCAGGTCGGTGATCCGGCCGTCGAGCGGCAGCTGGTCCATCTTGAAGTCGCCGGTGTGCAGGACGGTGCCGGCCTTCGTGCGCAGGAACACCGCGAGCGCGTCGGGGATCGAGTGGTTGACGGCCACGAACTCGCACTCGAACTCGCCGAGCCGCTCGACCTGCCCCTCGCGCACCGCCATGGTGTAGGGCTTGATCCGGTGCTCCTGGAGCTTCGCCTCGATGAGCGCGAGCGTCAGCCGTGACCCGATGACGGGGATGTCGGGGCGGCGCTTGAGCAGGTACGGGACGGCGCCGATGTGGTCCTCGTGGCCGTGGGTCAGCACCACCGCCACGACGTCGTCGAGCCGGTCGACGATGTGGTTGATGTCCGGGAGGATCAGGTCCACCCCGGGCTGGGTCTCCTCGGGGAAGAGCACGCCGCAGTCGACCACGAGCAGCTGCCCGTTGATCTCGAACACCGTCATGTTCCGTCCCACCTCGCCCAGCCCGCCCAGCGGGACGACGCGCAGGACGTCCTTGCCGAGGGCGGGCGGGGCCGACAGGTCGGTGTGCCACTGGGTCATGTGACCTCTTTCGTCAGTCGATGGTCTCGAGGAGGGTGTCGGAGATGACCGAGCCCGCCAGGTCCGCGCGGATCAGGGCGGCCTCGGCCTCCGTGGGCGGGACGTGCGGGAGGCGCACGGTGTTGTGCGGCAGGCGGCCCTGCCAGCTGAGGATCGTCTTCGCGGCGACGGCGCCGGGGGCGCGGGTCATGGTCGCGCGGACCACGGGCTCGAGCTCGCGGTTGATCCGCTGGGCCGTGGCGAGGTCCTGGGCGCGGACCGCGTCGACGAGGCGGCGGTACCGGGCGGTGGCCACGTGGGTGGTGACGCCGATGAGCCCGGCGGCGCCGATGGCCATCCAGGGCAGGGTCAGCCCGTCGTCGCCCGAGTAGTACAGCAGGTCGGTCTCGGCCAGCACCCGGGTCGCGGCGACCAGGTCCGCCTTGGCGTCCTTGACGGCCACGATGTTCGGGTGCCCGGCGAGGGAGACGAGGGTCTCCGTGGCGATCGGGATGCCGGCGCGGCCCGGGATGTCGTAGAGCATGATGGGCAGGTCCACGGAGTCGGCGAGGCTGCGGAAGTGGGCCTCGACGCCGGCCTGGGAGGGCTTGTTGTAGTACGGGGTGACGATGAGCAGCCCGTCCATGCCGATCTTCTCGGCGGCCCGGGAGAGGTACCGGGAGTGCTCGGTGTCGTTGGAGCCGGTGCCCGCCAGCAGGGGCACGCGGGAGCCCACGGCGTCCTTGACCACGCGGAACACGGAGAGGTTCTCGTCGTCGGTCATGGTGGAGTACTCGCCCGTGGTGCCGCACACCACCAGGCCGTCGCAGCCGTCGTCCACGAGCTGCTCGGCCATGGTCGCGGTGGCGTCCAGGTCCACGGAGCCGTCCTCGGCGAAGACGGTGATCATGGCGGTGAGCAATGTCCCGAACATGGGCTCGGACCGGGTCGCGGGCAGGTCGGCGGGGGAAGGCGAGGCGTTGGCAGTCATGGGTGCCAGGTTACCGTCTTCGCTGCGGGCGCACCGCCGGGGGACGCGTCCGGTCCCGGTGTGCCCGCCACGGGCTCAGGCCCGTTCCCCGCCCGGGGGGTCGGCGGGCTCCGTGCCGCGGGCGGCGCGCCCGCGGGAGAGGGCCACGGCGTCGCGCATCGCGGCGCGGGCGCGGGTCCGGTCCCCGGCGGCCGCGTAGGCGAGGGAGAGCCGGTACCAGTTGCGCCACTCCCCCGGGTCCTCCTCGGTCTGCGCCCGGTACGTCCCGAACCGCTCGTCGGCGGCCTCGCGCACGATGCGCCCGCCGGGGGTGCGCGGCAGGTCGTCGGGCGGCAGCCCGCCCTCCGCGTGCAGGGTCCGGCCGAGCTGCTCGGTCCGGACGCCGAAGAGGACCTCGCGCACCAGCGCCCACACGCCCACGGCCGGCAGCACGAGCAGCGCCGCCCCGAAGGCCTTGGCGATCCAGCCGTCCGTGCCCAGCAGCAGCACGGCGCGGTGCAGGCTCAGCCCCAGGTAGACGACGAGCAGCGACACCATGGCCGCGGCGAGCAGCTTCGCCTTGTTCGTGGACTCCAGGAGCGTGAAGACGCCGGCGAAGACGAGCACCGCGAGGATCCACAGCTTCGAGCCGCCGGGGATCGGCAGCAGCCACAGGGTCAGCAGGGCCGCCGCGAACAGGCCCAGGACCCAGGTCCGGATCGAGTCCATCGGCGCTACAGGCCCAGGTCGAGGTAGTCCTCGAGACCGTGCGTGAGCCCGGGGTGGGAGACGACCTGCCGGACGCCGAGCACCACGCCGGTCATGAAGGAGATGCGGTCGAAGGAGTCGTGCCGGATGGTGAGCTGCTCGCCGAGGTTGCCGAGCAGCGTCTCCTGGTGGGCCACCAGTCCCCGCAGGCGCACCGAGTGCACGCGGACGTCGTCGACGAGCGCCCCGCGGGCCCCGTCCGGGTCCTGCTTCGTGGCGTCGGGCGAGGGCGCGACCCCCGCGGCCCGCCGGGCCTCGCCGACGAGGGCGGCGGTGCGGGCGGCCGTGCCCGAGGGGGCGTCGACCTTGTCCGGGTGGTGCAGCTCGACGATCTCGACGGACTCGAAGAACCGGGCGGCCTGCGCGGAGAAGCGCATGGCCAGGACCGCGCCGATGGAGAAGTTGGGGGCGATGAGCACGCCCACGCCCCGGTGCCGCTCGAGCAGCGCCCGGGTCCGGTCCAGGCCCTCGTCGTCCCAGCCGGTGGTGCCCACCACGCAGTGGATGCCGTGCTCCACCGCGAAGCGCACGTTGTGCTCGGTGACCGACGGGACGGTGAAGTCGACGACGACCTGCGCGCCCGCCGAGACCAGGACCTCGAGGGAGTCCTCGTGGTCGAGCTCCGCGACGAGCTCCAGCCCCTCGGCGCGGCGGACCGCCTGCGCGGCCTCGCTGCCCATGCGGCCGCGGGCGCCGAGGACGGCGACCCGGAGCCCGCCGGTGGTGGTCGCCGGGGCGGTGGTGGTCTCGGTGGCTGTGCGCTCGGTCATGGCTCCAACTCTAGGTCACGGGCTCGCGGGTCACGGTCCCTGGGTCGCGGGGCGGGCGGGCCCCGGTGGCGGGGCGGGGTCAGCGGCGGGTGGGCGCCACGATGGTGGTCACGACGGGTCCCTCGGCCAGCCACGCGGCGAGCTCCCGGACCTGCTCCGGCGTCACGGCGCGCACCCGGTCCAGGGACTCGTCGATGTCGAGGAACTCCCCGGACTTCAGCTCCGCGGAGCCCAGCCGGGACATCCGCGAGCCGGTGTCCTCGAGGGCGAGCACGGTGCCCCCGCCCAGCTGGCCCACGACCTTGCGCAGCTCCTCCGCGCCGATGCCGTCCCGGGCGAGCGTCTCCAGCTCGCCCGTCATGAGCGCCACGACCTCGTCGGTGCGCGCGGGCAGGCACCCGGCGTACATCCCGAAGTAGCCGGCGTCCGAGTAGGCCCCCGAGAAGGAGAAGGTGCTGTAGGCCAGGCCCCGCTTCTCGCGGATCTCCTGGAACAGGCGGGAGGACATCCCGCCGCCCAGGGCCGCGTTGAGCACCGTCATCGCGAACCGGCGGTCGTCCCCGGCCACGAGCCCGGGCCGGCCGACGACCACGTTGGTCTGCTCCACGGGACGCTCCAGGAAGTGCTCGCCCCAGTCCGGGGCCAGGGGCGCCGGGGTGCGCTCGCGCCGCGGGACGGGCGCCGCCGGGACGGCGGGGTCCCAGCCCGCGCGCTCGAGGGCTTCGGCGACGAGGGCGACGACGACGTCGTGCTCGAGCCCGCCCGCCGCCGTCACCACGAGGCCCTCGGGCCGGTAGTGGCGGCGGTAGTGCTCGACCACCGCGTCGCGGGGCACCTCGAGGATCTCCTCGGGGGTGCCGCCGATGGGCCGGCCCAGGGGGTGGTCGCCGAGCACGCGCTGGGTGAACTCCTCGAAGGCGACGTCCTCGGGGTCGTCCTTGTCCATGGCGAGCTCCTCGAGGATGACCCCCCGCTCCCGCTCGAGCTCCTCCGGGTCCAGGGCGGCCGACGTCACCATGTCGGTGATGACGTCGATCGACATCGGCAGGTCCTCGGCCAGCACCCGCGCGTAGTAGCACGTGTGCTCCTTGGCCGTGGCCGCGTTGGACTCCCCGCCCACCTCGTCGAAGGCCTCCGCGATCTGCAGCGCCGAGCGCCGCGCGGTGCCCTTGAACAGCAGGTGCTCGAGGAAGTGCGTGGAGCCCAGCCGGCCCGGCTGCTCGTCCCGGGAGCCGACGCCGACCCAGAAGCCGACGGTCACGGCCCGCTGGGCGGGCATCCGCTCGGTGAGCACGCGGGTGCCGCACGGCAGCACCGTGCGGCGGACCACGTTGCCGCCCGCGCCCTCGTGGAGGGTGTGGCTGAAGCCCGCGGCGGCCGTGGTCAGGGCCGCCGCCGCGGCGGAGGGGGAACTGCGGGGAACCGCCGAGAGGCGGGCGTCCGGGCCCGGGGTGCTCCCCGGGCCGCGGTCGCCCGCCTCCAGCGGCAGATCGACTGCCGTCATCCAGCTGTGCTGCCTTCTCTGCTCGTGCGGTGCTGTGCGCGGGACGGGCCCGGCTCAGGCCTCGGTGTCGTCGTCGTCCTCCGGGAAGACGTTCGGCTCCTCGGCGACCACGGGGGCCAGCGAGAGCTTGCCGCGGTCGTCGACCTTGGTGATCTCGACCTGGACCTTCTGGCCGACGCCCAGGACGTCCTCGACGTCGGTGACGCGCTTGCCCTCGTTGAGCTTGCGCAGCTCCGAGATGTGCAGCAGGCCGTCCTTGCCGGGAGTGAGGGACACGAAGGCGCCGAAGGTCGTGGTCTTGACCACGGTGCCGAGGTAGCGCTCGCCGACCTCGGGGACCTGCGGGTTGGCGATCGCGTTGATCGCGGCCCGCGCCGCCTCGGCCGAGGGGCCGTCGGTGGCGCCGATGTAGACGGTGCCGTCGTCCTCGATCGAGATGTCGGTGCCGGTGTCCTCCTGGATCTGGTTGATCATCTTGCCCTTGGGGCCGATGACCTCGCCGATCTTGGAGACGGGGACGGTCACGGAGATCACTCGCGGGGCGAACTCGCTCATCTCGTCGGGCTGGTCGATGGCCGCGTTCAGCACCCCGAGGATGTGCAGCCGGGCCTCGCGGGCCTGGGTCAGCGCGGCGTCGAGCACCGAGGAGGGGATCCCGTCGAGCTTGGTGTCGAGCTGGATCGCGGTCACGAACTCCGAGGTGCCGGCGACCTTGAAGTCCATGTCGCCCAGCGCGTCCTCGGCGCCCAGGATGTCGGTCAGCGCGGCGTAGCGGGTCTCCCCGTCCACCTCGTCCGAGACCAGGCCCATGGCGATGCCGGCCACCGGCGCGCGCAGGGGCACGCCGGCGTTGAGCAGCGACAGGGTCGAGGCGCAGACGGAGCCCATCGACGTGGAGCCGTTGGAGCCCAGCGCCTCGGAGACCTGGCGGATCGCGTAGGGGAACTCCTCGCGGGAGGGCAGCACCGGGGTGATGGCCCGCTCGGCCAGCGCGCCGTGGCCGATCTCGCGGCGCTTCGGGGAGCCCACGCGACCGGTCTCGCCGGTGGAGTACGGCGGGAAGTTGTAGTGGTGCACGTAGCGCTTGTGCTTGACCGGGGACAGCGAGTCGATCTGCTGCTCCATCTTGAGCATGTTCAGCGTGGTCACGCCCATGATCTGGGTCTCGCCGCGCTCGAAGATCGCGGAGCCGTGCACGCGGGGCAGGACCTCGACCTCGGCGGTGAGCTGGCGGATGTCCGTCAGGCCGCGGCCGTCGATGCGGACCTGCTCGGTGAGGATGCGCTGGCGCACGGTCTGCTTGGTCAGGGCCTGGTAGGCGCCGTTGACCTCGTCCTGGCGGTCGGCGAAGGGCCGGCCCTCACCGGTGAGCTCGGCCAGGGTGGTCTGGTGCAGCTCGTCGGTCGCGGCCTCGCGCTCCTGCTTGTCGGCGATCGAGTAGACCTCGGCGAGCCGGGACCCGACGGAGGCCGCCACGGCCTCCCGGACGTCGTCGCCGAAGCCGCCGAAGCGGGGCAGCTCCATCGCCGGCTTGCCGGCGCGGGCCCGCAGGTCGGACTGGGCGTCGCACAGCGCCTTGATGGCCGGCTTGGCGGCCTCGAGGCCCTGGGCCACGAGCTCCTCGGTGGGGGCCACGGCGCCGTTGTTCTTGATGAGGTTCCAGGAGGTGTCGGTGGCCTCGGCCTCGACCATCATGATCGCGACGTCCTCGGAGCCGTCCTTGCCGGTGACCACGCGGCCGGCCACGGCCATGTCGAACACGGCGTTCTCGAGCTGCGAGTGCTTGGGGAAGGCGACCCACTGGTGCTGACCGTTCTCCCCGGCCATGAGGGCGACGCGGACGCCGCCGACGGGGCCCTGGAAGGGCATGCCCGACAGGGTCGTGGCCATCGACGCGGCGTTGATCGCGACGGTGTTGTAGATCTCGTCCGGGTTCATGGACAGGATCGTGACGACGACCTGCACCTCGTTGCGGATGCCCTTGCCGAAGGCGGGGCGCAGCGGGCGGTCGATGAGCCGGCAGGTGAGGATCGCGTCCGTGGAGGGACGGCCCTCGCGGCGGAAGAACGAGCCCGGGATGCGCCCGGCGGCGTACATCCGCTCCTCGACGTCGACCGTCAGGGGGAAGAAGTCGAAGCCCTGGCGGGGCGACTTGCCCACCGTGGTGGCGGCGAGCATGGTGGTGTCCTCGTCGATGGAGACGAGGGTGGAGCCGGCGGCCTGCTTGGCGAGGCGGCCGGTCTCGAAGCGCACGACGCGCTTTCCGTAGGAGCCGTTGTCGATGACGGCTTCGGCGTACTGGATCTCGGGACCCTCCAAGGGTCACCTCCGTTTCGTGTCGGCGGGACCGTCCGCGCGTCACCCGGTCTTCGATCGAGATCCACGGAAGGGCCGGGGCCGCGGGGGGCCGTCCGGTGTCCGGAGATCACTACCGAGGACCGCGAATGATCGGCGCGGTGGCCCCGTCTGGTGTTCGATGGTGCTGTCTGTGGTGGTGCACCACGCCCGTCCGGCTGCCGTGCCGGGCGGGCCGGTGCTCCGGCGGCGTCCTCCCGTTGCCGGGCGGACGCCGCCGGGGACCGACTAGCGGCGCAGGCCGAGCCGCTCGATGAGCGTGCGGTAGCGCGTGATGTCGGTGTCGCGCAGGTAGGTCAGCATGCGGCGGCGGCGACCGACCAGGGCCATCAGGCCGCGGCGGGTGTGGTGGTCGTGCTTGTGCTGCTTCAGGTGCTCCGTCAGATCGGCGATCCGGCGGGTCAGGACCGCGATCTGCACCTCGGGCGAACCGGTGTCGCCCTCGTGGGTCGCGAAGTCCTTGATGATCTCCTGCTTGATGGCGGCGTCGAGTGCCACGTGTAACTCCGTTCGAGTCAGTACCGTGCGGCCCGGACGACGGGCTCGTCGCCGGGTCCCGGGGCTCCCCGGGGGTCCGACAACCACGGACTGCAGTCGGACCGCCGTCCAGTCTAGCGGACGCGGGCGCGCCGCCCCACCCTCGCCCCGCGCGGCGCGCTGGGCTGGGCGCGCCCCGGCCGGTGGGCCAAGATGGGAGGGACACGACGGCGACGTCCCGGCGCACGGGCGTCCGGGCGCCGGGACGAGCAGCACGAGACGAGCAGGAGCAGCGCGTGAGCAAGGACGAGAAGGACGGGCGGGGGCCGGCGGTCGCCGACCGCACGCACACGATGCGGGACGGCCGGCGGATCCCCGCGATCGGGCTGGGCACCTATCCGATGGACGACGCCGCGGCCGAGGCCGACGTCGCCGAGGCCCTGATGCGGGGGTACCGGATGGTGGACACCGCGGTGAACTACGGCAACGAGACGGGGGTGGGCCGCGCGGTCGCGGCCGCCGGCGTGCCGCGCGGCGAGCTGTTCCTCACCACCAAGCTGCCGGGCCGGGACCACGGCACGGACTCGGTGCGTCGCTCGCTCGAGGGCTCCCTGCGGCGGCTGGGCACCGACCACGTGGACCTCTACCTCATCCACTGGCCGAACCCCTCGGTCGGCCGGTACGTGGAGACGTGGCGGACGATGCTGGAGCTGCGGCAGGAGGGCCTGGTCCGCTCGGTGGGGGTGTCCAACTTCACGCCCGCCCACATCCGGCGTTTGATCGAGGAGACCGGCGAGACGCCGGCGGTCAACCAGGTGGAGCTGCACCCGCAGTACCAGCAGGAGCGGCTGCGGGAGTTCCACGAGGAGCACCGCATCGTCACCCAGGCCTGGTCCCCGCTGGGCCGCAAGACCGACCTGCTCCAGCACGAGTGGATCGCGCGGATCGCCCGGCAGACCGGGCGGACCCCGGCCCAGGTCGTCCTGCGCTGGCACCTGCAGTCGCACACCGTCCCGATCCCCAAGAGCTCCGACCCCCGGCGCATGGCCGAGAACCTCGACGTCCTCGACTGGGAGCTGGACGAGGACCAGATGCGCCGGATGCGGATGCTGCACACCGGGATCAGCGGCTCCGGCTTCGACCCGAACACGCACGAGGAGATGTAGCCGGCGCGGGCGCGGCCGAGGGGCCGCAGCCGGGCCGTGCGGGCGGCCCTGCGGGGCGGCGGCGCGGGCCGCCGGGGCTCAGGCCTCGGCGGCCAGGATGCCCCGGGTGCGCTCGACGTCGTCGTCCATCTGCGCCACGAGCTTGTCCACGCCCTCGTAGGCGACCATCCCGCGCAGCCGGGCGACGAACTCCACGACCACTTCCTGGCCGTAGAGGTCGAAGTCCTCGACCCGCTCCTCGGGGCGGTCGATGACGTGCGCCTCGACCTGCCGGGGCACGTTCTCGAAAGTCGGGTTGGACCCCACGGAGATCGCGGTGGGCCAGCGGGTGCCGGAGGCGTCGACCAGCCACCCGGCGTACACCCCGTCGGCGGGCACGAAGCCGGCCGCCTCCGGGGAGAGGTTGGCCGTGGGATAGCCGAGCTCCCGCCCGCGGGCGGCCCCGTGCACCACCTCCCCGCGCATCCGGTGGTGGCGCCCGAGCAGCCGGGCGGCCGCGCGCACGTCCCCCGCCTGCAGGCAGGCCCGGATCCATGTGGAGGAGCAGCGCCGCTCCCCCGCCGTCGTCACGGCCGGGGCGTGCTCCGGGTGCTCCTCGTGCAGCGCGTCGAGCAGGTCGTCGACCACCCGGACCTCGAAGCCGTGGCGCTCCCCCAGCTCGCGGAGCGTGTCGATGTTGCCCGTGTTGTCCTTGCCCAGGCGGGTGTCCTCCCCGACCACGAGGCAGCGGGCGCCGAGCGGCCCCACCAGGGTGCTCAGCACGAACTGCTCCGTGGACTGGTCCGCGAACTGCAGGGTGTACTCCAGCACGAGGGCGGCGTCCGCGCCGGTCCGCTCGAGGGCGTCCAGCTTGTCCTCGGTGCCCATGATCAGTCCCGGGTGGCTGCCGGGACGGTGCACCTGCGCGGGGTGCGGGTCGAACGTCACGACCACCGAGGCCCAGCCCCGCTCGCGGGCCGCGTCGACGAGCTCGGACAGCACCCGCTGGTGACCCCGGTGGACGCCGTCGAAGTTGCCGATGGTGACCACCGACGGGCCGAAGCCCGGGGGGACGTCAGAGAGATCTCGCCAGCGGAACACGGTTCTCCTCGCAGGAACGACAACAGGCAGGTACGGGTGGGACTCGTCAGCGCGGGCCGGGTCGGTGCGGGCCGCCGGGCTCCTCCGCGGGCGCCGCGGACGGGGACGGCGGGCCGTCCCACGGGGTCTGCGGGGTGCGGGGGTCCTCGGCGCCGAGGGTCAGGATCCAGGCGTCCACCGAGGCGCCGCGCTGCTCCATGAACCCGTCGATCCGCACCGGGGAGCGGAAGCCGAGCCTCCACGCGAGCTTGCGGCTGGCCCAGTTGGGGACCTTGGCCATCCAGTAAGCATAGGTGAGGCCCAGGGACCCGAACGCGTGCTCGAGCAGCAGCCGGCAGGCGCCCTCCGCCGCGCCGGAGCCGCGGGCGTGCGGGCCGAAGTTGAGCCCGATGTCGGCCGTGGTCCCCCGCAGGGCGTTGAGCCCCACCGTCCCGTGCAGGCGGTCGGTCCGGGCGTCCGCCACGGCCCAGTTGTACTCGCGGCCGGCGCGCCAGGCCGCGGGGACGAACTCCTCGACGTACCAGCGGGCGTCCGCCTCCGTGTAGCCGAGGGGCACGGTGGTGAACTCCGCGGCCGCGGGGTCCGCGCAGTTGCGGGCCAGCTGCGGGACGTCGCGCTCCTCGAGCCGGCGCAGCACCACGGTGCCGTCGGTGAGGACGGGGACGTCGTAGTCCTCGGCGCCGTCGGGGCGTACGGGCATCGGCGGGAATCCTTTCGAACGGCGTGCGGCGCAGGGCGCTGCGGCCCGCGACCGAGCCTACCCGGTGCGTGCCGGGGCGCCGCGCGGGGCGGGACCGGCGGGCGGGCGGTCAGGCCGGGGCGAGCCCGGCGCGGGGACGGGACCGGCGGAGCCAGGCGAGGCCGACCACCGGCAGCACCAGGGGGACGTAGCCGTAGTCCCGCCCGAAGTGGGACCACACGCTGGCCTCGGGGAACAGGGCCGGGGCGAGCACGGAGAGCAGCCCCACGCCGAGCACCCCGAGCAGCTCCACGCCCACGGCCGCCGTGGCCAGGCGGTGCCACCGGGGGCCGGGCCGGGCGAGGGCCACGGTGGCCACAACGTAGACCGCCGCGGCGAACGCGGAGAGCAGGTACGGCAGCGGCGCGGTCCCGAAGCCGGTCAGGATCTGGTAGAGCGAGCGGACCCCGGCCGAGAGGGAGAAGACCGCGTAGACCACGACCACCAGGCGCCCGAAGCCCGAGGACTTGCGGTCGCCGCGCGCCGTGCCGGCCCGCGGCCCGAAGCGCTGCTGCAGCCGGGTGGGCCCGCTCTCCGGGGCGTCGTGCGTCATCGGGGTGCCTCCTGCGGGGTCGGGGCGGTGCGGGGGCTCACTGGTAGTACCAGATGAAGTTCATGCGGTAGACCATGATCGCCACCACGGGGCCCGCGGCCGCGAGCACCCAGTTGGACCAGCTCGAGCGCTCCACGAGCGACCACACGAAGGTGCCCGCCGGGACGAGCAGCGCGGTCAGCAGGTAGCCCCAGTGCTCGAGGGCCGAGCCGGTGGGCCCGGGGCCCCGGACGTGCATGACCACCGTGCCCACCGCGTGGACGAGCAGGAACGCCTCGAGGACCAGCACGGAGCCCTGGGTCCAGTCGTCGGGCCGCCGTCCGCGCACGGCCTGCACGGCGCACACGAGGAAGGAGAGGGCGCCCAGCAGCGCCGCGGCCCAGAACCAGCCGTCGTAGCCCCACAGCATCAGCGCTCCCCCGGCGGGGTCCCGGGCGGCGCGGCGAACCGCTCCCCGGGCAGGAAGACGAGCACGGGCTTGGCGGTGCGCTCCCCGCGGTGGCCGCGGTCCGAGAGCAGGGCCACGAGCCGCCCGTCGGGGGCGAAGCCGCCCGTGACGGCCTCGTTGTCGGGCGGGCCCGCACCGGGGTCCGCGGCGCTGGGGCCGATCCGGCGGCCGTGGGCGACGTCCTCGGCCTCGGCCGCCGTCAGCCGGCGGACGGGGAACAGCCCCGCCGCGGCGTCCTCGAGGCTCGTCACGGGCAGCGGGCGGCCGGCGGCCACCTCCGCGGCGAGCTCCTCGAGGGTCGAGGCGTCCTCGAGGCCCCACGCGCCCACCCGGGTCCGGCGCAGGGCGGTCAGGTGTCCGCCGACCCCGAGGTCGGCGCCGAGGTCCCGGGCCAGGGCCCGGACGTAGGTGCCGGAGCTGCAGGTCACGGTGACGTCGACGTCGAGGACGTCGCGCCCGGCGTCGTCGCGGGTCCGCACCAGCCGGTGCACGGCGAACTCGGACACGGTGACGGGGCGGGCGGCGAGCTCGACGTCCTGCCCGGCCCGGACCTGCGCGTAGGCGCGCCGGCCCTCGACCTTGATGGCGCTGACCTTCGCGGGGACCTGCTCGAGGTCACCGGTGAGCCGGGCGACGCCGGCGGCCACCGCGTCCTCGTCCACCGCGGCCACGGCCCCGGGGCCGGCGACGTCGAGGACCTCGCCCTCGGCGTCGTCGGTGACGGTGGTCAGCCCGAGCCGGATCGTCGCCGCGTACGTCTTGTCCCGCCCGACGACCCAGGTCAGGAGGCGGGTGGCACGGTCCACGCCGAGGACCAGGACGCCGGTGGCCATGGGGTCCAGGGTCCCGGCGTGGCCGACCTTGCGGGTGCCCGCGAGGCGCCGGGCACGGGCGACGACGTCGTGGCTGGTCCAGCCGGCGGGCTTGTCCACGACCACGAGCCCGGACGGCGTCGGCAGGGACGGGTCCGGGCTCGGGACGTCAGGCTTCGTGCGGGTCACTTCCCCGGTGCCTCCGCCCGCTCAGCGGTCCCGGGAGGACTCGTCGTCCTCCTCGGCCGGCTTCCGGTAGGGGTCCTCCCCCGCGGCCCAGCTGGCGCCGGCCGCCTGGGCGGCGACCTGGGCGTCCTTCTCCTTGGCCGCACGCAGCACCTCCTCGAGGTGCGAGGCGTTGACCGGGATCTCGTCGGGGACGAAGGTCAGCGTGGGCGTCAGGCGGGCCGTGATGTTGCGGCCGACCTCGCTGCGCAGGACGCCCTTGGCGGACTCCAGGGCGGCGCGGGTGCTCTCCTGCTCCTCCGCGGTGCCGAACACCGTGTAGTACAGGGTGGCGTGCTGGAGGTCGTTGGTGACGCGGGCGTCCGTGATGGTCACGAAGCCCAGCCGGGGGTCCTTGACCCGGCGCTCGAGCGCCTGGGCCACGACGACCTTGATCCGGTCGGCGAGTCGGGCGGCGCGTGCTGCGTCAGCCATGGTGGATGCTCCTCGGGTCGGGGCGGTGCAGTGCTCGAAGCGGTGCTGGAAGGGTCGCGGCGGCACGGGCGGGCGCTGGGCCCGCCCGTGCCGCCGCGGGCGTCCCGCGCGCGGGGCGCGGGACGCGGGACGGGTCAGGCGCGCGGCTTCTCGCGCATCTCCCACGTCTCGATGAGGTCGCCCTCGTGGATGTCGTTGAAGGAGCCGAGCCCGATGCCGCACTCGTAGCCCTCGCGGACCTCGGTCGCGTCGTCCTTGAACCGGCGCAGCGAGTCGATCGTGAGGTTGTCCGCCACGACGTTGCCGTCCCGGACGAGCCGGGCCTTGGCGTTGCGCCGGATGGTGCCCTTGGTGATGTAGGCACCGGCGATGTTGCCCCACTTGGAGGACCGGTAGACCTCGCGGATCTCGGCGGTGCCGAGCTCCACCTCCTCGTACTCCGGCTTGAGCATGCCCTTGAGCGCGCTCTCGACGTCGTCGATGGCGTTGTAGATCACCGAGTAGAACTTCATCTCGACGCCCTCGCGGTCGGCCAGTTCCGTCACGCGCTCGGCGGGACGGACGTTGAAGCCGATGATGATCGCGTTGTCCACGGTCGCCAGGTTGACGTCGTTCTGCGTGATCGCGCCGACACCGCGGTGGATGACGCGCAGCTGGACCTCCTCGCCCACGTCGATCTTGAGCAGCGAGTCCTCGAGCGCCTCCACGGCACCGGACACGTCGCCCTTGATGATGAGGTTGAGCGTGTCGATCTTGCCGGCGGCCACGGCCTCGTCGAAGGACTCGAGCGTGATCCGCTTGCGGCGCTTGGCGAGCAGGGCGTTGCGGTCCGCCGCCTGGCGCTTCTCGGCGATCTGGCGCGCGGTGCGCTCCTCCGGGGTGGAGAGGAACGTGTCGCCGGCCCGGGGCACGGAGTCCAGGCCCAGCACCTGCACGGGGCGCGAGGGACCGGCCTCGTCGACGGCCTGGCCGTTCTCGTCGAACATGGCGCGCACGCGGCCGTACGCGGCGCCGGCGACGATCGCGTCGCCGACGCGCAGCGTGCCGGACTGCACGAGCACGGTCGAGACCGCGCCGCGGCCCTTGTCCAGGTTCGCCTCGATGGCCACGCCGCGGGCGTCCTTGTTCGGGTTCGCCTGCAGCTCGAGCGCGCCGTCCGCGGTCAGCACGATCGCGTCCAGCAGCTCGTCGATGTTGAGGTCCTGGCGCGCGGAGACGTCGACGAACATGGTGTCGCCGCCGTACTCCTCGGGGACCAGGCCGTACTCGGTGAGCTGGCCGCGGATCTTGTCCGGGTTCGCCTCGGGCTTGTCGATCTTGTTGACCGCCACCACGATCGGCACACCGGCGGCCTGGGCGTGGTTGAGCGCCTCGACCGTCTGCGGCATGACGCCGTCGTCCGCGGCGACCACGAGCACGGCGATGTCCGTCACCTGGGCACCACGGGCACGCATGGCGGTGAACGCCTCGTGGCCCGGGGTGTCGATGAACGTGATCTGCCGCTCCTGGCCGTCCAGCTCGGTGCTGATCTGGTAGGCGCCGATGTGCTGGGTGATGCCGCCGGCCTCGCCCTCGGTCACCTTCGTGTTCCGGATGGCGTCGAGCAGGCGGGTCTTGCCGTGGTCGACGTGGCCCATGACGGTGACGACCGGCGGGCGCGCCTCCAGGACGTCGTCGCCCTCGGCCGCGGCCTCGGCCTCCAGGTCGATGTCGAAGGACTCGAAGAGCTCGCGCTCCTCGTCCTCCGGCGAGACCACCTGGATCTTGTACCCGAGCTCGGCGCCCAGCAGCTGGAAGGTCTCCTCGTCGAGGGACTGCGTCTGCGTGGCCATCTCGCCGAGGTGGATGAGCACCGTGACGAGGGAGGCCGGGTTCGCGTTGATCTTCTCGGCGAAGTCCGTCAGGGACGCGCCGCGGCGCAGCCGCACGACCGTGGTGCCGTCGCCGTGGGGCACGGAGACGCCGCCGACGGACGGGGCCTTCATCTGCTCGAGCTCCTGGCGCTTCGCCCGCTTCGACTTGCGCTGCTTGCCGCGGGCGCCGCCGCGCCCGAAGGCGCCCTGGGTGCCGCCGCGGCCGCCGCGGCCGGGGCCGCCGCCGGGACGGGAGAACCCGCCCCCGCCGCCGCCGGGACCGCCGCGGCGCGGACCGGCGCCGCCGCCGGCCGGCCGCGAGCCGATCGGGGCCACGCCGGTGGTGTGACCGGGCATCATGTTCGGGCTGGGGCGCGCCCCACCGGGACGGGGACCGCCCTGGGGACGGGGTCCGCCCTGGCCCTGCGGACGAGGACCGCCCTGGCCCTGACCCTGGCCCTGCGGACGGGGTCCGCCCTGGCCCTGGGGACGGGGACCGCCCTGGCGCTCGGGACGGCCCGAGCGCATGCCCTGCTGGGCGGCGAACGGGTTGTTGCCCGGGCGGGGGCCCGCCGGGCGGGGAGCACCGGGGCGCGGCGCGGCGGAGCCCGGACGGGGCGCGGTGCCGCCGGGGCGCGGCGCGGCGGAGCCCGGACGGGGCGCCCCGCTGCGGCCCATGCCCTGCTGGCTGGCGAACGGGTTGTTGCCCGGGCGCGGGCCCGGGGCCGGCGCCTTGCCGCCCGGCGACGCCGGGCGCTGCGGGGCCTGCTCCGCGGGCTTCTGCTCGGGAGCCTGCTCGGCCGGCTTCTGCTCGGCGGGCTTCTGCTCGGCGGCCTTCTCGGGCGCCTTCTCCGCCGGCTTCCCGGCGGACCTGGCGGCGGCCGGGCCCGGGGCGGGCGCGGCGCTGCCGGGCTTGGACGACGTGCTGGGCTTCGGCGCGGGCCGGCCGGCCGGCGCAGCGGCGGCCGGGGCGGACTTCTCCGCCTTGCCGGCGAGGGCCGAGCGCAGCTTCTTGGCGACGGGCGGCTCGACGGTCGAGGACGCGCCTCGGACGAACTCACCCAGGGTCTGAAGCGTGGAAATCGCTTCCTTGGACGTTATTCCGAGCTCTTTCGCGAGCTCGTGAACGCGGGGCTTGGCCACTTCTCTCCTGTCTCGGTCCGCACCGAAACAGGCACGAACCACTTATTTTCCGTTGAGGCTCCCGGAGCATCGGCCGTCGAGGACGGCGCGGGGTCGCGGGAGGCCGTTGGCAGAGCACAACGAAGCACTCATCGCTGGGCACTCATCGGTTTTCCATCGGTTCTCTGACTCGCTTTCCAGTTCTGCACCCGCGGGCGGACGTGGTCACCGGTCCGGTCGGACCGCGCGGGCTGCCGTCCGGGGACGGCTGTGGTCGGCACTCGTGCGCCCGGTCACGGGACTGCCCTCGTGGACAGCAGGGCGTCCAGTCCGGGGGCGACCGCCTCCGTGTCCACGACCGCCCGGAACGCGCGCCGGAAGGCGCGCCGGCGCAGGGCCGTGTCCAGGCACTCGTGGGAGGGGTGGAGCCAGGCTCCGCGACCGCCGAGGCGCCCCGTCCGGTCGACCACGGCCCGGAGGCCGCCGTCGGTCGGTTCGGTCACCACACGTACGAGCTGGTCAGGGTGTTCGGTGGTCCGGCATCCGATGCACGTGCGACGGGAGTCTGCACTCACTCGCTCCGCACTCCTCGTCTCGCGCCGGGACGTCGGGGACGTCCCGTGCGGGCCGGGAGCCGGCGCCGGACAGGGACCACCAACGGTCTGACCGCTGTCCAGTCTATCCCGGGGACCGCCCTGGGCCGAAACCGGGCGCGCGCGGGATCCCGGGACGGGCCCCGGTGCGGGGCGCCGGCCCCGCACCGGGGCCCGTCTCAGCCGCGCTCGGCGGCCTTCGACTCGGGGACGATGTCGATCTTCCAGCCGGTGAGCTTCGCGGCCAGGCGGGCGTTCTGGCCCTCCTTGCCGATGGCCAGGGACAGCTGGGTGTCGGGGACGACGGCGCGGGACGAGCGGGCCCGCTCGTCGAGCACGCTCACCCGGGACACCTTGGCCGGGGACAGCGCGTTGGCGATGCAGCGGGCGGGGTCGTCCGACCAGTCGACGATGTCGATCTTCTCGTCGTGCAGCTCGTTCATCACGGCGCGCACGCGGGAGCCCATCTCCCCGATGCAGGCGCCCTTGGCGTTGATCCCGGCCTGGGTGGCGCGCACGGCGATCTTCGTGCGGTGCCCGGCCTCGCGGGCCACGGCCATGATCTCCACGGTGCCGTCGGCGATCTCCGGCACCTCCATCTCGAACAGGCGGCGCACCAGGTCCGGGTGGGATCGGGAGAGCGTGATCGACGGGCCCTTCATGCCGCGCTTGACCTCGACGACGAACGCGCGGATGCGGGCGCCGTGGGGGTACTTCTCGCCGGGGGCCTGCTCGTGCGGGGGCAGCACGCCCTCCACGGTGCCCAGGTCCACCTGGACCATGTGCGGGTTGTGCCCCTGCTGGATCTGCCCGGAGACGATCTCGCCCTCGCGGCCCTTGAAGTGGCCCAGCACGGCGTCGTCCTCGACGTCGCGCAGCCGCTGGAGGATGACCTGGCGCGCCGTGGAGGCGGCGATCCGCCCGAAACCGGCCGGGGTGTCGTCGAACTCCCCGACCGCCTCGCCGTCCTCGTCCAGCTCGGGGGCCCAGATGGTCACGTGGCCGGTCCGGCGCTCGATCTCCGCGCGCGCGCCCGGGAGCGCGCCGGCGGTCTTGTGGTACGCCAGCAGGAGGGCCTGCTCGATGGTGGGGATGAGCAGGTCCACGGGGATGTCGCGCTCACGCTCCAGCAGTCGGAGGGTGCTCATATCGATGTCCATGTCCGGCCTTCCTCACCTCTCGACCCCGGGGGCGGAGCGGCACGCCGTCGGGGATGACGGGGCGCCGTCACGGGTCGTGCTCGCACGATCGTCGTCGCACCCGGTGGTCGTCGCACTGCGGACCGCGGCGCCGGTGGGCGCCGCGGCGTCAACGGCACATCTTACACTCGTGCCGGGCCCGGGCGGGCCGTCAGTCCGTGAACTCGACCTCCACCCTGGCGCGGCGCACGGCGTCGAAGGCCCAGCGCTCCGGGTCCAGCAGCCGGGGCGGCATGCCCTTCTTCACCTGGTGGCTGCGCTGCAGGACCACGCCGTCCGGCTCCACCTCGAGCAGGCGGGCCGTGAACTTCTCGCCCTCCACCGGGGTGACGCGCACCAGCCGGCCGATCGAGCGCCGCCAGTGCCGCGGCGCCGTGAGCTCCCGGGTGGCCCCCGGGGAGGAGACCTCCAGCTCGTAGGCGGAGCCCGGCACGGGGTCCGTGCGGTCGAGGAGCTCGGACACGGCGCGGGAGACCGTGGCGATCCGGTCGATGTCCACGCTGGCCGTGCTGTCCTCCGGGAGGTCCACGAGCACCTGCAGCACGAGGCCGGTGCCGGTCGGCTTCAGGGCGACGTCCTCCAGGACCAGCCCCGACTCCTCCACGGCGGGGCCGATCAGCTCGGCCAGCCGCCGGTCGTCGTCGGGTCCGGGGGTGCTGTGCTCGCTCACGGGGTCTCCTCGTGCTGTCGGGACGGCGGGGTCGGTCCTGGAGATCCTATGATGAACGCGCCCCCCTCTCCCGCGCCCGTCCCCCAGGAGCCGCCCGGTGACCGACCCGCGCACGACCGCCTCCCGGGCGCTCCCGCTGCTGCTGGGCGTCCTGCTCGTGACCGGCGGCGCCGGGGCGTGGTGGCTGGAGTCCGCCCGCCCGGTGCCCCCGGACGAGGTCGCGCGCGCCGACGCGTGGCTGCGCACCCGGGCCGTGCTCGCGGTCCCCTCCCCCGGGCCGGTGCCCGCCGACCGGCGGGGCGACGTGCGCGCGGACCTCGCCCGGCAGCTCGAGGCCCTCGGCCCCGCGCCCGACGACCGCACGAGCGCCGCCGCCCGGGCGCGGCACCCGTCCCCCGCGGATGTCGTGGACGCCGACGGCACGGCGTCCACCGCGCTGCGCACGACGGCGACGGCCCTGGCCCGGGACGCCCTGACGGCCGAGGACCCCGCCCTGGCGCGGGTGCTCGGCGCCGCGGCGGTCTCGCGCGCCACGGCGGCCCGGCAGCTGGACGGCCCCGGGCCCCCGGCCCCGGACGGCGGCGCGCTGTGCGACGCGGCCGCGGCACCCGCGCCCGGCGCGCCGGCCGCACCGGGCGCCGTCCTGTGGTCGGCCCTGGACCGGGCCGGCTACGCCTTCGAGGCGCTGGCCGCCCGCACCGGCGCCTCGGCCGGCGGCTCCGTCCCCGAC
Organism: Kocuria cellulosilytica; assembly: GCF_040981245.1. NCBI lineage: Bacteria > Bacillati > Actinomycetota > Actinomycetes > Micrococcales > Micrococcaceae > Kocuria > Kocuria cellulosilytica. Next base: position 65,490 of record NZ_JAVFWZ010000011.1, on the reverse strand, counting down.
GGGCTCCCGGCCCGGGGCCGGGAGGACGTCGAGGACCTGCTCGAGCTCCCGGCCGCCCGGCAGGTGCTCGCGGCCGACCCGGGGCTGCCCGCGGGCGCCTACGTGCTCCCCGGCGATCTGCGGGCGCACCCCGGCCGGGTCGCGGAGACCGCGGTCCGGGACGTGCAGGAGGCCGCCGCGCACGTGCTCGCCCGGGGCGACGCCGGCACGCGGTGCTGGGCGCTCGTGGCGCTCGAGCGCGCCACGGGGCTGCAGGCCGAGCTCACCGGGGACGTGGAGGCCCTGCCCGGCGTGCTGCGCGACCCCGGCCCGCGGTGAGCTCGCGGACCGCCGGGGCCGCTCAGGCCCCGCGCAGGACGTCGACGCCCAGTTTGAGGATCAGCAGCGAGACCACGGTGAGGAACACGACCCGGATGAAGCGGCTGCCGCGGGCCACGGCGGTGCGCGCCCCGAGGTAGCCGCCGAGCATGTTGGACAGCCCCAGGACGAGGCCCAGTCCCCACAGCACGGAGCCGTGGCCGAAGAAGAAGACGAGGGCGCCCACGTTGGTGGCGAGGTTGACGATCTTGGCCTTGGCGCTCGCGGCCAGGAAGCTGTAGCCCAGCAGCGTGATCATGGCGATGACGAGGAACGACCCGGTGCCCGGGCCCATCACGCCGTCGTAGAAGCCGATCACGGTGCCGATGACCATCGCGGTGCCGTAGTGCCGCGCCCCGCTGTGGCGCAGCTCGGTGAGCTGCCCGACGGTCGGCCGCGCCACGGTGAACAGGAGCACGGCCACGAGCGCGGCGAGGATGATGGGCCGGAACACCTCCTCCGGCAGGGACGCGGCGAGCGCCGCCCCGCCGAAGCTGCCGACCAGGGCGACGCCGGCCATGGGCAGGGCCGTGCGCAGGTCGGGGGACGTGCGGCGGTAGAACGTCACCGCGCTCGTCGCCGTGCCGAACACGGAGCCCATCTTGTTGGTGGCCAGGGCCTGGACCGGGCTGATCCCCGGGACCATCAGGACCACGGGCAGCTGCAGCAGCCCGCCGCCGCCGACCACGGCGTCCACGAAGCCCGCGGCGAGACCGGCGACCACCAGCAGGGCGACGACGCCGGGGTCCATCTGCTCCAGGCCGGAGGGCCCGAGCCAGGCGCCGAGCCCGTGCACGGGCTCAGCCGCGCACGGCTGCGGCGACCACCGCGGCGACGCCGTCGCGGGCCACGTCCTCGCCGGCCCCGCTCGCGCGGTCCTTGAGCTCGAGGACACCGTCCTTGAGGCCCCGGCCGACCACCAGCACGGTGGGCACGCCGAGCAGCTCGGCGTCGCCGAACTTCACGCCCGGGGAGACCTTGGGCCGGTCGTCGAAGAGCACCTCGAGTCCCTCCGCCTCGAGCTCGGCCACGACCTTCTCGGCCTCCTCGAACACCTCGGGGCCCTTGCCGGTGGCGACCACGTGGACGTCCGCCGGGGCGACCTGGCGGGGCCAGATCAGGCCCTTGTCGTCGTGGTAGGCCTCGGCCAGGGCCGCCACCGCCCGGGTGACGCCGATCCCGTAGGAGCCCATCGTCACGGTGACGAGCTTGCCGTTGCGGTCCAGGACCTTCAGCCCCAGCGCCTCCGCGTACTTGCGGCCGAGCTGGAAGATGTGGCCCATCTCGATGCCGCGCGCCGCCTCCAGCGGACCGGAGCCGTCCGGCGCGGGGTCGCCCGCCCGGACCTCCGCGCACTCGAGGACGCCGTCCCAGGCGAAGTCGCGCCCGGCCGTGAGGTCGTAGACGTGCTGGCCGGCCACGTTCGCCCCGGTGACCCAGCGGGTGCCGCGGACCACGCGCGGGTCCACGAAGAAGGGGATGCCCGTCGCGGACTCCTCGCCGAGCACGGCCTGGTCGAGGGACAGGCCCGGACCGATGTAGCCCTTGACCAGCAGCGGGCAGGCGCGCAGGTCGTCGTCACCGGCCTGCTCCACCAGCAGCTCCCCGGAGACGTCCAGGGCGGCGCCGATCCCGGCCTCGATGCGCTTGAGGTCCACCGCGCGGTCCCCGGGCAGCCCGACCGCCACGAGACGGCGCTCGCCGTCGGGCAGGATGACGGCCAGCACGACGTTCTTGAGCGTGTCGGCGGCGGTCCAGGCGCCCTCGGCGCGCGGGTGCAGCTCGTTCGAGCGCTCCACGAGCGTGTCGATCGTGGGGCTGTTCGGGGTCTCGAGCACCCGGGCCTCGGGGGCCTCGGCGGGGTCGCGCTCCTCCGGCACCACGGTGGTCACCGCCTCGACGTTGGCGGCGTAGCCGCCGGGCGAGCGCACGAACGTGTCCTCGCCGATGACCGTGGGGTGCAGGAACTCCTCGGAGCGGGACCCGCCCATGGCCCCGGACTGGGCCGAGACGGCGACCACGGGCAGGCCGAGCCGCTCGAAGATCCGGACGTAGGCCTCGCGGTGCCGGGTGTAGGACTCGTCGAGCCCGGCGTCGTCGACGTCGAAGGAGTAGGAGTCCTTCATCACGAACTCGCGCCCGCGCAGCAGGCCGGCGCGGGGGCGGGCCTCGTCCCGGTACTTCGCCTGGATCTGGTAGAGGGTCACGGGGAGGTCCTTGTAGGACGAGTACAGGTCCTTGACGAGCAGCGTGAACATCTCCTCGTGCGTGGGCGCGAGGAGGTAGTCGGCCTCCTTGCGGTCCTTGAGGCGGAAGAGGTTCTCGCCGTACTCCGTCCACCGGTTGGTGACCTCGTAGGGCTCGCGCGGCAGCAGCGCCGGGAAGTGCACCTCCTGGGCCCCGATCGCGCCCATCTCCTCGCGCACCACCTGCTCGACCTTCCCGAGCACCCGCAGGCCCATCGGCAGCCACGTGTAGATGCCCGGGGCGGCGCGGCGGATGTAGCCGGCGCGCACGAGCAGCCTGTGGCTGTCCACCTCGGCGTCGACCGGGTCTTCGCGGAGGGTCCGCAGGAACAGGGAGGAGAGGCGCAGCGCCACGTGGGCTCCGTTTCTCCCGGGGAGCGCGGCGGAGTGCGGCCGGGCCCGGGCGTCATGAGGGTGGGCGGCGCCGACGGCGCCGCGGATTCCGGTCAAATCTACACCCCCGGCCCGGCGCGCCGCGCCGGGATCGGCCGGCCAGGCGGCTCAGAGCAGCACGGTGGCGAAGGTCCCGACGCGCTCGAAGCCGACCCGCCGGTAGGTGGCGAGGGCCCGGACGTTGTAGTCGTTGACGTAGAGGCTGACCACGGGCGTGCGCAGGCGGGCCAGGCGCACGGCGGCGGCCATGCAGGGCGCCGCCAGCCCCCGGCCGCGGTGCGCCGGGTCGACCCACACGCCCTGCACCTGCGCCACCCCGCGCACCACCGAGCCGAGGTCGGCCTTGAACACCACGCGGCCGCCGTCGTCGGTGAGCACGAGGCAGCGCCCCGCCCCGACCAGCGCGGAGACCCGGTCCCGGTATCCGCGGTCCCCGCCGGCGTACGGGGAGTAGCCGACCTCCTCCTCGAACATGGCGGCGCTCGCCGGGAGCACGGCGGGGAGGTCCTCGGGGCGGGCGACGCGGACACCGGGGTGCGGGGCGGGCAGCGGGTCCCGGTCGATCGCCAGGAGGGGCTGGACGGGGCGCACGTCGAAGGGCCGGGGCCAGGAGCGCTCCACCCGGGCCCACAGCCCGAGCACGAGCTCGGCGGGCCCGAACAGCGAGGCGTGCCGGGACCCGCCGCGCCGCAGGTGCCCGCCCACGAGGTCCAGGCCCTGGGCGTCGAGGGCCACGGGCACCACGTTCGTGCCGACCCAGCAGGCACCGGTGAGCTCCCCGTCCGGCCCGGCGGTGCCGACCACCGGCGGTATCCGCGAGCCCTCGGCGCCGCGGCAGGACTCCACGTGGGCGGCCACGAACGCGTGCGCGACGGGGTCCGCGCCGAGCAGCCGGTCCAGCTGGGCCGGATCGACCTCTCCCGCCGGCACCAGCCGCGGCGCCGTCCTCCGCTGCGTCCTCAACCGCCCGTCACCGGCCCGTCAGCCGACACTCACGACGGGGCTGCCCGCGGTGCTCTCCCCGTTCTCGTCCGTCTCCATCTCGGCGGCGATGCGGTTGGCCTCCTCGATCAGGGTCTCCACGATCCGGTCCTCGGGGACGGTCTTCACGACCTCGCCCTTGACGAAGATCTGGCCCTTGCCGTTGCCGGAGGCCACGCCGAGGTCGGCCTCGCGGGCCTCGCCCGGGCCGTTGACGACACAGCCCATCACGGCCACCCGCAGCGGGACGGTGAGCCCCTCGAGGCCCGCCGTCACCTCGTCCGCGAGGGTGTAGACGTCCACCTGCGCGCGGCCGCACGAGGGGCAGGAGACGATCTCGAGCTTGCGCGGGCGCAGGCCCAGGGACTGCAGGATCTGGTTGCCGACCTTGACCTCCTCGACCGGCGGCGCCGAGAGCGAGACCCGGATCGTGTCGCCGATGCCCTGGGAGAGCAGGGCGCCGAAGGCCGTGGCGGACTTGACGGTGCCCTGGAACGCGGGGCCGGCCTCGGTCACGCCGAGGTGCAGGGGCCAGTCCCCGCGCTCGGCGAGCAGCTGGTAGGCCCGCACCATGGTGACGGGGTCGTTGTGCTTCACGGAGATCTTGAAGTCGTGGAAGTCGTGCTCCTCGAACAGGGACGCCTCCCACACCGCGGACTCCACGAGCGCCTCCGGGGTGGCCTTGCCGTACTTGTCCATGATCCGCTGGTCGAGCGAGCCCGCGTTCACGCCGATCCGGATGGACACCCCGGCGGCCTTGGCCTCGCGGGCGATCTGACCGACCTGGTCGTCGAACTTGCGGATGTTGCCCGGGTTCACGCGCACGGCCGCGCAGCCGGCCTCGATGGCGGCGTAGACGTACTTCGGCTGGAAGTGGATGTCGGCGATCACCGGGATCGGGGACTTCATGGCGATGATCGGCAGGGCGTCGGCGTCGTCCTGGGACGGGCAGGCCACCCGGACGATGTCGCAGCCGGTGGCGTTGAGCTCGGCGATCTGCTGCAGGGTGGCGTTGATGTCCGTGGTGGGGGTGGTCGTCATGGACTGCACGCTCACCGGCGAGTCGGAGCCGACGCCCACGGACCCGACCCGGATCTGCCGGGTCTTCCGGCGCGGGGAGAGGACGGGCTGGGGCGCGGCGGGCATGCCGAGGCTGACCGGGGTCAAGGAGTTCCTCCGAGGTTTCGGGAGCAGGTTTCGGGAGCAGGTTGCGGGAGCAGGATCTGGGGTCGTGGCGCCGGGACCCGGTCGCCGGGCCCGTCGCCGGTTCCCATTGTGCCCCATGCTCCGGGGCGGTCCCCGGCGTGCGGGGCGGAATTCCTCCCTGGCCGAACGCCGGGCGGCCGGGTCCCAGGGCTCCGGGGCCGGCTTCGCCGGTGCGCCGGGGTCGGGCTCAGAAGAGCCGGACCGGGTCGACGATGTCCGCGTAGACCAGCAGCACGGACATCCCGATCATCAGCACGGCCACCGCGTAGGTCACCGGCAGCAGCCGGGCGGGGTCGAACGGGCCGGGGTCGCGCCGGCCGAGGAGCCGGGCGCCGCCCCGCCGCAGCCCCTCCCACAGGGCCCCGGCGACGTGCCCGCCGTCGAGCGGCAGCAGCGGGAGCAGGTTGAACACGAACAGCGCCATGTTCACGGAGCCGACGAGCCCCACGAGGGTGGCGGCCTTGTCCCGCAGCGCGATCTCCTCGTGCGCGGCGATCTCCCCCGAGATCCTCCCGATCCCCACCACGGAGATCGGCCCGTCCGGGTCCCGCGGCGCGTCGGAGAACGCGGCCTCCGCGACCTCGTAGATCCGCTGCGGCAGGTGCAGGACGACCCCGGCGATCTGCTGCAGGCCGTCGAGCACCGCGGGGGGCACCGCGGTCAGCGGCTGCCGGACGGGCTCGGTGGTCGGGCTGATGCCGATGAAGCCGACCCGCTCGTAGCGGGGGGCGCCGTCCTCGCCGGTCACCGCGGCGCCGGAGTCGTCCAGCACGGGACGCGACGACAGGATCGGGGTGAGCTCGGTGGTCACGGTCCGTCCGTCCCGCTCGACCAGCACCGGGATCCGCTCCCCGGCCCGGTCGCGGATGCGGCCCGTGAGCTCGTCCCAGGAGGCGACCGGGGCGCCGTCGACGGCGGTGACGACGTCCCCGGGGCGCAGCCCGGCGGCGTTCGCGGGGGCCTGGGGGTCCTCCGGGCGGCACTCGGCCTGCCCGGCGGCCTGGCGCTCGGCGGCCACCACGCACTCGGAGACCCACGCGACCGTGGTGGTGGGCGCCGCGGTCCCGAAGCCGGAGAGCAGCACGGCGAGGCACAGGGCCCCGAGCAGCAGGTTCATCACCGGGCCGCCGAGCATGATCACGATCCGCTTCCCCACCGGCAGACGGTAGAACGCGCGCTCCTCGTCCCCGGGAGCGAGCCCGCCCGCGGCGCCGCGGGCCTCGGCCGCCAGCTGCTGGAACACGCCGGTGCTCGAGACCCGGGCCGTCGCGCCGGCGCGCGCCGGCGGGTACATGCCCACCATGGAGATGTAGCCGCCCAGCGGGACCGCCTTGAGCCCGTACTCCGTCTCGCCCCGGCGGCGGGAGAACAGGGTGCGCCCGAAGCCGACCATGTACTGCGTGACGCGCACGCCGAAGAGCTTGGCCGGCACCAGGTGGCCGATCTCGTGGAGGGCGATGGAGACCGCGATGGCGACCGCGGCCAGCAGCACGCCCACGAGGAACAGCACGACGCCCATCCGTCGGACCTCCCGGGATCGTCGAGGGTCCCCGACGGGCGCCGGGGACGGCGGGGCCGTGCGCGCGGCACGGCGAGGACCAGTCTGCACCACCATCCTGGACGGCGGGTGGCAGGCGCACCGGGCCACGACGACGGCCGGTGCGCCTCCCGGGAGGAGACGCACCGGCCGTCGCGGGGTGTCCGGGGGGGGCGCCTCAGCGGCGCAGGATCCGGCGGGCCAGCCGGTTGCCCACCACCTGCACGAGCTGGACCAGGACCACGATGACGGCGACCGCCGCCCACGTGACCTCGTCGTTGAACCGCTGGTAGCCGAGCCGCAGGGCGAAGTCGCCCAGGCCGCCGGCGCCGATGGCCCCGGCCATCGCGGACATGTCCGTGATGCCGATGACCAGGAAGGTGTAGCCGAGCACCAGGGGCCCCAGCGCCTCGGGCAGGATCACCGTGGTGATGATCCTGCCGCGGGAGACGCCCATCGAGCGGGCCGCCTCGACGACACCGGGGTCCACGCTCATGAGGTTCTGCTCGACGATCCGTGCCACGGCGAACATCGCGCCGATCGTCATCGCGAAGATCGCCGCGTTGGGCCCGAGCCGGGTGCCGACGACGTCCTGGGTCACCGGTCCGAGCGCGGCCAGCAGGATGATGAACGGGATCGGCCGGACGAAGTTCACCACGAGGTTGAGGCCCTCGTGGACCGCGCGGTTCTCCAGGATGTTGCCGCGGCGGGTGACGTAGAGGCCCACGCCCACGAGCAGGCCGAGCAGGCCGGCGAGCAGCAGCGTGACGGCCACCATGTACAGGGTCTCCCCGAGCGCGGCCAGCAGCTCGGGTCCCAGGACGGACCAGTCGTTCACGCGGCCACCTCTCTCAGGGTCGTGATGCGGGACATCTCGTCGACCACGGCCTGCACGGCCGTGTCCTCGCCCGTCAGCTCGAAGGTCAGGGACCCGAAGGACTGCTCCTGGAGCACGCTGATCCCGCCGTAGGCGATGGTGAAGCGGACCCCGCGGGCGGCGCCGTCGGAGAGCACCCCGCCGATGTCCACGCCGTCGCCGACGTCGACGATCACCAGGCGCCCGCGGTGGGCGCGGCGCAGCCGCTCCACCTCGCGGGCGTCGGGCTCCGAGTGCAGGACGGAGGAGACGAAGCGGTGGGCGGTCTCGGTGCGGGGCCGGGCGAAGATGTCCACGGTCGAGCCGTGCTCCACGACCTTCCCGTCCTGCATCACGGCCACGCGGTCCGCGATCGCCCGGACCACGTCCATCTCGTGGGTGATGATCACGATGGTGATGCCCAGCTCCCGGTTGACCCGCTGCAGCACCTGCAGCACCTCCTGCGTGGTCTCCGGGTCGAGGGCGCTCGTCGACTCGTCGGCCAGGAGCAGCTTCGGGCTGGTCGCCAGGGCGCGGGCGATGCCCACGCGCTGCTTCTGCCCGCCGGAGAGCTGCTCCGGGTAGTTGCCGGCGCGCGCGGCCAGGCCCACGAACTCGAGCAGCTCGGCCACCCGCGCCCGGCGCTTCTCCTTCGGCCAGCCGGCCCGCTTGAGCGGGTACTCGACGTTGCCGGCGACGGTGCGGGAGGTGAAGAGGTTGAACTGCTGGAAGATCATGCCGATCTCCTGCCGCACCGGCGCCAGCTCGGTCTCGCGCCGGCCGGCCACCTCGAAGCCCTCCACGGTCAGGGAGCCGGAGGTGATGGGCTCGAGCCCGTTGATCAGGCGCACGAGGGTGGACTTGCCCGCCCCGGAGTAGCCGATCACGCCGAAGATCTCGCCGCGGCGGACGTCGAGGCTGACGTCGTCGACCGCCACCACCTCGCGCGCCGCCCGGCCGGAGCCGGTGCGGAAGGTCTTGGAGACGTTGCTGAAGCGCACGAGCACCTCGTCCGGGCGCCCGGGTGCGGACGGCCCGGTGGGGACCGCCGCGCTCACTGCTCCTGGTCCTTGAGCTCCTGCTGGTAGCGCTCCGTCAACTCCTGCAGCTCCTGCTGCTCCAGCTGCAGCGGGACGGCGGTGTCCTTGGTCTCCGTCATCTCGGCGTCGAGCACGGGCTGCTCGTGGTAGAGGTCGGCCACCTGCCGGAGGGTCTCGTCGTCGGCGAGCTCCTCGGTCGTGGTGAACAGGTTGACGTAGGCGCGGGAGCCCTCGGCGTCGGGGTCGTCCTGGGCGAGCGCGGACTTCGGGTCGATGTCCGCCCGGGAGAGGAAGTCGTTGTTGATGACCGAGCCGGCCACCGAGTCGAGCGAGAGCACCGTCTGCTCCGCGGAGACCGGGGTGACCGTCACCGTCGAGGCCTCGGTGTCGACGTCGAGCTCGGTGGGGATGAGGGTGTCGGAGGTCAGCTCGACCAGCCCGGCGGCCTCGAGCACGAGCAGCGCGCGGGAGAGGTTCACGGCGTCGTTGGGCACCGCGATCTCGTCGCCCTCCTGGAACTGCTCCACGGAGTCGTACTGGTTGGAGTACAGGCCCAGCGGGTAGATCGAGGTCGAGCCGACCGGGGTGATCGAGCCCCCCGCGGAGTTGTTGTAGTCGGCGAGGAACGGGATGTGCTGGAACCAGGTCATCTCCACGTCGCCGGACTCGTTGGCGGGGTTCGGCTGGTTGTAGTCGGAGAAGTCGACGTACTCGACGGTGATGCCCTGCTCCTCGGCCAGCTGCTTGAGGGCGTCGTGGGTCGGGTCGGTGCCCACGACACCGATGGTGACCTTGTCGTCGGCGAGGACGCCCTCGCCGGAGGACTCCCCCGCGGAGCCGCCGCAGGCGGTGAGGGCGAGGCCGAGGGTGGTGGCCAGGGCGAGGAAGGGGAGGCGCTGCGATCGCATGTGGTGCCTTTCCGTGGGTCCGTAGGTGTCGGAGGTGTCCACCAGGGCCGGGATCCGGCGGCGTCGGCCGATCGGCGCGCGGAAGGGCGCGGGAGGCGTCGAGCCGTACTTGCCGCCGGCCGTCGTCGGCCGTGGCCGGATGGTTCACCTGGGGCACCCCACTACGGGAGAGGGTTGCCGCCCAGCCAGCCAGGGCTTCGTGCTGGGACTCGTCATCCGGCCGACAGACTAGCACGGACGCGCCGTGGCCCGCGGGCCGGGTCAGCGGGCGAGGACCTCGCGGGCCCGGCGGCGGGCCCAGTGCTCGGCCGCCAGGACGGCCTCGAGCTCGAGCGGGCCGCCGTCGTCGTGCCCGTCCAGCACCGCCTCGACCGTGTCCACGATGGCCGGGAAGCGGATGCGGCCGTCGTGGAAGGCGTGCACGGCCTCCTCGTTGGCCGCGTTGAACACCGCGGGGAAGGTCCCGCCCCGCTCCCCCGCCGCCTTGATCAGCTCGACGGCCGGGAACGCCACGGGGTCCAGGGGCTCGAAGGTCCACTCGGTGGCGCGCGTCCAGTCGCACGCCGGGGCGGCCCCGGGCACCCGGTGGGGCCAGGCCAGGCCGAGGGCGATGGGCAGGCGCATGTCCGGGGGCGAGGCCTGGGCGAGGGTGGAGCCGTCCACGAACTGGACCATGGAGTGGACCACCGACTGGGGGTGGACCACCACGTCGATCCGCTCGAGGGGGACGTCGAAGAGCAGGTGGGCCTCGAGCACCTCGAGGGCCTTGTTCACCATGGACGCCGAGTTGGTCGTCACCATCAGGCCCATGTCCCACGTGGGGTGGCGCAGCGCGTCCTGCGGCGTGACCGCCTCGAGCTCCGCCCGGGACCGGCCGCGGAACGGCCCGCCCGAGGCCGTCAGCACGAGCCGGTCCACCTCCCCGGCGGAGCCGCCGCGCAGCGCCTGCGCGAGCGCCGAGTGCTCGGAGTCCACGGGGATCAGCGCGTCGGGGTCCCCGGTGGCCACCGCGGCGGCCTTGACGAGGGCGCCGCCGGCGATCAGCGACTCCTTGTTCGCCAGCGCGAGCTTGTGCCCGGCCCGCAGCGCCGCCAGCGTGGGCGCGAGCCCGATGGAGCCGGTGATGCCGTTGAGGACCAGGTCCGCGCCGGGGTGGGCGGCGGCCGCCGACGCCGCGGCGGGCCCGTGCTCGATCTCGGGGCGGTAGTCCCCCATCCCGGCGGCCGCGGCCCGCTCCGCGATCAGCCGGGCCAGCCGGGCGGCGTCCTGGCCGGTGCCGCTCGTGGCCACGAGCGCGGCGCGGGTCTCGACGGCCTGTTCGGCCAGCAGCTCGAGGTGGTTCCGCCCGGCGGCGAGGGCGACCACGGTGAACGGGGCCCGGCCCTCGAGTTCGCGGGCCGCCCGCACGACGTCGAGGGCCTGGGTGCCGATCGAGCCGGTCGAGCCGAGGACGCTGATCCTGCGGGGACCGGCGGCGACCAGGGCCGCCAGCTCGGGCGTCTGCCGGGTGCGGGGCGAGGAGGCGGGGGGCGTCATGGCCCCAGTATCCCCCGGATCCCCCCGCGGGCCCGCCCCGGACGCGGATGCCGGTCCCGGCGCGGACGCCACGAGGCCCCGTCCACCGGGAACGGTGGACGGGGCCTCGTGGACCGGTGGGACCGGGTCAGTGCGTGCGGCCCTTGCGGCCGGTGACCGCGCCCCAGATGAAGAGCACGATGAGCGCTCCCACGACGGCGGTGATGATGGTGCCGATGTCGAACACGGACTCCAGGTCGCCGATGCCGATCAGCGACCCCAGGAAGCCTCCGAGGAGGGCCCCGACGATGCCGAGGACCATGGTGACGAGAATGCCGCCGCCCTGGTTGCCCGGCATGATGAGCTTGGCGAGAGCACCGGCGATGAGGCCGAGGACGATCCAGCTGATGATTCCCATGATTGCTCCTTATCCGTCCCGGGAGGGACTTTCATTGTAAGCAACCGGCGAGTTCCCCAGGAATACCCTGAGCCGGCTTCGTCGCCAACCCTAGCGGACGCTCAGCCTCCTGTCTTTTTACTTCAGTGAATACGCGCGTGTCCGCCGAACACGGACCGGCCCGCCCGAAGCCGGGGCTTCGGGCGGGCCGGGGATCGTCCCAGGTGGGAGCGGATCTGCCTCAGTGGGCGACGGGCTTCTCCGCCCCGATGCCTGTGAGGGAGCGCACCTCCATCTCGGACTGCTTGACCGGGTCCTCGAGACGGCGCTCCGTCATGGAACCGATGAAGCCGAGGAGGAAGGAGGCCGGGATCGAGACGATGCCCGGGTTCTGCAGCGGGAACCACGCGAAGTCGGCGGTCGGGATCATCGACGTCTCGGTGCCGGACATGACCGGGGAGAAGATGATGAGCCCCACGGAGATGATCAGGCCGCCGTACATGGACCAGACCGCGCCGCGGGTGGTGAAGCGGCGCCAGTACAGGGAGTACAGGATGGTCGGCAGGTTCGCCGAGGCCGCGACCGCGAAGGCGAGCGCCACGAGGAACGCGACGTTCTGGCCCTGCGCGCCGATGCCGCCCGCGATGGAGACGAGGCCGATGACCACCACGGTGGTCTTGGCGACCTTCAGCTCCTTGCGGGGGTCGGAGTCGCCCTTCTTGATGACACTGGTGTAGATGTCGTGCGCGAAGGACGCCGAGGCGGTGATGGCCAGGCCGGCGACGACCGCGAGGATCGTGGCGAAGGCCACCGCCGCGATGATGCCCATCAGCAGCGAGCCGCCGAGCTCGAACGCCAGCAGCGGTGCCGCGGAGTTCACGCCGCCGGGGGCCGCCTGGATCCGCTCGGCGCCGATGAGGGCCGCCGCGCCGAAGCCCAGGATCAGGGTGAAGAGGTAGAACAGGCCGATCAGCGCGATGGCCCAGACCACGGAGGTGCGGGCCTCCTTGGCGGTCGGCACCGTGTAGAAGCGCATCAGCACGTGGGGCAGGCCCGCGGCGCCGAAGACGAGGGCCAGGCCCAGGGAGATGAAGTCCAGCTTGCTGGTCTCGCTCACGCCGTACTTCAGGCCCGGCTCGAGGATGGCCGGGTTGCCGGAGACGGCGACCGCGTCACCGAGCAGGGACGAGAAGTTGAAGCCGTACAGCGCCAGGATCCAGACGGTCATGACCGCCACGCCGGAGACCAGGAGCACCGCCTTGATGATCTGCACGTAGGTGGTGCCCTTCATGCCGCCCACGAGGACGTAGACGATCATGAGCACGCCCACGACCACGATCACGAGGGACTGCCCGGCCCGGGATCCGATGCCCAGCAGCAGGGACACCAGGGCGCCGGCGCCGGCCATCTGCGCCAGCAGGTAGAAGGCGGACACGGCGAGGGTGGAGATGGACGCCGCCACGCGCACGGGGCGCTGGCGCAGGCGGAAGGACAGCACGTCCGCCATCGTGAACTTGCCGGTGTTGCGCAGGAGCTCCGCGATCAGCAGCAGCGCCACGAGCCAGGCCACGAGGAAGCCGATCGAGTACAGGAACCCGTCGTAGCCCTGGATGGCGATCGCGCCCACGATGCCCAGGAAGGACGCCGCCGAGAGGTAGTCGCCGGCGATGGCCAGGCCGTTCTGGGTGCCGCTGAAGCCGCGGCCGCCGGCGTAGTAGTCGGCCGCCGTGGCCGTGGACTTCGAGGCCCGCAGGACGATGACCATCGTGACGACGACGAACGCGCCGAAGATGGAGATGTTGATCCAGGGCGTGCCGACCGTCTCCGTGGTGCCGGCCGCCATGGGCACGAGCGCGGAGTGCAGAGGATTCATCGATCAGTTCTCCTGTCCGTGGGCGCCGCGGGGGAGGTCGAGGGCGGGCTCGAGGCGCTCCCGGATGGCCGTGGCTTTCGGGTCCAGCTTGCGGTTGGCGAAGGACACGTAGGCGCCCGTGATCGCGAAGGTCGTGACGAACTGGAGCAGGCCCAGGACGACGCCGAGGTTGACGTTGCCGATGACCTGGATGGCGAACAGCTGCGGCACGTACATGGCGAGCACCACGTACAGCAGGTACCAGACCAGGAACACGACGGCGAGCGGGAAGACGAAACCACGGTGGGTCTTCCGCAGCTCCTGGAACTCTGGCGACCGCTGGGCCGCGGGGAAGTCGACGTCGGCGACGAGGTCGTCGGCGTCGATGGGTGGCTGGTTGGCCATGGGCTACCTCCTCATGTGATGTGGCCCACACTAGGCCGTTGTATGCACAGGAGCAAGACGCAACGCCCAAAAGTTCCTGTTCAGCGGTCAAACATGACATGCGGCGGCGTTTCTGGACGTTGCCTGGTCCAGCATGTATACACAGGGCCGTTGGGCGGCGCGGTTCAGCGGACGGCCAGGAGCAGTTGGACGGCGCGGTCCAGGAAGGCGTCCACCTGCTGCTCCTCGTAGCTGCGCTCGCCCTGCGCGGGCGGGAAGACGGCCCGCCGCAGCTCGGCCGGCTCCAGGGGGACCGCGCCCGTCAGCCGGGCGCCGAGGCGCTCGCACAGGACGTCCACGTGCGCCGCGGAGTAGCCCTGGGCCCGGGGCCGGGAGGGGCGCCGGAAGCGCTGGGTGCGCGGGCGGTCGAGACGGTTCCGGAGCAGCCGCGCCAGGGCGTCGACGTGCTCCTGCCAGGCCTCGGGGCCCCGGACGCGCAGGCACTGCTCGCGCTCCGCCGCGGCGAGCGCGTCCTCGGCGGCCTCCAGGAGCTCGTCCACGGCCTCCGGCCGGTAGCCGCCCCGGGCGGCGGCGAAGGCGACCGCGCGGACCTGGGTGCTCGTCAGGGCCCGTGGACGTTCGCCGGCGGGCCCAACTGGGGCGAACCCGTCCGGGGCGGGCCCGTCCGGGGCGTCCCCGAGGGCCGCCCGCACGGCGACCAGGACGTCGTCCACCTGCTCGACGTCGTAGCCCCGTTCGGCCGGGCTGCACCGGGGGATGCGAGCGGTGGGAGGCCGGGCTCCCGGGGGTTCGGAGGGCATGTGCTGCGGTTCCTCGACTCCCGGCTCAGGCGCCCGCGGCGAACAGCTCGAAGAGCAGGTACCCGGCGGGGACGGCGAAGAGGATGGAGTCGATCCGGTCCATCACTCCCCCGTGGCCGGGCAGCAGGGTGCCCATGTCCTTGATCCCCAGCTCCCGCTTGACCATGGACTCGGAGAAGTCGCCGAGGGTGGCCGCCAGGACGAGGACCGCGGCCAGCACGGCGCCCTCCCACCAGGCGTGGTCGAGCAGCAGGACGGCGCACAGCACGCCGATGACCACCGAGCCGCCGAGCGAACCGGCGAAGCCCTCCCAGGACTTCTTGGGACTGATCCGCGGCGCCATGGGGTGGCGGCCCCAGACGACTCCCACGGCGTAGCCGCACGTGTCGGAGCCGATGGCCAGCAGGATCACGGTGAGCACCTTCAGCGGGCCGGCCTCGGTGTGGTAGAGCAGCAGGGCGATGCTGAGCAGGAAGCCCACCCACACCAGGGCGAAGACCGAGCCCATGATCGACAGGACCATGCCGTCCCGGTCCCCCAGGGCCCGCCACACGATGACGAGCGTCAGCCCCACGATCACGGCCATCATGAGCGCCTCGCCGCCGCCGGCGAAGGCGGCGACCGGCATCAGCACGCCCGCCGTCACCGCGGGCACGCGCGGGATCGCGATGTCGCGGTAGCGCAGCGACCGGCCGACCTCCCAGACCCCGATCCCCGCGGCCGTCCCGGCGAAGAGCGCCAGGACGAGGGGCTGGACGAACAGCCCGACGAGGAGGGTCCCGATGAGCACCACGGCGACGCCCACGGCGGCCGGCAGGTTCCGGCCGGCGCGGGAGGGCGCAGTGTGCCGGCGCCCCGGGGCCGGCACGGCGCCGTCCGGGACGGGCTCGGCCCGGGTCCGCGAGGAGAAGGCCCCCCCGGCGGTGCCGGGGGAAGCCTTCGTCTCCTGGTGCGGTCGTCGCTGGTGCGGCATCAGACCTGCAGCAGCTCGGCTTCCTTGTTCTTGAGCATCTCGTCGATCTGGTCGATGTGCTTCTTGGTCGAGGCGTCGAGGTCCTTCTCGGCGCGCTTGCCCTCGTCCTCGCCGATGTCGCCGTCCTTGACGGCCTTCTCGATCAGGTCCTTGGCGTGCCGGCGGATGTTCCGCACGGAGACGCGGGCCTCCTCGGCCTTGTGCCCGACGACCTTCACGTACTCCTTGCGCCGCTCCTGCGTCAGCTCCGGCATGACCACGCGGATGACGTTGCCGTCGTTGGCGGGGTTCGCCCCGATGTCCGAGTTGCGCAGCGCCTTCTCGATGTCGTTCAGGGCGGAGCGGTCGTACGGCGTGATGAGCAGGGTGCGGGCCTCGGGGTTCTGGAAGGAGGCGAGCTGCTGGAGCGGGGTGGGAGTGCCGTAGTACTCGACCAGCACGCCCGAGAAGAGGGAGGGGTTGGCCCGGCCCGT
This sequence comes from Kocuria cellulosilytica, assembly GCF_040981245.1. Lineage (NCBI taxonomy): Bacteria > Bacillati > Actinomycetota > Actinomycetes > Micrococcales > Micrococcaceae > Kocuria > Kocuria cellulosilytica. The sequence continues at coordinate 49,551 of NZ_JAVFWZ010000011.1, read as the reverse complement.
GCGGACCGCGGCGAAGTCCTCCTTGGCGCCGTCCACGGCCTTGCCCATCTTGGTCTTCGCTTCGGACATGGTCTCTGAGATCACGTAGGGGCTCCTTCGTCGTGTCGCACGGAGTCCTCCGCGCGGGGTCGGTCCGGCCGGTCGCTGCGCGGTGACCGCGCGGCCCGGCCGTGCTGGCCCCAGTCTAACCGGGGGCCGTCCCGCACCGGCTCACGCGGTGACGAGGGTGCCGATCTGCTCCCCGAGGATGGCGCGGGTGACGTTGCCCTCGCCCTCCATGCCGAACACGCGCATCGTCACGTCGTTGTCGCGGCACAGGCTGAAGGCGGTCTGGTCCATGACCCGGATGTCGCGGGCCAGGGCCTCGCCGTAGGTGAGGGTGGACAGCCGCTGGGCGTCCGGGTTGGTGCGGGGGTCCGCGGTGTAGACGCCGTCCACCCCGTTCTTCGCCATGAGCACCTCGTCCGCGTGCACCTCGAGGGCGCGCTGGGCGGCGACGGTGTCGGTCGAGAAGTAGGGCAGCCCGGCGCCGGCGCCGAAGATCACGACGCGGTCCTTCTCCATGTGGCGGATGGCCCGGCGGGGGATGTAGACCTCGGCCACCTGCTCCATCTTGATCGCGGACTGCACCCGGGTGTCCACTCCGCACTGCTCGAGGAAGTCCTGCAGCGCCAGGCAGTTCATGACGGTGCCGAGCATCCCCATGTAGTCCGCCCGGGACCGGTCCATGCCGGCCTGGGAGAGCTCCGCGCCGCGGAAGAAGTTGCCGCCCCCCACCACGACGGCCGTCTCGACCTGGCCCACGGTGGCGGCGATCTGCTCGGCGATGTCGCGGACCACGCGCGTGTCCACCCCGATGGAGCCGCCGCCGAACACCTCGCCCGAGAGCTTGAGGAGCACCCGGCGGCGGGTGGGGGCGACCCGGGGGTCCCTGCTCAGGCGCAGGGCCTCGTCCTTGATCTCGGAGGCAGAAGTGGTGGGCATGGTTCCTCCCGGCGACGACGGAGCTGCGTGGACGGCTCGACCCCGCGAGGGTGCAGCTGGCTCGGGGCCGGGCCTCACTCAGCATACAGAACACGTCCGCCCGCCGACGCCGCCCCCGGAGGCACTGGGAGCATCGCCGCAGGTCGGAACGGAAACGACGAAGGAGGCGCCCCTGCGGTGCAGGGGCGCCTCCTCGGCTGGGGCGCGGGGCGCCCGGACGGGACCGGTCAGGCGCCGACGCGGAAGCGGGCGAAGGCCGTGGCGGTCGCGCCGGCCTCCTCGAGCACCTTGCCGACGGTCTTCTTCGAGTCCTTGGCGAAGTCCTGGTCGAGCAGGACGACGTCCTTGAAGTAGCCCTTGAGCCGGCCGTTGATGATGTTCGGCAGGATCTTCTCCGGCTTGCCCTCGGCGCGGGCGGTCTCCTCGGCCACGCGCTTCTCCGACTCGACGGTCTCGGCGGGCACGTCCTCCTGGGAGAGGAACGTCGGGGACATCGCGGCGATGTGCACGGCGACGTCGTGGGCGACCTGGCCCGCGTCGGCGCCGGCGACGGCCAGCAGCACGCCGACCTGGGCCGGGAGGTCCTTGGAGGTCTTGTGCAGGTAGACGGCCACGTTCTCGCCCTCGACCCGGGCGATGCGGCGGACGACGACCTTCTCGCCGAGCAGCGCACCGGTCTCGGTGACGAGCTCGGAGACGGCCTTGCCGTCGACCTGGGCGTCCAGGAGGGCCTCGAGGGTGGCGGCGTCGGCGGCCACGGCGGCGTCGAGCACCTTGTTGCCGAACTCGACGAACGGGGCGGACTTCGCCACGAAGTCGGTCTCGGAGTTGACCTCGACCATGTACCCGACGGTGCCCTCGACGCGCGCGGCGACGAGACCCTCGGCCGTGGCCCGGCCCTCGCGCTTGGTGACGCCCTTGAGGCCCTTGACGCGGATGATCTCCTGGGCCTTCTGGAGGTCGCCGTCGGCCTCGTCGAGCGCCTTCTTGACGTCGAGCATGCCCGCGCCGGTGCGCTCGCGCAGGGCCTTGATCTCAGCGGCGGTGTAGTTCGCCATGGAAACTCCTCACGTAGTCGGTGGTGCCGGCCGGGACGGGCGCGTGCCCGTCCCGGCCGGCCCCGGGCGGGGACGGCGCCCCGACCGGGGGGAACGAACGGTGGACGGAGACTACTCGGCGGCGGTCTCGGTCTCGGCCGGGGCCTCGGCCTCGGCGGGGGCCTCGGTCGCGGCGGCCGTCTCGGCCGGAGCGGCGGCCTCGGCGGGGGCCTCGGCCGCGGCGGTCTGCTCGGCGGCGTGCTGCTCGAGCAGCTCGCGCTCCCACTCGGCCATCGGCTCGGCGGCCTGGTCGGCGCCGCCGGACTTCTTGTTGTGGCGCTCCATGAGGCCCTCGGCCACGGCGTCGGCGATCACGCGGGTCAGCAGGTTGACGGAGCGGATGGCGTCGTCGTTGCCCGGGATCGGGAAGGCGACCTCGTCGGGGTCGCAGTTGGTGTCGAGGATCGCGACGACGGGGATGCCCAGCTTCTGGGCCTCGTCCACCGCGAGGTGCTCCTTCTTGGTGTCCACGATCCAGATCAGGGACGGGGCCTTGGTCAGGTTGCGGATGCCGCCGAGGGTGCGCTCCAGCTTCTCCTTCTCGCGGCGCAGGAGCAGCAACTCCTTCTTCGTGTACTGCGAGCCGGCGACGTCGTCGAAGTCGATCTCCTCGAGCTCCTTCATGCGCTCGATGCGCTTGGAGACCGTGGCGAAGTTGGTGAGCATGCCGCCGAGCCAGCGGTGGTTCACGTAGGGCATGCCCACGCGGGTGGCCTGCTCGGCGATGGCCTCCTGGGCCTGCTTCTTGGTGCCGACGAAGAGGATGGTGCCGCCGTGGGCCACGGTGGTCTTCACGGCCTCGTAGGCGCGGTCGATGAAGGACAGCGACTGCTGGAGGTCGATGATGTAGATGCCGTTGCGCTCGGTGAAGATGAAGCGCTTCATCTTCGGGTTCCAGCGGCGGGTCTGGTGGCCGAAGTGCACGCCGCTGTCGAGGAGCTGGCGCATGGTAACGACAGACATGTCGTCTCCTTGTTCTCGTGCGGGAGGGCGTGCGACGACGCCCGGCCCGCGGGTACGGTTCTCGGCTGCGTCCGGCGGACGAGCCCCTGGCACAGCGGTGGGCGGACCCTGCGGGTCCGTCTCCCGGCCGCCGTGCCGCACCCCGCCGGGACGGGGAACGCGGACCGGGGCGGCCGGGCCGGGACGAGAGGCCCCGGCGGCGCTGCGCGCGAAGTCAGCTGCTCGCCACCGCGCCGCCGGCTCCGGCGTCGGGGCCGGGTCCGGGAAGGTCGCGAGGGCACGCCACGGAGGGCGCGGCAGAGCACACTGCGGGCCCTAGTGTACTACAGGGCCTCGTCCGCCCTGCACACCCCCGGAGGCCGGCGGTCGCGCCCGGGACGCGTCCACAGCACGGGGCCGGAGCCGCCCGCCGCCCGGGGCGCGGCCCGACAGTGGGAGCATGCTCCTCGGATCCGACCGGCCCCTCCGGGCCTCCTGCCCCGCACGCCCGGGACGCTCCCGGACGGTGCGCGCCGCGGCACTGGGGCTCGTGCTCGCCCTCGGGGCCGCCGTCCCCTCCCCCGGCTCGGCGTCGCCGGGGTGGACGTGGCCGCTGGCGCCGCGACCGGCCGTGGTGGGCGACTGGGTCCCGCCCGCCCAGCGGTGGGCGGGGGGTCACCGGGGCGTGGACCTCGGCGCCACCCCGGGCGCGACCGTGCGCGCCCCCGCGGCGGGGACGGTGAGCTTCGTGGGGTTCGTGGTGGACCGGCCCGTACTGACGCTCGACCACGGCCGGGGCGTGCGCTCGAGCTTCGAGCCCGTCGAGTCGGACCTCGCCGCCGGGGACCGGGTGCGCCGCGGGCAGGCGGTGGGCGTGCTGGGCGGTCGCGACCACTGCGGTGCGGGCACCTGTCTGCACTGGGGCGTGCGCCGGGACGGCGACTACGTCAATCCGCTCGGGTTCGTCGGCGCGCTCGGCCCGTCGGTCCTGCTGCCCGTGCCCGGGGAGCGGCGGCGGGCAGCAGCTCAGCCGTCGCCGCCCTGCACGTCCTCGACGCCCTGCTCGACCTCCTGCTGGAGCTGGTCGGCGCCCTCCTGCAGCTGACCGGCGCCCTCCTCCACCTCCTGCTGGACCTGGTCGGCGCCCTCCTGCAGCTGGTCCGTGCCCTGCTCGAGCTCCTGCTGGACCTGGTCGGCGCCCTGCTCGACGTCCTCGGCGGTGGTGTCGCAGCCCGTCAGCGCGGCGGCCCCCAGGGCGGCGACGGACAGGAGGCTCCACGGCGTGCGGCGGCTCATCTCGGGGTCCTTACGGTGGGTGGTGTCCGGATCGGACCACCAGTGCACCACATCCGCGGCGGACGCGCACCCGGTGGCGGCACGGTCCGGAAGGAGCGCCCCTGCCACCGGGAGGAGCGCGGTGACAGGGACGAGGGGTAGGGCCGGTGGGGCTTGAACCCACGACCGAAGGATTCTCAATCAATGGATTCCGTTGGGTGCGCATGCATGCCCGGCTATGCCATGACGTTGGGCTAAACAGAAATTGGGGTCACCTCGAGCGCCACGTTTACACCGTGGATGCGTCTCTCCCTGTCCCCGCATCCGTGTCTTGCAGTCGCAAATACCCTCCCGTAGGAAGGAGTGGATGGCGAGTGGGGACTCGTCACGCAGATGAGGGGGCTGGTCTGTGAGTGAGAAGCAGGGGACTTCGAAGGGTCTGGTGTTGCTCGGGGTAGTCCTGTTCTTGGTGCCCTTCTGGGTGTTGCGGCAGATGGACTTGCCACTCTGGGCCACGATGCTCTGGCTGGGGATCGTCATCGCCGCTTGCCTGGCGTTCGGTTGGTGGGCTCGGCACGCACCCCGCCACGAACGGTTCGCCCTCGAGGACGAGTGGGAGTCCGGGCTGCCAGCCGCACAAGCCCTGGAACGCATCACGGATCACTTCCGCGCAGAGGGAGCCACCGTCCGACAACAGGGCAAGGAAGTCATCGTCGAGGTCGGATCGGACTTCAAGTTCCGCTTCAGCGGCATCGAGACCGCCAGGGGCCGGCGGGCTTTCCCCTCCACGCTGACCTTGACTGCGATCGACACAGGCTCCGGTTCAACCGTGAAAGCACGGAGCCGCGACAACCTCGGTTGGTACGCCAAGATGCACTCCTGGATCCCGCAGTGGGCGGACGAACGCAACGCACATCTCATCGACTCCACCCGACACCTCACGGGCGCCGCCACCGACCGCCCCCACCTGGACACCATCAAGGACCGGCCGTCCGATAACAGCTTCCGCCCCGAGAACGCCATGAACTGGTCGTCCGCGGTGATCGTGTGGGGTTGCTGGGTGGTCCTCACGGTGTTCGTCGTCATCGACGGCGAAACCCTACAGGACTTCTACTGGCTCTTCACCGCGGCGGTGGCCCTCTTTACTGCGCTCCTGTTCTGGTCGCGGCGGAGGCGGGACCGATCCTGGTCCCAACGGGTGCAGAAGATGTAAGCAGACCCAGTCCTATCCCCGTGTCAACTGCCACCAAGCCCACCGGAAGACAGGCCCTCATGCAGGACACCCAGTTCATCGTCCTCTTCGTCAGCTTTGTAGCGTTGATCCTGACGTCGGCGGCCCTCATGTACGGCCGCCGGCCCTTGGCCCGCCGTCTCGCCAAGGACCCGAACGAGCAAACTGTGCGCAGCGTCGAGCTGGTCGCCGGGTGGACGCCCACGGTGCTATCCCTCGGATTCCCGTTGATGGCACTGCTCATCCCCATCAACGATTTCGACCGTGGGTTCCAGCTCATGGTCATCGGGTTCTTCGCCATCGGCGCGGTGTGGATGCTCACGGTCGCCAAGCTGCCGCGACTCAGGAACCTCATGGCGCAACAGGCCTACGCAAGTACGCTCGGCGCGAAGAACCACGGCGAGACCCCAGAGCTCTACCAGGACGTCATGAGGCGCTTTCTGCCTCTCGCTGGAGCTGTGGTGGCTCTGGCCTTCGTCATCGTCCTGCTCCGGGCGCTGCTTTGAGGATGAGCGAACATGCCCATGGTGTCGTCGACAACGTGACGGTAGGCCCGACATCCCAGAGTGGCTTTCCGGTTCTCGGTGATGAGGGGCCAGTCAGTCCCCCCATGTGTGCCGGGACGCCCACATGCTCCGGCCGGTAGCGACAGCGCCATGGACGAGACTGCCCAGCGCCCCGCCGCGGTGCCCGTGCCGACAGCCAGGCAGGTCCTCGTCCGCGCTCTGCCGGCGGCGGCCGTTATGGTGATCAGCCTCCCGCTGGCCACATGGTGGTGGGTGGAGGTCACCGGTGACGGCGGCCCGTGGTGGTGGTTGCTAATCCTGGCGGCCACCGTCGGACTGTCGGCGATTATCCAGCGCTACACGAGCCCTCCACGTCCTCGCATCGATCCGCGCACCGGCGAGGCACAGTGGGCCCCGGCAACCGCAACCGCCGCGAAAAACGGAGAGCTGCCTGCTTGCCCCGAGGTGCGAACCGCGGTCGGGGTTGCAGCCTGCGCCGGCATCGAAGGGCTGATCGTACTCATCGCCCTGCTCATGGCCATCATCTTCAGCGCGATGATCCTTCCGGACCTGTGGACTGTGCTCCTGCCAGTGACTGTGATGACAGGGATGGCAGCTTTCCGCGTCCGCCGCTCCTGGGTCTACCTGCGCGTCCTGCACAGCGCTGACCACGGCGGCTGACGACCTGAAACGGGAGGCACTGTGACCAAGGGAAAAGCTCCGATCAGCGGGGCCATCGCGATCGCCTGCGGACTCCTGTTCGCCACCACCGTCCTTCTCGCCGTGACTGTGGACCTGTCGTGGTTCACGGTGGCGAGCACGCTGATGACATTCGTGCTCACCGTGCTCATCTGGCGCCGGTTCCGGGCCAGCGACCTCGAGTACCGCCACCGCATGGAGAGACTCGACCAGCGGCTGAGCGGCGGGCAGTAGTCCTCAGCAGGCGCATGGACCTGCGCGCCCTCAGACTCGTCGCTGCTCGAGCGCCTCGCGCCGCCGCTGGATCGCCCCGGCCACCCGGTACGATTCCGCGGCCGAGACCTCCACCGAGTTGTCTGCGGTGTTGATGCGCACGCTGGGTCCGCCCATCAGGTATCCGTTGGCCCCGTCGTCCAGACGGCGCCGGCCGATCTGCCACCACGGGGTGCGGAGCCCAACGGCTACTTCGGTGATCTGCTCGTACGGGATCCTGGTCTTGCGCCAGCCCTGCCGGATGTTCCGTTGGGTAAGCGATGACTGAGGGACTCACTACCAACAGAAAAGCCCACCCCGCCAGGTATTATGCCTGGTGGGGCGGGCCTTTAGGTAGGGCCGGTGGGGCTTGAACCCACGACCGAAGGATTATGAGTCCTCTGCTCTGACCAGCTGAGCTACGGCCCCGCGCCGGGCCGGGCCCGGCGGCGCAGCACCACGTTACCGCACGAGCGAGGCCAGCCTGCTGCGGAGCCGCCCCGGACCTGCGGCGCGGGCGCGCACCGGTTCCGGGTGCTCGCCGCGGTAGAGCCGCACGAACGTCTCGAGGGTCCGCGGGAAGCTGTGCTGGGCGACCTTGCGGCGGCTCTCCCGGCCCATCCGTGCGCGCTCCTCGGGCGGGGCGCCCAGGACGAGGGCGAGCTTGCGCGCCAGGTCCTGCGCGTCGCCGGGGGTGAAGAGCCAGCCGTTGACGCCGTCCTCGGCCAGGTGCGGCAGGGCCCGCGCGTCCGCCAGGACGACGGGCCGCGACGCCGCCATGGCCTCGAGCGTCACGAGGGACTGCAGCTCCGCGGTGCCCGGCTGGCAGAACACGTCCGCCCGGAGGTAGGCCGCGCGCAGCTCCTCATCGGGGACGTAGCCCAGGAAGCGGACCCGCTGGGCGACCCCGAGGGCCCTCGCCAGCTTCTCGAGCGCGGATCGCTGCTCGCCGTCGCCCACGAGCTCCAGGTGGGCGTCCAGCTCGGCGGGCAGCAGCGAGAGGGCCTCGATGAGCACGTCGACGTTCTTCTCGACCGCCAGCCGCCCGGTGAACAGGACCGTCGGGGGCGCGCCCCGCTCCCGCTCCTCGCCGTCGTGGGCCTCGTAGTCGGCGATCCGGATCCCGTTGGACACGGCGAGCACGGTGTCGGGGAAGCCGTTGCGGCGCATGGTCTCGACCGCGAGCGGGGTGGGTGCGGTCACCACGTCGCAGGCGCCGAACACCCGCACCATGTCCCGCCACGACACCGCGCGGTACCGGTCCAGCACCCACGCGGGGAACGGCAGGAACGGTTCCAGGTTCTCGGGCACGAAGTGGTTGGTGGCCACGGTGCGGATGCCCCGCCGCCGGGCCTCCCGCACCAGCATCCGGCCGATGATGTAGTGGTTCTGGACGTGGACGACGTCGGGGCGGACCTCGTCGAGCACGCGGCGGATCTCCCCGGCGACCTGCCACGGGAAGCACAGGCGGAAGTACGGGTGGGTGAACGCCCGGTGGGAGCGCAGGCGGTGCTCCAGCACGCCGTCGTCCTCCGCACGGCAGGACGGCCCCGGCTCGGGGCGGGCGCACAGCACGTGCACCCGGTGGCCCCGCTCGTGCAGGCCGCGGGCGAGGCGGTGGCCGAACTGCGCGGCCCCGTTGACGTCCGGCGGATAGGTCTCGGCGCCCAGGAGGACGGTGAGAGGGCGGTCGGCGGTCGTGGTGTCGGCGCTCAAGCGTGTCTTCCCGGTCGGTCGTGTGCTGGGCGGTCGGGTGCTGCGGGATGGGCTGCTGGAGGGCCCGGGGCCGCGGGGCCCGGGGCGGGCTGTGCCGCGTCCCGCCGTGCCAGCTCGGCGCGGCGCTCGAGCACCTCCGGGTGGTGCTGCGAGAGCACGGCGACCCCGACTATAGCAACGGCGCCGGCCCCGGCCATGAGGATCCCGACCGGGACGGAGAAGCCGGGCGCCGCCTCCCCCAGGACCAGCAGGCCCAGGAGCACGCCCACCATCGGGTCGATCACGGTCAGCCCGGCGATCACGAGGTCCGGCGGCCCCGCCGCGAACGCCGTCTGCACGAACCACCCGCCCAGCACGGCCGCGACCACCGCGGTGGCCACCGCCAGCCAGTTGACGTCGTCCAGGGGCGTCCCCGCGCTGCCCTGGATGCGGATGAGCGTCAGCCGCACCAGCACCGCCACGAAGCCGTAGAGGATGCCGGCCCCCACCACGTAGAAGGTCCCGCCCAGGCTGCGGCCGAACATGGCCGCGGAGACCCCGAGGACACAGGTCAGCACCACGAGCATGACCACCACGGTGTGCTCGGCCCACTGCGAGATGCCCTGGGCGGGATCGGTCGCCGCCACCGCGCAGGTCACGAAGACCGCCCCGCCGGCGGTGCACAGACCGATGGCCGTCCAGGTCCGCCGGTTGATCCGCAGCCGCCGGTGCCGGGCGTGCAGCAGCGTGGTGATGACCAGGGCCACGACGCCGATCGGCTGGACCACCGTCACGGTGGCCAGCCCGAGCGCGGTGACGTTGAGGGCCGTGCCGGCGCCCAGCAGGCCCAGCCCGAGCAGCCAGCGGGGACGGCGCAGCAGGACCCCGATACTGCGCAGCCCCAGCCGTCCGTGCGCGACGTCGGCCACGGCGCTGCCCTGCTGCTGCGTCCCCGTGGCCAGGCACACGGCCGAGAGCAGCGCCAGGACCACGGCCAGCCACTGGCTCACGGGGCCCTCCGATCTGTCGTCACGCCCGGGAGTCTATCGAGCCGGCCCGCCCGTCCGGTCCGCAGCGCGTGGACGGCCGGTGAACGCACGGGGAAGGCCCGGAAGCCTGTGGCTTCCGGGCCTTCGGCCGGTGCGCTCGTCCACGGGCGGCCCATGGACGGCGACGTCACCGGAACAGCTTGCGCAGGAAGACGACGAACGCGCTCCCCGCCACGGCCAGCACCGTGAGCGGCTGCCACCGCTCGCCGATCCCGGCCTGCCCGGCGCCGGCCTTCGAGCCGGACTTCGCCCCGCCCTGGGCGAGCAGGCCCTTGACGTCCTTCGGCGTGGTCTTCACGGTGCGGCTGGTGCGGTCCACGAAGCCCTTGGTGGTGGACTGGATGGTCTCCGCGCGGCCCTGGACGTCGTCGCGCAGCGTCTTGAGGTGCTCGCGGCGCAGCTTGAGCCGGTGCCGCAGCTGCTCCTCGGTGGGCGCCGGGGGCTTCTGCCGGGCCGGGTCCTGGGCGGCCTCGCGCTTCTCCTGCTCCTTGCGCTCGCGGGCCAGCTGCTCCTCGCGCTGGACGCGGCTCTCGGTGTAGGCGGACCCCTCCTTGACCACGCCGAGGTCGTACTTCGTCCCGAAGACCGCCTTGCGCGGCACGAGCGGGAGGGCCTTCTTGATGGTCGACACCCCGATGAGCGCCGCGACGGCCAGGATGACCAGGAACAGCACGGCGAGCAGCAGGGCCGCCAGCCAGGCGGGCATGACCTGCGCCAGCCCGGCGATCGCCGCACCGACGAGGGCGATCGTGGCCAGCAGCAGGAACACCAGGCCGACGACGACGAAGGCCGCTCCCTTGCCCAGCGTCTTCGCCTTCTCCGTGAGCTCGAGCTTGGCGAGCTGGGCCTCGTCCTTGAGCTGCTTGGGCAGCAGCCGGGCGAAGACCTTCACGACGTCGAGGATCGACGCCGACCCCGGATCGGAGTGCTCCGACCTGGTTCCTGACGTCCCGCCCGTGCTGGGGCCTACCGAATGACTCATGCCCGCCTCCGTTGATGATGTGAAAAGTACGTGGACTGAGCACCAAACTACCATCGGGGACGCCGGGGGCGGGCGAGCACCGGGCCGTGAAGCGGCCTGCGGGGACGCACGGGAGGGCCCGTCCGGATATTCCGGACGGGCCCTCCCGTCAGTGCGCCGGGACCGGTGTCAGTGCTTCCCGTCCCGCTTGTCCTTGCCCTTGCCCTTGTCGTCCTTGCCCCAGTCCTTGCCCTTGTCGTCCTTGCCCTTGTCCCAGTCCCTGTCCTGCTCGAAGTAGACCCTCACGTACCGCTTGCCGCAGACCTTGTCCGACTTGCCGGTCCGGTCGACCTTGCGGGCGTCCTTGTAGTAGTCCCACCAGTCGCCACCGTGGCACTTGTCCTTGGCGATGGACGCGGCCCGCTTGAGGCTCACGCCGTCCTTCGAGTAGGACTTCCAGCCGTGGTCCTTCTTGTACTTGACGACGACCTTGACCTCACCGTCATTGCGGTTCTTGGACCAGCTGTGTCCGTGGCCGTTGCCGCGCTCGTCCTTGCCCCCGTCAGCGAGTGCCGGTGATGCTCCCCCGAACAGCAGTCCCGCCACCGCGACGCTCGCTACCATCTTTTCCAGAGTTTTCACTGTGCTCCCCCTCGGTGAATATGGTGAGGTCAGCGTAATTCGCTTCTGACAAGGGACTCAATAGCAAACGATGACGTTCCGGACGCGGTACGGTCACGCTTCGGCACTACCAATCGGTGGACCCGCTGGTAGTCACGGAGGGGTTCCGGTCCGACCTCCGGCGGGCCAGCACTGCGGGCTGCCGCCCCGCTCGGGCATCCCGGCGCCGCGGGCGGCGCCGCGCTCCCTCCGCGGCTCCGCCGAGGCATCCCGCCTTGGAACGGACCGCTGCTGTGACCGACCCGGTGGTGGGAACAGCACTCGAGGCGGCCGTTCACCGGCGAGACCCCGAGGGTGGGGTCGATGCTCCCCCGTGGACGCGAGAAGCATGACGGCCGTGACCGGCACGACGAAGCCTGCCTGAAGGGCGTCTCCGCTTGGAGGGATCGGCATGGCGGCCGGACGCCGCGGGGAACTCGATGCGTCGGGTGGGGAGTTCACGGGCCGGGTTGCCCCCGAACGTGGTCTGCGCCGGCACCTCTTCACCTTTCATCAGGAAGGAATCGGCCTCGACGAACGCTCCGTCACCGATCGTCACGCCGTAGTGGATGAAGGCCTTCACCCCCACGGTGCACCCCTTGCCGATAGTGATGCCGTCCAGCTTGAAGGCCCTGTCCTCCATGGAATGGCACTGGATGATGGCCCGCGCGTTGAGGGTGCACTCGTCACCGACGGAGACGATGGTCTTCTCGATGATGAAGCATCCGTCGTCGAAGACACGCTTGCCCATCCTCACACCGAGCAACCGCCAGACGCCCGGCTTGAACGGTGTTCCGTTGAAGACCGCCATGATTCCTTGGATGAGGAACTTCCAGTAGCGCTCATGCCGCCAGAACCTTTGGTCGTAGATGGAGCAGAACACCGGGTCGAGTCGTCGGAATCTGAAAGAGGCGCGTTCGATCAGCACGGAAAAGCCGAGGGCGAACAAGAACAGGGCCAAGAATGCGGCGGTGACCACCAGGACACCGTAGCGAGAGTGCAGCGCCACGGCGTAGGAAGCGATCAGCATTGTGACGACGATGAAGAACCACCTGCTCAGCAGGTACAGCACAAGCGTGACGGCGTTGTGCTTGTTCTTGGCCCGGAGTCCGGCGCGCAGAGCTGCCCCCGTGACCCTGTCGCGGACCTCGATGTCGCGGCGTACGGAGCGTGGGATCTCGAAAGACGGAGAGCCCAGGAGTCCGACACCTTCGCGGATCGGGCCGTCCACCGGGACCATGGCCTTGGTGCCGAGCAGGCAGTTGTCGCCGATTCTGCTGCCGGAAGGGTAGTGGATGTCGTTCCCGAAGTAGCACGTTGAGCCGACGGTTGCGGGCGCAACCTTGAATGAACTGCTCGAGTACTCGTTGTTCATCACGGACAGCCCGTCGGCGACCAGCGTGCCGCTGCCGATCGTGACCAGAAAGGGATTCTCGTGCTTCTGATCCGAGCCGAAGTTGGACCCGGTCTGGACGAGCTCTGGTTGTTTGTAGCCCAGCAGGCGCAGGTAGTGCACGATCAGCGAGCTGTCACCGGCCGCCCACATGTAGAAGCGCAGGTTGGTGAGCCGGGCGACGGCGCGCTGGAGAACGTAGTGCACGCCGTACAACGGATACACACGGTTGGGCTTCAGAAACAGGTTCAGCACACGGGGCACGATGGCAACCGCGACGAGACCGGTCGCGGTCCCACCGAAGAACAGGACGAACGAGACCACTACCAGATGGAGATAGAACGCCGAATCAGTGTGATCGAGGTGATCGGTCGACAAGTAGGCCGGCAACAGGATCGCGAGAAGTCCCAGGCCAATGACAGAGACGAAGAACACCCGGTTGATGACCGTGAAGACACTGTAGACGACGCGCCGAAGGGTGCTGCAGTCGACGGGGTCGGCGGCGCGGTAGTCGGTGCCGGTGGGCTCGGCCGGCGAACCGTGCCAGTGCTGCCCCCGGGGCACCGACTGATGCGTGTGCAGGGCTGAGACGTGACCGAGCTGGGCGTCGTCGCCGATGTACGTGCCGATGTCCAGTACGGATGCCTCACCGACCAGAACGTTGTGGCCGATGGTCACGGTGCCCGTCTGGATCATGCCCCGGTGCGCGCGGTAGCAGTTGAAGAGGGTGTCCTTGCGGATGACGGTGTCGTCGCCGATGGTCAGGAGGTCCGTGCAGACGGGCACGAAGCCCGAGAGGATGACGGTCCGCTTGCCGACCTTCGCCCCGAGGGCCCTCAGGTAAAACGGATAGACGGGCGTGCCGATGAACATGCGCATGGGATTGGCACGGATCAGCGACTTGACCACCCAGAACCTGAGATAGCGCGCGGACCAGACGGGGAATTCCTGGGTCTTCCACCGGCCGATCAACAACCACTTGGCGACGACGGGCAACAAGATCATGATGAGGAGCAGCACAAAGCCGAAGAGGAACGAGTGCCACAGCACACCGAGAACCCCTTCGCCACTGGACGCGAAGAGATAGCCCTCCACCAAGAGGAAGGACGCTCCGAACATCGAGAGGAGAAAGTACAGGGCCTGCACCGCCCCGCACACGGCGTACCGGAGGGCGCTCACCGGCGCGGGCAACTCCGACACGCCAACTGGGGCCACGACCGGACTCGAACCGGTGGCACGAGCATCCTCCACGACGACTGCCAGAGCGGACACCGTGGGATTCAGGTAGATGTCACGCATCGCCACGTTCGGCACGCGCTCGTCCTTGCGGAGGCATCCGCAGAACTGCGCCATCAGCATCGAGTTCGCGCCGAGGTCGTCGAAGAAGTGCGCCGCCGCTGAAACCTTCTCCACCCGGAGGACCGCAGTCAGTGCGTCGGCCAGAATCTGCTCCGTCTCCGAAGAAGGGGCCACGTACTCGTCGTCGCTGCTCGAGGTCCGAGGTCCGCCCGGGGCCGGGAGCTTCTTGCGGTCGACCTTGTCACTGGGCAGCCTGGGCATCCGGTCCAGCCGCTCGAAGTAGGCCGGCACCATGTATCCGGGCAGCCGTTCCCGGAGGTGCTCGCGGATCGCCTGCGCCGGAACCTCCTGGGTGCCTTGGCGCACCGTGTAGTAGCCCACGAGTTCCACGCACCCGGGCTCCGGCTCATAGGTGTTGACCACGGCTTGGACGATTCCGGGGAGGCGGAGAAGAACGGACTCGATCTCGCTCAGCTCGATGCGGTAGCCCCGCACCTTGACCTGGGTGTCGATGCGGCCGTGGTACTCGATCTCCCCGTCCTCGTTGAGCCTGCCCAGGTCCCCCGTCCGGTAGATCCGGCCGGACGGGTTGTCCGGGATGCCGAGGAAGTCGGGAATGAACGCCTTGGCCGTGAGATCGTCCCTGTTGACGTACCCTCTGGCGAGGCCGATGCCCGCCAGGCCGATCTCCCCGAGCTCACCATGGGGAAGGACCCGGCCCCTCTGCGGATCCAGAATGACGGCGGAGTAGCTCGGCAGAGGTTCCCCCAGTGTGACCGCACGATCCGGGTGCGCCACCGCCATGGTGGCTGTGACCGTCGCTTCGGTGGGACCGTAGACGTTGAGGAAGCGACGCCCGGGCCGGTGCCATCGGACGATCAGGTCCCGGGGACAGGCCTCGCCGGATACCAAGAGGAAACTCAGTTCGGGAAGGTCCTCCTCGATGGTCGACAGCAGGGTCGGGACGCAGCACATCGCCGTCACCTGCTTCTCGGTCAGGAACTCGGCCAGCTCAGCACCGAGCAGCGCGGTGCCGCGAGGCTTCGGGACGAGTGTCGCCCCGGCCATCCACGGGACCCAGATCTCCTCGACGGAGAAGTCGAAGGCGATGGTCATGCCCTGGTAGACGCGGTGCTGGGACCGGATCCCGTAGACATCGGCGGCCACACGGACGAAATTGCAGATGCTGGCGTGTTCGATGGCCACACCCTTGGGGCGGCCCGTGGAGCCTGAGGTGTAGATGATGTAGGCCAGGTCGTCCTGGCCCACCGCGCTCACTTCGAGCTGGACCCGCCTGGAATCCCTGTGGTCGATCTCCTCCTGCTCGCGGTCGATGCACAAGACAGGAGCGCTGACCTCCGGCATGATGGCTTCCAGGCTCGCCAGCGAGAGCACGCGCGAGACATCGGCGTCCTCGATGATGTAGGCCATGCGGTCCGAAGGAAATCCCGGGTCGAGAGGTACATATGCCGCGTGGATCTTCAGGACCGCGAGCATGGCCACGTAGGCGGGCACGGCATGGTCGAAGAGCAGTGCGATCCGGTCCCCCGGGCCTGCGCCGGCCTCGAGGAGATGACGGGCCAGTCGATTCGCCCGGGCGTCAAGCTCGGAGTAGCTCAGACGCGTCTCGTCCGCATCCACGGCGAGGACACTCTCCCGACCGTCGGCCCTGGAACGGTCACAGACGGCCTCGAAGAGCTGCTCCAGCCGATTCCCCTGTCGACCGAGGATGTGTTCGCCGTCCAGGAGGGACGTGGGCACCGGACCGTCGTTTCTCGACAGCAACTCCGACGGCTCTGGCTCGTACCGTTGCGATGTGCTGTCAACATTCGTACTCATATGGCTCCCCCAATGCACTGCAAAAAAGCCTTGATGTGGCCATGACAATGCCCGGACACCAAGGCTTCGATAAAATCTCGGGAACCTCCGGAATCCCCTTCCCGGAGTGTCAGATAGAAATCAGCCTAACTCCGCAAATGCAAACGCTGGAGAAGTTGTCGCGATGTTTCTCCAGGTCAGAGGGGTGCCGAAGCAAATTTTACTTGCAGGTGCAAGATCCTCACGCCGCGCCAAAGCATTGTCGGTGATTTACGGAATTGCCTGGGTAGTACGTTTGCGCGTAATTAGGGTCTGTGCCATGCCGAACGACTTCAATAACCGGGCGGTGAGTTCAACTCGATGTGCTGGGCCGCCGCGGACTCCGCCGGATCGGATGGCCGTTCGGCAGTGGCCTCCCGCACTCATCTCATCCCGACCGGACGCCCCGGCCTGTCACAGCATCCGCCAGGACAGGCACCCAGCAGCACCCGACCGACGAGCGGTCGGCTGGAACGCCGATCGACTCGAGAACCGTCGCGCTCATTTCTCACTCATCGGAAGTCATCACCCTGTCCACTTCCATCTTCGGGGACCTCGGGTCTAACGTCCGCAGCTACTGCCGCAGCCGGCCCGCCGCCTTCGAGACCGCCCGCGGCTCGCGGCTGCACGCCGAGGACGGCGAGGTCTACCTGGACTTCTTCTCGGGCGCCGGGGCGCTGAACTACGGGCACAGCGATCCGGATCTGAAACGTGCGCCGATCGAGTACTTGGCTGACGACGGCGTCGTCCACTCCTTGGACACCGGCACCACGGCCAAGCGCCACTTCCTCACCGCCTTCGAGCACCATGTCCTCCGGCCGCGCGGCCTCGACAACAAGGTCCAGTTCACTGGTCCCACAGGGACCGACAGCGTAGAGGCCGCTCTCGAACTGGCACCGCTGACCACCGGCCCCACCGGGGTCGTGACCCTCACGAACGCCTTCCACGGCATGACCCTGGGGTCCTTGTCCGTCACCGGCAACGCCATGAAGCGCAACGGCGCGGGTGTGCCGCTTTCGTTCGTCACCACCGCACCGTACGACGGATATCTGGATGATCCTTCCTGGGGCTTCGCCTGGCTGGCCAAGACCTGAACCGACCCCGGCTCCGGGATGGAACGCGCCGCCGCCGTCATCGTCGAGACCGTCCAGGGCGAGGGTGGTCTTCACGCGGCCTGTCCCGAGTGGTTGCGGGGACTCGAGACGCTCTGTCGCGATCAGGGCGTCCTGCTGATCGTCGACGACGTCGAGGCGGGCTGCGGGCGAACCGGCACTTTCTTCAGCTTCGGGGAGGCCGGCATCGCACCGGACATCGTGTGCCTGTCGAAGTCCATCTCAGGCTACGGGCTGCCCATGGCGCTGCTCCTCCTGCGCCCGGAGCTGGACATCTGGCAGCCTGGCCAGCACAACGGGACCTTCCGCGGCAACAACGCCGCGTTCGTCACCGGCACCGCCGCTCTGGAGTAGTACTGGGCCGACGGCGGCACCTTCCAACGATCCGTCGTCGAGCGCGGGAAGCAGCTCGGGGACGGCCTCGCGAGGATCTCGACGAAGGTCGCGAGGTCCTGATGGACGCCACGCGCGCCGTGCTCGCCGAACGCTGTCCATTCGGCACCTTGAGAGTGGAGACCACGGAGACGATGCATAGCGCCAGGATCTCCTGAGATCGGAGAGGTGCCTCGGCACCGCGTCGAGAACACCGGTCGCTGTGCGGTATCGCTGAGACACCGAGCCTGCGACCGGTCAGCGACATCGGGGAGCGCGAGCCATGGCCGCCTCCTGGCCACACGGGTCCCCCGCAGTCCACGGCTCCCTAGACGCTATGTAGTGACCGCCTGGGTTCACTGGGGACAGCGGGCCGGGGCCTCACTCACTGATCTTCGTGGGTTACCGGACAAGTTGTCCCTCGCCCGGCCTATCCAACAGCAGTGGGAGGCCCCGGTGTTCACAGAGTTTATGAGCGTAGGGCTCGATGTGCACGCACGATCGGTCGCCGCAGCAGCGATCGACGGTGTGACCGGCGAACTCGTCCAGGCGAGACTGACCCCTGATCACGGCCACATCCGATCCTGGATCCAGGACCTGCCCGGGCCGGTGGCGGTGGCCTACGAGGCCGGCCCCACCGGGTTCGGACTGGCCCGGGCGCTGGAAGCCGAGGGCATCCGCTGCGTGGTCGCGGGCCCCTCGAAGCTGCAACGGCCCTCCGGGGACCGGATCAAGACCGATGCCCGGGACGCGGTGCACCTGGCGCGGCCGCTGCGCCTGGTCGAGATCACCGCAGTGGTCTTGCCCGGTGCAGAAGACGAGGCCGCCCGCGACCTGGCGCACGCCCGCGAGGACTGCCGCGGGGATCTGATGCGCGCCCGGCACCGGGTCTCGAAACTGCTGATGCGTCACGGCACCGTTTACACCGACGGGCATGCCTGGACCGGCGCCCACCACGCATGGCTGGCCCGCCAGCCCTCCGACACCCCGACCACCCGGATGACCTTCGACGCCGAGCACGAGACCGTGCTGGCCACCATGGCCCGCCGGGACCGGCTCGATCGAACGTTCACCGCGATGGCCGCCGAGTCCGAGTTCACCCCGGTCGTGGCGCGGTTGTGCTGCCTGCGGGGGATATCCGCCCTCGCCGGGTTCGGACTGGCCGTGGAGATCGGCGACTGGCACCGTTTCACCGGCTCCACCATCGGCTCCTTCGTCGGGCTGGTGCCTTCCGAGCACTCCTCCGTGGCCACCCGGTCGCAGGGGCCGATCACCTGTCAACGCCGAGTGCATATTGACCCCCTATCGCCGGGCGGATTCAACGGCGCCCGAGGGTCAGTATTCACACGGCATCGACATCACCAGGACCGGCAACAGCCACGCCCGCCGGCTGCTGGTCGAGGCCGCCTGGCACCACCGCCCCGCCTACCGGCCCGGAGTCACGATGCATGCCCGATGGGACGATGCCCCAGCCGCCGCCCGGGCTCGCGGGACGCCGGCAACCGCCGGTTGCACGAGCGCTGGGTGCGGATGCTCGAGCTCAAGAATCGACCCACCGTGGCCAATGTCGCGGTCGCCCGTGAACTGGCCGGGTAATGCTGGTCCCTGGCGGTGATGGAGGACTGAACCGCCACCTCTGAAGCTGCTCCCTCGACGCTGCCCGGAGGCAGCGCGTGGCGCGATCAGAGCTGCGACTGTGAGCAGCCCCGCAGCCTTCTTCGCCGCGGTGCGACGCTCGATCCTGGAGACGCGGTGCGCTCCAGCCGAACACCCCGCCCTGCGGTGCCCGACCCGGGCATGCCTCTGCTGGGAGACGGCTGGTCCGGGACCGAGACGGACCACAACGAGGCGCCGTCCGGATCGCTCCAGACGGGCGCCTCACCCTGCTCTCTTGACAAGACCCCCTACGGATCAGTCGAGCTCCGTGCCGGAGGATGCGGCCATGGACCGTCGGCGTGCGCTCTTCGCCACGGCGCCGACCATTCGCTCCAGCGGTCCCTGGCCGATGGATCGTTGCCATGCCACGGCGAACAGGACCGCCGTCATCAGCTGGATCGTCAACCACAGGTAGGGCCGGTCGTAGTGGACCTCGAAGGACAGCGCGACCAGGTGGGCGGTGTACAGGGACAGGGTCATCGACCCCATCGCCGAGAGCGGCAACAACCAGGCACCGACCGCCCGGGTGATCAGCAGGAAGAAGCCCAGCACCGCCATGCCTGTGCCGAGGCTCGCCGCGATGGCCAACGGGGCGTTGGTGTGCGGCGTGTCGACCGCCAGCGACCACCAGGTGTCGGTGGGCAGCCAGTCCGATCCCCAGACCAGCACGTCGGCCAGTTCGTCCGCGTCTCCCGAGGAGGCCGCCAGCAGCCGTTCGTAGCCGCCCAGGCCGTAGAGCAGCACGTACGAGGCGGCCTGGGCGCAGACGGACACGCCTGCGCCGGCCAGCAGCAGGCGGACCTGGACGGCCCTCCTCCGGAGGTCGAGCCGGCCCAGTCCCATGCCGGCCAGCAGATAGGTGAGGTAGGCCAGGGCCGGATAGGTGCCGGTCAGCAGCAACTGGGCTGCCGTCGCCCCCGGCTCCGTCACCAGGTCCGCGAACGCGGGGTTGCTGGACACGGATTCGGGAAGCTCATCGCGCAGCAGCTGCATGAGCACCGGGGCCGTGACCGCGAAGAATGCCGCTGACGCGACCAGCAGCCTCCAGCCCGCGCCCAGGAAGGGGACTGCCAGCAGGAAGAACACGCCGTAGTAGATCAGGATGTTGTCCGCCGGCAGGTCGTCGGAGAGCACGGAACCGATGGCCAGTCCCAGCACGGCGATCAGCACGGCCCGCACCACGAGCGCCACCCGGTCCGCGCTCAGCTCCATGCCCCCGTGCGGGCGGGCTCCCCCGGTGGCCAGAGCCAGACCGACGCCGGCCAACAGCGCGAAGAGGGCCGCCGAGTCCCCGGAGAAGATGATGTAGGACCAGGTCGGCTCCGAGCTCTCGTCCTCGTGGGAGGGCAGGACGTGCACTGACATCAGACCGACGAGGGCCAGCCCGCGAGCCGCGTCGATGCCCACCAGACGTCCGGACGGGCCCCGCGCAGCACCGGGGTCCTGCGAAGCGGCAGTTCCGGTGGTCCTGGCCGTCCAACGCATGGTTCCCCCTGGTGTTCCGGGTGCCGCCCGGGACACCAGGCCGGCCGGGCTCCCGACGCATCCGGGACCTCGGCAGGCCCGAGGTCCCGTGCGACCGGACGTCCTGGACCAAGGATGCGCCCGCACTCCGGCTCTGGCCAGGGGAAATCCGAGGATCGCACAGGTTCCTCACGAAGATGGCGAGGGTGCTCTGTGGTGCGGAGACGGTGCCCCGCGGCGGGATGTCCACCGAAGAGCGGGCATTACATTCGCGACTGGATGCGAGTCAATGGAAGTGAGCTTGATCCGAGCTCCCGCCGGAAGGACCACGCCATGACCACCATCCCCCACGCCCGTCCCGCAGAGTCCCTCGTGAGCACCGGTGTCGCCGGAGCGCTGGCCGCCCGGGGCGTCACCGTCACGTCCGTCGAGATGCTCTTCGACGGCCGGGAGTGGGCCGTGGCCGTGTCCTCCCACCCCGAGGCGATGTCGGAGACCGAGGTCCGCGTGGCGGTGTGGACCGCCGTCCTCAACTACACGGCGGTCTTCGACGTGCCCGCCCCCACGGACGGGGTCCGGATCAGCCTCCTGGGCTGAGGGCCGCCCGTCCCGGCAGGACGTCGGCGGCACGAGAAAGGCCCTCACCGGCGTTCGACGCGGTGAGGGCCTTCTGGGTGGCTCCCCCGACTGGACTCGAACCAGTAACCCTTCGATTAACAGTCGAATGCTCTGCCAATTGAGCTACGGGGGACCGTGCACGCACGCGTGCAACGAGCCATCACTTTACCGCCCCCGCCGGGCTTCGACAAATCCGGTCCCGTCCGGCGGGTCAGTCCTGGCGGAGGCCCCGCCGCTGCATCTCCAGTTCCAGCAGCTCCCGCTGCAGCTGCTGGTAGCGCTCGCGCTGCCCGGTGGGGTCGGTGCGCTGGAGCTCCGCCAGCCGGTCCGACTTCCGCCGGTTGATCTGCAGCTCGAAGAGGCGGTTGAGGATGTCCGCGGTGTAGCGCTCCAGCTGCTGCTGGGTGGTGGCGGGCAGCGGCGTCACGGCGAGCTCGGCGAGGTAGCCGTGCAGGGGCTCGGGGAGGTGCCCGCGCACCGCGTCCACCCAGACCTGACCGCCCGGCACGGCGGACCCGTCCCCGAGGAGCCCGGCGCGGGCGGCCAGGACCGCGTCGTGCACGGCCCCGTGCACGGGGTAGCGGAAGGCGCTGAGGCCGAACTCCTCCCAGTGCCGCTCGAGCATCAGGTCCGGGCACTGGATGACGGTCTCGAGCGCCTCGCGCTCCATCCGCGCCACGGGCTCGCGGGCGTCGGGCAGCTCGACCGGGGCGGGCCCGGACGCCTCGGGCTCCGCCGGCCGGTGCGGCGCGGGGCGCTCCTCCTGCCGGTCGCGGCCCGCGGAGTCGACGGCGCGCTGGACCTCCGCCGGCTCGAGGCCGAGCCAGCCCGCCAGCTGCCGCGCGTAGGCCGGGCGCAGGGAGCGGTCCCGGATCCGCGCCACGATGGGAGCGCAGGCCCGCATCGCGCGGATCCGGCCCTCGATGGTGTCCAGGTCGAAGTTCTTCAGCGTCGCCCGGATCGCGAACTCGAACAGCGGCCGACGGTTCTCCACGAGCTCGGCCACGGCGGCGTCCCCGCGGGCGAGCCGGAGGTCGCACGGATCCATCCCGTGGGGCTCGACCGCCACGTAGGTCTGCGCCACGAACTTCTGGTCCTCCTCGAACGCGCGCAGGGCAGCCTTCTGCCCGGCGGCGTCGCCGTCGAAGGTGAAGACCACCTCTCCCCCGCCGCCGTCGTCGGAGAGGAACCGCCGGACGATCTTGATGTGCTCGGCCCCGAAGGCGGTGCCGCACGTGGCCACCGCCGTGGTCACGCCGGCGAGGTGGCAGGCCATGACGTCGGTGTAGCCCTCGACGACGACGAGGCGCCGCTGCTTGGCGATCTCCCGCTTCGCGAGGTCGATGCCGTAGAGCACCTGGGACTTCTTGTACAGGGCGGTCTCGGGGGTGTTGAGGTACTTGGGACCCGGATCGTCGTCGTGGAGCTTGCGGGCGCCGAAGCCGATGACCTCGCCGGCGACCGCACGGATGGGCCACACGAGCCGGCCGCGGAACCGGTCGTAGAGGCCGCGGTTGCCCTCGGAGAACATGCCGGTGAGCTTGAGCTCCTGGTCCGTGAAGCCGCGCTCGCGCAGGTGCTTGAGCAGGTGGTCCCAGCCGCGGGGCGCGTAGCCCACGCCGTAGCGCCGGGCCGCCTCGCCGTCGAAGCCCCGCTCGCCCAGGAACTGCTGGGCGGGGGCCGCCTGGCGGGTGTAGAGGTTGCGCTGGAAGAACTCCGCGGCGACCTTGTGCGCGTCGAGCAGGCGCTGGCGGCGCCCGACCTCCTCCTTGTTCGGCCCGGAGCCCTGCTCGTAGTGCAGCTCGTAGCCCACCCGCGCCGCGAGCTTCTCCACGGTCTCCGAGAACGTGGTGTGGTCCATGGTCATGAGGAAGGAGATGACGTCCCCGGACTCGTCGCAGCCGAAGCAGTGGTAGGTGCCCATCTGGGGCCGCACGTGGAAGGACGGGGTGCGCTCGTCGTGGAACGGGCAGAGGCCCTTCCAGGAGCCGATGCCGGCGCTCTTGAGGGTGACGTAGCCGTCGACGATCTCCTTGATGTCGGTGCGCGCCCGCACCTCGTCGATGTCCTCGCGTCTGATCAGTCCTGCCACAGGGACAGTCTAGGGGCGGGGCCCGACGCCCGAGGGCCGGCCGGTCCGGGCGGTGGAGCACCGCGCGGAGCGGCCGGCCCCCGGAGCGGGCACCGCCGGCGGGTGCTCAGCGGGAGCTCTCCCGCAGGTCCTGGCGGGTCCTGCTGCCGGTCAGGGCGAGCCCGCCCAGGGCGCCCACCGCGGCGAAGGCGAAGAAGCCCCACGGATAGGCCAGGCCGGCCGTGAGCAGGGTGCCGCCGACGACCGGGCCCGAGATCGCCCCGAGCCGGCCCACCCCGGCGGACATGCCCAGCGCCGTGGCCCGCACCCGCGGCGGGTGGTTGGCGGCGGTGAACGCGTAGACGAGCACCTGGGAGGAGAACACGAAGCAGCCGGTGACGAGGATCAGCACGTAGATGCCGAGCAGCGGCAGCCTGATCGCCAGGGACGCGAGCAGCACCGCCGACCCGAGGAACCAGATGATGCCCGCCACGCGCGGGGTGATCCGGTCGGCCACCCGCCCGGCGACGGCCAGCCCGGCGATGGCGCCCACGTTGAGGATCAGCAGGAAGCCGAGGGAGTTGCCGAGGTCGTAGTCGGCGGCGCGCATGATCTGCGGCAGCCAGGTGTTGAGCCCGTACACCAGCAGCAGCCCCATGAAGGAGGCGACCCAGATCGCGATCGAGTTCCGGCGCCAGCCGCCGGAGAGCAGCATCGTGGCGCCGACCTGCTCGGCCTGCTCCTCGGCGGTGTGGTGCTCGAGGCGCACCCCGTAGTGCTCGGCCACGGCCCGGGCCTCCGCCAGGCGCCCCTTGGACGCGAGGAACGAGGGGGACTCCGGGAGGAACACGAGCATGAGGGGCACGAGCACGAGGGCCGGCAGGGAGCCCAGGACGAACATCTCCTGCCAGCCGAACTGGCGGACGACGACGATGGCGAGCGCCGCCGTGAGCACCGCGCCGACGTGGTAGCCGGTCATCACGAGGGTCGTGGCGTTGGAGCCCCGGCCGAGGCGCGCGAACTCGGTGACCATCGCGATGGCGGTGGGCAGGCACCCGCCCAGGCCCAGGCCCGCGAGGAAGCGCAGGAGGCCGAAGACGAACACGCTCGGCGAGAACGCCGCGGCGAAAGTCAGCAGCGAGAACAGGACCACGGCCCCGATGAGCATCTTGCGGCGCCCGAGCCGGTCGGTCAGGTAGCCCATGGTCAGGGCGCCGATCATCATGCCCACGAGGCCGACGGTGGCCACGGCCGTGCCCTGGGCGGTGGTCATGCCCAGCTCGCCGTTCTCGAGCATGGACGGCAGGACCGCCCCGAGCACCACGGCGTCGAAGCCGTCGAGCAGCACGGCGATCCAGCACAGCGGCGCCACCCACGCCCGGGAGCGCAGGATCGGCCGGGCGCCCGGGGTCGAGGCGGACGCCGGCGGCGGGGCGGATCCGGTGGAGTTTCCCATGGCAGTCATCCCTTGGTGAGGTGGAGCACAAACGCGCCGAGTCTAGGGAGCGGCACCGTGTGCGGCCCAGTTCACAGTCATTGAACGGGATCCGGTGCCGCTCCGGTCCGGCGGGTCACCAGAGCGGCTTGTCCCCCACGCGCCAGTGGGTGCCCCGGATCCGGTCGTGCAGGGACACCGCGGAGAGGTCGGTGAGGGAGGCGATCTGGTCCACGACGAGCCGCAGCCGGGCGGCCTCGGTGCCGGGTCCCTCGCCCAGGTCGTGCCAGTCCGCGGCGAACGCGGGCGAGAGGTGCCGGCCGTCCGAGTCCATCAGCGCGCCCACCAGGATCGAGAGCACCTCCTGCTGGTTGTCGTAGATCGGCTGGGCGTCGCGCACCGTGATGACGTAGGTCGTGGCGATGCCCTTGAGCACGCCGATCTCCTCCGTGGTCCCCTCCGGCACCACGAGCTGGGCGTCGTAGCGGGTCAGCGGGTCCTCGCCGTAGATGTCCCGGGTGGCGCCCACCGCGGACATCGCGAAGCGGCCGATGAGCTGGCTGGTCATGTTCTTGAGCCGGGCGAGGTCCTTGCGGGACCCGTCCATCTCCCGGACCCACAGGGACGAGTCCTCGAGCCGGGTCAGCGCGGCGTCGAGGGACTCGGGCGCGGCCTCGGGCAGGTACCAGCGCCGGGTGAGCTCGAGCACCCGGTCCCGCTGGGTGGTGTCGGCGAGCCAGCCCAGCTGCACGAGCCCCGAGGCGATCGCGTCCTCGACGTCGTGCACGGAGTACGAGATGTCGTCCGAGAGGTCCATGACCTGGGCCTCGAGGCACTTGGTGCGCGCCGGGGCGCCCTCGCGCAGCCACGTGAACACCGGCAGGTCGTCCGTGTAGACCCCGAACTTCGGGGACCGGGTCCCGTCGGCCCGCAGCGGCGCCTCGTGCGCCTCCCACGGGTACTTGCACACCGCGTCCAGCACGGCGCGGGTGAGGTTCAGGCCGGCGGGCCCGCCGTCGTCGTCGAGCACCTTGGGCTCGAGCCGGGTCAGCAGGCGCAGGGTCTGCGCGTTGCCCTCGAAGCCGCCGATGTGCTGGGTCAGCCGGTGCAGGGCGGACTCCCCGTTGTGCCCGAACGGCGGGTGGCCGAGGTCGTGGGAGAGGCAGGCGGCGTCGACGACGTCGGGGTCGCAGCCGAGCATCCGGCCCAGCTCCCGGCCGATCTGGGCGACCTCGAGGGAGTGGGTCAGGCGGTTGCGCACGAAGTCGTCGGTGTCCGGGGAGACGACCTGCGTCTTGGCGGCCAGCCGGCGCAGCCCCGAGGAGTGCAGGATCCGGGCGCGGTCCCGCTCGAAGTCGGAGCGGTACTTGTTGTGGTGGTCCTCCGCCACCCAGCGCGCGACGTCGCGGGCCTCGTAGCCCGGGGCGGGCGCGCCGGTGCGGTCGATCTCGATGGACGTGTGGGACATGCCCGGTCCTTTCCGTGTCGTGGGGCCGGCTCAGCCGCCGGAGACGTCGAGCTCCGCCGCGACCAGCCCGAGGCGCTCGGCGTCCCCCAGCTCGCGGGAGTCGAGCCAGCCGTACGGGAGCTGCGCCCGCTTCGGTGTTCCGGCCCGGCCCCGGGGGCCCTCGACGGCGTCCCCGGGGTAGCCCTGGTCGAGGTCGAGCTCGGCGAGCAGCTCCCGCAGGGTCGCGAGGTCGGGGACCTGGGCCATCCGGGCGCGCAGGGCCCCGCCCACGGGGTAGCCCTTGAAGTACCAGGCGACATGCTTGCGGATCTCACGCAGGCCCTTGGCCTCGTCGCCGAAGGTCTCGACGAGCAGCTCCGCGTGGCGGTGGATCGTGCGGGCGACGTCGGCCACCCCGGGGCGGAAGCGGTCGGGGCGGCCCTCGAACGCGGCCTGCAGGTCCCCGAAGAGCCAGGGCCGGCCCTGGCAGCCGCGGCCGATCACGACGCCGTCCACACCGGTCTGCTCGACCATGCGCACGGCGTCCTCGGCGCTCCAGATGTCCCCGTTGCCGAGCACGGGCACGTCCGGCAGGGCCTCGCGCAGCTGCGCGATCGCGTTCCAGTCGGCGGTGCCGGAGTAGTGCTGCTCGAGGGTGCGCCCGTGCAGGGAGACCGCCGCCACGCCGCAGTCGCGGGCGATCCGGCCGGCCTCCAGGAACGTCAGGTGCTCGTCGTCGATGCCCTTGCGCATCTTGATCGTCACGGGGACGTCCCCCCGGGAGGCCTCCTGGACGGCCGTGCGCACGATGGCGGTGAACAGATCGGTCTTCCAGGGCAGGGCGGAGCCGCCGCCGCGCTTGGTGACCTTGGGCACGGGGCAGCCGAAGTTGAGGTCGATGTGGTCGGCCCGGTCCTCCTCCACGACCATCCGCACGGCCTGGCCGACGTGCACGGCGTCGACGCCGTAGATCTGGATGGAGCGGGGCGTCTCGTCCGGGTCGTGGTCGATGATCCGCATGGACTCGGGCCGCCGCTCCACGAGGGCGCGGGCGGTGACCATCTCCGTGACGTAGAGGCCGCCGCCGTACTCGCGGCACAGGCGGCGGAACGCCTTGTTGGTGACTCCGGCCATGGGCGCCAGCACGACGGGGACGTCGATCGTGAGGTCGCCCAGGTGCAGCGGCGGCAGGTCGAGCCGGGCGGGGTGCTTCTCGGTAGAGGTGTCCATCACCGGGGAATTCTCTCACGGACGGGGACGCCGAAGGGTCCCGGGGCGCGCCCCGGGACCCTTCGCACGCCGGACGACGTCCGGCGCTGCGCCAGGCCGCTCAGTCCGCGGGCTCCGCGAGGACGACGGAGGTCTCCACGACCGTGGCGGCACCGGCCGCCAGGAGGTTGTCGACGACGGCGGTCAGCGGCTCCATGGACCCGTCCACCTGGAACTGCACGGGATGGTGGTGGGCCAGCAGCGCGAGCAGCTGCTCGAGCGCGGGACCCGCCGCGGCGTCCCCCGGCGTCCAGCCGAGCATGACGTGGGCGGGCTCGTCCGGGGCCTCCTCCGGGGCCGGGGCGCCGGGGGCCGCGTCGAGCTCGACGGGCCGGTAGCTCACGGCGAACGCGGAGATCCTCCCGCGCTCACCGGGGCCCACGCCGTTGCGCAGCACGAGCGCGCCGTAGGCGTGCGCGGCGTCGGAGAGGAACAGCTGGTTGACCCGCCCCACCGGCAGGTCCGCCGGCTCGTCCCAGGCGTGCACGGAGCGGTAGAACGCCCACAGGGCCCGGGTGAGCTCCACCGAGCCGGTGGCCAGGTCCTCGACGGCCTGCGCCGGCGTCCCGTCGGGCTGCTCCCGCAGGGGCTGGAGGGGCAGCGCCCCGGCCGCCACGCGGACCACCCGCGAGTCCTGGACGGGCTCCAGCCCGGCGGCGCGGGCGAACCGCTCGCCGGCCGAGCCCGGCGCCGCCTTCGTGCGCAGGGCCTGCACGCCCGAGGGCGCGCCCGCCGCCTCGGTGCGCAGCCGCTCCAGCAGCGCCCGCCCGAGTCCTTCGCCGCGGCGGTCGGGGGCGACCTCGACGTAGGCCCACAGCCGGGACGGGTGCAGCGCCGACTCGTAGACCGTGCCGGCACCGATCGGCACGCCGGAGTCCTCGGCCACGACGGTGCGGGACCACGGGGCGTCGTCGTCGGGGCGCAGGGTCGCGCGGAAGGCCGCGGCCTGGGGCGTCTCCGGGTCGGGCCAGACCTCGAGCAGCCGCAGGTCGTCCCCGTCCCGCCAGGGCCGCAGCCCCGGACCGGTCAGTGCGCCGCTCATCAGCGGACGAGCTTCCCGGCGAGGTAGGACTTCACCTGGTCGAGGGCCACGCGCTCCTGGGTCATCGCGTCCCGCTCGCGGATGGTCACGGCCTGGTCCTCGAGGGTGTCGAAGTCCACCGTGATGCAGAACGGGGTGCCGATCTCGTCCTGGCGGCGGTAGCGGCGCCCGATCGCCCCGGAGTCGTCGAAGTCGATGTTCCAGCTCCGGCGCAGCTCCGCGGCCAGGTCCTTCGCCCTGGGCGAGAGGTCCTCGTTGCGGGACAGCGGCAGCACCGCCGCCTTGACCGGGGCCAGGCGCGGGTCCAGCTTCAGGACCGTGCGCTTGTCCACCCCGCCCTTCGAGTTGGGGGCCTCGTCCTCGGTGTAGGCGTCCACGAGGAAGGCCATCATCGACCGGGTCAGGCCGAAGGACGGCTCGATCACGTACGGGACGTAGCGCTCGTTGGTCTGCTGGTCGAAGTAGCTGAGGTCCGTGTTCGAGTGCTCGTTGTGCACGCCGAGGTCGTAGTCGGTCCGGTTCGCCACGCCCATCAGCTCGCCCCACGGGTTGCCCTGGAAGCCGAACCGGTACTCGATGTCGATGGTCCCGGCGGAGTAGTGCGCCCGGTCCTCCTCGGGGACGTCGTAGCGGCGCATGTGGTCCGGGTCGATGCCCAGGTCGGTGAACCAGTTCCAGCAGGCCTCGACCCACTCGTCGAACCAGTGCCCGGCCTCGGACGGATGGGTGAAGTACTCGATCTCCATCTGCTCGAACTCGCGCGTGCGGAAGATGAAGTTGCCGGGGGTGATCTCGTTGCGGAAGGCCTTGCCGATCTGGCCGATGCCGAACGGCGGCTTCTTGCGGGCCGCCGTGACCACGTTGTTGAAGTTCACGAAGATGCCCTGCGCGGTCTCGGGCCGCAGGTAGTGCAGGCCCTCCTGGTTGTCGACCGGGCCGAGGAAGGTCTTGAGCAGCCCGGAGAACTGCTGCGGGTCGGTCCACTGGCCCTTGGTGCCGCAGTTGGGGCACGGGATCTCGGCCATGCCGTTCTCGGGGGCGCGGCCCTTCTTCTCCTCGAAGGCCTCGATCAGGTGGTCCTGGCGGGCGCGCTTGTGGCAGGAGGTGCACTCCACGAGCGGGTCGGTGAAGGTCGCCACGTGCCCCGAAGCCTCCCACACGGCCTTCGGGAGGATGATGGAGGAGTCGAGGCCCACCATGTCCTCACGCCCCCGGACGAAGGTCTGCCACCACTCGTGCTTGATGTTCTCCTTGAGCTCCGCGCCGAGGGGCCCGTAGTCCCAGGCCGAGCGGGAACCGCCGTAGATCTCACCCGCCTGGAACACGAATCCGCGGCGCTTGGCCAGCGAGATGACGTTGTCCAGCGTGGACTTGGGGGCCATGTGGGTCTCCTCCAGGGTCTCGCCCGACCGCCGGCTGCGGACGCGCGTGGTGGGTGGTCCGGCCCGGCGGCGCGCCGGGCGGGAACGGGCCGTCGTCGGCCCGCACGAACGAGGACGCCGCAGGCGACGTCCTCCGACCAGCGTAGCCAATTCCCGCGGTGCCCGCCGACCGCCCGGGAACGGGGACAATGGGGCCATGACGACTTCCCAGCAGCCCAGCGATCCCGACGAACTGCCCATCCGCGACGACATGATCCGGCTGGGCCAGGCGCTCAAACTGGCGAACCTCGCCGAGGACGGGGCGCACGCCCGGGGCCTCGTGGAGGACGGTCAGGTCTCGGTCAACGGCGAGGTCGAGACGCGGCGCGGCCGGCAGCTGCACCCGGGGGACGTCGTCACCGCCGGCGGCGCCGCGGTGCGGATCACCGCGGGGGGCTGACCCGGCGGTCCGGCCCGCGCAGCACCACCTGGGTGAGGTACTCGCGCACGTGCCCGACCTCCTGCGGGCTGATCCCGTGGCCGACCCCGGTGTAGTGCACCTTCATGACGTCGGCGTGGTCCAGCGCCCACTCGGCCGTGGAGTCCACGAGCTCCTGCGGGATCACCGGGTCCTGCGGGTCCCGGCCCCAGAACATCCGCAGCGGCTGCTCCCGCAGGCGGTCGTCGGCGAAGAGGGGGTGCTCCCCGGGCACCACGAACCCGGAGAGCCCGACCACCGCGGCGATCTCCCCGGGCATGTGGCGGGCCAGGGACGTGGCCATGGCCATGCCCTGCGAGAACCCGAGCAGCGTGATGCTGGGGTGGTCGGCGGCCAGTCGCCGCAGCCACGCCGCGACCGGCTCGACGGCCTCGGCCACGCGGTCGAGGGAGAAGCTGAGGTCCGCGGCGAGCGGGAACCACTGGTAGCCGAACTGCACGGGCTGAGGGGCGCGCAGGGACGCCACGCTGAACTCGTCCGGCAGCGCCGGGACGAGACCCATGAGGTCCTGCTCGTGCGAGCCGTAGCCGTGCAGGAGGACCAGCAGCGGGGTGCCGGGGCGGGCGTCGGCGTCCTTGCTCCAGACGGCGAAGGGGGTGTCGGTTCCGGTCGGGACGGTGGCGTCGGTCATGCCCCCCAGTGTGCCATCCGCGCCCGGACGGGACGGGCGCGGGCCCGGCGCGATCCGTGGACCCGCGCCGGGCCGGGTGGTAGACCGGGGGCATGACCGACACGACCGCAGCACCCCCGGACACCGGAGCGCGCGCCCACCCGTGGCGGCGGATGGTGGCGATCGGCGACTCCTTCACGGAGGGCATCGGGGACCCGGACCCCGGGTCCCCGGGCGGGCACCGCGGTTGGGCGGACCGTGTCGCGGAGGAGCTCGACCGCCTCTCCCCCGGCCTGTCCTACGCCAACCTGGCGATCCGCGGCCGGCTCTTCCGCCAGATCGTCGACGAACAGGTGGCGCCCGCCCTGGAGCTGTCCCCGGACCTCGTGACGATCTGCGCGGGCGGCAACGACATGCTGCGCCCGGGCGGGGACCCGGACGCGATCGCCGAGGAGATGGACGACGTCGTCGGCCGGCTCGGGGCGGACGGGGCCACGGTCGTGCTGATCGACGGCCCGGACATCGGCGCCACGCCCGTGCTGCGGGGCATCCGGGGCCGGATCGCGGTCTACAACGAGAACGTGCGCGTGGTCGCCTCCCGGCACGACGCCGTGCCGGTGGACCTGTGGGGGCTGCGGGAGCTCGCGGACCCGGCGATGTGGGACCCGGACCGGCTGCACTTCTCGCCCTTGGGCCACCACCGGATCGCGGTCGAGGTCCTCGACACCCTGGGCCTCGAGCACGGCCTGGTGCCCGAGGTCGTGCCCGACCGCCCGCCGTCGTCCTGGCGGCAGGCCCGGGGCGAGGACCTCGTCTGGGCCCACCGCTACCTGCGGCCGTGGGTGGCCCGCCGCATCCGGCGCACGAGCTCCGGGGCGCAGGTCCGGCCCAAGCGCCCGCACTTCGGCACCGCCACCGTGCCCGGGGGCGGGCTCGCCCCCGGCGGCGGGACCGCGGACGGCTGAGGACCCGGCCCGGCTCAGGGCTCGCGCAGCACGGTCTCCAGGAGCAGCTTCCCCAGCTGCGGCGTCTCGATGAGGAAGCCGTCGTGGCCGGAGGGCGAGGTCAGGGTGTGCCGCCGGACGTCCCCGGGCAGCGCGGCGGCCAGGACGTCCGACTCGCGGGGCAGGTAGAGCCGGTCGGAGTCCACGGCGGCCACGAGCCACTCGCACGAGGTCACCGACAGCGCCTCCTCGAGCGTGCCGCGCCCCCGGGCCACGTCGTGCGACATGAGCGTCTCGTTGACCGCCAGGTAGCTGTTGGCGTCGAAGCGCCCGGCGAGCTTGGACGCCTGGTGGTCGAGGTAGCTCTCCACCTGGTAGCGCCCCCGGCCGCCGGGGTGGGTGCCGATGACGTGCTCGTCGGCCTGCGGCGAGCGCCCGAACCGGTGGTGCAGCTCGTCGGCCGAGCGGTACGTGATGTGGGCGATCCGCCGGGCCAGGCCCAGGCCCGTGACGGGCAGCGGCCCGTCGTAGTAGTCCCCGCCGCGGAAGTGGGAATCCTGGCGGATCGCGAGGTTCTGCGCCTGGCCCCAGGCGAGCTGCTCGGCGCTGGACTGGGCGCACGCGGCGACCACCGCGCACGCCCGCACCCGGTCCGGGTAGGTCACGGCCCACTCCAGGGCCCGGGCACCGCCCATGGAGCCGCCGATGACCAGGCGCCAGGAGCCGATCCCGAGGGCGTCGGCCAGCGCCGCCTCGGCGTGCACGGAGTCCCGGACCGTGACGAGCGGAAAGCGGGAGCCCCACGGGCGGCCCTCCGGGTCCACGTCCGGCGGAGCGGGGGCCGCCGGGCCCGTGGACCCGTAGCAGCCGCCCACGATGTTGGTGCAGACCACGAACCAGCGGTCCGTGTCGATGGCGGCGCCGGGGCCGACCAGGCCCTCCCACCAGCCGCCGCTCTGCGCGGCGCGCCGCTCCGCCTCGGAGGCACCGGGGCGGGCCCGGCCGGCCGCCACGTGGGTGTCCCCGGTGAGCGCGTGCTCGACGAGCACCGCGTTGGACCCGTCCGGGGCCAGGGTCCCCCAGGTCTCGTAGGCGATCCGGACCTCGGGCAGCCGGAAGCCCGACTCGAGCTCCAGCTCGCCGATCGCGGCCGCGCGCGGCACACCGTCCTCGCGGACGGCGGTCCCGGCGCCGGCACCCCCCACGACGGTCACGGTCACTCCTGCCCTCCGTGCGCGGCCGCGGCGAAGCCCTGCTCCAGGTCCGCCAGGATGTCCTCGACGTGCTCCAGGCCCACGGACAGGCGCACGAAGCCGGGCTCCACCCCGGCGGCCAGCTGCTCCTCGGGCAGGAGCTGGCTGTGCGTGGTGGACGCCGGGTGGATGACGAGGGAGCGGACGTCGCCGATGTTCGCGACGTTCGAGTGCAGGGTCAGGGCGTCCACGAAGGCGGCCCCGGCCTCGCGGCCGCCCTCGAGCACGAAGCCCAGGATCGACCCGGCGCCCCGGGGCGCGTACTTCAGCGCCCGCCCGTGCCACGGGGAGGACTCCAGCCCGGCCCAGGACACCGAGCGCACGTCCTCGCGCGCCTCGAGCCAGCGGGCCACCGTCCCGGCGTTGGCCACGTGCCGCTCCATCCGCAGGGACAGCGTCTCGATGCCCTGCTCGATGAGGAACGCGTTGAACGGGGAGATCGCGGAGCCGAGGTCGCGCAGCAGCTGCACCCGGGCCTTGAGGATGTAGGACAGGTTGACGCCGAAGGGTCCCTCCGCCCCCAGGGCCTGGGCGTAGACGAGCCCGCCGTAGGACTCGTCCGGCTGGTTGAAGCCGGGGAAGCGCTCCGGGTAGCGGCCGAAGTCGAAGGCCCCGGAGTCCACGATCACCCCGCCGATCGCCGTGCCGTGCCCGCCGAGGAACTTCGTGGCCGAGTGCACCACGACGTCCGCGCCCCAGCGGAAGGGCTGGACCAGGTACGGGGTCGCCACGGTGTTGTCCACGATGAGCGGCACCTCGGAGTCGTGCGCGATGCCGGAGACCGTCTCGATGTCGAGGAAGTCGTTGCGCGGGTTCGGGATGGTCTCCGCGAAGAAGGCCTTGGTGTTCGGCCGCACCGCCCGCCGCCACTCCTCGGGGTCGTCCGGGTCGGTCACGAAGGTGGTCTCGACGCCGAGCTTGGGCAGCGTGTACTTGAACAGGTTGTACGTCCCGCCGTAGAGGCTGGGGCTGGCCACGATGTGGTCGCCGGCGCCGGCCACGTTGAGCACCGCGAACGTCGTGGCCGACTGCCCCGCGCTGAGCATCAGGGCGCCCACGCCGCCCTCCAGGGCGGCGATCCGGTTCTCCACGACCTCCGTGGTCGGGTTGCCGATCCGCGTGTAGATCGGCCCGAGCTCGGCGAGGGCGAAGCGGTCGGCCGCGGCCTGGGCGTCCGGGAAGACGAAGGACGTGGTCTGGTGGATGGGCAGGGCCCGGGAGCCGGTGACCGGGTCGGGGCTCTGCCCCGCGTGGATCTGCCGGGTCTCGAACGCCCAGCCCCCCGGGTTCTCGGGGGTGGGCCGCTCGGCGGCGGGGACGGGGGCGCCGGCGGTGGAGCGGTCGGTGCTGGAAGCGGTGGTCTCGGACATGCCGTGGGACTCCTTGCGGGTGTCAGGGGTCCCGTCCCGGCCGAGGCGGTGCGGCCGGGAGCGGCCGGGCGCCGGGGACCCGCGCTTGCTCGCTCGCCGGTCGCGAGGAGCCTGGTCTTCACCCAGGGCACCCCACCGCGGTGGAGGGTTGCCGGCCAGCTAGCTGGGGCTTGGACGCTGGCGCTCATGACCTAGACAGCATTCTCCGGATCCGGACGACACGGCGTCAAGCCGGGCCCGGGCGTGACGCCCGGCGGCGGGGGCCGGGTGCACCGCGCCGGGTGCGCCGCGGACCGATTTGGAGACGAAACTCACACGGTGCCACGATGAGCCCATGAGAGTCGACCACGTGTCCTACGCCTGCCGCCCGGAGGGCCTGGCGGCCACCACCGAGCGCATCGCCGACCAGCTCGGGATCGAGCCGGTCAAGGGCGGGGTGCACCCCCGTTTCGGCACCCGCAACATGATCCTCCCCCTCACGAACCACCAGTACGTCGAGGTCGTCGAGGTCCTCGAGCACCCGGCCGCGGTGAAGGCGCCGTTCGGCCAGGCCGTGCGCGCCCGCTCCGAGGCGGGCGGCGGCTGGCTGGGCTGGGTCGTGGAGGTCGACGACCTCGCCCCCTTCGAGCAGCGCCTGGGCCGGTCCTCCGTCCCCGGCTGCCGGGTGTTCCCGGACGGCCGGTGCCTCGAGTGGCGTCAGATCGGCGTGAAGGGCCTCATCGCCGACCCCCAGCTGCCGTTCATGGTGCACTTCGAGTCCGACCCCGAGATGCACCCCTCCCAGGCGCGGATCACGGACGTGGGCCTGGCGGGGATGTGCATCGCCGGGGCCCCGGACCGGGTCACCGAGTGGCTGGGCGCCCCCGTGGAGACCGCGCTCGAGGACCTGGAGGTCGACTGGCGCTATCCGGAGGGCACCCCCGGGGTGCTCTCCGTCACCTTCAGCACCCCGGACGGCCCCGTCACCATCTGAGTCCCGGGGCCGCCGGACGGGTCCGGCCCCCGGGCGTCAGCCCAGCAGCCGGGCGGCGCCGAGGAAGCCCACGGCGTCCAGCAGGAAGTGCGCGACGACGAGGGGCATCACCCGGCCGGTGCGCCGGTAGAGCTCCGCGAAGACCAGGCCCATCACCACGTTGCCGAGGAACGGCCCGATCCCCTGGTAGAGGTGGTAGCTGCCGCGGAACAGGGCCGTGACCACCAGCACCACGGGCCAGCTCCACCCGATGCGGGTGAGCCGGTCGGTCAGGAACGCCACGACCACGACCTCCTCGACCAGGGCGTGGCGCACGGCCGAGAGCAGCAGCACGGGAACCGTCCACCAGTGCTCGGCGAGCCCGGACGTGCTGACCTGCGCCGTGACGCCCAGGGCCCGGCCCGCGGCGTAGAGCACCAGCGTCCCCAGCCCCATGAGCAGGAAGAGCACGGTGCCCAGGCCGAGGTCCGGAACGGGCATGCGGGCGTCGAGGCCGATCCGCCGGCGGACCGTGCCCAGCGCTCCGGCGGAGCCGGCCAGCAGGTACAGGGCCAGCAGCACCGGCACCAGGTCCAGGGCGATGCCGGTGAGCTGGCGCAGCAGGTCGAAGAGAGGCTGCAGGCTCAGCGGCGGGTTCATCGTGGCCTGCGCCTCGGACAGCGGTCCGCGGGCGAGGTCCTCGGCGAGGGAGAGCACCGCGTAGAGGGCCGAGGCGCCCAGGGAGACCCCGAGCACCAGGAGCACCTGCAGCCACAGGTCGGCGCGGGTGGACCCGAAGGCCGGCGGGCGGGGGTGCAGGTGGGCCGGGGTGCTCATCCGGCCATTGTGGCACCGGCCCGGGTGCCCGGCCGGGCAGCCGGGCCGGGCACCCGGGCGGGGCGGCTCCCGGACCGCCCGGCCCGCACCACATGTCCCGGCCCGTCCGCTCCCCGGGACGTCTTCCCTAGGATGGGGACCATGACTGTCCTTCCCCCGCAGATCCGTCAGCAGCCCGTCGAGCGAGCCTTCCACGGCCACGTGTTCTCCGACCCGTACGAGTGGATGCGGGACAAGGACTCCCCCGAGGTGCTGGCCCACCTCGCCGCGGAGAACGAGTACGCGGAGTCCGCCACCGCCCACCTCACGGGGCTGCGGGAGATGATCTTCGGGGAGATCAAGGACCGCACCCAGGAGACCGACCTGTCCGTGCCCAGCCGGCGCGGCGCCTGGTGGTACTTCGCCCGCACGGTGGAGGGCGGCGCGCACCAGGTGTTCTGCCGGGTCCCGGCGGTGAGCACCGGGGACGTCGTCGCCGACTGGACCCCGCCCGTCGTCGAGGCCGGCACCCCCATGACCGGGGAGCAGATCCTCCTCGACGCCAACGCGGAGGCCGCGAAGCACGAGTTCTACTCCCTCGGCAGCTTCGACGTCTCCGAGGACGGGGAGCTGCTGGCCTGGGCCGAGGACGTCACCGGCGACGAGCGCTTCACCCTGCGGATCCGGGACCTCACCACGGGAGCGCTGCTCGCCGACGAGATCCCCGGGACCTTCTACGGCTCCTTCCTCACCCCGGACGCCCGCGCCGTGTACTACACGGTGGTGGACGAGTCCTGGCGCCCGCACCAGCTGCGCCGGCACGAGCTGGGCACCCCGGTGGCCGAGGACGTCGTCGTCCACGAGGAGGCCGACCCCGGTCTGTGGCTCGGGGCGGGCCTGTCCGCGGACCGCCGCTGGATCGTGGTCGAGGCGATGTGCTCCGAGTTCTCCGAGCAGCTCCTCCAGCCGGTCGCGGACCCCGCGGCGCCGCTGCGGGTGGTGCTCCCCCGCACCGACCGCGTGCTCTACGAGGCGGAGCCCCTGCTGCTGGACGGGCGGGAGCAGATCCTGCTGACCCACGACCACGAGGCCCCGAACTCCCGGATCTCCCTCATGGACCCGGCCGACCTCGGCCGCCCGATCGCGGAGGTCGCCCTGCGCGACGTCGTGCCGGCCTCGGAGACCGTCCGGGTCAACGGCTGCGCCGTGACGGCCACCCACCTGGTGGTCTCCGTCCGGGCGGACACCACGCTGCGGGTCCGGCTGCTCCCGCTCGCCGGCCTGGGCACGGCCGGCCAGGCCGACCCCGTGGAGCCGGCCTTCGCCGAGGAGCTCTACACGGCGAGCGTCTCCGCCGCGGAGCACGACGCCCCCGTGGTGCGGCTGTCCCACACGTCCTTCACGACGCCCCCGCGCGTCTACGACGTCTTCGTGGCGGGCGCCACGGGGGACGACGACGCCCTGCCCGCCGAGCCGCTGCTGCGCCGCGAGGCCACGGTGCTCGGCGGCTACGACCCCGCCGACTACACGGTCGAGCGGGACTGGGCCGCCGCGGCGGACGGCACCCGCATCCCCGTCTCCCTGATCCGCCGGGCGGACCTCGACCCCGCCGTGCCGGCGCCGGTGCTGCAGTACGCCTACGGCTCCTACGAGCACAGCACCGACCCCGCGTTCTCGATCTCGCGGCTGTCCCTGCTGGACCGCGGCGTGGTGTGGGCCGTGGCGCACGTGCGCGGCGGCGGGGAGCTCGGCCGGACCTGGTACGAGCACGGCAAGAAGCTGCACAAGACGAACACGTTCACCGACTACGTGGCGGTCACCGACCACCTCGCCGCCCGCCCGGACGTCGACGAGCGGCGGATCCTGGTGATGGGGGGCTCCGCCGGCGGCCTGCTGGTGGGCGCCGTGCTCAACCTCGCCCCCGGGAAGTACTGCGGCGCCCTGGCCGCGGTGCCGTTCGTGGACCCGCTGACGTCCATCCTCGACCCGAGCCTGCCCCTCACGGCGCTCGAGTGGGAGGAGTGGGGCAATCCCATCGAGGACGCGCACGTCTACCGGTACATGCGCGACTACTCCCCCTACGAGAACGTCCGCGAGCTCCCCTATCCCCCGGTGCTCGCGGTGACGAGCCTCAACGACACCCGGGTGCTCTACGTGGAGCCCGCCAAGTGGGTGGCCGCGCTGCGCGGCGCCTCGACCTCCGGGGAGCCGGTGCTGCTGCGCTGCGAGATGGCCGGGGGCCACGGCGGCGCCTCCGGCCGGTACTCCCAGTGGAAGGACACGGCCTGGGAGTACGCCTGGGTGCTCGACCGGATGGGCCTCGCCGGGGCCTGACCGCGCCGTTCCGCCCCGCCCGCGGGAGCGGTGGCCGGGGCAGGGACCGCCCGCACCGCCGGGAGGGGTGGCTCGTGGCGGCATAGACTGCGGGGCATGGGGAACGACCTGCCCGTCCACCGCTCCCTCCTCGCCACGGGCGTAACCGTGTCCTGGGTCGCCACGGGTCCGGCCGGCGCGACACCGGTCGTCCTGCTCCACGGCTGGGGCGAGTCCCACCGGGAGTTCTCCCGGCTGCTCCCCCTGCTGCCCGCCACCGTGCGTGCGGTCGCCCCGGATCAGCGCGGCCACGGGGAGGCCGACCGGCCGCAGGACGGCTACGGGTTGCCGGACCTCGCCGCGGACGTGGTGGCGCTGCTGGACGCTCTGGGCCTGAGGTCGGCCGTCCTGCTGGGCTCGTCCAGCGGCGGGTACGTCGCCCAGCAGGTCGCTCTCCACCATCCGCACCGGGTGCTCGGCCTCGTCCTGGTGGGCTCGCCCCGCTCGCTGCAGGGCCGTGCGCCGTTCGCCGACGAGGTGGAGGGACTGAGCGACCCCGTCGACCCCGCCTGGGTCCGGGAGTTCCTGGGCTGGTTCCCGACCGTCCAGCCGGTTCCGCAGTGGTACGTCGAGGAGAGCATCAGGCACGGCGCGGCCGTCCCCGCCCGCGTGCGGCAGCGCTCCCTCGAGGGCCTGTCCGCCGCCCGTCCTCCGACCGACGCCGGGACGATCGCCGCCCCCACCCTGGTCCTCTGGGGAGCGTGCGACGGTCTGCTCTCCCGGGAGCACACGGATGCGCTGGTCGCGGCGATCCCGGGAGCTCGGCTGATCGTCTACGAGGACACCGGTCACCTGGTGACGTGGGAGCGGCCGGAGCGCGTCGTCACCGATCTGGTGCGCTTCGTGGACGGCCTCGGCCGCTGACGGACACGCCCGGCAGGACTGTGCCCGGCGTGCACGGGCAGCTGCGGTTCCCGCGCCGCTCCGGGAGGGGACCCTCCCCGCTCGGCTCAGCGACGAAGTCGGAGCGGGTCCAGCGCGGCGGCGGTCTCCCGGGAGCACCACGGGCCCACGGTCCCGTCGAGGAGCAGGTCCGCGGCGGCCCCGGCCATGGCGGAGCTGGTCTGGAAGCCGTAGCCGCCCTGGCCCGCGAGCCACAGCAGCCCGGGCACGGCGACGTCGAAGCCGCACACGGGCACGCCGTCCGGGGCCTCGGTGCGCAGCCCGGTCCAGGCCCGCTCGATCCCGGTGACCCCCAGGGAGGTCGTGGCGTTGAGCCGCGCCACGAGGTCCTCGACGTCCTCGAGCACCGGCTGGGCGTCGCAGGGCTCGCTGGGCACGGCCTCGGACGGGGAGACGAGCGCGCCCTCCCCGGCCCGCCGGTAGTACCAGCCGTGGTCCGCGGCGACGACCATGGGGTGGTCCGCGGCGAGCGGCTTCGCCAGCCGCACGAGGGCCGCGGTGCGCCGCAGCGGGCGCAGGGCCAGCGGGGCGGCGCCGAACAGGCCCGCCACCTCGTCCGCCCAGGCGCCCGCCGCGACCACGACCTGCCGGGCCCGCAGCCGGTGGGCGCCGGCCGTGACTCGCCAGCCGGCGCCGTCGGGCTCCGCCGCGGTCACCGGGGC
Organism: Kocuria cellulosilytica; assembly: GCF_040981245.1. Classification (NCBI taxonomy): domain Bacteria; kingdom Bacillati; phylum Actinomycetota; class Actinomycetes; order Micrococcales; family Micrococcaceae; genus Kocuria; species Kocuria cellulosilytica. The sequence continues at coordinate 9,422 of NZ_JAVFWZ010000011.1, read as the reverse complement.
GCCGGTGAGCAGCCGCGCGCCCGCCGCCGCGGCGCGGTCACGGTGCCACGCGACGAGGGCCCGGGCGTCGGTGCGCACGGAGGTGCTGTCGAGGCGCCCGGCCTCGACCGCGTCCGCCGGGGAGCAGGCCAGCTCGGGGCACAGTTCCACGAGCTCCGCACGGGACAGCGCCCGGGTCCCCGGGGCCGCCTCGGCCCGGAGCCGTTCCTCGGTGCCCACGAGGACCATCCGGCTGGGCCAGGCCAGGGGCCGGGGCGGGGCGGGGTGCGGGTCGAGCAGGCGGGCCACGGTGGCCCCGGTCAGCTCCCGGACGGGCGCCGGTCCGTAGCTGGGGATCAGCTGCTCGGCCGAGCGCCCGGAGGTGTGGTGGGCCAGGTCGGGCTCGGCCTCCACGAGGGCGAGCCCCTCCCCGCTCCCCCGCCGGTCCGCCAGCTCCGAGGCCAGGGACAGTCCGGCGATGCCGCCGCCGATGATGAGCACGTCGCATGCACGGTCCATGCGCCCATGCTCGCACGCCGTGCGGCCGGGCCGCCTCCGCGGCCCCGCCGCACGGCGAGGGGCCGTCTCCGGCCGGAGTGCACGTGCGGCTCCGGCCGGAGACGGCCCCTCGCGGTGTGCGGGCGCGGCGCGCGGGCCCGCCGCGGGCGGGGGCGTCAGCCCTGCACGCCGAGCTTCTCCAGGATCAGCTCCCGCACCCGGCCGGCGTCGGCCTGGCCGCGGGTGGCCTTCATGACCGGGCCGATGAGGGCCCCGACGGCCTGGACCTTGCCGGCCCGGACCTTCGCCACGACGTCGGGCATCTGCGCCATGGCGTCGTCGATCGCCGCGGTCAGCACGGAGTCGTCGGAGACCACCGCCAGCCCGCGCTGCTCGACGACCTCCGCGGGCGATCCCTCGCCGTCCAGGACGTGGCCGAGGACCTTCTTGGCGAGCTTGTCGTTGATCTTCCCGGCCTCGATGAGCCCGTTGAGCTCGACGACGTGCTGCGGGGTGACCCCGAGCTCGGCGATCTCCACCTCCCGCTGCTTGGCCAGGCGGGCGATCTCGCCCATCCACCACTTGCGGGCCGCGGCCGGGGCGGCGCCGGCCGCGACGGTCTGCTCGATCTCGTCGAGGACCCCGGCGTTGACGACGTCCCGGAACTCCTCGTCGGAGAACCCCCAGTCGGACTTCAGCCGCTTCCGGCGCTCGGCCGGGGGCTCCGGCAGCTCCGCCCGCAGCCGCTCGATCCACTCGTGGTCGGTCACGACCGGCACGAGGTCGGGCTCCGGGAAGTAGCGGTAGTCGTCGGCGTCGGACTTCGGGCGCCCGCTGGTGGTGGAGCGGGTGTCCTCGTGCCAGTGCCGGGTCTCCTGCACGATCGTGCCGCCGGAGTCGAGGACCGCCGCGTGGCGCTGGATCTCGAAGCGCACCGCGCGCTCCACGGCGCGCAGGGAGTTCACGTTCTTGGTCTCCGAACGGGTGCCGAACGTGGCCCCGCCCTTGGGCATGAGGGACACGTTGGCGTCGCAGCGGACGTTGCCGCGCTCCATCCTCGCGTCCGAGATGCCGAGGTTCTTCACGATCTCCCGGATCAGGGTCACGTACACCCGGGCCAGCTCGGGAGCCCGGGAGCCGGCGCCCACGATGGGCTTCGTGACGATCTCGATGAGCGGGACCCCGGCGCGGTTGTAGTCGACCAGGGAGAAGTCGGCGCCCTGGATGCGCCCGGCGGCGCCGCCCATGTGCGTGAGCTTGCCGGCGTCCTCCTCCATGTGCGCCCGCTCGATCTCGACCGTGAACACGGTCCCGTCCTCCAGCTCGACGTCGACGGAGCCGTTCTCGGCGATCGGCTCGTCGTACTGGGAGGTCTGGAAGTTCTTGGGGGTGTCCGGGTAGAAGTAGTTCTTCCGGGCGAAGTGCGAGACCGGGCGGATCTCGCAGCCCAGGGCGAGACCGAGCTTGATCGCCGACTCCACCGCCACCCGGTTCACCACGGGGAGCACGCCCGGCAGGCCGAGCGAGACCGGGGTGACGTTGGTGTTGGGCTCGTCCCCGAAGACGTTGGGGGCGGCGTCGAACATCTTGGTCCGGGTGTTGAGCTCCACGTGGACCTCGAAGCCCAGGACGGGGTCGTACTTCTCCATGGCCTCGTCGAAGGACAGGACCTCTTCGGTGCTCCGGTTCATCAGCGGGCTCCTCCCCGGACGGGTGCGGACAGATCGGACGCGGCGGGGGCGCCGGCCAGGTCCCGGACCAGGGCGGCGGTGTCCGGCAGGTCCTGCCAGAGCGGCCCGCCCCAGCGCTGCTCGAGCAGGGCCTCCAGGCCGGCGCCGGCGCGGTAGAGCCGGGCGTCCTGGCGGGCGGGGGCCATGAACTGGATGCCCACCGGCAGCCCGTCCTCGGGCGCGAGGCCGCCGGGGACGGAGATCGCGGGGACCCCCGCCAGGTTGGTGGGGATGGTGGCGATGTCGTTGAGGTACATCTGCATGGGGTCGGCGGACTCGTCCACGGCGCCGCGCTCGAACGCGGTGGTCGGGGCCGTCGGGGAGACGAGCACGTCCACCAGCTCGAACGCGGCCGCGAAGTCCCGCTGCACGAGGGTGCGGACCTTCTGCGCCGAGCCGTAGTAGGCGTCGTAGTAGCCCGCGGACAGCGCGTAGGTGCCCAGGATGATGCGGCGCTTGACCTCGGCCCCGAAGCCGGCGGCCCGTGTGGCGCCCATCACGCGCTCGATGGTCAGGGGCCCGTCCTCGGGCAGCACGCGGTGGCCGAAGCGCACGCCGTCGTACTTGGCGAGGTTCGAGGAGACCTCCGACGACATGATGAGGTAGTAGGCGCCCAGGGCGTACTTGAAGTGGGGGGTCTCGACCTCCACGACCTCGGCGCCCGCGGAGCGCAGCAGCTCCACGGCCTCCTGGAAGCGCTGCTGGACGCCGGGCTGGAAGCCCTCGCCCGTGAGCTCCTTGACGACGCCCACGCGCAGGCCGGCCAGCCCGCCCTCCGCGGCGCCGGCCCGCGCCTGGGCGGCGAGGTCGCCGACCGGGCCGGGCAGGGACGTGGAGTCCCGCGGGTCGTGCCCGCCGATCACCTCGTGCAGCAGCGCGGCGTCCAGCACCGTGCGCGCCACGGGGCCCACCTGGTCGAGCGAGGAGGCCATGGCGATCACGCCGTAGCGCGAGACACCTCCGTAGGTCGGCTTGACCCCGACCGAACCGGTCAGGGCCGCCGGCTGGCGGATGGACCCGCCGGTGTCGGTGCCCAGGGCCAGCGGCGCCTGGAACGCGGTCACGGCCGCGGCGGACCCGCCGCCGGAGCCGCCCGGGATCCGGGACAGGTCCCACGGGTTGGCCGTGTCGCCGAAGGCGGAGTGCTCGTTGGAGGAGCCCATGGCGAACTCGTCGAGGTTCGTCTTGCCCAGCATCGGCATCCGGGCGGCGCGCAGCCTCCGGGTCACGGTGGCGTCGTACGGGCTCATCCAGCCCTCGAGCATCCGCGAGGCGGCGGTGGTGGGCTGGCCCTCCGTGACGATGAGGTCCTTGACCGCGATCGGCACGCCGGCCAGCTCGGGCAGCTCCTCGCCGCGGGCGCGGGCGGCGTCCACCTCGGCGGCCACGGACAGGGCCTCCTCGGCGTTGACGTGCAGGAACGCGTTGAGTCCGGTCTTCCCGCGGCTGCGGTCGGCGGGGTCGGCGGGGGCGCCGTCGGTCTCCCGGATGCGGTCCAGGTGGGCCCGGACGGCGTCGACGGACGTGGTCTCCCCGGCGGCGAGCTGCCGGGCGAGCTCGGCGGCCGAGAGACCGACGACGCCCTGGGGGGTTCCAGTGCTGGTCATGCGACTACTCCTCGTCCAGGATCGCGGGCACCTTGAACTTGCCCTCGGCGGCGTCGGGCGCGTTGCGCAGCGACTCCTCGGCGGTGAGGGTCTCCCCCACGACGTCCTCGCGGAAGACGTTCTGCAGCGGGATGGGGTGGCTCGTGGCCGGGACGTCCGGTCCGGCGGCCTCGCTGACGGACGCCACCGAGTCGACGACGAGGTCCAGCTCCGTCGCCATGGACCGCAGCTCCTCCTCGGTCATCTCGATGTGCGCGAGCTTCGCCAGGTGGGCGACCTGCTCGCGGGTGATCGCAGACATGCGCGCTCCTGCTCGTGATCGGGGGTGGTTTCCGGTCCAGTCTAGCCGCGCGGCACTCCCCTTCTTCCCGGCCGGAGGGGACCCCGCAGGGGCATACCCTGGAGGGACGCACCGACCACCGCACAGGAGCACCCGGACATGGCCAAGAGCACCCCCGCCCGCACGAAGAAGGACCGCGGCGCCAAGACCCGGCGCCCCGGCGCCCGGACCGGCCGGGCCGCGCGCGCGACGTCCGCCACGGACGCCGCCAACGCGTGGCGCCAGCGGGTCAGCAAGGACGCCGCCGCGACGATCGACACGGTGGTGGCCCACGTCCAGGCCGTGGCCGAGCAGCAGCTGGGCCGGCACGGGGCGTTCCCCGCCTTCCTCGTGACCGCCCGCAAGGACGGCGAGTACGAGCTCGACAGCCTGCCGGCCGAGCAGGCCGAGGAGCTGAGCCCCGAGGCCGCCCTCGAGGCCCTGCGGGCGCGGGCGGTGGAGCTGCGCGACGACGTCCTCTGCGCCGCGGTCGCCTTCCCGGTGACCCTGCCGGACCGGTCCGGGCAGACCGCCGTGGCCATGGAGACGCAGCACCGGGAGGGCGAGTCCCTGCTCGTGATCCAGCCCTACCGGGTCAAGGGCGCGGAGCGCTCCGTGAGCTTCGGCGACGCCGCGGTCGAGCCCGCCGACCCGTGGCTGTGGACCTGAGCGCACCCGCCGCGCCTCCCCCGGCGCTCGCCGGGCACGCGAAAGGGCCCCTCCGGTGGGAGGGGCCCTTTCGCGTGCCCGCTGCGCGGCACGGCCGCGCAGGAGAGATCCTGGTGGGGATCAGACGACGGGGACGGTGAACACCTGGCCCGGGAAGATCAGGTTCGGGTCGGCGATGACGTCCGCGTTGGCCTCGTAGAGGTCCTCCCAGTTCTCGATGCCGAGCTTGTCGGCGATCGAGCCGAGGGTGTCGCCGGCGACCACGGTGTAGGTCTCGCCGGACACGGCGGCCGGGGCCACGGGGGCGGCCGGGGCCACGTACTCGACGACGGGGGCCTGGGCGACAGCCGGGGCCGGCGCCGGGGCGGCGGCCGGCGCGGGAGCCGGAGCGGCGGCCGGCGCGGGGGCGGGAGCCGGAGCCTCGATCGGGGCCGGGGCCTCGACGGACTGCGGGGTCACGGCCCCGGCGCCCATCGGGTTGGCGGAGGGGGCGGCGGAGCCGGTGAGGCCCAGCTTCGCGGAGCAGGCGGGCCACGCGCCCCAGCCCTGGCCGTCGAGGACGTTCTCGGCCACGGCGATCTGCTGCTCACGGGAGGCGTCCTGCGGGGCGCCCTGGCCACCGAAGGCGGCCCAGGTGGAGGGGGTGAACTGCAGGCCACCGGAGAAGCCGTTGCCGGTGCTGATGCCCCAGTTGCCACCGGACTCGCACTCGGCGAGGGCGTCCCAGGTGGAGGCGGGGGCGGCGTTGGCCGGGAGGGCCATGGCGCCCACGGCGGTTCCGCCGAGGATCAGGGCGGCGGCACCGCGACGGACGTTGCGACGAACAGCGAAAGCGTTGGTCATGATGCTCCCTGAGGCCACCTGCGCTCGTTTCCGTCCCCGGATGTCTTCGCGCCGTCGTCTACCCGTGAAGGTGTTGTGGGTAAGTGCTCACAGGTGTCTGCCCTATAGACGACGTGCGGTGTTACGGCAGCACCTAGCATGATCTGGTGGCGTGCCGGACATCGGAGCCCGGGCACACCGGATCCCCGGAGGAATCCTCGGGGAAGCTGTTTATCACGATAGCGTAACGATTTTCGTTGCGCTACCCCTTCCGGGCCTCCGTGAGGTATCACACACGATCGGCCGGTACGGGGTGCCGGTCCGTGATGGGCACCGGTGAGCGGAACTCGCGTTCCGGAAGCGGAGGACATGCCTCGGGAAGAACGCTTCGAAGATCACGCTATGGCAACTTTTTGATCTCGGTCAAGTTACGAGAGGCATCTCACACCGGGGCGGGGCCGCGCCGGCCCCCGGTCTCAGCCGGGGATGCCGCGCTCGCGGGCCGTGATCCAGGCCGCGAGCCGCTCGGCCGCCGGCACCTCGCCCGCCGCCGGGGAGGGCAGCTCCGGACGGCTCACCAGCGCCCCGGCCTCCTCGGCGATGAGCGCACCCGCGGCCCAGTCGTGCTCGTGCAGGCCCTGCTCGCCGTACCCGTCCAGCGTCCCGTCCGCGACCATGCACAGGTCCAGGGCCGCCGAGCCCAGGCGCCGCAGGTCCGCGTACTGCCGCATGGTGGTCAGGAACGCCGGGATCTGGCGCTCGCGCCGGTCGGCGTCGAAGGAGAAGCCCGTGCCGTAGATCCGGCCCGCCCGGCCCGGCACGGGCCCCTCGAGCCGGCGGGACGTCCCGTCCGCCTCCACCCAGGCCCCGGCGCCGCGCACCGCGAAGTAGGTCCGGCCCAGGGCCGGGGCGTTGACGGCACCGACGAGCCAGTTGCCCTCGGCGTCGGCGGCGGCCACGGAGGTGCAGTAGTAGACGATGCCGCGGATGAAGTTGGTGGTGCCGTCGAGGGGGTCCACCGACCAGCGGATCCCGGAGGGGTGCTCCGGCCGGTGCGTGCCGGACTCCTCGCCGGTGACCGTGTCGTGCGGGCGCCGGTCCAGGATGGTGCGCAGCACGGCCTGCTCGGCGGCCACGTCGAAGCGGGTGACCCAGTCGCCCTCGCCGGACTTGCCGGTGACGCCCAGGCGGTCGGCGTCGCGGCCCCGCAGGACCTCCGCCCCGGCCTCGGCCGCCGCCAGGGCCAGCTCCAGCAGCTCCTCCAGGTGGGCGCCGGTGGGGCCGAGGCCCTCCAGCGCGTCGTCGTGCCGTCCCATGCTCAGGCCCCGTCCTCGTCGTCCGCGCTGTTTCCCGCGCTCTTTCCCGTGCTGCTCCTCGTGCTGTTCCCGGCGCCGCTTCCCGGGCTCTCCCCGGTGCCGTCCGCGCCGTTGTCCGCGGAGCCGACCTCCGAGCTGTCGGGGACACCGGCGAACGCCTCCGGCCCCTCGGCGAGGAGCCGCTCGAAGCCGGCCTCGTCGAGCACGGGCACGCCGAGCTGCTCGGCCTTGTCCAGCTTGGTGCCGGCGCTCTCGCCCGCCACCAGGAAGTGCGTCTTCTTCGACACGGAGCCCGAGGCCTTCCCCCCGCGCACCAGCACCGCCTCCTTCGCGGAGTCGCGGCTGAAGCGCTCCAGGGTGCCGGTGATGACCACGGTGGTGCCCTCGAGGGTCCGGGGCACGGACTCGTCCACCTCGTCCACCATGCGCACGCCCGCCGCCGCCCAGCGCTCCACGATCTCGCAGCGCCACGGCTCGGCGAACCACTCGGTCAGGGCCGCGGCGATCACGGGTCCCACGCCGTCGGCCTGGGCCAGCGTCTCCTCGTCGGCGTCGCGGATGGCCGGCAGCGAGCCGAACGCGGTGGCCAGGGACCGGGCCGCGGTCGGGCCCACGTGCCGGACGGACAGGGCCACGAGCACGCGCCACAGCGGCTGCGCCTTGGCCTTCTCGAGCTCCTCGAACAGCTTGCGGGTGGTGGCCGTGGGCTCGGACGGCTTCTTGGCCGTGCCCTTCGTCCAGAAGTACGGCACCAGCTCGGTCTCGCCCGTGGGCGTGCCGCGCGACCGCTTCTCCCGCCGGATCCGGACCTCGCGCAGGTCCTCGGGCGTGAGGTCGAAGAGGAACGCCTCGCTGGTCAGCGGCGGGTCCTCCGGCTCGTCGGGCCGGGTCAGGGCGAGGGCGGCCTCGTAGCCGAGCGCTTCGATGTCGAACGCCCCGCGGCCGGCGGCGTGGAAGACCCGCTCCCGCAGCTGGGACGGGCAGCTGCGGGCGTTGGGGCAGCGGATGTCGACGTCGCCCTCCTTCGCCGGGCGCAGCTCCGTGCCGCAGGACGGGCAGTGCGTGGGCATCACGAACTCCCGCTCCGTGCCGTCCCGCAGCGCCACCACGGGGCCCACGATCTCGGGGATCACGTCCCCGGCCTTGCGCAGCACCACGGTGTCGCCGATGAGCACGCCCTTGGCCTTCACCACGTCCTGGTTGTGCAGCGTGGCCATCTCCACCGTGGACCCGGCGACCCGCACCGGCTCCATGAGCCCGTAGGGGGTGACCCGCCCGGTGCGGCCCACGTTGACCAGGATGTCCTTGAGCTTCGTGTGCACCTCCTCGGGCGGGTACTTGTAGGCCACGGACCAGCGGGGCACCCGCGAGGTGTGCCCCAGCCGGAACTGGGTGCGGCGGTCGTCGACCTTGACCACGATGCCGTCGATCTCGTGGATGAGGTCGTGGCGGCGGCGGCCGAACTCCTCGATGAACGCGAGGACGTCCTCCGTGGACGGCAGCACCTTGTAGTACGGGCTGACCGGCAGGCCCCACCGCTCGAGCAGCCCGTAGACCTCGGACTGGGTGTCGGCGTGCAGGCCCGTGGCGGCGCCCACCCCGTGCACGTACATGGACAGCCGGCGCCGGGCCGTGACCTCCGGGTCCTTCTGCCGCAGCGAGCCCGCCGCGGCGTTGCGGGGGTTGGCGAAGGGCGCGCGCCCCTCGGCCACGATCGCCTCGTTGAGCGAGCGGAAGTCGCTCGAGGAGATGAACACCTCGCCGCGGATCTCGACCTCCTCGGGGACGTCCTCGCCGGTGAGCGTGCCGGGGATGCTCGCGATGGTGCGCACGTTGTGCGTGACGTCCTCGCCCGTGGTGCCGTCGCCCCGGGTCGCGGCCCGCACGAGCTCGCCGTCGCGGTAGAGCAGGTTCACGGCCAGGCCGTCGATCTTCAGCTCGGTGAGCCACGCCGAGCCGGGGGCGTCCGGCAGCGCCTCGATCGAGGCGGTGGTCTTCTCCAGCCAGGCGGTCAGCTCGTCGATCGAGAAGACGTCCTCGAGGGAGTACATCCGCGCGAGGTGGGTCACCGGCGTGAACGCCGCGGAGACCTCGCCGCCGACCTCCTGGGTGGGCGAGTCGTTGGCCACGAGCTCCGGGTTCAGCGCCTCGATCTCCTCGAGCCGCCGGTAGAGCTCGTCGTACTCGGCGTCCGAGACGGTCGGCGCGTCCTCGACGTAGTAGGCGGTCCGGGCCGCGCGCACCCGGTCCACGAGCTCCGCGTACTGCTCCTTGAGGTCCTCGCTGGGCGGGGCGGGGTTGAGGTCCTGGCCGGTGGCGTCGACGGGTGGGGCGTCTGTCCTCTGCTGTGGGCTCACCCGACCATTGTGGCCCACGCGCCGGGCGTGGTCCTCGCTCCGCCCCGCCGCGGCGGGACGCTCCTATCGTCCGTCAAGCCGGGTTGGGTTGGTGCTCCAGCAGCCGGTAGAGATCTCGGGCGATG
>NZ_JAVFWZ010000075.1:0-602 GCF_040981245.1 Kocuria cellulosilytica | reverse complement strand
CGCCAACGACGTCCTCGCCGACCCCGAGAAGCGGCGCGTCTACGACGCCACCGGCAACGAGAACGGCACCGACACCGGCTTCGGCGGCGGCTTCCCCGGCACGGGCTTCGGCTTCCAGGACATCTTCGACACCTTCTTCCAGGGCGCCGGCGGGTCCGGGTCGGGCCGCCGCGGGCCCGCCTCCCGCACCCGCCAGGGGCAGGACGCGCTCATCAACGTGCGGGTGTCCCTCAAGGACGCCGTCTTCGGCACCGAGAAGAAGATCACCGTGGACACCGCCGTGGTCTGCCCCACCTGCGACGGCACGTGCTGCCAGGAGGGCACCCGCCCGGAGACCTGCGAGGTCTGCCACGGCGCCGGGCAGGTCCAGCGCCAGGTCCAGTCGATCCTCGGCACCGTGGTCACGGCGGCCCCCTGCGCCACCTGCCAGGGCTTCGGGACCGTCATCAAGCACCCCTGCCACGAGTGCTACGGCGAGGGCCGCGTGCGCGACCGCCGCCCCCTGACCGTGAAGATCCCCGCCGGGGTCTCCACCGGCAACCGCATCCGCCTCTCCGGCCAGGGCGAGGCGGGCACCGCGGGCGGGCCCAACGGCGACCTCT
>NZ_JAVFWZ010000074.1:0-602 GCF_040981245.1 Kocuria cellulosilytica | reverse complement strand
AATCGGGGAAGATGTGTCGCTGTTGAGTACGTCGATCATGGTCGCCCCCTTGGCGTGATTCGGGAAAGATGAAACGGCGTGTACAGGGATCTTGGGGGGGATTGGCACGACACGATCGACCGTTTCGCAGAGCTGTCGGAGTAGTCGATGCGTACTGCTCCTCCATTCCGGCAAGCAGAAATCCATGCAGATCGAGCGTCCAACACATGCTCTCTAAAATCAAACCCATCTATTGCCGCGGGCTTTCCCCCAGGCCTCAGAGAGCTGCAGGTCTTCACTTCGGGATCAAGCACAATCACCCCGCCACCGGTAAACAGGCCGTAGTTCCCTTGGCAGTCGTTGCGTGAAACCTCTCGCATCAGTTCGGCGGCAATGCGGAACTGCTGGTCCTTGCTCAAGCCGCTGATCGCTTCGCGAAGCGCGTAGCCATTCTGGGCTAGAAGTTCGATCATGGCGTTCTGCACCGACGATCGCGCACCGAATGCCTCATTGAAGTCGGTGCGTTCATTGAAACGAGACGAGGAGTTATCCTGCAGGGTACTTTTCCAGAACGTGCCCAGAGCAGCTGCTGGATCAGAATCTGTCCGGACGAGGTTGGGGAA
>NZ_JAVFWZ010000073.1:0-603 GCF_040981245.1 Kocuria cellulosilytica | reverse complement strand
TTCCCGGCGAGCACGATCAGCGACGTCGCCGTCGCGTACGCGACCTCCCGTGCTCGGCCGGCTCAGGAGGCCGCCCTGGCCGCCGCTTCCTCCCTCGCGTCGAGCTGGGCGCTGAGCTCCCGGTAGCGGTCCAGGGTCACCGGGTGGGGCCCGTCGGGACCGGTGAGGTACTCGTGGTCGAGCTGGTGGCAGATCCTGCTGTGCAGCACCTGCAGCTCGACCAGAGCCAGCCCCGTCAGGTCGGCGGGGAACTCCTGGTCCGGGCCGAGGGAGGTCGTGCCCCTCCGGGCCTCGACGAACGGGGATGGCTGGTGGTCCATGGTAGCGCCCTTCATCCTGTGGAACGTGGTCGGACCGGGTGGTCGCCCCGCCCCGACCGTAGGCACCCGGTGTTCCGGCCGACAACGGATTCCGTGACGCTTCATGCACATTTCCCTAACCGACGAGTAGGTGCGCGACCCGTGTGCTGCGGATCCCGGCGGTCGTCGCAGCCGCGGGCCCCGCACGCCCGGTTCCACGACGCGATGACGGTCGCCGGGGCGCGCTGCTGGGGGCCGGCGGGCTGTACGCGCCCCACCGGAAGGGTCCGGACCCTCCCGGGGC
>NZ_JAVFWZ010000072.1:0-606 GCF_040981245.1 Kocuria cellulosilytica | reverse complement strand
CTCCGCGGACGTGCCCGAGGACCCGGAGGTCAGGGTGGTCCTCCCGCTGCCCGCCTGACGGCCCGGGCGGGTCAGAGGGAGTTGACGGCCTCCCGGAGGCGGTCGGCGAGCCGGGTGAGGATGCGCAGCTCCTCGGGGTCCAGGCCGGCGGACATCAGCTCGTGCACGTGCAGCCGGAACTGCTCGGCGATCTGCGCCTGCATGGTCCGTCCGGCGTCGGTCAGCCGGATCCGCAGGCCCCGCAGGTCCTGGGGGTCCTGCCACCGGTGCACCAGCCCCTTCAGCTCCAGGCGCTCCAGCATCCGGCTCAGGCTCGACTGGGTGAGCAGCACGTACTCGTTGAGCTCGTTGAGCCTCATCCCCGCCTCGTCGGCACGGGAGAGGTTGAACAGGACGTCGTACTCGCGGGCCGAGAGCTCCGCGAACTCGGGTTGGCGCTGGAGACGCCGCATGACCGTCACCTGGGCCCTGAAGAGGGCCTCCCAGGCGTCGGCGCTGTTCTGCACTCGATCTGTTTCTCTGCGGGTCACGGGTTAATGCTACGACCGAGTTACATGGGCGGCTCGGGCGCGGGTGTCCCCCTTTCGGGGGTCTCCCTCCGGTGTC
>NZ_JAVFWZ010000071.1:0-607 GCF_040981245.1 Kocuria cellulosilytica | reverse complement strand
AATGAACAAGTTATCCCGATACCGTAAGCTTCGTTATAATCAACTATTTGAGTCAGAGAATCGTGAATTGCGTTTGAATGAAATGGGCAATCCTCTTGAAGTGTTGTCTCAGTATGTTGATTTTGAGATCTTTCGTCCTACTCTTGAATCAGCCCTTTTTACCGGAGAGCGCAAAAGTAATGCCGGTCGTCCGCCGATAGACTGTGTGCTGATGTTCAAGGTCTTGTTTCTTCAGCGTTATTATGGTTTGAGTGACCATCAGATAGAGTATCAGATAGTTGACCGTACGAGTTTCCGCAAGTTTCTTGGTATTGAATGTGTTGACGATGTTCCTGACGAGAAGACGGTGTGGAAGTATCGCGAACTCCTGACAAATACAGGCGTTTATGACAAGCTTTTTTCGGAATTTCATAGTTTCATGGAAAGTAAGGGTCTGCAATTCAATGAGGGTCGCATCATTGATGCCAGTTTTGTTATTGCCCCTCGCCAACGTAACACCCGTGATGAAAATGAGCAGATAAAACAGGGAGCGGGTGATAAGTTGTGGAATGACAATCCCCACAAGAAGTGCCACAAGGATGTAGATGCCCGCTGGACAAAGAAGCGT
>NZ_JAVFWZ010000070.1:0-609 GCF_040981245.1 Kocuria cellulosilytica | reverse complement strand
TACGCGTCGGTCAACCGTCGACGGTGAACCGGAATGGCAGCACCCACCCCCTGCCGCGCTGGTCTGCGGTGCTGAGCACGGGACCGCACACGGGGAGAGACGTCAGAAAACAAGATTCACCGCTTGAGTGTTGACTGTTAACAACGGATTCGTCTAGTGTGAGTCACGCCACAGCCACTGTCAGCAGTCGGTAGTGCGGTGGAACACGGCGGCTCCGCCTCCCACCGAGCGCGCCCACCCGGCGCACCGGAAGGCGCAAGGATCCGCCGACCCGACGAACACCACACGAGGTGACCATTCATGCAATCAAGCACTGACCGCGCTGCGGTCGATCCCGAACGTCTCCAGCGGATCAAGGAGGCGGCGTTCCGCATCCGCACCAACGCGCTGATCCAGGCCGAGGTGCAGGGGCAGGGCTACATCGGCCAGGCCCTGGACATCGCCGATGTGCTGGCGGTGCTCTACGCCGACCAGCTGAACCTGCGTCCGGAGGACCCGGAGTGGGAGGGCCGGGACCGCTGCCTGCTGTCCATCGGCCACTACGCCATCGCCCTCTACGCCGCACTGACCGAGGCGAAGTTTCTGCCGCTGGAGGAGCTGGAGACCTAC
>NZ_JAVFWZ010000069.1:0-609 GCF_040981245.1 Kocuria cellulosilytica | reverse complement strand
CCCACCAGCGCCCCCACGCCGGCGGCCACGTTGCCGACGATCGCGAAGACGATGACCTCGGCGAGGGTGAAGCCGAAGGTGCCGGCCGCGATGACGCCCCCGAACGTGAACACGGCGTTGAGCCCGTCCCGGAACACGGCGGAGGAGAGCAGGAACCACAGTGTCTGCGGGGCGTCCCGGTACAGCCCCCGCAGGGTCGCCCACAGCTGCCGGTAGGACGCGGCCACGGACGGGCGCGGGCCCCGGCGGGTGGGACGGATCTCCGGCACCACGACCAGGACGGGGATCGAGAACAGGGCGATCCACAGGCCCGAGAACAGCGCCACGGCCCGCACGTTGAGCGCGTCCTCCTCGGGGATGCCCAGGAAGCCGGGGGTGACGAAGCCGAACAGGACGATCGCCAGGGCCAGGATCCCGCCGAAGTAGCCCAGCGCCCAGCCCTGCCCGCTCACGCGGCCGATGTGCTCGCGGCCCGCGATGCCGGGCAGCATCGCGTTGTAGTTGACCACCGCGAACTCGTCGAAGACGTTGGCGAGCGCCAGCAGCGCGACGCCCAGGTAGAGGAACGGGTACTGGGGGTAGACCAGGAAGCACAGCGCGGTGAGCAGG
>NZ_JAVFWZ010000068.1:0-613 GCF_040981245.1 Kocuria cellulosilytica | reverse complement strand
CCTTCGGCTCCTTCATCGGCTTCTCCAGCGTGTTCCCGAAGCTCATCGCGGACACCTTCCCCGAGTTCTCGTCCTTCGGCGTGGGCGCGGCGGCGCTGTCCCTGGCGTTCCTCGGCCCGCTGGTCGGCTCGGTCTCCCGGCCCTACGGCGGCAGGCTCGCGGACCGCTTCGGCGGCGCCCCCATGACGGTGGCCGTGTTCGCGGTCATGGCGCTGCTCGCGCTGGCCGTGGTGGTCACCCTGCCCCTGGCCAGCTTCTGGCTGTTCCTGGGCCTGTTCCTGCTGCTCTTCACCGCGGCCGGCATGGGCAACGGCTCCACGTACCGGATGATCCCCTCGATCTACCGGGTGCTGGGGCTGCGGCAGCAGCAGGACGTGGCCGTCTCCACCGAGCGCAAGGCCTCCGCGGCCCTGGGCCTGATCGGTGCGGTCGGCGCGTACGGCGGTTTTCTGATCCCGCAGGCGCTGAACCTCTCGAACTCCACCACGGGCGCCTACAGCGCCGCCTTCTACGGTTTCGTGGCGTTCTACCTCGTGGCCCTGGGCACGACGTGGTTCTGCTACCTGCGCAAGGGCACCGAGATGGGCGACAGCCACATCTGAGGCCCGCACTC
>NZ_JAVFWZ010000010.1:0-168723 GCF_040981245.1 Kocuria cellulosilytica | reverse complement strand
GCGCCTCGTCGTCGTCGGCCACCCGGTAGACCACCGCGACGGGGCCGAAGAGCTCCTGGTGGTGGGCGGCCGTGCCCGGGGTGACGCCGGTGAGCACGGCCGGGGCCAGGTAGGCCCCGGGACCCTCGGCGAGGGTCCCGCCGGTGTGCAGGGTGGCCCCGGCCTCGACGGCCTCGCGGAGCCGGCCGGCCAGGTGCTCGGCGGCGGCGCGGGAGGCCATCGGGGCGTAGGTGCCGTCGGCCTCGACGGCGGGGTCGCCGGGCACCAGCGCGGCGGCCAGGCGGGTCAGCTCGGCCACGAACTCGTCGAAGATCCCGGCGGTGACGATCATGCGCTTGTTGGAGTTGCAGGCCTGGCCGGTGTTGCCCATCCGGGTCGCGAAGGCCGCGCGGGCGGAGGCGGCGACGTCGTCGGTGTCGAGCACCACGTAGGGGTCGGACCCGCCCAGCTCCAGCACGGCCTTCTTCAGGTGCCGCCCGGCGAGCGACCCGACCGCCGCCCCGGCCCGCTCGGAGCCGGTCAGGGACACGCCCTGGACGCGGGGGTCGGCGATGACGTCCTCGATCTGGGCGTGGGAGGCGAAGAGGTTCGTGTACACCCCGGCGGGCACGCCGGCGTCGTCCATCAGCTGCTGGAGGGCCACGGCCGAGCGCGGGCAGGACTCGGCGTGCTTGAGCAGGATCGTGTTGCCCAGCACGAGATTGGGGGCGGCGAAGCGGGCCACCTGGTAGTACGGGTAGTTCCACGGCATGATCCCCAGCAGCACCCCGACCGGGCGCCGCTGGATCACGGCCCGCCCCGACCCGTGCGGGGTGGGCAGGGCCTGGTCGGCGGCGAGGGCCGGGCCGTGCTCGGCGAAGTAGCCGAAGATCTCGGCGCAGAACTGGGCCTCGTCCCGGGCCTCGGAGAGGGGCTTGCCCATCTCCTGGGTGGCGATGACGGCCAGCTCGTCGGCGCGCTCGGCGAACAGCTCTCCGACCCGGGCGGCGACGGCGGCCCGCTCCTCGATCGGACGGGAGCGCCAGTCGCGGAAGGCGGCGTCGGCGGCGGCGAGCGCCTCCTGGACCTCGGTGTCCGTGGCGGTGGGGACCTCGGTCACGAGCTGACCGGTGGCGGGGTCGATGCTGCGGTAGGCGGGCCGGTCGGTGCCGGCGCGGGCGCGCAGGGCGGAAGTGGCGGTCACGGTGGATCTCCTTCGGGCAGGGACGGGTGCGGGCGCGGGGTCGAGCAGGGACGGTCGCGGGCACGGGTGGGAAGCTCCTGGGGCGGAGCAGGGGAGAGCACGGGCTGCGGGTCCGCAGGCTCGCCGGACGGACGAGGGCGTGCTCGGCCGGCGGGGCAGGGAACTGCCTCCGCGGGCACGGTGTCGCGGAGCGGGCGGGCGCCCGCCGGGGTCAGCCGACCGGGGCGAGCTCGGACCGTAGAGCGGACAGGAACGCGTCGACGTCCTCCTCGGTGGTGTCGAAGCTGCACACCCAGCGGACCTCGCCCGTGGCGGGGTCCCAGTCGTAGAACCGGAACCGCCGGCGCAGCCGGTCCGCGAGGCCGGCGGGGAGGGTCGCGAAGACGGAGTTGACCTGGGTCTCCTGCGTGAAGGCGATGCCGCGCAGCGACCCGTCGGCGATGCCCGCCTCGATGCCGTCGCGCAGGCGCCGGGCCATCGCGTTCGCGTGGCCCGCGGTGCGCAGGTACAGGTCCCCGTCCAGGAGCGCGAGCAGCTGGGCGGAGACGAACCGCATCTTCGAGGCCAGCTGCATCTGGTTCTTCCGCAGGTAGACCAGGCCCTGGGACGCGGCCTCGTTCAGGACCACCAGGGCCTCGGCGCCCAGCGCCCCGTTCTTCGTGCCGCCCAGGGAGAGCACGTCGACGCCCACGTCGGTGGTGAAGGCGCGCAGGGGCAGCCCCAGGGCGGCCGCCGCGTTCGCGAGCCGGGCCCCGTCCAGGAAGACGGACATGCCGTGGGCGTGCGCACAGTCCGTGACGGCCCGGATCTCCTCCGGCGTGTAGAGGGTGCCGAGCTCGGTGGACTGGGTGAGGTAGACGACGAGCGGCTGGGCGCGGTGCTCGTCCCCCCAGCCCCAGGCCTCCGCCGCGATCAGCTCGGGCGTGAGCTTGCCGTTCCCCGTGGGGACGGGGAGGAGCTTGATGCCGGCGGACTTCTCGGGCGCACCGCCCTCGTCGACGTGGATGTGCGCCGTGTCCGCGCAGATCACCGCGCCCCAGCGCGGGAGCATCGACTGCAGCCCGACCACGTTGGCGCCCGTGCCGTTGAACATCGGCCACACCGAAGTGCCCTCGCCGAAGTGCTGCCCGATCACGTCCTGCAGCCGTGCCGTGTACTCGTCCTCGCCGTAGGCGATCTGGTGGCCGCCGTTGGCCTCGGCCAGCGCGTCCAGCACCTCCGGGTGGATCCCGGAGTAGTTGTCCGAGGCGAATCCCCGCAGCCGGTCGTCATGGATCTTCTTCATTCAGTTCCTCACCTGTTCCTGGATCTCGATGATCGAGTCGTTGAGCTCCGAGGCCTCTGCGGCCCACAGCCCGGCGTAGGCGGCCGCGAGGCGGTCCTCCAGGCCGGCCAGGGCCTTCACCCGGAAGATCACCGCGGCGGCGCGCAGCGGCTCACCGGCCTCGCGGGCGGCCTTCGCCCAGCCCTGCGCCACCGCCCGGGTCCACGCCTCGCTCGCGGCCTTCACGGCGGCGTAGTTGGCGCCGCCCGCCAGCGGGCGCTGGACCGCGGTCGAGGACACGATCGCCAGCCGGCCGGCCGGTGAGGCCCGCAGGTCGTCGTCGACGGCGCGGCTCAGGTGCCGCAGCGCGGTGAAGGAGGACTCCAGCGCGCGGTAGTCCTCCTCCGTCTGCCCGGCGAGCCCGCCGCCACCGCGCCAGCCGCCGACGAGGTGGAGCAGCCCGTCGAGCGACGAGCCGCGGTCGTGCAGCCGGACGAGGAGCTCGCGCACGGCGCGCTCGTCCGTGAGGTCCAGCGTCTCCGTGTCCGCCCCCAGTGCTGCGAGGGGCGCGAGCTTGTCTGGGTGGCGCCCCGTGGCGACGACGTGCGCCCCGGCCGAGGTCAGGGCACGCGTCGCCGCCAGGCCGGACGCACTGGTGGCGCCCGCGATCAGCACGGTGCGGCCGGTCAGGTCGGTCATCGCTCAGACGTCCGTGGCGCGGATGCCGGTGGTCGAGGCGATGACGCCCTTCAGCTTCTTGTCGAGCGACTCGAAGAACATCGACAGCGGGAACTCGTCGTCCAGCACCAGGTCCGTGTAGCCCTTGGGCGGGCCGGCCAGCACCTCGCGGGGGAGCCCCTCCGCCCACGTCGACGCGGGGTTCGGGGGCACGACGGAGGCGATCAGCTCGTACGCCTTCATCCAGTGCACGGTCTTCGGCCGGTCGATCGACTCCCAGTACAGCTGGTCGATCGCCTCGCCGAGCTCGACGACCGCGTCGGCGACCCGGTCCCAGTCGAAGCTGAGCTCGACGTCGCGCCACTGCAGGACGTGCTTGCGGTGGAGCCACGCGAACAGCAGCTGACCGCCCAGCCCGTCGTAGTTGCGCACCCGCGACCCGGTGAGGGCGAACCGGAAGATCCGGTCGAAGATCACCGCGTACTGCACGAGCTTCCCGTGCCGGCGGGTCTGCTCCTCGGTCCCGGTGAGCTCCTCGCCGGCCGCGCTGCGCGCCGTGAGCGCCCGCTCGATCGTGACCGACTCCCGGAACGCGGTCAGGTCGCAGCGCAGTTCCTCCAGGGAGTACAGGAAGAACGGCATCCGCTGCTTGATCATGAAGGGGTCGAACGGCAGGTCCCCGCGCATGTGCGTGCGGTCATGGATGATGTCCCACATCACGAACGTCTTCTCGGCGAGGTCCTGGTCGGCGAGCAGCGCCGCGGCGTCCTCGGGCAGGTCCAGCCTGGTGATGCCGGCGGCCGCGGTGACCACGCGGCGGTAGCGCGCCGCCTCGCGGTCCTGGAAGATCGCGCCCCAGGTGAAGGCCGGGATCTCCCGCACGGCGACCGTCTCGGGGAACAGCACCGCCGAGTTCGAGTCGTAGCCCGGGGTGAAGTCGATCAGCCGCAGGGACACGAACGCCTTGTTGCCGTAGTCCCCGGCCTCGAGCTCGGCGATGAACTCCGGCCAGATCGCCTCCACGAGCAGGGCCTCGACGTGCCGGTTCGCCGAGCCGTTCTGGGTGTACATCGGGAACACGACGAGGTGCCGGATGCCGTCGACGCGGTGGCGCTGCGGCTGGAACTCGACGAGGGAGTCGAGGAAGTCCGGCTCCCCGAAGCCGCCGTCCGCCCAGCGCGCGAAGTCACCGGGCAGCGCCGCCAGGTACGCCGCGTCGTGCGGGAACAGCGGGGCGAGCTCGGCGATCGACTCCACGATCACCCCGACCTGCTCGCGCGCCGCTGCGTGGTCGGCGGGATCGGGGATCGACCCGTCCTTGACCTGCAGGGCCTGCAGGGCGGTGGCCGCCGACCTCAGCCGGAGCCAGGCGGGGCTCGACTCCACGGTGCGGGCGTCCTCGACGACCTCAGGCTCGCCGATGATGGCCTGAACCGCCTGCAGAGACGTGGACATTGAAACCCTCCTGTCGTGAAGTCAACGGAAATTTTCCGGTGATGCCGGTCACACACAGGAATATTCACATGAGCGCAGGGGGGTGTCAACACCCTCGGCGCGCTCGGCTGATAGCGTTCGGCCCATGGACGACCCCATGGACGTGCGACTGGCCACCGAGGTCTCCCACGACCCGCGCGCCACCCTGGCCCAGCTGTCCGAACGCGTGGGCCTCTCGGTCTCGGCCGTGCAGGCGCGCCTGCGCAAGCTGGAGAGCAGCGGCGTGATCACCGGCTACCAGGCGATCCTCGACCCCGAGGCCATCGGCAAGCCGCTCGCGGCCTTCATCGAGCTCACCCCGCTCGATCCCCGCCAGCCCGACAACGCCCCCGAGCTCCTGCAGTCGATCACGGCGATCGAGGCCTGCCACTCGGTGGCCGGGGACGCCGCCTACATGCTGTTCGTCCGGGTCGCCTCGCCGAAGGCGCTCGAGGCGCTCGTCAACGAGGTGCGCCACGTGGCCTCCGTCAACACCCGCACCACCGTGGTGCTGCAGTCCTTCTACGAGCACCGGCCGATGCTCCCCGCCGCGGGGTCCTGACGCGGCAGGCGCGACCGCTGCGCGGGCGGACATGGCAGAGCGGCGGCCGTCCGGCTCCCGCGTCGTCGAAGGACGCCAGGGCCGGACGGCCGCCGCTCTGCTCGGGCCTGTCCGCGGCTCCCGGTCTCAGCCGGCGTGCGCCAGGGAGTCGGTGCCCTGTGCGGCCGGCTCCGCGGCGGACTCGTCCACCACGGTGTTGCGCAGCACGCCCAGGCCGGTCACCTCGACCTCGACCTCGTCGCCCGCGTTCAGCAGTCCGTCCTCACCCCAGAACAGGCCGACTCCGCCGGGGGTGCCCGTGACGACGACGTCGCCGGGGCGCAGGCGGGTGAACCCGGTGACGTAGCTGATCAGCGTGGGGATGTCGAAGTACAGGTCGGCGACCGAGGCGTGCTGGCGAACCTCGCCGTTGACGCGGGTCTCGAGCGTCAGCTCGCGGACGTCGCCCACGTCCGAGGCCGGGACCAGGTAGGGGCCGAACCCACCGGTGGCCGGGAAGTTCTTCCCGGGGATCCACTGGCTGGCGGCCTTCTGCCAGTCGCGCACCGAGAAGTCGTTGTAGTTGGCGTATCCGGCGACGTGGTCGAAGGCGTCCTCCGGGGCCACGTGCCACGCCTCCTTCCCGATCACCAGGGCCATCTCGCCCTCGTAGTCGAACTTCCCGGTGGAGGCGGGCTTGACCGCCGGCGCGAGGTGGCCCATCTGCGTGTCCGGGAACCGGGTGAAGACCGTCGGTGCCGTCTGGCCCGTCTTGCCGGACTCCTCCTGATGGGTCTGGTAGTTGACGCCGATGCAGATGATCTTCCCGGGCTCGATCAGGCAGGGCAGGAACGTGACGTCCTCCTCGGCGTGCGTGGGGGCGCCCTCGAGGTCGTCGAGGCTCAGACGCCCGAAGACGCCCTCAGCCACTGCCGCGTGGAGCGAGGGGGCCAGGGCCTTGCCGGAGGGGCCGAGGTCGTGCACGGCGCCTCGGGCGGCCACGCCCCAGGTGGCGCTGCCGTCCGGGGCCGAGAAGCTGACGTAGTTCACAGAGTTCTCCCATCGAGTCGGGTGGCTTGCGTCCTCGCACCGTCCTCGGGAAGGGCGTGGTGCCGCGCGGTGACGTGGGTCTCACGCTAACCAGGCCGGCGCATATTTGGCAAGCAGAAAATATTCTCAGCTCGATTGTGCGCGAAAGCTGGAAAAATGTCGTCCGGTGGGACATGCTGTGTGATGACGATCTCAGTAGCCCCGCGCCACTCCGTTCCCGCTCGACGCCGGGACGGGTTCGACTCTTTGGAAAGGACGAGCGCTGATGAGCACTTCCAAGCCGGCCCAGCACATGATTCTGACGACCTTCATGCTCCCTGCGGGGTACCACAAGGACAGCTGGCGCATGGACGGCAGCAGGGCGGAGGAGCTGGGCAACCTCGACTTCGTCCTCGAACTCACCCAGATGGCCGAGGCGGCGAAGCTGGACGCCGTCTTCTTCGGGGACGTGGTGCACGCCAACACGCTGTTGCGCGGGGACATCAAGATGAACGGCTTCTACGAGCCGGTCACGGTGCTGTCGGCGCTCGCCGCGCGGACGAAGCACATCGGTCTGGTGGGCACGATCTCCACCTCGTTCTCGGAGCCCTACAACGTGGCCCGGCAGCTCTGCGGCCTCGACCACATGTCGGGCGGACGTGCCGGCTGGAACATCGTGACCTCCTCCGACGGCTTCCAGAACTACGGGATCGAGGAGGCGCCGGATCCCGCGACCCGTTACCGCCGGGCCACCGAGTTCGTCGACGTGGTGCGACGCCTCTGGGACTCCTGGGACGACGGTGCGGTGATCGTGGACCGCGGCTCCGGGGAGTACCTCGACCGGCACCGCCTGCACCCGATCGACCACGAGGGCGAGTTCTTCCGCGTCCAGGGGCCGCTGAACATGCCCACCAGCCCGCAGCGGCACCCGGTGCTCGCGCAGGCAGGGTCTTCCGGCCCCGGCATGGACCTCGGCTCCTCGGTCGGCGACATGATCTACACCGCGCAGCCTGACAAGGGGCGCTCGATCGAGTTCTACGCCGCGTTCAAGCAGATGGCCAAGGACAAGGGGCGCAACCCGGACCACGTCAAGATCGTCCCGGGCATCCTGCCGATCATCGGTGACACCGAGGCGGAGGCCCGCGAGCTCGCCGACGAGCTGGGCCGCCACGTGCACCTGGAGAACGGACGGGCGCAGGTCGGTGCCGACCTGCGCATGGACCTGTCCGAGCTGGACTACGACGAGCGCATCCCGGCGGAGTGGTTCCGCGACGACGACGCCTACGGCAGCCGCTACAAGATCTACCGGACGAAGTCCGTGGAGATGGGGATGACCCTGCGCGAGCTGATCGTGGACCTCGCCCGTTCCACCGGCCACCAGTGGATGGCCGGGACTCCCTCCCAGGTCGCCGACCGGATGGTCGACTGGTTCGAGTCCAAGGCCTGTGACGGCTTCAACCTGAACTCGCCCTTCAATCCGGGCGGCTTCCGGCTGATCTGCGACAAGCTCGTCCCCGAGCTGCAGGACCGCGGGTACTTCCGTGCCGAGTACGAGGGCGCCACGTTCCGGGAGAACCTGGGCCTGCCCGAGGTCTCCACGTCGCTCCTGCCGGCCTGAGGGCTGCTGCCCGGCCGGTGCGGCGCAGCCGCACCACGCACCCGGACCCGCCCGATGCGGAGCCCGGCCGACGCGGTCCCGGCCCGTCCACCAAGCTGAGAGAGGTATGACAATGACTGAACTGTCCGTGGGGCGCGGCCTCGACGTCGAGACCGCGCGGGAGGACTTCCTGCGCCGGGCCGAGAGCATCGTCGGGGCCGAGCACGTGATCCGCCCGGAGGTCGAGGAGGGCTACCGCGACCCCTATCCGCTGCAGCCCGGCCGGTCGCCCTGGCCCGGGGTGCGCCCCGCGAACACCGCCGAGGTGCAGGCCCTGGTCCGGCTCGCCAACGAGACCGGAACCCCGCTGTGGACGTTCTCCTGCGGCAAGAACCTCGGGTACGGCGGACCGGAACCGCGGGACCGGAGCACGGTCGCCCTCGACCTGGGGCGCATGAACCGCATTCTCGAGGTGGACGACCGGCTGTGCTACGCCGTCATCGAGCCCGGGGTGACGTTCTTCGACCTGTTCGAGCACATCCAGGAGCGCGGACTGAAGGTCTGGCTCTCCGTCCCGGCGCTGGGCTGGGGCTCCGTCCTGGGCAACGCGCTCGACCGCGGCTACGGCATGACCCCGCTGGGGGACCACGCCAAGCAGATCTGCGGCATGGAGGTCGTGCTGCCGGACGGCGAACTCCTGCGGACCGGGATGGGCGCGATGGACGGGACCGATCTGGGACCGATCTTCCAGGGCGGCTTCGGGCCCACGCTCGACGGGTTGTTCACCCAGTCCAACCTGGGTGTCGTGACGAGCATCGGGCTCTGGCTGATGCCGTGGCCGGAGGTCTATGTCAACGGTGACGTCACCGTCGAGCGGGAGGAGGACCTGCCGAAGCTGATCGACGTCCTCACCCAGCTGCGGCGCGAGGACGTCATCCAGAACAACGCGCTGTGCGGGAACGTGGTGCGGGCGGTGACCATGAACGGCCCGCGGTCCCGGTGGTACCAGGGGGAGGGGTCCATCCCGCCCGAGCGCCTCGAGGAGATCCGCCAGGAGCTGGGCATCGGCCAGTGGAACGCGAAGTTCGGCATCTACGGGGACAAGGGCCTGGCCGAGCGCCGCCTGGAGATCATCCGGGAGCGGTTCGCGGACCTGGAGGGCTTCACGGTCAACGCACGGCTCTACGAAGGGCCCGAGGGGGCGCGCGTCGCCTACGCGGACATCGCCGACCAGGACCGCACCCAGATGGCCGGCGTGCCCACGCTCAAGCCCCTGGGCACGATCAACTACATGGCCGAGAACGGCGGGCACATCGATGCCGCCCCGATTCTGCCGGCCCGCGGGGAAGAGGTCTGGGACTTCTACCAGGAGGTCAAGGACCTGTACACCGAGCACGGCTTCGACCTGTACATCGGCTACCACCTGTACCCCCGGCACATGGTGCACGTCACCATGATCTACTTCGAGAACGACAACGAGGAGATGCTCGGCCGCGCCCGGGAGCTGTACGGCCGGCTGCTGGACGCCGCCCGTCGCCGCGGGTACGCGCCCTACCGCAGCCATGTGGACTACATGGACCGCATCGCCGAGGGGTTCGACTTCAACCACCATGCCGTCCGGCGCTTCCAGGAGCGGCTGAAGGACGCCGTGGATCCCGCCGGCATCCTGGCGCCGGGCAAGCAGGGGGTCTGGCCCGCGCGGTACCGCGACGTCGGCTGAGGCCGCCGGGCCTGCCGGCGGACGGTCCTCAGGCCGACGCCGGCAGGCCCACCTCCACGCCGAGCGTGGCGATCGCCTCCAGGGTGCCCCGGTAGTGGTCGGCCAGCAGGCTCGAGGCGGCATCCGCGTCGCGGGCCAGGGCGGCGTCGAGAATGGCCTGGTGCTCGGCGGAGAGGTCCCGCCCGGTCCAGTTCGTCGCAGAGGTCGCCCAGCAGTTGTAGAGCTGCGCCAGGTCGGACAGCGTGTTCGTCAGGTCGACCAGCGCCGGGATGCCGCAGGCGGCGAGCAGCTGGGCGTGGAACGCCTGGTGTGCGGCGGCCCACTCGGCGGTCAGCCGGTTGTCCTCGTCCCGGCTGGGTGTGCGCTCCATCGTGTGGTGCGCGGCCATGAGCTCGCCCTCCCACGCCAGGTCGCCGCGCTCGATGGCCAGGGTGACCCCGAACTGCTCGTTGACGCACCGCAGCTCGGTGATGTCCCGCAGCTCGTCCAGGGACAGGGTGGGCACGAAGAAGCCGCGGTTGGGGCGCAGGACCACCAGCCGCTCGCCCGCCAGGCGCGTGAGCGCCTCCCGGACGACCGTGGACGACGTGTTGAACTGCTCCGAGATCTGGTTCAGCTGCAGGCGGTCGCCCGGCGCCCACTGTCCGCTGAGCATGTTGATGCGCAGCTCGTCGCGGATGTGCTTGGAGAGCGTTTCTGCGTCTGTCCGTTTGGCCATGCGGTCAGTCTACGTTCTGCGTCGATCATGTACACCGTGTGCAAGAAACGATCAGCCAGCTCGATCTTCAGGTTTTGCATTCTGCCACTGGAACATCTCTGGTCAGCTTCTCGCGACTATTGCGTGCATCACAACCTCATCGTAGACTCGGGCGCAGAGAAAATATTTTGTAGATCAAAATGCACCAGAGCGAACCATGGGAGACGAGATGACTGCCAGGACTGGAGTCCAGTACAAGGCCGGCCTGAACGACGGCCGCGAGGTGTGGCTGGGCGACGAACAGATCGACATCACCACCCACCCCGCGCTGGCGCGGTCCATCGAGGGGATGGCGGGCTACTTCGACTACCAGCACGACCACGCCGAGGACGTCCTCATGCCGGCCCCGGGCGGGGGGCAGATGAACGTCTCCCACCTGCTGCCGCGCAGCGCGGAGGACATCGAGCGCCGGCACGTGGCCTTCGACCGTCTCGCCCGCTACTCCGTCGGCATGCTGGGACGCACCCCGGACTACGTGAACGTGGTGCTGGCCGGCCACGTCGCTCGTCGCGACATCTTCGAGCAGTACGGCGACCCCGTCTTCCACGACCGCCTGGCGGCCTACCAGCGCGAGGTCGTCGACGGCGACCTGGCGCTGACCCACACCATCGTGCACGCGGCCATCGACAAGTCGACCGGCGAGTTCGAGGGCGTCAACGAGGACCTGACCCTGCGCGTGGTCGACCGGACCGTCGACGGCCTCGTGGTGCGCGGCGCCAAGATGCTTGCGACCCTCGGCCCGATCGCCGACGAGCTCTACGTGTACCCCGCCACCCCGATCCGCCCGGGGGACGAGGCCCACGCCGTCTCCTTCGCGATCCCGGTCAGCACTCCCGGGGTGGTCTCGGTGTGCCGGGATCCCTACGTGGTCGACATGGAGGTCGTGGACCGGCCGTTCTCGGCCCGTTTCGACGAGCAGGACGCCGTCGTCATCTTCGAGGACGTCCTGGTGCCCTGGCACCGGGTCTTCATCGACGGCAACCTCGACGTCTACAACCGGCTCAACGGGGGCACCGCCACCGGCAACACCCAGCAGCAGACCGCCGTCCGGGCCTGCGTGAAGCTGGAGTTCGCCTACGACCTGTGCGTGCAGATGGCCAAGGCCACCGGCACGGACAGCAAGCCCGAGACGGCCGCGCTGCTGGGTGAGATCTACTCCTATCTGCGCATCGCCCGGGCCGTGGTCCACTCCGCCGAGGTGAAGTCCTCGGACTGGGGCGGGGGCGCCTGGTTCTGCCACGACGACATCTCGTCCCTGCGCACCATGATGCCGATCTGGATGGCGCGGGTGAACGACATCATCAAGACCCTGGGCTCGCACAACCTGCTGGCCACGCCGACCGCGGCGGCCTTCGACCACCCCCGGCTGGGGCCGCTGGTGGAGAAGTACCTGCCGGGAGCCCAGGGCATCTCCGCCCAGGAGCGGGCGCGGATCTTCCGCACCGCGTGGGACTTCGCCGGGTCCGCGCTGGGATCGCGCAACGAGCTGTACGAGCGCTTCTACCTCGGCTCGGTGGGGCGGGCCCGGGGGCTCGACCACCGCAAGGCCCAGGCCAAGGGGGAGACCGGTGCGTACCGCGCGCTGTTCGAGGAAGCCGGCATCCCCGAGGCCGGCGCAGCCGTGCCGCAGCCCGTCGCCGTCGCCAACTGAACCCAGCGGACCGGACCGGTGGGCCACGGGGCGCCACCGGACACGAGAGGAATGAGGAAGCAGATATGTCCTGGGGACTGATCAGCGAGATGGGGCACGTGGGCATCCAGACCACCGACCTCGACGCCTCCGTCTGGGATGCGACGCAGCTGCTCGGGCTGCGCGTCACCGAGCGGGCGGGCGATGCCGTGTACCTGGCCGCTGGTGAGGTGCACCACGAACTCGTCTACCGGGAGTCGGACGTCAACGGCGTGGACTCCCTCGGGCTGGTGGCCCGCGACGGCGACGCCCTGAAGACCATCCGCCGCCGGGTCCAGGACGAGAACCTCGAGGTCCTGTCCGAGCTTCCCCGCACCGCCGGGGTGGAGGACGGCTTCAGCTTCGTCGGCCCCGAGGGGTACGTCTTCGAGATCACCATCGGCCGGCAGGCGGACGTGGCCGCGCAGAAGGGGTTCGGGCCGGACCGCTACGGTCACATCAACTTCCACCCCCGCAACTCGCGCTCCATGATGCAGTTCCTGCAGCGCGTCCTGGACTTCCGCCTCTCCGACGTGATCGGTGACGACTACGCCTACTTCATGCGGTGCAATCCGGACCACCACGGGATCGCCCTGCTCCCCGGCAAGGGCACGTTCCACCACCACGCGTGGCAGACGCAGTCCGTGGCGGACCTGGCCAAGCTGGGGGACCGGCTGAACAAGGTCGGCCGGGACCTCATCTGGGGCCCTGTGCGCCATGGTGCAGGTCACAACATCGCCGCATACTATGTCGAGCATTCGGGAGCGGTCGTGGAGCTGTACACGGATCTGGAGCAGATCTACGACGACAACCGGGACCCGATCGTCTGGGGCGCCGAGGACAACTGGTGGAACATGTGGAGCGACTACCGTCCGCTGGACTTCCGCGACTTCGGCATTCCTCCTGTGGTGCGCCGCCTCACCTCGGCCTGACCCGTCCTGACAACGGTGCTCCCGACGACGTGAAGCACCCCTCATATCAGCCAGCCGTCATCGTCCCTGTCGGACCTCCCGGTCCGACGGCTGCGGCGTGGAAGCCCCGGTGTCCCTGGCACCCGGAAGTTGGAGCACCATGGATCAGCAGAACCCGCCCTCCCGGGCCGGCGGCCATCCGTCGACCCCGAACGACACCCTGAACACGAAGGACCTCCGGCGAGTGCTCGGGTCCAGCATGCTGGGCTCGATCATCGAGTACTACGACTTCATCCTGTACGCGACGGCGGCCGCCATCGTCTTCGACAAGGTCTTCTTCGCGAACCTCGACCCGGCCCTGGCGCTCTTCGCCTCCTTCGGCACCCTGGCCGCCGGCTACCTGGCGCGGCCCCTGGGCGGCCTGGTCTTCGGCCACTTCGGCGACCGGGTGGGCCGCAAGCAGATGCTCGTGGTGTCGATGATGATGATGGGCGTCGCCACGATCGCCATCGGCCTGCTGCCCACCCCGGACGTGATCGGCTGGATCTCTCCGGTGATCCTGGTCCTCCTGCGCATGGTGCAGGGGATCTCTGTCGGCGGCGAGTGGGGCGGTGCCACGCTCATGGCCCTGGAGCACGCCCCCGCCTCCCGCCGTGGGTTCGCCGCGGCCTTCGCCAACGCCGGCGGCCCGGTGGGCGGTCTGCTGGCCACGCTGGTGGTCTCCGCGACGTCGGCCCTCACCGGTGACCAGTTCCTCGAGTGGGGCTGGCGCGTGCCGTTCCTGCTGAGCGCCGTGCTCATCGTCATCGGCATGGTGATCCGCCTCAAGGTGGCCGAGTCGCCGGTGTTCCAGCAGCTGGCCGCCGAGGCCGAGCAGGTCAAGGAAACCCGGAAGACCCCGCTGGGCGAGATCCTGGCCCGCCACTCCAAGACCGTGGGCCTGACCCTGGTCGCCAGCCTCGGCTTCTACGCCTGCCAGGGCATCCTGACGTCCTGGGGCGTGGCGCAGGCCGTCAACAACGGCATCGCCCGCGAGTGGGTCCTCAACTGGAAGGGCGTCGCGGCGATCGTCACCGTGGCCGTCTCCTTCCTGGCCGCCCGGATGAGCGACCGCATCGGCCGCCGGACCGTGCTCACGATCGGTGCCGTGGCCGGGATCGTCCTCGCCTGGCCGATCCTGGTGATGCTCACGAGCGGCAGCCCCTGGCTGTTCGTCGCGGCGATCCTCATCGGCAACGGCCTGGTCCAGGGCATCCTCGCCGGGCCGATCGGGGCCTTCATCTCCGAGCTGTTCCCGCCGCGGGTGCGCTACACCGGCGCCTCGCTGTCCTATCAGCTGGCCTCCACGCTCGGGGCGGGCTTCACGCCCATGATCGTCACGGGCCTGATGATCGCCGGCGGCCTGCCGCTGGTCGGCGTCTTCTGGATCGCCGTGCTCGTGGCCGGCCTGGTCTGCATCCGGCGCGTCCCCGAGGGCGCGGAGGGGATGCAGAGCACCCACCTGGAGCGCGCCCGCTTCAAGGCCACCAAGCGCATCGCCACCCGCCGCGCCCCGCGGGAGACCGTGGGCGCGGGCCACGGGACGCGCGGGGACGAGGCCTGAGGTGGGCGGCGACGGACAGCTCACGGCACAGGGCACCCTCACGGACCGTCTGCTCCACCACGCCCACCGGGTCCGGTTCGAGGACTTCGGCGCCGCCGTGCTGGAACGGGCCCGGCACCGGATGCTCGACGCCCTCGGCAACATCGCCGCCGGCCACCGTGCCCAGGGCATGGAGCAGCTGGTCGAGACCGTCGTCGGCTGGGGCGGGCGCGAGGACGCGCCCGTCCTGGGGGACGGGCGCAGGATCCCGGCACACCACGCCGCGATGCTCAACGCGGCCCTCATGCGCTCGTTCGACTTCGAGCCCGTCGGCGCCGAGGGGCCGGGGCGGCGACAGGTCGCGGCGCACATCACCGGAACGACCGTGCCCGTCGCCCTGGCGGTCGGGGAGCGCGAGCGGGCCGACGGCCGGCAGCTCCTGGCGGCCCTGCTGGCGGGCGAGGACATCGCCGCCCGGCTCGCGTTCGGCTCGGGCTTCGACGTCTACTCCGGCCAGGACAACACGGGCACCGTCAACGGCGTGGGGGCCACGGTGGTCGCCTGCCTGCTCATGGGACTGGACGAGACCCGCACCCGGCACGCGGTCGGCATCGCCGTCAACCAGCTCGCGGGCACCGTGGCCGGCATCTTCGACGGGGCCGGCGTCTTCAAGCTGCCCATGGCCTTCGCGGCACGGAACGCGATCACCGCGGCCGAGATGGCCGCGGCGGGCGTGACCGGGCCGGAGGACCCGCTGGGCGGCCGGTTCGGGTTCCTGCAGACCTACTGCGCGGACCCGGATCCGGAGGTGATGGTCGAGCGCCTGGGGGAGGAGTTCTACGCGGACGCCGTGATCAAGCCCTGGTCGTGCTGCCGCGCCGCGCACCCCTCGCTGGACGCCTGCGTGCGGCTGCTCGAGGAGGACGGAATCGACCCGGAACGGATCGAGCAGGTGGTCGTCCACGTGACCCCCCGGACGGCCGGCGGCTTCGTCGGCCGGCCCTTCGACCCGGGGGAGTGCCCCGAGGTCTCCGCCGCCTTCAGCATCCAGTACACGGCGGCGGCAGCACTGGTCTTCGGCACGGTCCGCCCGGAGCACCTCGGGCCGCAGGCCATGGCCGACCCCCGGGTCCGGGCCCTCCTGGACGTCACCGAGATCCGCGGCACGCTCGACGACCGCGAGGTGCTGACGGCGGAGGTCGAGGTCCGTCTCTCCGACGGCAGCGTCCGCCGGCAGCGGGTGGACGCCCCGCGCGGCGACGTCCACCACGCGCCGCTGTCCGAGGAGCAGATCCTGGAGAAGTACCGGCTCAACACGGCCTTCTCCCGCCGGATCACGGCCGCGCGCGCCGATCGGGCGGCGGCCACGGTGGCACGTCTCGAGGACCTCGAGGACGTGGGCACGCTGACGAGCTGCTTCGAGCCGGAGCGCTGAGGCACCGGGCCGGCGCTCGTGCCGGCTCGAGCGCAGTGGTTCGAGCCGCAGAGGGAGGGGGGTGGGACCGTCAGGTCCCACCCCCCTCCCTCTGCGCGGTGCTCCTTCAGGGGCGCAGCGCGACCAGGTGCCCCTCGTCCGGGGCCCGGAGGTCCGGGGCGCCTCCGCCGAACTCGAGGCGCCGGGGATCCGCCGGGTCGAAGCCGGGGACCGGGCGGCCGCCGGCCCGGGGCCGCCCGTCGCGGACGAAGCCGAGGAACCACTCCTGCAGCGCGCTCGCCGTGCCGTCGAAGACGGCGGGGTCGAGGCCGCGCAGCATCGGGGCGTCCTCCCAGCGGCGGCGGTCGCCGAAGAGGAAGGGCAGCGGCATGCAGTGCGGGCTGCCGGCACCGGGCAGCGGGCTCTGCACGGAGAACCCGGCGAGGTGGACCTCCAGACCGGCCCGGGTCGCGGCGTGCGCGAGCTCGAGGTGGGCCAGCCGGAACTGGTGGAGCGTCATCGCCTCGACCATGCGCTCCTTGCCGGAGGCACCGGGCCGCTTGCGGTCGATCCAGGCCTCTGCGGCTGCGGGGTCCGCGAAGTGCGACCGGAGGTGGCCGTCCACGACGCCCGGCGGGAACGCCTCGTCCGGGGCGGCGCGGAGGAAGGCCGAGGCCTCCTCGGAGGTGGACAGCAGCAGCAGCGCCTCGATGTGCAGGCGCGCCGACGAGGTGCCGTAGTCGTGCAGGTCCTCGGCGACGGGTCCGCCGGCCGCGGGCATGAGGGCCATGCCCCGGCCGGCGAAGGCGCGGGCCAGGTCCCCCTGGGCGTCCAGGACGGCCTCGAGCGGCGCCCGGGCCAGTCCGCCGGCGCCGGCCAGGGCGGTGGCGGCCGGACGCCACCTCTCCTCCAGCGCCGCCGGGGTCAGCGGCGGCTCCCAGGGAAGGCTGACGAGCGCCAGGCGCCGGAACAGTCCGGAGGCCCCGGGGTGCGCGGCCAGGGCGAAGCCGTACCAGGCGCCGGCGGAGTCACCGGCGAGGGTGATGTTCTCCGGGTCCCCGCCGAAGGCACCGATCTCGTCCTTGACCCAGTGCAGCGCCTGCAGCAGGTCCCGCAGGGGTCGCTGGGACTCGTGCGCGTCCCCGCGCGGGCCGAGGTGGCCCAGGACGCCGAGCCGGTAGTTCACGGTCACCAGGACGACAGACCCGTTCTGCACCAGAGCAGGGGAGGTGAACCAGCGGGCGTTGCCCGTGCCGGAGAGGAAGCCGCCGCCGGGGACGAACACCACCACGGGCAGCCCCTCGGCGCCGGGCGGGGCCTGGACCCGGACCTGGAAGGCGGTCTCGCTCTGCGGGACCTCGCCGTTGGCGCCGCCCAGCAGGGCGTTCAGGGCGCCGGGCCGCTGCGGGAAGGCCGAGGGCTGCTCGGGGCCGGCCGGTGCGCCGTCCCCCCGGCCCACGAGGACGGCCTCGGCGAACCGGTCGCCGGGCTCCGCCGGCTCGGCGTAGCGCAGGACGACGTCGACACCGGCGTCCGGCCCGCTCACCGCAGGAACTCGTAGTCGTCCGCCTCGACGGCCTGGGTGATCCGCCAGTACTCGGTGGTCCGGAAGGGCCACACCTGGGAGACGCGGTTGAAGCGGTTCTTGTACCAGGTCCGCACGTAGGGCTGTCCCCAGGTCATGCGGGAGTTCTCGGCGTCCACCCAGGCGATGTGCCGGTCCAGGGCCTCCTGCGTGAGGACCAGGGCCCGTGCGTCGCGCTCGAGGAGCTGGCGGACGGCCTCCACCGCGTACTCGGCGGCCCGCTCGATCATGAAGTGCAGGCCGCCTGCCACGACGCCTCCGGTGTTGGGCCCCATCAGCATGAAGAAGTTGGGGAAGTTCGGCACGGTGATGCCGGCGAAGCCCTTGGCGTCACCGCCCCAGTAGTCGTGGATCTCGACGCCGTCCCGGCCCACGATCTCGATCGGGTCCAGGTAGTCGGAGGGACGGAAGCCGGTGGCGTAGACGACCACGTCCACGTCGAGCTCCCGCCCGTCCGCGGTCACCAGGCCGGTGGGCGTGAAGGACTCCAGCCCCTCGGAGATCACCTCGGTCTGCGGGGACCTCAGGGCCGCGGCCCAGACGCCGTTGTCCCGCAGCATGCGCTTGGCCGACGGCGGGTACTGGGGGATCGCCTTCTCCAGCAGGTCCGGGCGGCCCTCGTACTGCTCCTCCATGCGCTGGATGATCGCCCGGCGGAACTCCTCGTTGGCGCGGGAGACGCTCAGCGGAGCACCTTCCCAGCCCTCCTCGGCGGTGGCGATGTGCAGCCGCCCGTCGATGCCGCCGGCGGTGACCCACAGCCGGAACAGCTGCCCGTAGCCGGGGACCTTGGTGTGCAGCCAGTCAGCGGTCTCGGACATCGGGTCGTGGTAGGTGGGGGCGGGCAGCATCCACGGGGCGCTGCGCTGGAACAGGTACAGCTGCTCCACCTCGCCCACGACGGCCGGCACGATCTGGTAGGCGCTGGCGCCCGTGCCGATCACCGCGACGCGCTTGCCGGTGAGGTCCACGCCGTGGTCCCACTCCTGGGAGTGCATCTGCGCGCCGCGGAAGGAGTCCTGTCCCGGCCACTCCGGGATGTGCGGGTGGTCCAGCTGGCCCACCCCGGTGATGACGGCGTTGTAGCGGCGGACCTGCTCCTCGCCGTCGCGGGTGCGGGTGGTGGCCAGCCACGTGGCGGAGTCCTCGTCCCAGACGGCCCGCACCAGCGAGGTGTCCAGCTCGATCTGCTCGGCGAACCCGGCCCGCTCGGCGACGGTCTCCAGGTAGTCGAGGACCTCGTGGCCCTGCGCGAACTGGTGCGGCCAGTCCACCCGCTGGGCGAAGGAGAAGCTGTAGCCGTAGGTGGGGGTGTCCAGGCGCACCCCGGGGTAGTGGTTCTTCCACCACGTGCCGCCCACGCGGTGCGAGGCCTCGATCCAGGTGTAGGGCAGGCCTGCCTCCTGGAGCCGGTAGGCGGCGGCGATGCCGGAGATCCCGGCCCCCACGATCAGCGTCTCGAAGGGCTCGGCCCCCGGATCCGCCCGGTAGTCCTCGTACTGCCAGTCCGGGGAGCCGTTGCGGTCCGGTGCCAGGCCGAACTCGTGCTTCATCTGGCCCATCCAGCCGGCATCGTGCTCCGTGCGCCCTCCGGTGAACCAGTTCAGGAGGGCGTCCGTCTGCTCGGGGGTGAGCGGCTCCAGCGTTCTGACGTCCTCGTCGCGCAGTCTCCGGAGCCCCTCGAACGCCAGCTCCTGGGCCTGCTCGACCTGCTCGGAGGTCAGGCCGCCGTGCGGTTGCAGGGCCGTGCCCATGGGCGGGAGGGGCGGGGACAGCTCCGGGGGGAGGATCGAGGTGTCCCGCAGCGCGGTGGCCAGGGCGGCCAGCAGCACGGGTGCCTCCGCGCCGGTGACCATCCGCCGGAGCGTCTCGTCGTCCTCGGTGATCTGCGGGTACTCGTCGGTCCAGTACAGGTCGCCGTGCGTCGGCTGGGTGGCCGGCGGGGTGCTGAGTGCGGTCATCGGTCCTCCTGGGAAGGGCATCGGGGCCTGGCGGGTCCGGTCAGGCGGTCGGTTGGCGGGCGGCGCGGACACGGTCGTCGACGTGGGTGCGCAGCACCTCGACGACCCGTGCCTGCTCGGCCGGGGTGAAGACGGCGGCCACATAGCGGTCCGGGCGGACCACCACGAACACCGGTTCCCCGGGGAGTCCGGCGGTCAGGGTCTCGTGGTCCTCGCGGACGCGGACCACGTCGGCTCCGTTCCCGCGTGCTGCGGTCTCGTCGGTGCCCGGCCCGTCCAGGCGCACCAGGGTCGCTCCGATCCGGGTGAAGTACGGGTCCAGGCCGTCGGGGTCGGCGCCGAGGCCGATCACCGACCAGCCGCGGCCGAGGTGGGCGTCGAGGCCGGCGCGGCGGCCGGACGGATCGGTGACGGTGGGCTGGCTCAGCGACCTCCCGGTCGTGATCCCGGGGAGATCGGCGGCGGTGGTTCCGCCGGTCGGCACGGCGACGCCGTCGGAGTAATCCGGCGGGGTGACGAAGCGCATGCCGGCCAGGTAGGCGTGCACCGGGGGGACCCTGCGCAGCAGCTGGAGGGCGGCGTCGCGCAGCCGGGTGCTGAGCGGGTTGGTGGCCATGACCACGGCACCGATCCGGCGGGAGAGCATCATCATCTTCGCGCCGTGGGCCCGGCGCTCGGTCTCGTAGGTGTCCAGGAGGCGGTCGGTGGCTCCGCCTCGGACGGCGTCGACGAGCTTCCAGGCGATGTTCGAGGCGTCGCGGACGCCCGCGTTGAGGCCCTGCCCGGCGAAGGGCGGCATCAGGTGCGCGGCGTCCCCGGCGAGGAAGACCCGGCCGTCCCGGTAGGACCGGGCGACCCGCTGATGGGCGACGTACACGGCGGCGCGCCGGATGTCGGCGGGGTCCAGCTCGGCGCGGAACGGTCGCAGCAGCTCCCGGATCTGGGCCGGGGACGTCATCTCGTCCGCGTCCTCGTGGTCGAAGAGCATGAACTCCAGCCGGAGACGTCCTCCGGCGCCCGGGACCAGCACGTAGGGACGCCGCCCGTCGCAGTGGAACTCCGCGTACGGGTCCCGTGGCCTGGTCTCGTTGAGCAGGTCGATGACGATCCAGCGCTGGGGCTGGGTGGAGCCGACCAGGTCGATCCCCACGGCGGACCGGGTGAAGCTGCGCCCGCCGTCGGCGCCGATCAGCCAGCTGGACGTGAGGGTCCGGGGTCCGTCCGGGGTGCTCACCCGGAGGCTGACTCCCTCGGCGTCCTGGGAGAGCTCCGTGGCCTCGGTGCCGAGCAGCACCTCCAGGCCCGGGTGTGTCACGGCCCGGTCGAAGAGCAGCTGCTCGAGGATCGGCTGGTCGAACTGGGTCTTGGCGGGGTGGCCGAGCCGGGACGGAACCGGCCGTGCCTCTGCGAGCAGGCGGTCGTCGAGCCCGAAGTAGCGGCTGCCCGTGTCCAGCAGGGACTCCGCCTTGAGGTCGTCGGCGATCCCGATCTGCTCGAGGACCCGGAACGACTCGTCCTGCAGGCTGATGGCCCGGGGCAGGTCGCCGGGGGCGGTGGACCTCTCCACGACCGTGGTGCGGACGCCGGCCTCGGCCAGCAGCAGGGCGGCGGTCAGGCCGACCGGCCCCGCCCCCACCACGATGACCTCACACGCCGGGTCGAATCGGTTCTCCACTGTGCCTCCTTGCCGTCGACGGCCCGCCGCTGTCCGGGGCCGGACGTGTGTCCGCTGCCGCTCCCCGAGCCCCGGCAGGGCGGAGAGAGGTAATGCACATCACATCTGAGATCACAATAACGAGCTGTCATGCAAAGGTCAACAGAGAATGCATTCTTTGCCGCGACCTTCGGGCTTCCTTGTCACCACGTGGGACAGGCCTCCGGCGGCAGGCCCGGCGTCCGCGGGTGGCACCCCGCGGGAGCCGTTCGCCGGGAGCGGCGCTCACCGCCCGACCGGAATGGACTCGCCGTCCGCCGGCACCAGCAGTTCCCCGGCGAACGTGGTCGAGGCGCGCAGCCAGGTCTCGAGAGGCGCGTGGGCCGGTACGAGGTGGTGCAGGGCCAGAGTGCGGACCTGTGCCGCCGCCGCGATGCGCCCGGCGTCCTCCGGGGTGGTGTGCGCCCGCCGGTGGTGTCCCATGCTGGCGTCCAGGTCCTGCTGCGTGGGAGCGCGGTAGCTGCCGGCCACGGACTCCAGGTCAATGGCCTCGTGGAGCAGGAGATCGCACCCCGCGGCCAGGCGGACCAGGTTCCCACTGGGCGCGGTGTCCCCGGACACCGTGACGGACCCGTGGGCCGAGTCGAAGCGGAAGGCGAAGGCGGGTGCCATCGGCCGGTGCTGGACCAGGGTGGCGGTGACCGTCACCCGGTCGTCGCGGAAGACCTCCAGCGGCTCCATGTCAGGATGGTTCGCCTCGTCGGGATGGAAGCCCACGTGGGGCGGGATGACGATGTCCTCGCCGCGGAAGACGCGGGAGAGATCCGGCGCGCGGGAGTCCCGCCGGCGGTCGTTGAGGTCGGTGGCGTGGGCGCGGAGCAGCAGCTCGACCAGGTCTGCCGTCCCGGGTGTCGGGGCGTCGGGGAAGACGGGGTCGGGCTCCTCCCCGGGCCCGGAGGCCGGTGGCAGCCCTCCGCGCCGGCCCGGCCCCAGCACGGGGACGGTCCGCTCCGGGTGGCCCCGGAGCGCGAGCCCGCCCAGGACCATGACGGAGTTGAGGTCGATCGTGTGGTCCGAGTGGTGGTGGGTGATGAAGATCCCCCGGAGGTCCGTGAACGACAGTCCCGCCTCGGCCATGCGCAGCCCCACGCCGTGCCCGCAGTCCACCAGGTAGACGGCCGGACCGACCACGACGGCCGTGGCGATGCCGCTGCGGTGGCGCGCGTCCCGTCCCGGCCGCAGCAGCGGGCCACCGGCGGTGCCGAGGGTGATGACGCGCATGCCGTGCGCCGGATCGTGTCCCACGGTGCTCAACTCCTGTTCACCGGTCGCTCGGTGCGCCGGGCCGAGATCCGCGCCGTCGGACACCGACGGCGGAGGGGCCACCCGGGACGGGCGGCCCGACGGTGCGAGCGGCGGCGGGACCACCGGGTGCCGGTGGTCCCGCCGCCGCTCGTCGGGTGTCAGCCGAAGATGCCTGCGATCACCGGCTGGCTGGACTTCTGCCGGTCGGTGACGTCGGCGAGGTCCGGCCGCGGCAGCTGAGGCACGTCCGCCGGGTTCTCGAACTCCAGGTCGACGTCCTCGGCATTGGTCACCGGGCCGTGGCCGGCCTCGGCCTTGATCCCGTTGGCCTCAGGGCTGTTCAGCCAGGCGGTGAGCAGCTTCGCCGCGTCGGCGTTCTCGGCGCCGTCGATGACCCCGGCGTACCAGTAGGTGGCCCAGTTGCCGCCCTCGACGGGGTAGGTGATCTCCACCGGCGCCCCGTCCCCGGACAGGGTCAGGTAGTTACCCATGGCACCCATGAGGCAGACGTAGGCGCGCCCCTGGACCACGGCGTTGTGGCACTCGGCGGTGTTGGACGCGATGACCACGTCCTGGTCGGCCAGCTTCTCCAGGTACTCCTCCCCGAGGGAGTCCTCGTTGAGCACGAGATCGGCCCACTGCATCCCGCCGCCGTCGGTGGCGGGATCGGTCATGGTGATCTTGCCCTTCAGGGCCGGGTCGAGCAGGTCGTCCCAGCTCTCCGGCACGCTTCCCACGTCCTGACGCGTGTCGTACACGAATCCGCGGGGCGAGGCCGAGACCGCGGTGAGGGTCCCCGCGTCGAGCGAGAACTGCGGGTCCCCGGTGAGCTCCTCGGCGTTGAACGGGCGGTACTCGGAGAAGTAGTCCCGGTCGGCGAGCGCCACGGCACCGGTGTCGCCGGTGATGACCACGTCGGCGATGCGCTGGCCGGAGGACTGCTCCTGCGAGACCTTGGTGTCGAGCTCGGCGCCGACGATCTGGAGGGGCTCGACCTGGATCTCCGGGAAGCGCTCCTGGAAGCCCTCGAAGACGGCGGGCCAGGTGGCCGTCAGCGGCGTGTAGACGTTGACCGTGGTCTGTCCGTTCTCGACCGCCGAGGCGTACATCTGCTCGAACTCCGCCATGGCCTCCGCGCCGCCGAGGCCGGCTTCGGCGTCGACGCCCTCGCGCGCGCCCAGGCCCTCGGCGGCCGGGGCGTCCCCGCCGCAGCCGGTCAGCGCCAGGGCCGAGGCCAGTCCCAGGACGGTGAGGCTCTTACGTGCTTTCATGTGTGGACCTTTCGTGAGGATGGTGCGTGAGGTTCAGAGGGGCAGGCAGGCGAGGGAGTCCGGGGGGATCGCCGCGGTGACGGTGTCGCCGCGGGAGGGCGCTCCGTGGGGCCAGATGTTGGCGACCTCCGCCGTGCGCAGGGAGACGGAGAAGCGCTGCGGGCCCATCTCGAGGACGTAGATGTACTCGTCGCCGAGGTAGACGATGTCGACCACCGTGCCGGTGCACCGGTTGGGCATCGTCTCGGCCGGCTCGCCCATGATCACGGAGGCCGAGCGCATGGCGATCTCGACCTGGTCCCCTTCGCGCAGTCCGGCGCGGGCAGGGCAGTCCAGCCGCAGGTCGGTGCCGTCCAGGCGGACGGCCACGCCGTGGTCATCGGCGGTGACGACCGCCGCCCTCAGGAAGTTGTCGTAGCCGACGAAGTCGGCGACGAAGTGCGAGACGGGGTGCCAGTAGATCTCCCGGGGTGTGCCGACCTGCTCGATCTCGCCCTTGTTGAGCAGGACGATGCGCGTCGACAGGGAGACGGCCTCCTCCTGGTCGTGGGTGACGTAGATGGAGGTCGTTCCCACGCGGCGGTGCATGTCCCGCAGCTCGCTGCGCATGTCCTGGCGGAGCCGGGCGTCCAGGTTGGACAGCGGCTCGTCGAAGAGCAGCAGCCGGGGGTCGGCGACGAGGGCTCGGGCCAGGGCCACGCGCTGCTGCTGGCCTCCGGACAGGTCCGTGGCCATGCGGCTCGCGTACTCGTCCAGGCCCACCATCTCGAGGACGTCGCGCACCCGGCGTGCCCGCTCCGGCACGCTGACCTTGCGCATCCGGAGCGGATAGCCGACGTTGGCGGCCACGGACATGTGGGGCCACAGGGCGTAGCTCTGGAAGACCATGCCGATGTCCCGCTTCTCCGGGGGGACGTGGCGGTGCTCTGCGGGGGCGTCGACCACTTCGTGTCCGATGGACACCCGTCCGCCCGTCGGGC
Source organism: Kocuria cellulosilytica (assembly GCF_040981245.1). NCBI lineage: Bacteria > Bacillati > Actinomycetota > Actinomycetes > Micrococcales > Micrococcaceae > Kocuria > Kocuria cellulosilytica. The sequence goes on along the minus strand of NZ_JAVFWZ010000010.1, from coordinate 144,149 downwards.
GCTCCAGTCCCGCGACGCAGCGCAGGGTGGTCGTCTTGCCGCACCCGGACGGGCCGAGGAGCGTCAGGAACTCGCCCTCCTCGATCTCCAGGTCCAGCGCCGGCACGGCCGGCGCCGCCTTGGGGGAGTACCGCTTCTCCAGGGACTCGATGCTCACTCTTGCCATGGGTCTTCCTATCGGGTGGAGGCCGCGCTGAGTGCGCGGGTGTCGTCGGGGATCTGGTCCGGGTCGGGAGTGGATGCCGCCCGGTCGAGCTGCGGGTCGGGCCGGACGGCGTCCACCAGGGCTCCGCGGGACCTGGTCCTGCGCTCGGCGCGCTTGCGCAGGAGGCGTCCGATGCCGAGCATGATCGCCCCGCCCAGGGCCAGCAGCACGAGCAGGACCAGGAGGAGGGCGGCGGCCCGGGACCCGTTGCCGAGCTGGGTGTAGTAGTTGTAGACGAGCAGCGAGACGGTCTCCGTCCGCGTGCTGGAGAGCAGGATCGGGATGTCCAGGCTGCCGGCGGCCATCACACCGGTGATGAACCAGGAGGCCAGGAAGGTGGGCCCGATCAGCGGCACGACGATCGTGCCCATCATGCGGGGCGCGGACGCGCCGCACACCCGGGCGGACTCCTCCAGCTCGACGCCCAGCTGGCCCACCGGTCCGCTGGTGGCGCGCTGGGCGATCGGTGTCACCACGATGGTCAGGGCGATCAGCACGATCCAGACCGAGCCGTAGAGGTTCTTCAGGCCGGGCACGCTCAGGTAGGCCCAGGTGATGGCCAGCGCCAGGACGATGCCGGGGACCGCGACGACGGCCCAGACGACGAGCTCGGGAACCTTGGCCAGGCGGGACTTGCTCCGCAGCGCGACGTAGCTGATGAGCACGGCCAGTGCCGTGGCGAAGAACCCGCCGACGACGCCCACGAAGAAGGTGTTCTGCAGGGCCCGCAGGACGTCGGAGGAGTCGAAGAGGTCGAGGTAGTGCTTGAGGGTGATCCCGGAGACGCCCAGGACCGGCTGGAGCGAGCCGATGATCAGCTGCACCAGGGGCAGGAGCAGCGCCACGGCGGTGTAGAGCAGGAACAGTGCCAGGCCCGCCCACCGCCAGGCGCCGATGTCCTCCCGCTCCAGGCGGTAGGCCTTGCCGGTGACCGTGATGAAGTTCCGGTTGCCGAGGGCCTTGGAGCGCACCAGCACGAGCAGGTAGATGATGGCGATCAGCAGCAGGGACAGCGCGCTCGCGGAGTCGTAGCGGATCGGGGTGGTGGCGAGGAAGTCGTAGATCTGCGTCGGGAAGACGTAGATGCCGGCGGGAACGCCCAGGATGAGGGCGACGTCGAGCTGCCCCAGGGAGTTCACGAAGCCGAGGATCGCCAGACCGGACAGGGTGGGCAGCAGGATCGGGATGTTGATGTCCACGAACAGCCGGAGCCGGCTGGCTCCGGACAGCCGGGCCGCCTCCTCCATCGAGCGGTTCAGGGCGCGCACGGGGCCGAGCAGGAGCAGGTACATCACAGCGATGCCCTTCAGCCCGCTCACCAGGATCAGTCCGGTCCAGGAGAACGCGTCCAGGCGGGCCTGGCCGTCCGCGCCCGTCCCGAGTGTCTGGGTGACCAGGCCGGTCGGACCCGTGAGCATGCCCCAGCTGATCGCGAAGAAGAGGGTCGGGATGGCGAAGATGGTGACCATCGTGATGGTGATGGCCTTGGCCCCCGGCGTGTTGGTCCGGGTGGCGAGCCAGGCGAAGACGAAGCCGCCCACGATGCCGATCGTCTGCACGCCGACGGCATAGAGCACCGAGGCCCACAGCGTCTCCCACGTGGCCGGGTCGCCGTAGGCGTTCGTGAACCCGGAGAGCGTGAGGTCCCCGTCGGTTCCCGGTTGGCCGCTGCGGAAGGCTCCGTACACGAGCATCAGCAGCGGATAGCCGAAGAACGCGCCGATGAAAAGCAGGAACACGAGCAGCGGTGTGCTGACTGATCTGAGTCGGTTCACGATGGCCTCTCCGTGGGTCTCTCCGGACCTTCCGCATGAGCTCACGGGTCCGGGTGCTGATGCCCCATCCTGTGTGTGATTTATGACACTGTCAACGGATTCTGCATAATCTGGCTCAAAAGATTTTGTCCTCACTCGTGTGGATGGCGCGTGCTCATGCAACTTCGAAACATGGGTGGCGTGATCCGGGTCACGAATATATTCTTGTTCCGATAGTACAAACGTCGGCCGAGGGGTCGCCGATCCACACCTTGAGGAGAACGCCATGAGCGAGAGCACTCTCGACACCCCGACCACCTTCGATCCGCGGGCGTTCCGCGACGTCATGGGCCACTACCCGACGGGCGTGGTGGTGGTGACCGCCATGGTCGACGACGAGCCCGTGGGCATGGTCGTCGGCACCTTCAGCTCCGTCTCGCTGGAGCCGCCGCTGGTCTCCTTCATGCCGATGACGACCTCCGCCACCTACGCGAAGCTGCGGGCGGCGGACGGAGTGTGCATCAGTGTCTTCGCCCACGACCAGCTGCAGGCCTGCAGGACCCTCGCCTCGAAGGACCCGGAGAAGTTCGACAAGGTCGAGTGGAGCCGCTCGCCCTCGGGGGCGCCGGTGATCGCCGGCGCCGTGGCGCACATCCACGGGCGCATCGAGCGGGAGATCGAGGCCGGCGACCACTACATCACCCTGGTGGCCGTCGACGACATCGCGGTGAACCGGCCGGTGACGCCGCTGCTGTTCTTCCAGGGCGGCTACGGCGGGTTCTCCACCACGGGACTGTCGGCCCACGTGGACGAGTCGCTCATCTCCGCCGTGCGGATCGCGGAGGCCGCCCGCCCGCAGATGGACCGGCTCGCGCAGCGGTTCGGGTGCTCGGCCGCTGCGCTGGTGCAGGTCAGCGCCCTGGACCAGACCATCGGCGCGACCTCCTACGGCGGGGACAGCGACGCCGACGAGCGCATCGGCGTGCGCGTGCCCCTCATCCCGCCGCTGGGCGAGGCCGCCGTGGCCTGGAGCCCGGACCAGGTGGAGCGCTGGGTCTCCCGCATCCACCCGCAGGACGAGCAGGTGATCACCGCCTATCGCGAGGCCGCGCAGCGGGTGCGCGAGCAGGGGTACGCCATCTCCCGCGTGGACCACGACCCGGAGGGCTACGAGCGGCTCGGGGAGGCGCTGAGCGAGTACGCCGGCGGTGAGCTGACCCCGGCCCGCGACCGTGCCGTGCGCACGACCATCGCCGGGGCGCGCCACTTCTTCGGCGGCTCCGTCGAGGCCTCGGAGACCGGGGTCCGGCTGGCCAGCGTGGTGGTGCCGGTGTTCGCTCCCGACTCCGAGAACCCCGTCAACTCGGGCCTGGTGCTGCGCCTGTGCCACCTGCCCGCCGCAGTGGACGGCGCCACCGTCCAGGAGTGGGTCCGCGCCATGCAGGACGCGGCCGCCGAGGTCACCGAGGCACTCCGGACGAGCGCCCGCAAGGACTACGCCCGGTACGCCGCCGCCGGACTCCGGGACGCCTGAGCGCGGACCGGAGCCGACACACCCCTCCGGCCCGGCGCCCCGCCCCCGGAACAGGATCAGAACACCACGGGAGTTCCGCATGACGAACCTTCACACCGCCGACCCGATCGCCGCGCCCTCGGGCCCGGCTGAGCCTCCGCCCGCCCCTGACGCGCACGCAAGCACGTCCTCCCCGGACCCGGGCGCCCACTCCGCCTCGAGGGCTCTCGAGCTGAGCCGGTCCCGCGCGGCGGCCTGGCAGGTCGAGGGGATCGTCGTCGCGGGGGACCGGCGCGGCCGGCTGCTGGGCTTCCCCACCGCCAACGTTGCCGTGCCCGACCAGCCGTGGCGCGACGGGGTCTGGGCGGCCACCGTGCAGATCGACCCGGCCCGGTCCGGGCCGGTGCGCCTGGCCGCGGTGTCGGTCGGCCGCCGGCCGACCTACTACGGCCGGGACGGGGTGCGCCTGCTGGAGGCCCACCTGCTCGACTTCACGGGCGACCTCTACGGGCACACCGTCCTCGTGCGGCTGCACGAACGGCTCCGGCCGCAGCGGCGGTACTCCGGGTCGAAGGAGCTCGTCGAGCAGCTGCACAGGGACGTGGCCGGGACACGGGCCTGGGCCTCCCGCCGGGACGCCCCGCGGACCCCCGGCGCCTCACCGGGCGCGCCCGAGCACGGGACGGCGGGCGGCGGTCGCCGTCGCCCGGTGCGCAGGAAGCGGCGGCTCAGCCCCGAGGACGTGCGGCACCTGCAGGAGCGGCGCCACCGGAAGCGCGAGCAGCTGATCGGGGCCACGGTGCTCGACCTCAGCCGTCAGGGGCAGCCGCCCACCCACGACCTCGTGGCGCGCCGCACCGGCCTGCCGGTGGACTTCCTGCGCTCGCGATACCCCACCGCCGAGATGCTGGCGGAGACGGTGGGCCGGGCCGGCTGACCCGCCGCGGCCCGAGCGGCGCGGCAGGTCACCGGAAGGGTCCCCGCCGGCTCAGAGGAACCGCCACAGCGGCCGCAGGACCACCTCCGCGAAGCGGGCCGCGGGGTGGCGGCGGTCCCACTCCTCGGCCGTGAGCTCCCGGCAGTTCTCGCTGTCGGCGGCGAAGATGCGCTCCATGTCCGCGGCGAACGCCTCGTCGTGGATCTCGAGGGTCGTCTCGTAGTTGAAGCCCAGGCTCAGGCGGTCGATGTTGGCGGTGCCCACCAGCGACCACTGGCCGTCGATGGTGACCGTCTTGGCGTGGATCATCGCGTTGCGGTAGAGCAGCAGCGTGATGTCCTCCTCGAGCAGCGCGGAGTAGAAGCCGCGGGCCAGCCAGTCGGCGATGACGTGGTTGGAGTTCTCCGGGATGATGACCCGCACGTCCACGCCGCGGTGGGAGGCCTCGACCAGCGCCTCGAGGATCTGCTGGTCGGGGATGAAGTAGGCCGTGGTGAGGTGGATGTGGTGCGTCGCGCGGTGGATCGCGTCCAGGTAGACGCTGCGGATCGGGTACACCAGGCTCGCCGGGATGTTGTTGACCGCGTGCACGCGCGAGTCCCACTCGCCAGGGCTCAGGTGCGGCAGCCGGTCCGGGCGGTGGGCGGAGGAGTGGTTCCACACGGCGGCGAAGGAGTGGCTCAGCTCGAAGGTGGCGGGCCCGGTGAGGCGCACGTGGGTGTCGCGCCACTCGGTGGCGTACAGGGAGCCGATGTTGTAGCCGCCCACGAACCCGACCTCGTCGTCGACCACGAGGAGCTTGCGGTGCGTCAGCCCGGACGCCTGCACCGGGGTCAGCAGCCGGCGCAGGTGCACCGCGGGGAAGCGGTGGACGTGCACGTCCGGGTGGAACGCGTAGAAGGACCGGGGCACCACGAGGTTCCCGAAGCCGTCGTAGATCACGTAGACCTCGACCCCGCGCTCGGCGGCCTCGTTGAGGGCGTCGCGGAAGGCGGTGCCGACCTCGTCGTCCTTCCAGAGGTAGGTCTCCAGCAGGATGCGCTCCTCGGCGCCGCGGATCGCGGCGAGCATGTCCCGGTAGAGGTCCTCGCCGTAGGTGTAGGCCGTGGTGCCGGTGCCGGCCACCTCGCCCTCGAAGGTCCCCGGCCGGGGGAAGCCGCTGCGCCGCACGCGCTGCCGGCGCTTGACCGCGTCCGTGCCGACCAGGGTGACGACGACGGCGGCCTGCACCGCGGCGAAGCCGGCCGCCGAGCGCAGGACGAGCTTGCGGAGGAGGTGGGGGTCCGCTGCGGGGAAGAGGCTCATCCGCGAAGCCTATCCACCGGCCCTGGGCGCTCGCCGGAGCGGCCCGCCGCGATCGGCGACGGGCCGCCCCGGGACCGGGTGCCGGCGCTCAGGCGGACGCGAGCGCGGGGTCGGTGTGCTCGAGGCCGTGGGCCTCGCTCACCGAGCGGTGGGTGACCCGGCCGGCGTGGACGTTGAGCCCGGCGGCCAGGGCCGGGTCGGCGGCCAGCGCGGCCTCGGCGCCCCGGTCGGCGAGGGCCACGGCGTGGCGGAGGGTGACGTTGGTCAGCGCGTAGGTGGAGGTGGACGGCACGGCCCCGGGCATGTTGGCCACGCAGTAGAAGACCGTGTCGTGGACGCGGAAGGTCGGGTCCGCGTGGGTGGTGGGACGGGAGTCGGCGAAGCACCCGCCCTGGTCCACGGCGATGTCCACCAGCACGCTGCCGGGCTTCATGGCCGCCACCATCTCGTTGCTCACCAGCTTCGGGGCTCTCGCCCCGGGAACGAGCACGGAGCCGACGACGAGGTCGGCCTCGGTCACGGCGCGCTCGACCTCCAGGGCGTTGGAGGCGATGGTCGTGAGGCGCCCGGCGTACCGGTCGTCGAGCTGGCGCAGGCGGTCGACGTTGATGTCCAGGATGCTCACGTCCGCGCCCAGGCCCACGGCCATGGCGGCGGCGTTGGTGCCGGCCACCCCCGCGCCCAGGACGGTGACCTTCGCCGGGCGCACCCCGGGCACCCCGCCCAGCAGCACGCCCTTGCCGCCGGCCGGTGCGGTCAGGGCCGCGGCCCCGGCCTGGACGGCCAGCCGCCCGGCGACCTCGCTCATCGGGGCCAGCAGCGGCAGGCGCCGGTCCGGGGTCTGGACCGTCTCGTAGGCGATCGCGGTGACCCCGGCCTCCAGCAGGGCGGTGGTCAGCTCGGGCTCGGCGGCCAGGTGCAGGTAGGCGAACAGCACCAGGCCCTCGCGGAAGCGGTGGTACTCGGAGGCCACCGGCTCCTTGACCTTCAGGACCATGTCCGCCCGCGCCCACAGCTCGTCGGCGTCGGCCACGATCTGCGCGCCGGCGGCGGTGTAGGCGTCGTCGTCGATCCCGGACCCGAGGCCCGCCCCGGCCTCGACGAGGACCTCGTGGCCGTGGGCCACCAGCTCGTGCACGCCCGGGGCGGTGATGGCCACCCGGTACTCGTTGGTCTTCACTTCGCGGGGAACGGAGACGATCATGATGGGGCCTTCCGAAGAAACGGTGGTGCGGTGAGAAAAAACTACGGTTTCTTCCCCCGCTCCGCACTAGGATCGAAGGTCCTTCGGCAGATACCGCAGAACTGGCAGAATGGAGCGTCATGTGACGTATCCCACACCGCGCGCGCCGCAGGATCTGCGGCCCGCCCACCAGCTCGACGACCTCGACCTCCGGCTGCTCGGCCTGCTGCGCGAGAACGCCCGCGCCACCAACCAGGCCCTCAGCGAGGCCCTCGGGGTGGCGCCGTCCACGTGCCTCGCCCGGATGAAGGCGCTGCAGCGGGCCGGGGTGATCCGCCGGTTCACCGTGGAGGTCGAGCCCAAGGCCCTGGGCCAGACCATCGAGGCGCTCATCAGCGTGCGACTGCGCCCCGGCGCCCGGCAGCAGATGGCCGCCTTCGGGGAGTCGCTGAAGACGGTCCCCGAGGTCTCGCAGTACTTCTTCCTGGGCGGGGTCGACGACTTCCTGATCCACGTCCGGGTGCGGGACACCGAGCACATCCGCCAGTTCGTGATCGAGCACCTGTCCTCGAACCCGGTCGTGGCCGCCACGCAGACCAGTCTCGTGTTCGAGCACGTGCCCGGCCCGCAGGGGCTGTGAGCGGACGGGCCCGCCGTCGTCGTGCCGTCAGCGCTGTTCCGTCAGGGGCGTTCCGTCAGCTCGTCGCCCCCTCGGCGCCGCTCCCGGCGGTCTCCTCGAGGACGTCCTCGGCGCTCTCGCCCGTGACGTCCTCGGCGGCGGGGTCCTCCAGCGCCGCGCCGCCGAGCGGATCGCGGTGCCAGGCCGCCAGCTCCCACCCGCCGCCGGCGCAGTGCTCGAGCACGGCCGCGCCGGTGTTCATGATCTCCAGCTCCGCCGCCTCGGCGGCGTCGATCCCGGCGCGCAGCGCGGTCCAGACGCGGATCGCCGCCCCGTGGCTGAACACGGCGGCCGTGTCCGCGGGGTCGTGGTCCTGCACGATCTGCTGCAGCGCGGCCTCGTAGCGGCCGAGGAACTCGTGGCCGTCCGGGCCGCCTGGCATGGGCTGCCCCAGGTCGCCGTGCACCCACGCCAGCAGGCAGGAGATGTAGGCCCGGCGGGCGTCCGGGTCCCCGCGCATCTCCAGCTCCCCGGCCGGGATCTCCTCCAGGCCGGCCCGGACCTGCACCGCCAGCCCTCGGGCCTCGGCCAGCGGCGCGGCCGTGAGCTGCGTCCGCACCAGCTGCGAGGCGTGGACGCCGCTGATCCGCTCGTGGCCGAGAGCGGCCGGCACCGCGCGGGCCTGGGCCCGCCCCAGACTCGTCAGCGGGGCGCCGGGCACCGCCGTGTCGAGCTCTCCCGAGACGTTGCAGGGGGTCTGGCCGTGGCGGATCAGCAGCAAGCGCATGCCTCCCAGCCTAGGGCTGCCCCCTGCGTCCGGGCGGCGGCGGTCCGCCGATCCGCCGGGCCGGGCGGCAGCTCAGTCCGTGGTGAGCAGGACCTTGATGGCCCGGCGCTCGTCCATCGCCCGGTAGGCCTCGGCGGCCTCCTCCAGCGGCAGGGTGAGGTCGAAAACCTTGCCGGGGTCGATCTGCCGGTCCCAGATCAGCCGGATCAGCTCGGGCAGGAACCGGCGCACCGGGGCGGGCCCGCCGTGCAGGTGCACCCCGGAGAAGAACAGCTCCTGGCCGGGCAGTGAGACGTCGTGGGACACGCCGACGTAGCCGACGTGTCCGCCGGGTCGGGTGGAGCGGATGGCCTGCAGCATCGACTCCTGGGTGCCCACGGCCTCGATGACGGAGTGCGCCCCGAGCCCGCCGGTGAGCTCCTTGATCCGCGCGACGCCCTCGTCGCCGCGCTCCTCGACGATGTCCGTGGCGCCGAACTCGCGGGCCAGGGCCTGCCGGTCCGCGTGGCGGGACATCGCGATGATCCGTTCCGCGCCCAGCTGCTTCGCGGCCAGCACGCCGAGCAGTCCGACCGCGCCGTCGCCCACGACGGCCACGGTCTTGCCGGGACCGGCCTCTGCGGCCACGGCGGCGAACCAGCCGGTGCCCAGCACGTCCGAGGCCGCCAGCAGGGACGGGATCAGCTCCGGGTCGGGCTGTCCCGGGGTGGCCACCAGGGTGCCGTCGGCCAGCGGGACCCGCACGTACTGGGACTGCGCGCCGGTGGCCGCCCCGGGCTGCCGGTTCACGCAGTGGGTCTGGTAGCCGGACCGGCAGATCTCGCAGGTGTTGTCGGAGGCGAAGAAGGAGCCGACCACGAAGTCGCCGACCGCGATGTCCTGCACCTGGTCCCCGACCTCCTCCACGGTGCCGACGTACTCGTGGCCCATCGGGGCGGGGCCGTCGACGTCCTCGAGGCCCCGGTAGGGCCACAGGTCGGAGCCGCAGACACAGGCGGCGGCGACCTTCAGGATCGCGTCGGTGGGCTCGACGACCGCCGGGCGCTCGCGGTCCTCGACACGGACGTCTCCGGGGGTGTGCAGCAGGACTCCACGCATGACGGGTTCTCCTTCGGGGTCGGTGCTCCGGCCCGGGGCGGGACGGACGACGGCGGGGCGTGCACCGCGGCGCACGCCGGGCACGGTGCCCAGTCAACCCCCAGGGCGGGTGCTCCGGGAAGTCCCGCCGGGATGCCCTGCCGGTGAACCGGGGGCCGGCTGGTGCCCGTCGACCGGAGCGGAGGCCTGGGCCGGGAACGCCGGGTGGGCGCCGCGCGGGCCCCGCAGGGGCGAGGATGGTTCCCATGACCCGTCCTCCGCGCCGCCCCACCCCTTCGACCGACCGGGCCGGGGCGCGCCCTCCCGACTCGCGCAGGCTGCCCCGGCGGCTCGTGCAGCTCTACGCCGGGCTGGTGCTCTACGGCATCACCATGGGGATGCTCGTGCGCTCCGAGCTCGGCGTGGTCCCCTGGGACGTGCTGCACCAGGGGCTGTCCCGGCAGTTCGGGGTGAGCATGGGCACGGTCGTCATCGTGGTCAGCGTGCTGCTCCTCCTGCTGTGGATCCCGCTGCGCGAGCGGCCCGGGATCGGCACCCTCAGCAACGCGGTGGTGGTCGGGCTGGTGCTCGACGCGACCCTGCTGGTGCTGCCGCCGGTCGAGGCGATGTGGCTGCGGGTGCTGCTCGTGCTCGCCGGCGTGGTCCTCAACGCCGTGGCGACCGCCGCCTACATCGGGGTGCACCTGGGCCCGGGCCCGCGGGACGGGCTGATGACCGGGCTGGTGCGGCGCACCGGGGGCTCCGTGCGCGTGGTGCGCACCTCGATCGAGGCGGTCGTGGTGCTGATCGGCTGGCTGCTCGGCGGCACCGTGGGGCTGGGCACGGTGCTCTACGCGCTGGCCATCGGCCCGCTGGTCCAGGTCCTGCTGCCCCGGCTGAGCGTCCGGCTGCCCCGCTGACGCCGTCGCCGGCGTCGTCGTCGGAGGGGGCCGAGGACGCCGCCCGCGGCGCGCACGCCACCAGGGCGCCGGAGCCGAGCAGGCCGAGGCCGCCGATGAGCAGGGACCTGCGGGCCAGGGGGTCCATGCGTCCTTCCCGGCCCGCACCGCACCGCGCCGCGAGGCCGCCGGCCGTTCTCGACCGGCCGGTGCGGGACCCCGCGGCGTTCTCCGTGAAGGTTTGACGAAGATTCCGCCCCTGACCGCCCCCGGGAGCCGCCGCGCCCCGAGGGGAGGGGGACACTGAAGTCATGAATCCTGGCACTGACGCGGCGGCCGGGCGGGTGCTGGTGGTCGACGACGAGAAGCCCCTGGCCCGGATGGTCGCCACCTACCTGGACCGCGCGGGCTACGAGGTCGCCACCGTCCACACCGGGCCCGAGGCCGTGGAGGCCGCCCGCGGCCAGGGGCCGGACGTGGTGGTGCTGGACCTGGGGCTGCCGGGGCTGGACGGCATCGAGGTGTGCCGCAGGATCCGGGGCTTCTCCGAGTGCTACGTGCTGATGCTCACCGCGCGCGGGGACGAGGAGGACAAGCTGGCCGGGCTGGCGGCCGGGGCCGACGACTACATCACCAAGCCCTTCAGCGTGCGCGAGCTCGTCGCGCGGGTGGCCGCGGTGCTGCGCCGTCCCCGCACCACCGTGGCCCCGGTCGAGCCGGCCCGGGTGTTCGGGGAGCTGACCGTCGACCTCGCGGCCCACGAGGCGCGGGTGGGCGGGGAGCCGGTGGCGCTGACCCGCACCGAGTTCGAGCTGCTGGCCGCTCTGACGGACCGGCCGCACGAGGCGCTGAGCCGCCGCCGGCTCATCGACGTCGTGTGGGGCCCCGCCTGGGTGGGCGACGAGCGGATCGTGGACGTGCACATCGGGCACCTGCGCCGGAAGCTCGGGGAGGACCAGGCCGCCTTCGTGGACACCGTGCGCGGGGTCGGCTACCGGATGGTGGCCCGATGACCCGGCGGCGACGCCCCCGCGGCCTGGCCTCCCGGTTCTTCCTGGCCCAGGCCATCGTGGTGGCCGCGAGCATCCTCGCCGCCGTGGTGGTCGCCTCCCTGGCCGGCCCCCCGATCTTCCACGAGCACCTGGTCATCGCCGGGCACTCCGCGGACTCCCCGGAGCTGCTGCACGTGGAACGGGCCTACCGCGACGCCAGCGTCATCACCCTGGGCGTGGCCCTGGGCACCGCCCTGGTCTGCGCCGCGGCGGTGACCTGGCTCTTCACCCGCCGGCTCCGGCGGCCCCTCTCCGCCCTCACCGAGGCGGCCCGGGGGGTGGCCCGCGGCCGCTACGACAGCCGGGTCCCGGCCCTCGCCGCCGGAGCCGAGGTGGACGCGGTGGCGGCCTCGTTCAACGCCATGGCCGAGCGGCTGGAGCGCACCGAGGAGCTGCGGCGACGGATGCTCTCGGACCTGGCCCACGAGATGCGCACCCCGATCTCGGTGCTCACCGTCTACTGCGAGGCGCTCCAGGACGGGGTAGCGCACTGGGACGAGGCCACCGGTGAGCTCGTCGCCGACCAGCTCGGGCGCCTCACGCGCCTGGTCGAGGACATCCACGACGTGTCCCGGGCCGAGGAGGGCCGGATCGACCTGGACCGCACCGAGCTGCCGACCGGCGAGCCGGCCCGCTCCGCCGCGGAGGCCCAGCGCGAGGCCTACGCCGCCAAGGGCGTGCGGCTCGTCCTGGACATCGACGACGACGCCGGGGCGGTGGAGGTGGACCGCCAGCGGATGGGCCAGGTGCTGGGCAACCTGCTCACCAACGCCCTGCGCCACACCCCGCCCGGCGGGCAGGTCGTCCTCGGCGTCTCCCGGCGGGGTCCGGGGCGGGTGGCCGTCCGCGTCGCCGACACCGGCGACGGCATCGCCGCCGAGAACCTGTCCCGGGTGTTCGAGCGCTTCTGGCGCGGCGACAGCGCCCGGGACCGCGACAGCGGCGGCTCCGGGATCGGCCTGACCATCGCCCGGGCCCTCGTCGAGGCCCACGGCGGGACGCTGACCGTCACGTCCCCCGGGCCCGGCGCCGGGGCGGTCTTCACCGTGGAGCTGCCCACCCGTCAGCGCGTGCGTCCGTCGCCGGTGGAGGCCGCCCGGTGACCCCCTTGATCTATACCCCCTAGGGGTATATACCTGAGAGGGGTCGGGGCCATGTCCGTCCCCGTCGCACCGCACGATCCGATCGAAGGAGTTCCAGATGACCCCCGAGACCCGCACGCCCCTGCCGATGCTCTCCACCGGCTGCGCCTGCTGCGCCCCGGCCCCGGCGTCCGAGCAGGCCGTTCCCGCGGCCGCCGCGGTGTCCCCCGCGGCCGGCGCGACCGCGAGCTACCCGGTGGAGGGCATGACCTGCGGCCACTGCGCCCGGAGCGTCACCGAGGAGATCACCGCCCTCGAGGGCGTGACCGAGGTGCATGTCGACCTGGTGGCCGACGGCGTCTCCACCGTGACCGTGCGCGGCACGGCCGCCCCGGAGGCCGTGCGAGCCGCCGTCGAGGAGGCCGGCTACACCGTGGTCACGGCCTGACGAACGGCACCACCGCACCGACCAGCCACCAGCCCTCGCAGAAGGACGATCATGCGCTCCCCGCACCACGGCCGCGGCCACCCCACCGCCCCGGAACAGCCGCACGCCGGACTCGGCACGGGCCGGCCCGCGGACTCCGGCGGCCACGGACAGCACGCCGACGCCGACACCCACGGCCAGGCCATGCCGCACGAGCACGCCCACTCGGCGGTCGACGAGGACCACCAGGTCCACACCCACGGGGAGCACGCCGGGCACTCCACGGCGATGTTCAAGAACAAGTTCTGGCTCTCGCTCGTGCTCTCGTTCCCGGTGGTGTTCTTCAGCCCCATGGTCGGACACCTGCTGGGCTACCGCCTCCCCGAGTTCCCGGGCTCCAGCTGGATCCCTCCCGTGCTGGGCACCGTCATCTTCGTCTACGGGGGCATGCCCTTCCTCAAGGGCGGCCTGACCGAGCTGAGGTCCCGGCAGCCGGGGATGATGCTGCTGATCGCCATGGCCATCACGGTCGCGTTCGTCGCCTCCTGGGTCACCACGCTGGGGCTCGGCGGGTTCGACCTCGACTTCTGGTGGGAGCTGGCCCTGCTGGTGGTGATCATGCTGCTGGGCCACTGGATGGAGATGCGCGCCCTGGGCGCGGCCTCCTCCGCCCTGGACGCCCTGGCGGAGCTGTTGCCCGACGAGGCCGAGAAGGTCGTCGACGGGGACACCGTCACGGTGCCGGTCTCCGGGCTGGCCGTGGGGGACGTGGCGCTGGTGCGCTCCGGGGCCCGCGTCCCGGCGGACGGCACGATCACCGGCGGGGCCGCCGAGTTCGACGAGTCCATGATCACCGGTGAGTCCCAGGCGGTCCCCCGGGGACCCGGAGACACCGTGGTGGCCGGCACCGTGGCCACCGACAACACCGTCAGGGTCCGGGTCGAGGCCGTCGGGGCCGACACCGCCCTGGCCGGGATCCAGCGGATGGTCGCCGCCGCCCAGGAGTCCTCCTCCCGCGCCCAGGCCCTGGCCGACCGTGCCGCCGCGTGGCTGTTCTGGTTCGCCCTGACCGCCGGCGTCCTCACCGCCGTCGCCTGGACGCTGCTCGGCAGCCCGGACGACGCCGTCATCCGCGCCGTCACCGTGCTGGTCATCGCCTGCCCGCACGCCCTGGGCCTGGCCATCCCGCTGGTCATCGCGATCTCCACCGAGCGCGCCGCCCGCTCCGGCGTCCTCATCAAGAACCGGATGGCCCTGGAGCGGATGCGCACCATCGACGTGGTGCTCTTCGACAAGACCGGCACCCTCACCGAGGGCGCGCACGCCGTCACCGGCACGGCCCCGGTCCCCGGGGTCTCCGAGGGCGAACTGCTGGCCTGGGCTGCGGCCGCCGAGTCCGACAGCGAGCACCCTGTGGCGCGCGCCATCGTCACCGCCGCCGGCGCACACCCCGAGGCGTCCCGGCTGGGGCTGCGCGGCACCGGGTTCACGGCCGCGACCGGCCGCGGGGTGACGGCCGTCGTCGAGGGCACCGAGGTCGTCGTGGGCGGCCCCAACATGCTCCGCGAGCGCGGGCTGTCCACACCGGCGGCGATCGACGCGACCACCCTCGAGTGGGTCGAGCGCGGCGCCGGGGTGCTCCACGTGCTGCGCGAGGGGCAGGTCATCGGCGCCCTGGCCCTCGAGGACCGGGTCCGCCCCGAGTCCCGAGCCGCCGTGGCCGCCCTCCAGGAGCGCGGGGTGAAGGTCGCCCTGATCACGGGCGACGCCCGTCAGGTCGCCGAGGCCGTGGGCGCCGATCTGGGCATCGACGAGGTCTTCGCCGAGGTCCTGCCCCAGGACAAGGACAGCAAGGTCACCGAGCTCCAGTCCCGCGGGATGACGGTGGCCATGGTCGGCGACGGCGTCAACGACGCCCCCGCCCTGGCCCGCGCCGAGGTCGGCATCGCCATCGGCGCCGGCACCGACGTGGCCATGGAGTCGGCCGGGGTGGTCCTGGCCGGCAACGACCCCCGCGCCGTGCTGTCGATGATCGACCTGTCCCGGGCCAGCTACCGGAAGATGGTCCAGAACCTGGTCTGGGCCACCGGCTACAACGTCGTCGCCGTGCCCCTGGCCGCCGGGGCCCTGGCGCCGATCGGGATCGTGCTGTCCCCGGCCGTCGGAGCGGTGCTGATGTCGGTCTCCACCATCGTGGTGGCCCTCAACGCCCAGCTGCTGCGCCGCCTGGACCTCGATCCGGCCCGGCTGGCCGCCGTCAGCTCCGAGGGCCACCGCAGCACCCGGCGGCCGGCCGCCGTCCCCGCCCCCTGATCCCCCTGTTCCCACCCCTCGAGAAGAAGAAGGACATCCTGTGAAGCGCTCCACCACTCTCAGCACCCTCGCCCTGGCCTCGGCCCTCGCCCTGGCCGGCTGCGGCTCCGCCGGTGAGGAGGACCCCGCGGCGGACTCCGGGACGAGCGCCGAGGCGACCGCCTCCGCCGCGACGGGGACCGCGGGCACCCCCTCGGCCTCCCCGTCCGCCTCCCCGTCCGGCTCCGCAGCCGAGCACAACGACGCGGACGTGATGTTCGCCCAGATGATGCTCCCGCACCACGAGCAGGCGGTGCAGATGAGCGAGATCCTGCTCGGCAAGGACCTGGTGCCCGAGGACGTCCGCGACCTCGCCGAGCGGGTCAGGGACACCCAGGCGCCCGAGATGGAGCAGATGCGCGCCATGCTCGCCGCCTGGGACGCCCCCACCACCCCGGAGGACCCGGCCACCGCGCACGGCGGTCACGGCTCCGGCATGGTCGACGACCAGGGCATGAACCGGCTCCGGGAGGCCGAGGAGGGCCCCGCGGCCGCCCGGCTGTACCTGGAGCAGATGACCCAGCACCACGAGGGGGCGATCGAGATGGCCCGGGACCAGGTCCAGGACGGATCGAACCCGCAGGCCGTGGAGCTGGCGCAGGAGATCGTCCGGGCGCAGGAGACGGAGATCGCCGAGATGGAGCGGATGCTCCAGGAGCTGCCGGAGGGTTCCTGACCACCCCGGCGACCGGCGTCGTCGCACTCGTGCGGCGCTCTGCAGGAAGCACAGAACCGATCGACGAAGGAGGACCGTGATGATGTGGGGCGACGGAATGGGAGGGGGTATGGGCTGGATGTGGCTGTTCTGGCTCCTGCTGATCCTGGGCACGGTGGTGCTGGTGGTCGTGCTCGTCAAGGCGCTCACCGGCGGCTCGGGCGGCGGGACCCGGCAGGGCGGTTCCGCCCCGCCGCCGACGGGCGCGGGTCCGCGCCGGTCCCGGGAGATCCTCGAGGAGCGCTACGCCCGCGGGGAGATCAGCACCGAGGAGTACCGGGAGCGGCTGCGGACCCTGGAGGAGGGCGACCGATGAACCCGCTGACGCGCCGGCAGCTGCTGGCCCTGGGCGCGGCCGGGGCCGGTGCCGCGGCCGTGGGCGGGGCCGGGCTGTGGTGGACCAGCGGCGGCGGCGAGACCCTCGGCGGCGGCCGGGAGCTGCTGCAGCCCGAGGTGCTGGCCGGTCGGGACGGCGTCCTGGACATTGCCCTGGAGGCCGCTCCCGCCCGGGTGCGGATCGGGGCGCGGCAGGCGAACGTGCAGGCGTTCAACGGCTCGCCGCCCGGGCCGACCCTGCGGGTCCGGCCCGGGGACACGGTCCGGGTGGCGATGACCAACGGGCTGGAGGCCCCCACGAACCTGCACGTGCACGGGCTGCACGTCTCCCCGGAGGACAACGGGGACAACCCCTTCGTCAGCATCGAGCCCGGGGGGTCCTTCGACTACGAGTTCGTCCTGCCGGCGGACCACCCGCCCGGCACCTACTGGTACCACCCGCACCGGCACGGGCACGTGGCCGACCAGCTCGCCGCCGGGCTCTACGGGGCCATCGTCGTCGAGGACCCCGACCCCGTCCCGGTGGCCCGGGAGCGGGTGCTGGTGGTCTCGGACCTCACCCTGGACGACTCCGGGAACCTGGCCGAGGTCTCCCCGCCGCAGCGGATGATGGGCCGGGAGGGCGAGACCGTGCTGGTCAACGGCCAGGTCCGTCCGCAGGCCACCGCCGCCCCGGGGGATCGGGAGCTGTGGCGGGTCGTCAACGCCTGCCCGTCCCGGTACCTGCGCCTGACCCTCGACGGCCAGACCGTGCGGCTGCTCGGCCGCGACGTCGGCCGCCTGCCCGAGCCGGTCGAGCTCCCCGAGGTGACCCTGGCCCCGGGCAACCGGGTGGAGCTGCTCGTGGACACCCGCGAGGGCACCTCCGCGCTGACCGCCGCCCCCGTGGACCGCGGCAGCATGGACGGCATGATGGGCGGGGCCGTGCCCGGGGACGGCCCCGGCACCGACGAGCCGATCGACCTGCTCACCCTGGAGGTCACCGGGGACCGGGCCGAGGAGCCCGCCCCCGTGCCCCCGGCTCCGGCCCTGCGGGACCTGCGCGAGGAGCCGGTCGAGACCCGGCGCACCCTGGACTTCGCCATGGGCATGGGAGGCATGGGCGGGATGATGGGCAGCAGGCGCGGTCCCGGGCAGATGATGTCCTTCACGATCGACGGCCAGGAGTTCGACCCCGAGCGCACCGACCAGCAGGTCCGGGTGGGCACCGTGGAGGAGTGGACCCTGACCAACTCCAGTCCCATGGACCATCCGATGCACCTGCACGTGTGGCCGATGCAGGTCGTGTCCGAGGAGGGCCGTGACGTCTCCGCCCCGCGGTGGCAGGACGTGGTCAACGTCCCGGCCTTCGGGGAGGTGACGGTCCGGGTGGCCTTCGACGACTTCGGCGGCCGCACCGTCTACCACTGCCACATCCTCGACCACGAGGACCTCGGCATGATGGGCACCGTCGGGGCCCGCTGAACACCGTGGGCCCGGCCCACCGACCTGTCCGAACCACCCCACCGACCTTGTCCGCCCCACCTCGCCGCCGGGAGGCGCTCGCCACCGGCAGGAAGGACGTGCACCTCCTCATGGACCAGAGCACGCAGACGCAGCAGAAGCTCTCCCTCACCGGATCCGTCGCCCTGGGGACGGGGGTGATGATCGGCGCGGGCATCTTCGCCCTCGTGGGGCAGGTCGCGGAGCTGGCCGGCGGCTGGGTGCCCTGGGCTTTCCTCGCCGGAGCCGTGGTCGTGGCGTTCAGCTCCTACTCCTACATCCGCTACTCGGCCACCAACCCGTCCGCCGGCGGGATCGCGATGCTGCTCAAGGCCGCCTACGGCCCCGGGGTGGTGGCCGGCTCGTTCTCCCTGTTCATGTACGTGTCGATGATCCTGGCCGAGTCCCTGCTGGGCCGCACCTTCGGCACCTACCTGCTGCGCCCCTTCGGCCTGCAGGGCTCCGCCGTGTGGGTGGCGGTGCTGGCGGTGGTCGCCATCGCGGCCGCCGCCCTGGTGAACCTGGTGGGCAACCGGTGGGTGGAGCGCTCCGCCACGGTGACCGCGGCGATCAAGATCGTGGGGATCGCCGTGCTGGCGGTCGCGGGCATCCTCGCCGCGGGGGTGTCCTCCCTGGGTCGGCTGTTCACCGCGGCCGACCGCACCCCGCCGGAGGCGGGCTGGCTGGGCTTCCTGGCCGGGACCACCCTGTGCATCCTGGCGTACAAGGGCTTCACCACGATCACCAACCAGGGCGCGGACCTGGAGCGGCCGGAGCGCAACATCGGCCGCTCCATCATGATCTCCATCGCCCTGTGCACGGTGCTCTACCTGCTGATCACCGTGGCGGTCACCGGCAGCCTGACCGTGCCGCAGATCGTCGAGGCCCGGGACTATGCCCTGGCCGAGGCGGCCGAGCCGATGTTCGGCTCCTGGGGCGTGCGGCTGACCGTGCTGATCGCCGTGGTCGCGACGCTGTCGGGGCTGATCGCGAGCCTGTTCTCGGTCTCGAAGCTCTACGACATGCTCCGCGACATGGGCCAGGCACCCGGCCTGCCGGGGAAGGAGGGCCACCAGTCGCTGTTCATCACCGCCGGGCTGGCGATCCTGATGGCCGCCTTCTTCGACCTGTCCCAGATCGCCGCCCTCGGCGCCATCCTGTACCTGGCCATGGACATCGCCATCCACCTCGGCATCCTTCGCCACCTCCGGGACGACGTCGGGGCCAGGCCCTGGATCCCCTGGACCGCGATCGCCCTCGACGTCGCGGTGCTCGTGCCCTTCGTGCTGCTGAAGGCCCAGTCGGACCCGTTCACCCTGGTGATCACCGCCGTGGTGGCCCTGGTCATCGTCGTGGCGCAGTGGTTCACGGTGCGGCACCGCTCCGGCCAGGAGGCCCAGCACAGCGAGCAGGACGAGCCGGAGCAGCACTGACAAGGCGCCGCCCGGCGCATTGGGTGCCGTCCCGGGCAGCGCCGCACCTACATGAGCAGGGGGCCGTCGAGGGCCGCCCACAGCACACCGGCCAGGACGCCCAGCACCAGGCTCGCGATCGCGGCGGTCCCGGCGGTGACGGCCGGCCAGGCGGCCGCCCCGCCGGGGCCGGGGAACCCCGCGGCGTCCTGGTCCGGACGGGCGAAGACGGGAGCGAACCAGCGCAGGTAGTAGAACAGGCTGAGCACGCTGTTGAGCACCACCACCAGGGCCAGCCAGCCGTGCCCGCCGTCCCAGGCCGCGGTGGCGGTGGTGAGCTTGCCGACGAACACGGCCAGCGGCGGGGTCCCCACCAGTCCCAGCAGCGCCACGAGCAGCGCCAGTCCCAGGCCCGGGCGGGAACGGGCCAGGCCCCGGTAGGCTGCCAGCTCCCGGTGCTCGGGCAGCGCGGCGGTCACGGCGAACGCGGCGACGTTGGTGACGGCGTAGGCGGCGAGGTAGAACAGCAGCGCGGGCAGGGCCAGGTCGCTGCGCCCGGCCGCGGCCACGGGCACGAGCAGGAACCCGACCTGGGCCACCGTGGACCAGCCCAGCAGCCGGCGGGGGTCGGTCTGCCAGTAGGCCGCGAGGTTGCCCAGGACCATCGAGGCCGTGGCGAGCAGCGCCGCGACGAGCAGCCACGAGCCGTCCCCGGCGGAGACCGTGTCCACGAGCCGGTACACGGCCACCAGCGCCCCCACCTTGGGCACGGTGGTGAGGAACGTGGCGGCGGTGGCCCCGGTGCCCTGGGCGGCGTCGGGCACCCAGAAGTGGAAGGGCGCCCCGCCGGCCTTGAAGAGCAGCCCCGCGAGCACGCCCAGCACACCCGCGCCCACGGCCGCGACCGGGGCGGCGGGCAGCGCGTCCCGGAGCAGGGCGTAGTCGGTGCCGCCGGCCAGGGCGTAGAGCACGGTGACCCCGGCCATGAGCAGGATCCCGGACAGCGCCCCCATGAGATAGGTCTTCATGGCGGCCTCGGCCCCGGCGCGGCCGCCGGTGAGGCCGACGATCCCGTACAGGGGGATGCTGGCCAGCAGGAACCCCACGATCAGCACGAGCAGGTCGGTGGACCCGGCCAGGACCATCACCCCGGTGGTGGCGAGGAGCAGCAGCGCACACGTGTCCGACTCCCGCGGGGACCCGGCGATCTCCCCGGAGGCCACCCCCAGGACCAGCAGGGTGGTCAGGGCGGCGATCACCCGGGCGGCGCCGGTGGCGGTGTCCACGGCGAAGGTGCCGCTGAAGGCGCTCTGCGCGGGTCCGGCCATGGCGAGGGCGCCCAGGAGCGCGGCGCCCAGCAGGGCCAGGGCTGCGACTGCCCGGGCGATCCACTGGCGCCGCCGGGGCAGGAACGATCCGCCCAGCAGCACCACCAGCGCGCCGAGGAAGACGACGATCTCGGGCAACAGCAGCTCGGGGCGCATCTGCATCGAGGTCTCCACCGGCTACCGTCCCCCCAGGGTCACGAGGGCGGCCGAGGCCGGCTCGATCACCTCAAGCAGCACCCGGGGCAGCACGCCGATGAGCAGGGACAGCGCCAGCAGGGGGCCGGCGGACCACAGCTCCTGCGCCCGGAGGTCCTCGAACCCGGGGGTGTGCCCGGCCGCCGGGCCGGTGAAGACCCGCTGCAGGGCGCGCAGGAACAGCGCGGCGGTGACCAGGATGCCCAGCAGGGCCACCGCGGTGACCGGGGCGACCGCCACGCTGCCGGCGAAGATCTGGAACTCGGCAATGAACCCGGAGAACCCGGGCAGGCCCAGGGAGGCGAAGGCCCCCACCGCGAACAGCGCCGCGTAGCGCGGAGCGGGAGCGGCCAGCCCGCCGTAGGAGCCCATGTCGTAGGTGCCGGCCCGGTCCTGCATCACCCCGGCGAGCAGGAACAGGGCGGCCGTGATCAGCCCGTGGCTGACCATCTGCACCACCGCTCCGGTGACCGCCACGGAACGGGCCTGGGCGGCGTCCTCGGCGAGGAGCCCGGCCGCGCCGAGGGCCAGGACGACGTAGCCCATGTGGTTGACGGAGGTGTAGGCGATCATCCGCTTGAGGTCCGTCTGGGCCAGGGCCACGAACGCCCCGTACAGCACCGAGACGATCCCCACGGCCACGATCACCCAGGCCCACGCCCGCCACGCCTCCGGCAGTATCGGCATGGCGATGCGCACGAACCCGTAGGTGCCCATCTTCAGCAGCACGCCCGCCAGCACGGCCGAACCGGTGGCGGGGGCGTCGGTGTGCGCCGGGGGGAGCCAGGTGTGGAACGGCACGGTGGGGGTCTTCACGGCCAGGCCCACCAGGATGGCCGCGAGCACCAGCCCGCCGGTGAGTGGATCGCCCGCCAGGGGCGCCGCCGCGACGAGCTCCGGGATGTCGAACGTGTGCGGCTCCGCCGCCACGTAGAGCCCGATGAAGCCCAGCAGCAGGGCCAGGGAGCCCAGGAAGGTGTAGAGGAAGAACTTCAGCGCCGACCGAGCCGCGCTGCCGTGGCCCCATCCGGCGATCACGAAGTACATGCCCACGATGGACAGGTCGAAGAAGACGAAGAACAGGATGAGGTCGGCCGCCACGAACACTCCGAGGCTCACGCCCTGCAGGAACAAGAACAGTGCTGCCTGCACGCGCGGGCGGTCCGCGTCCCGCAGGGCGTGGACGGCGCAGGCCAGGAACACCACGGCCGTCATGGCCAGCAAGGGCAGGGAGAGCCCGTCCACGCCCACGTGGTAGCTGCTGCTGACGCCGGGGATCCACGGGACCTGCTCCTCGAACGCCAGCCCGTTGGGCCCCGGGTCCTCGTAGCCGGCCCACAGCACGCCCACGAGCAGCAGCTCCACGACGCTCACCGCCACCCACGTCCACCGGGCGGCCGCGGGCCCGATCGCGGGGACCACGGCCAGGACGGCGGCGGCCAGCAGGGGCAGGAAGACGATCAGGCTCAGCATGCTCATCCCAACACGGCGTAGACGGACCAGGCCAGGACGCCGACGGCGAGCACCGCGACGGCCTGGAGGAAGTACTGGTGGACGGCCCCGGTCTGCGGGGCCCGGGCCAGCTGCCCGAGCCGGCGGACCCGGCCGGCGAAGCCCTCGACGGCGCCGTCCACCACGTCGTCGTCGAGCCGCGCCGCGCCCCGGCCGGCCGCGGCGGCGGCGTGCGCGGTGGCCTCGACCCCGGCGTCGAGGACCCGGTCGTCGAACCGGGCCGCGGCCCGGGCCAGTCCCGTGACCGCGCCGGCGGCGGCGGTCACGGCACGGTCCAGGACGAGGTCGTCGAACCGGGCCAGCGCGTGCGCCAGGCCCAGCGCGGGGCGGACGACGACGGCGTGCGCGGCGGCCTCCAGCCCCAGCCACCGCACGGCCCAGCCCGGCTCGGGGGCGCGCAGGCGCAGCATCAGCAGCAGGACCACCAGGGCGAGCGCGGCCGAGACGAGCAGCTCGGCGGGCGCCACCGCACCGTGCCCGCCCAGGGCCCGGGCGAGGGCCCGGCTGACCGGGGGCAGGGCCAGGACCCCCAGCACGGCCGCCCCGGCCGCGAGCACGACCAGCGGGGCCTGCTCCAGCGCGCCCACGCGCCCGGTGCCGCCTTCCGCGGCCTCGGCGCGGACACCGCGGCGCCAGACGGTCCACAGGACCTTCCCCGCATAGGCCGCCGACAGGGCCGCCGCCACGAGCCCCGCTGCATAGAGCGGACCCGAGACCTCGAGGGCCTCGGCCAGCACCGCGTCCTTGGTGGCCCACAGGGACAGCGGGGCGATCCCCGCCAGGGCCAGCGCCCCCACGGTGGCGGTCACGCCCACCACCCGCCACCGGCGGCCGGCCCCGCGCAGCGCCGTGAGCTCCTCGGTGCCCAGCGCCGTCAGCCACGCCCCGGCGGCCAGGAACAGCAGGGCCTTGGTGGAGGCGTGGGCCACCAGGTGCGCCGCGCCGCCGCTGACCGCGCCCACCCCGGCGGCCAGCACCACGAAGCCCAGCTGCGCCACCGTGGACGCCGCCAGCAGCTGCTTGAGCTCCCGCTGGGCCAGCGCCACGATCCCCATCAGCACCGCGGTGGACACCCCGGCCCACGCGGCGGCCGGGCCCGCCCATCCGGTGGAGGCCAGCAGCGGCTCCACGCGCAGCAGCAGGTAGCCGCCCATGGCCACCATGGCCGCCGAGTGCAGCAGCGCGCTCACCGGGCTGGGGCCCTTCATCGCCCCGGAGAGCCAGAACGAGAACGGCAGCTGCGCCGCCTTGCCCAGCGCCGCCACCAGGATCCCGGCCGCGATCACGTGCCGCCACGGGCTCTCGGCGGCCGGCAGGGCGGACAGGGCCATGCCGGCGCCGCCGGCCAGGGCGGCGCCGGCGGCGACGTAGAGCCCCAGGTCCGCGGTGCGGGTCGTGACGAAGGCCGTGAGCCCGGCCGAGACGCGATCGGCGTCCCGCCACCAGAACCCGATCAGGGCGTAGGAGGTCGCGCCCATCAGCTCCCAGGCGAACAGCAGCGCCGGCAGGCTCGCGGCCGTGACCGTGGCCAGGGCGGCGGCGGCGAAGACGAGCATCAGTCCGTGGAAGCGCGGCCGTGCCGCCCGGATG
This sequence comes from Kocuria cellulosilytica, assembly GCF_040981245.1. Lineage (NCBI taxonomy): Bacteria > Bacillati > Actinomycetota > Actinomycetes > Micrococcales > Micrococcaceae > Kocuria > Kocuria cellulosilytica. The sequence goes on along the minus strand of NZ_JAVFWZ010000010.1, from coordinate 120,387 downwards.
CTGCCGGCCGCGAAGACCAGGACCAGCAGCGTCACTCCCGCGACCATCGGGAGGGTGAGTGCTGCGAGGGCGTCGACCTCCAGCGCGAACTCGGCGCCGGCCACGAACGGGACGGCCAGGGCGGGCCGGGTCAGGGCGGCGACCGCCGCGAGCACCGTGGTCACCGCGGCGGTGAGCACCGCGACCGGGGCCGCGGCCCGCTCCGCCCGGGTGAGGGCGAGCACCGCACCCACGGCGGCCGGGAGCAGCAGCACGGCCGGCAGCACGGCCTGGGCCGCGGTCACCGGGCGAGCTCCTCGGCCATGTCGGTCATGTCGGTCTGCCGCCTGCGGTGCAGCAGCGTGGCCACGGCGAAGCCCATGGCCATCTCCACGGTCATGGCCGCCAGGACCACCAGCAGCAGCACCTGCCCGGAGGGGTCCGGGGCGAGGAACCACCAGAACCCCGCCGCGGCCAGGAGCACCCCGTTGATCATCAGCTCCAGGCCCATCATCACCATCACCACCACCTGCTGGGACAGGGCGCCGTAGAGCCCCACCGCGAACAGCGCGGCGGCCACGACCAGCACGGCCTCCAGAGTCATCGGCCCACACCTCCCGGCTGGGGGTCGTCCGCCGGGCGGCGGCGCAGGTCGTCACCGAACCGGTCGTAGCGGGTGCGGTGGGCGGCCAGGACCACCCCGGCCACGATGGTCGCCACCATCACCGGCCCCACCACGGCCATCACCAGCATCTTCTCGCCCATGATCTCCAGGCCCAGCGCGTGCGTGAGGTCCTCGGGCGGGGCGCCGCGCCGCTGCGGCCACGGGATCAGCAGGGCACCGGCGGCCAGCAGCACGAAGACCCCGGCCGAGGCGCCGATCGCGGTCTTCTTCCCGTGGGTCATGTCCATGGGCATCAGTGCGGGGTTCATGCCCATGAACATCACCATGTAGACCGCCATCACGGCCATCTCCATCACCATCATGAGGATCGTGATGATCCCCAGGTAGCTCTGGCCCAGCAGCAGGATCTGCACGCCCACGGCGATGAAGGACAGCGCCAGGGCGTAGGTGGCCCGCGCCATGGAGTCCACCACGAACACGGCTGCCCCCGCGGCCACGGCCACCACGGCGAGCACCCAGAACACGATTCCGACCAGCACGGCTCAGCCCTTCCAGACGACGACGAGGGACACGACCAGGTCCTGGAGCACGGCGGCCGGGAGCAGGACCACCCACCCGATCTCCATGAACCGGTCCGGGCGCAGCAGCGGGAGCTTCCGCCGCAGCCACACGAGCACCGCCAGCACCAGGGCGGTCTTCACCAGGACCCACGCCCAGCCGGGCAGGACGGGCCCGGCGCCGCCGCCCAGGAAGAGCGGCACCGAGAAGGCAGCGCCGGCGGTCAGGAACAGGTAGCGCCCGGCCTGCAGCACGAGGCGGTCGACGCCCGAGAGCTCGGCCAGCACGCCGCCGCCGATGTCGGCGGCCAGCGCCGGGGCGAAGGGCCCCCACACGGAGAAGCCCGTCACGCCGATGAGGAAGACGAGGAAGGCGACCGGCATCCAGACCACGAACCACAGTCCGTCCTGGGCGGCCGCGACGTCCCCCACGGCCAGGCTGCCGGCGGCGATCGCCGGGGCCACCAGCGCGAACATCAAGGGCAGCTCGTAGGCCAGCCCGTGCGCCAGGAACCGGTAGCCGCCCACCAGGCCGTGGGCGGAGTTCGCGCCCCAGCCGGCCAGCCAGACCAGCGCCCAGACCATGACGTCCACGGTGTTGAACCACACGACGCCGACGTCCAGGTCCGCCAGCGTCCACCGGTCCAGCGGGAGCACCGCGATCATCAGGAACGCCCCGACCAGCATGCCCGCGCCGCCGACCCGCCACAGCAGGGTGTCCGCGGCCACGGTGGTACGGCGCCGCTGCCGCAGCAGCCGCGCCGTACGGCTCACCGGTGCGCTCCACCCGCCGCCGGTGCCCTGCGCCCGGGCCGAGAGCGCCGCGTCCAGGGCCACGGCGAAGAAGGCCAGGCCGCACAGGAGGATCCCCGCCAGCACGGCCCAGCCGCCGGGGACGGTCGTCACCACGCTCTCAGCCATGCCCCACCGCCCGGACGGCAGGATGCGGCTCGAGGTCCAGGCTCGCCACGGCCAGCCGCACGGAGGCCAGCTCCAGCCCGGTCACCAGGTCCGGCAGCACCGCCCACGGCACCGCGCCGTCGTCCCCCCGGACCGGTGGCGCCACTGCGGCCGGCTCCGCGCCACCGGTCTCGGCCCGGATCCGTTCCACCCGGGACAGCAGCCGGTCGTGGGCGTCCCCGAGACAGTGCCGCGGCAGCCCGTGGTGCTCCAGGGCAGGCGGGTCGAGCGGGAGCACGCCCCGCAGCGACCAGCGGAGCAGCCGCGATCTTCGCACCGTCCGGTGCAGCCGCTCGGCGGCGTCCCGGGAGGCGCCCCGATCGCCGTGCAGGAGGGCGTCCCGAGTGCGCCGGGCGCACGCCGCCGCGTCCTCGGCCCCGGCCAGGGCCAGCAGCGCCATGACCTGATCGCACGCCACCACCGCAGCAGGCGCGGGACCGGGGTGCGGCCCGGCCGCTCCGGCGCCGTCGTCCTGGGTGTCGTTCCGGCCGTCGACCACGGAGGTTTCGGCCTCCACCACGACGTCCCCCTGCAGGGAGCAGCGCAGCACGAGCCCGGCCGGCCAGAACGGCAGCACCGGACCGAGCGGCAGCCGGAGCACGTCCATCTCCAGCCCGTCACGGTCCTCCCCGCCCTCGGCCAGGGGGATTCCCCCCGGGGCCATGTCCATCCCGCCGTGCCCGCTGTGGTCCATGCCGCCATGACCGCCGTGGTCCATCTCGCCGTGGTCCATCTCGCCGTGGTCCATCTCGCCGTGGTCCATCTCGCCGTGGTCCATCTCGCCGTGGTCCATCTCGCCGTGGTCCATCTCGCCGTGGTCCATCTCGCCGTGGTCCATGCCCCCGTGGCCCCCATGATCCACGTCCTCGGGGATCTCGGGCTCCTGCTGCCGTTCCCGGGCGTCGGTCCGGTGGTGCGGGGTGTCGAGCAGGAGCGCTGCGGCGTCGTCGAGAGCGGGCCCCACCCCTCCGGGCGAGGTGATGTCGGCGCGGACTCGGGGACCGGGCATCTGCTCCCAGAGGCGGTCCACGAGCTCCGAGAGCTCGGGACCGGGCGTGCCACACACCGCGAGAACGTCCGCGTCGGCCGGTGCCCACGCCGGTCGCCACCCGCGGCGGAGCGCCTGGTGCTCGAGCTCCATGCGGGTAGTCCAGTGCCCGGGGACCTCGACGACGAGGACCCGGGCGGCCCGGACCGCGAGCCGGGCGAGAGCATCGCTCAGGCCCATCGGAAAGCTCCCTCACGCCAGGCCCAGGCCACGGCGACGAGCAGGGCCCCGAGGAACAGGAACATCTCCACGACCGCGGAGATCCCCTTCTCGATCACGACCACCGCCCACGGATACATGAAGAGCATCTCGACGTCGAAGGCCAGGAACACGATCGAGGCGAGGTACCAGCGGGCGTGGAACCGGGACAGCGCGTGCTCCTGGGGCATCCACCCGGACTGAGCGGGCAGCGCCGTCAGCGGGTCGGACGCGACGGCGGCAGCGCGGTGAAGTGCGTGGAGAAGGACGACGAGGGACAGCGCCACCAGGGCCATCGCCACGATCCCGGAATACATGAGGGTCTCCTCCGTCCGCCGTCACCTCGAAGTCTGTCACCGGGCGGCGGGGAGATCACCCTGTCGGACGGCGACCTCCCACCGGTCGAGACGTGTCGGCCCGGTGGTCACCGCGACGGCCGGAGCGGCAGCCGCTCCGGCCGTCGGCCAGGTGCTCGACCGTGCTCAGCCCAGTGCGGCGAGAAGGTCCGCGCAGGCCTGCTCGCAACGCCGGCACGCCTCGGCGCAGACCCGGCAGTGCTCGTGCATGCTCGCGTGCTGCTCGCACTCCTCCGCGCAGGCACGGCACGCGGTCCGGCACGCCTCGAGCGCCGCCCGGGTGACCTCCACGTTGTTGCCGGTCTGGCGCGAGAGCACGTTTCCGGTGGAGGCGCAGACGTCGGCGCAGTCGAGGTTCTTGCGGATGCAGGTGGTCAGCTCCGCGACCTTGTCCTCCGCCAGGCAGGCGTCGGCGCAGGCGGTGCAGGTCTGGGCGCACTCGAAGCAGGCGGCGATGCACTCGGCCAGCTTCTGCCGGTCGATGTTCCCCAGCTCCTTCGGGTAGGTCTCCAGCATCGAGGTCACATGCGTCATGGTCTCGCTCCTTCGTCCGTTCTGCCGTGGCGCGGACCGGCCGGAACCGGTCCGCCGTGCAATCGACAGTAGACTGCTGATTCAGTGGATTGAACCCCTCGCCGTTGAAGATTCTGTGAAGATCTCGCGGCACGAGCCGGATCGGGGCGACGGGCCCGTGCCTCCGCCTCCACCGGCGGCAGACTGCCTTCCGTGCCGGGACCGTGCAGCACGACGACCATTACGACGAGCACTGCGCCGCACGACCCCGTGCGTGTCGAGAAGCGTCTGCCTCGTGCAGGGGCTTCTCGAGACTGTCCGCTCGCCGTGTCGGCGATCCTGATGTCCGCCGAGCGTGCTGATCCCGGGGCGGCCGACCGCCTGTCCAGGGCTCTGGCCGCTCCGGCCCGCTGACCCGCGTCCGGGGGCACTGCCTCAGGAGGCGCGGCGGGAGAGCCTGGGGGGGGCGGGCCGAATCCGCTCACGGCATCCTGCAGGGGCTGTGGTGCACCGCGCTCGGGCCGGTGGATCTGCTGGGGTCCGCCGGACGCGACCCAGCGGTTCAGCGCTTCCGCGCGGTGCGCGTCCTCGAGCCCGCTCAGCCACACAGTGGGTCCGGCCTGCCCGCTGGGTCCGTCCCGCCGCGCCACGGCGACCAGGGAGGCCATCTCGCACCGCCCCATGCACGGGGACGAGATCAGGACGGCTCCGGCCGTATCCTTCACGACCTCCCGGAGGTTCTCCGCCTGCTCGGCCGTCCCGGCCAGCCGGCGCAGGCCGGCGCACCGGTGACCCTGGCACACCGCGACCAGCGGACCGCTGGCGTCGGTACTGGTCCTGCTCGGGATGCTCTTGCGGGTCATGGGACTGCCTCCTGGGTGATGGGCGATGGTGCGGGCCGTCGGGTCGCACGTCCGGTCTCCGCCGGATTGGTTGTTGAGAATGAAAATCATTACCATGAGATCCTGTCGGAACGGGTTTTGGCAAGGGAGAAGCATGCGCAGTGCGACCGGAGTGGACGTGCGGGAGCTCGAGGTCTCCGTGGCCGGACGGCCGCTGCTGCAGGGGGTGGACCTCCAGGTGCCGCACGGGCGGCGGGTCGCCCTGCTCGGCGCCTCGGGCTCCGGGAAGTCCCTGACGGTGCTGGCCCTGCTGGGTCTGCTCGGCCAGCAGCTCGACGTGCAGGGCTCGCTGCGGGTCGCCGGCCGTGAGCTGCCCTGGCGTCAGGCACCGGGGCGGCGTCCGGGGATGGCGGCGGTCTTCCAGGACTCCCAGGCCGCGCTGAACCCCGTGGTGCGCCTGGACCGGCAGCTCCTGCCCGCTGTGGCCCGCCGCCGCCGGATCAGCGCGGCGGCCGCCGTCCGGGTCATGGCGGAACTGCTCCACGAGGTCGGGTTCGAGGACCCGGAGCGGATCCTGGGCGCCCATCCCTCCCAGCTCTCGGGCGGGCAGCGGCAGCGCGTGTGCCTGGCGCTCGCCATGGCCGCATCCCCGGACCTGCTGGTGGCCGACGAGCCGACCACGGCCCTGGACATGATCAGTCAGCGCCACGTGGTCGAGGCCCTGCGCCGGTGCACCGGCCCGGGCCGCGGCGGGCTGCTGTTCGTCACCCACGACCTGTCGGTCGCGGCCGACCTGTGCGACGACGTCGTCGTCCTGGAGCGAGGGCGGGTCGTGGAGGCCGGTCCGGTGCAGCAGGTGGTCGGCTCGCCGCAGGCGCCCTTCATCGCGGCCCTGGTCGACGCCGCCCGGGCCGGTCTCCTGCCCGCCCCGGCTCCGCTGGGCGCGGCTCCGTTGGGGGTGGCGTCGTGAGCCGGCCGGCGGAACGCGCCACCACGCTGGACGGTGCCGGGCTCACCAGGACCTACGGCACGCGGTTCGGCGTGGTGGCCGCGCTGTGCGGCGTCGATGTCGAGGTGCGCGAGGGGGAGACGCTGGGCCTCGTGGGCCCCTCCGGGTCGGGCAAGTCCACGCTGCTGTCCCTGCTGCTGGGCGTGGAGCGCCCGCAGCACGGCGAGGTCCTCTTCAACGGTGCGCTCCTGACCGGGCCGGGGCAGATCCGGCGGGCCCGGCAGGCCGTGCAGTACATCCCGCAGGACCCGGCGTCCAGCCTGGATCCGCGGCGCAGCGTCGAGCGCCAGCTGCGGGAACCGCTGCGGCGCTTCCGCATCCCGGGCGACCACTCGAGGCTGGTTCTCGATGCCCTGGCGCAGGTGGAGCTCGGCGCCGACCACCTGGGCCGGCGCGCTCACGAGCTCTCCGGTGGTCAGGCCCAGCGCGTGGCCATTGCCCGGGCCCTGGTGACCCGGCCCCGGATCCTCCTGGCGGACGAGGCGGTCAGCGGGCTCGACCTGCCGCTGCGCCACCAGGTGCTGGAGCTGCTGAAGGAGCAGCACGTCCGGGAGGGCCTGGGACTGCTGTTCGTCTCGCACGACCTCACCGCGGTCCGGTTCCTGTGCGATCGCGCGCTGGTGCTCGACCGCGGGCGGGTGGTGGAGGAAGGACCCGTCGACCGGCTCCTCGGGACGCCGCGCCACCCGACGACGCAGGAGCTGGTGGATGCTGTTCCGCGCCTGCCCGCCTGGGACCCGCACCCTGCTCGTCCTGCTCTCCGCCGTCGCCTTCCCGCAGGTGCTGCCTGTTCCTGAGATCTGCACGTCCCCCTCCACCGATCACCACACCGAAAGGGCCCTCTGATGCCCCCTCGTCCCACCGTTCCCCGCCTCGCGCCTCGCCGCGCCGGCCTCGGCCTCGCCGCGGCCGGCCTCCTGCTGCTCACCGGCTGCTTCGCCGAGGGCTCCGGCAGCTCCGCCGAAGGCTCCGGCACCTCCTCGGCCGGGGGCGCCGGCGGCTCGGCCGGCGCCCGGATCGGGCTGGCCATGCTGCAGCCGCCGCGCTCGGGGCTGTCCCCGCTGAGCGACGACGCGTTCAAGCTCTCCCGCTGGTCCACCGCCGAGACCCTGGTCCGGCTGGACGAGGCCGGGGAGGCGCAGCCGATGCTGGCCACCGGGTGGGAGCAGCTGGACGAGAACACCTGGTCCTTCACCGTCCGCGACGGCGTCACCTTCCACGACGGCACCGAGCTCACCGCGGAGAACGCCGCCGCCTCCCTGACCCGGGCCGTGGAGGCCGAACCGGCCCCGCGCATCCTCGACGGGGTGGAGATGAGCGTGGCCGCCGAAGGGGACACGGTGCGGGTCACCACCGCCGAGACCGATCCGCTCGTGCCCCAGCGGCTGTCCAGCCCGCAGCTGTCGATCCTGGCGCCGGCCGCCTACGAGGGGGAGGCCGTGACCCCGGTGGGCCACGGCACCGGACCCTTCGAGCTCACCGCCGTGGACGGAACCGCCGGGGCCACCCTGGAGCGCTACGACGCCTACTGGAACGGCGCCGCGGCCGCTTCCGGCATCGACGTGTCCTTCGTGCCCGACGGCACCGCGCGGGCCGCCGCGCTGCGCGCCGGGGAGGCGGACGTCGTCGAGGCCGTGCCGGTGGGACAGGCCGCCCAGGTGGAGGAGGACCTCCTGGCGGAGGTGCCGATGCCGCGCACCAACACCCTGTACCTCAACACCGAGGACGGGCCGTTCGCCGACCCCGCCGTGCGCGCGGCCGCCCGTGAGGCCCTCGACCCGCAGGGCATCGTGGACGGGGTCTACGAGGGCCGCGCCGACACGGCCGCCGGGCTGCTGGGCCCGGCGATCCCCTACGCCGCGGCGGGCCGGGCCACGGACGCCTACCGCGAGCTGCTCGCCGGCCGCGCCGAGGCCGGGGACCCGGCCGGGCGGAAGATCACCATCGGGACCTTCACCGACCGGGCCGAGCTGCCCGAGGTCGCCGTCCAGCTCCAGCAGCAGCTCGAGGCCGCCGGGTTCGAGGTGGAGCTGGAGGTGCGCGAGTACCAGTACATCGAGGCCGACGCGATCGACGGGCAGTTCGACGCGTTCGTCCTCTCCCGTGCCACGGTGCTGGACTCGGGCGACCCGGTGGCCTACATGGTCAGCGACTTCGGCTGCGAGGGCTCGTTCAACCTCTCCCAGTTCTGCTCCGCGACCGTCGACGACGCCCTGACCGCCGCGGAGCAGGCCGCTCCCGGCGAGGAGCGACAGGAGGCGATCATGGCCGCCGAAGCGGCGATCCTGGCCGAGGACGCCGCGATCCCGATGCTGCACGAGCGCGTCATCCAGGGGGAGCAGGACGGCGTGGCGGGCGCGGTCCGCGATCCGCGCGAGCGCGAGCTCATCACCGCGGCGACCACCGTCGCCGAATGACAGCTCGGGTGACGAGCCGGGCGGCGGACCAGATGACGGGCCGTGGAGCGGACGCGCCGGCGGACCGGGCGCGGAACCGCGTGCCGGGCGGGGGAGGGGCGGCCGCCCTCGTCTCGCGCGTCCTGGCGTTCACGGCCGTCGTCGTCCTGATCGGGGCCCTGCCGTGGCTCTCGGGCAACAGCCCCGAGTACACGGTGCTGCGCGCCCGCTACGCGGACCGGCCGGCCACCCCGGAGGTGCTGGCCCAGATCCGGACCGAGCTGGGCCTGGACGGCGGCCCGCTCGCCGTCTTCGCCGACTGGGCCTCCGGGGTGCTCCGCGGGGACTTCGGCACCTCCTGGATCAGCGGGCGCCCGGTCCTGCCCGGTCTCCTCGAGGCCATGGGGGTGTCCCTGACGCTGATGGGCGCTGCCCTGCTCGTCGCCCTGCTCGTGGCCGCCCTGATCTGCGGGCCCACCGTCCGCAGCGGGCTCGCCGGGCGCCCCGCCCGCGGGGCCGGGGCGGCGGCGGCCGCGCTGACCGCGCTGCCGGAGTTCCTGCTCGCGGCGGCGCTGCTGGTCGTCCTGGCGGTGTGGGCGGGCTGGTTCCCGCCCTACGGATGGCGCGGACCCGGGCACGTGGTGCTCCCCGCCCTGGCGCTCGGCCTGCCCGGGGGCGGGCTGCTCGGCCGGCTGCTCTCCACCGCGCTGGCCGGCGCCTTCGCCGAGCGCTGGGTGCACACCTGGGCCGTGGCCGGGCACTCCCGGCCCCGGATCGCTCTCGCGGCGCTGCACCGGGCCCTGCCCGGGGTGATCGGGCAGATCGCCCTCGTCGTCGTCGGGCTCACCGGCGGGGCGGTGCCGGTCGAGGAGGTCTTCGCGGTCCCCGGCCTGGGCCGGGCCCTGCTCGGGGCCGCCGCGGCCCAGGACATCCCCGCGCTGCAGGCCGGGGTCCTCCTCCTGCTCGTGCTCGCCGCGCTGTGCGGGGCCCTGGCCGCCCTGGCCCGCCGGGCACTGCTGGGCCCGGCCGCCCGTTCCGGCGACCTGCCCGTCCCCGGACCCCCGGCGGGGCGGCACCGGACGTGGTGGGCGGTGCCGGGCGTCTCGGGGGCCCTGCTGCTGGGGCTGGTCGTCGCCGGGCTGCTCCGGAACCCCTACGCCTCCGCCCACGCCCGGCTCGAGGCCCCCTCCTGGACGCTGCCGCTGGGGGCCGACGCGTCCGGGCGCGACGTCCTGGCGCGCGTGGGCCACGGCGCCCTGGACACCCTGGGTCTGGCCCTGGTCGTGGTCGCCGCGTGCCTGGTCATCGGGCTGGCCGTCGGGATGACCGGGACGTGGTCCACCGGCCCCGTGGAGGTCACCAACGCGGCACCGCCGATCATCGCCGGCATCCTCGTCGTGGCGGTGGCCGGGCCCTCGGCGGCCGGGGCCGCCCTGGCCGTCACCCTGGTGAGCTGGGCGCCGCTGGCCGCCCACACCGCCGCCCTCGCCGCCGAGATCTCCGCCCGGCCCTACGTCCGGGTGCTGCCCCTGCTCGGGGCGGGCCGCGCCCGCATCCTGGCCGGGACCGTCCTGCCCGCCCTGCTGCCGGAGGTGGCCCGGCACGCGGTCCTGCGCCTGCCCGGCACCGCCCTGGCCATCGCCGGCCTCGGGTTCCTGGGCCTGGGGCAGCAGCCGCCGGCCCCGGAGTGGGGGCTGCTGCTGGCCGAGGGGATCGGCTACGTCGAGCGCGCCCCGTGGGCGGTGCTCGGTCCCGCCGGCGCCCTGGTGCTCGCCTCCGTCCTGGCCGTCTCCCTCGCCGGCGCCGACGGAGCGCGGCCGGCGTCCCGTCCCGGGGTCGCCACCGCGGACCCCGTGCCGGCTCCGGCCTCGTGCCGCACGCGGAATTGACCACCGTTCTCATTAGATTGAGAATGGGTCTCATGAAACGTTCCTCCACCCCGCCGGCCGCCGCCCCGGCGGACCCTGCGGCGATCCGCACGGCGGACCTCGCGGTGGTCCTCGGCGCCGCTCCCGTGCTGCGCGGGGTGGACCTGACCGTGGCCGACGGCGAGGCCGTGGCCCTGATGGGCGGCAACGGCTCCGGCAAGTCGACCCTCATCAAGGCCCTGCTCGGCATCGTGCCCGTCGCCTCCGGCGAGGCCCGGCTCTTCGGCGCCGACGTCACCGGTGCCCGCCGGCACGTGCCGTGGTCGCGCATCGGGTACGTCCCCCAGCGCGTCGGCGTCGGCGCCGGGGTGCCGGCCACCGCGCTCGAGGTCGTCGCCTCGGGGCTGACGGGGCACCGCCGGCTGCGCCTGGGCGCCGGTGCCCGGCGCGTGTGCCTCGACGCCCTCGAGCAGGTCGGGCTGGCCGACCGGGCCCGCGAGAGCGTGGCCATCTTCTCCGGCGGCCAGCAGCAGCGGGTGCTGATCGCCCGGGCCCTGGTGCGGCAGCCCCGGCTGCTGCTGCTGGACGAGCCCCTGTCCGGGGTGGACCAGGTCTCCAAGGAGGCCATCGCCCGCATCCTGGCGCAGCTCCAGGCCGGTGGCACCACGCTGCTGGTCGTGCTGCACGAGCTGGGCGAGCTGTCCCCCCTGCTGGACCGCGCCGTGGTGCTGCGCCACGGGCGCATCGTGCACGACGGCATCCCCCCGCTGCCGGCTCCGGGGCACGACGCCCCCGACCACGAGCACCTGCACCCCCACGGGGACGCGCCCGCCGCCGTCCCGGCAGCCCCGGACCTCCACGGAAAGCCGCAGTGACCATGATCGACACCCTCACCGCCATGCTGGCCAGTCCACTGATGCAGCGCGGTCTGCTGATCGCCGCCCTGGTGGGGATCTCCGCGCCGGTGATCGGCACCTACCTCGTGCAGCGGCGCCTGGCCCTGCTCGGTGACGGCATCGGCCACGTCGCCCTGACCGGCGTGGCCATGGGCTGGCTGGCCGGCGCCGCGGCCGGGCTGACCTCGCGCGACGCGCTGGCCGTTCCCGGGGCGGTCGTCGCGGCCGTCGTCGGCGCGGTGCTCATCGAGGTGATGCGCTCCAAGGGGCGCACCAGCGGGGACGTGGCCCTGGCCCTGCTGTTCTACGGCGGCATCGCCGGCGGCGTGCTGCTGATCGGGATCGCCGGCGGCACCTCGGCCAATCTCACCGGCTACCTCTTCGGGTCCATCGCCACCGTCACGCCCCTGGACGTGTGGCTCACCGCCGGGCTGGCGGCGGTCGTCCTCGGTGTGGGGCTCGGCCTGCGCCCGGCCCTGTTCTCCCTGTGCCACGACGAGGAGTTCGCCCTCGCCACCGGGCTGCCGGTGCGGGGCCTGAACATCCTGGTGGCCGTCATGGCGGCCCTGACCGTCTCCGTGTCGATGCGCGTGGTCGGCGTCCTCCTGGTCTCGGCCGTGATGATCGTCCCGGTGGCCGTCGCCCAGCTGGTCACCCGGTCCTTCGCCGGCACCATGGGAGTGGCCATGGCCGTGGGGGCCGGGGTCTGTGTGACCGGCCTGTCCATCACCTACTTCTACCCGTTGTCCCCCGGGGCGACGATCGTGATGCTGGCCATCGCCTGCTACGCGCTGACCCTGATCGTCAGCCCCCTCGTGGGCGGCACCCGGCGCCGCGGTGCCCACGACGCGGACCGCCTGCACGGCGCCGAGGACGACCTGCAACTCCGAGGAGCATGACCATGTCCCGGACCACCCGGCAGCGCTCCGCCCTGGCCGAGCTGCTCGCGCGGACCCCGGAGTTCCGCTCCGCCCAGCAGATCCACGCGATGCTGGGGGAGGAGGGGGAGCCCGTCTCCCTCGCCACCGTCTACCGCAACCTCAACGCCCTCGCCGAGAACGGGGAGGTGGACGTGCTCGCCACCGAGGGCGGCGAGAGCAGGTACCGCCGGTGCGTGCGCACCGAGCACCACCACCACCTGGTGTGCCGCCGCTGCGGGCACACCGTGGAGGTCGCCGAGACGTCGGTCGAGCGGTGGGCCGCCCAGACCGCCCGCCGGCACGGCTTCTCGGAGGTCTCCCACGAGATCGAGCTCCACGGCATCTGCGACACCTGCAGGAGCGGCTCCTGAGCCGCCCGAACCGGACCGTTTTGACAACGATTCTCGATTTGTCTGAGAATTGTTCTCATGAACCTCTCGCGCGGCCTCGCCGTCCCGTTGTCCCTGATCGCCGCTCTCGCGCTGTCCTCCTGCGCCACCGGCTCGGCTGATCCCGCTGCCACGGCCGAGGGGTCGGACGGGACGCTGGACGTGCAGGCCTCCTTCTATCCGCTGCAGTACGTCACCGAGCGCGTCGGCGGGGAGCACGTGCAGGTGGAGTCGCTGACCCCCGCCGGGGCCGAGCCGCACGACCTCGAGCTCTCCCCGGCGGCGGTCGACGGACTGCGCACCGCGGACGCGGTGGTGTACCTCTCCGGGTTCCAGCCGGCGGTCGACGACGCCGTGGCCCAGGCCGCCCCCGAGCACGTCCTCGACGCCGTGCACGCCGGCGTGGAGGGCGAGGAGGCGCACTCGGCCGAGGAGCACGAGGAGGCCGGGTCGTCCCACAGCGGAGAGGCCCACGGCGACGATGCCCCCGCCGGGGAGCAGTCGGCACAGGGCGCCGCCGAGGAGGCCGCCGGCGACGACGGGCACGGCCACGCGGGGGAGGACCCGCACTTCTGGCTGGACCCCGAGCGGCTGGCCGCGGTGGCCACGGAGGTCGCCCACGAGCTGGCCGAGGTCGACCCGGACCACGCGGCGGCCTACGAGTCCAACGCCGAGAAGCTGACCGCGGAGCTGGCCGCCCTGGACCAGGAGTTCACCGAGGGTCTGGCCACCTGTGAGCGGGACACCATCGTGGTTTCCCACGACGCCTACGGCTACCTGGCCGACAAGTACGATCTCGAGCAGGTGTCCGTGGCCGGCTTCGAGCCCGACACCGAGCCCTCCCCGGCCCGCCTGGCCGAGATCGGCGAGGTCGTCGAGGCCGAGGGCGTCACCACGGTGTTCTCGGAGTCCACGGTCAACCCGAAGGTCGCCGAGACCCTGGCGGCCGAGCACGGGATCGAGACGGCGGTGCTGGACCCGGTCGAGGGCCAGGTCGACGAGAGCGCCGACTACCAGCAGGTCATGCGCGCCAACCTCGAGGCGTTGCGCACCGCGCTGGACTGCGCGTAGAGCGACGCGGCCGCCTCCGGCGGCCCGGGGTCACGAGGCGCCGGGGCGCGGCCGGCCGGGAGCGGACCTCACCCGCGCGACGGGGCCGCGTCGTCGTGATCCCGGAGGAAGGCCACGGCCCCGTCGCGCGGGTCAGGGCAGCTGCGGGTCCACTCCGTAGTGCTCGGCCAGCTGCGTGATCACGGCATGGGCGCCCTGGATGCTCACGGAGGCCACGAAGGTCTCGTCGTCGACCGGCAGGACCTCGCCCTCGAGCCGCTCCCAGAGCGGGTTGGTGGTGAAGCGCTCCTCCTGCTCCCGGGAGGCCTCGCCCTCGGCACCGTCCGGCGCCCAGGTGCTCACCATGACCAGGTCCGCGTCCGCCTCGAGGATCTGCTCCTGGGACAGGGGCACGAAGATGCTCTCGGTCGTGTCGGGCGCCCCCTCGGGGCGGGGGATGCCCATGTCGGCCATGATCTCGCCGATGAAGGAGTCCGAGGAGTACAGGCGCGCGGTGTCCTCGCCCGCGAAGCGCAGCAGCGAGTACGTGGCGTCGGGGTCCTGCGCCAGGATCGCCTCGCCCACCGCGGCGGCGCGCGCCTCGTAGCCGGCGACCTCCTGCTCGGCCTGCTCCTGCTTGCCCAGGGCCTCCCCGAGCAGGACCACGTTCTCCTTCCACGTCGGCCCGGTGGACTCGGAGAAGACCGTGGGGGCGATCTTCTCCAGCTGCGGGTACAGGGCCTCCTGGCGGACCTTGGCCGAGACGATGAGGTCCGGGTCGAGCCCCGCGATCTGCTCCAGGTCCGGCTCGGCGATCGTGCCGACGTTCACCGCTTCGGCCGTCTCCGCCGAGACGTCCCCCAGGTAGTCGGCGAACGGGTCCTCCGGGTCCTGCCGGTACTCGGCGTAGCCGACCAGCTCCGCGTCGAGCAGCAGCGCCGCGTCGACGTAGCTGGGATCCAGCGCGACCACGCGCTGGGGCTGCTCCTCGATGACGGTCTCGCCCATCGCGTGGGTCATCGTCAGCGGATACCCGGCGGCCGTGGCGCCGGTCGCGGTCGAATCCGGCGCCGGGGACCCGGTCGCGGGGCCGGCGGCCGGCTCGGTGCCGCCGCAGGCCGTGAGGGCGAGCAGGGACAGGCCGAGAACGGCGGCGGGGAGGGTCTTTCCAGGGGTCATGGGGAAGGCCTTCGGTCGGGCGGATCGGGTGGCAGGTGAGGTGAGGCTCACCTCACTGTGGCAGACTGTAGCAGTCCGCTCGGCATTAGCTCACACATCCCTGACGTAATCGAGGTGGCATGGCCCTGTCCCTGGCAACCCGGCCCCCACGTGCCCCGGTGCTGCGCCGGGGGCAGTGGCTGGCCGTGCTGCTCGCGGTGGCTCTGGGCGCCGTGGTGCTGAGCGTGTGCGTGGGCGGGCGGCCCTCCACCCCGGCCGAGGCCTGGCACGCCGTGCTCACCCCCACGGGCACCGTCATGGACGTGACCATCCGCGAGCTGCGCTGGCCGCGCACCGTCACCGCCGTGGTGGTGGGGACCTGTCTCGGCCTGGCGGGGGTGCTGGTGCAGGGCCACACGCGCAATCCGATCGCCGACCCCGGCCTGCTGGGCATCAACCAGGGCGCCGCCCTGGCGATTGTCGGCGTGACCGCCGCGGCCGGCACCGTGGCCCCGCTGACCCAGGCGCTGCTGGCCTTCGGCGGGGCCCTGGCGGCCGTGGTGGTGGTCTTCCTCATCGGCTCCGCCGCCCGGCACGGGGCCACGCCCATCACCCTGGTGCTGGCCGGGGCGGCCGTCTCCGCGCTGTGCACCGGGCTGGTCTCGGCCATCGTCCTGCTGGACGACCAGGCCCTGGACACCCTGCGCTTCTGGCAGGTGGGCTCCGTCGCGGTCCGCAACGGCTCCCTCGAGGTGCTCTGGCCCTTCCTGGCCCTGGGGCTCGCCCTGACCGCGGCCAACGTCGGCGCGCTGAACAGCCTCTCCCTGGGCGAGGACGTCGCCCGCGGCCTCGGGGTCTCCGTGCTGCGGGCCCGGATCACCGGGATCGCGGCGATCACGCTGCTCGCGGGTGCGGCCGTGACCCTGGCCGGGCCGATCGCCTTCGCCGGGCTCGTGGTCCCGCACATGGCCCGTGCCGTGATGGGCACGGACTACCGGTGGCTCGTCCCCGCCGGCGCGCTGGCCGGGGCGGCCGTGCTGCTGCTGGCCGACACCGCCGGCCGGGTGGTCGCCCGGCCGGGGGAGCTGTCGGTCGGGGTGGTGCTGGCCGCCGTCGGCGCACCGTTCTTCGTCCATCTCGCCCGCCGCCGGAAGCCGGCCACCGCATGACCTCGTCCCCCGCCGCCCCGCCCCGGGCGCGCACGCCGTCCGCCGCCCCGGGGGTTCCGCCGCCGGGACCGTTCCGGTCCGTCCGGGCGCTGCGCGCCGGGCCCGTCTCCGTGCGGGTGCACCCCCGGGCGCTGGCGGTCTCGGCCGTGCTGATGGTCCTGGTGGCCGCGGGCGCGGCCCTCCACGTGGCCGTGGGCGGCACCCCCATCCCGTACCCGCAGGTCCTCGCCGCGCTCGCCGGCCGGGCGCCGGACGCCGCCGTCCAGCTGGCGGTGGTCGAGTTCCGCGCCCCCCGCACGGTGGCCGCCGTGCTCGTGGGCGCATGCCTGGCCGCGGCGGGCGCCATCACCCAGACGGTCGCCCGCAACCCGCTGGCCAGCCCCGACATCCTCGGTGTGACCTCCGGGGCCTCGGCGGGCGCGGTCGCGGTGCTGATCCTCGGGCAGGGCGGGGCGGCCGGACTCAGCGGCGCGGCCGCGACCGTGGGCATGCCGGCCGCGGCCTTCGCGGCCGGCACGGCCAGCGGCGTGGCCGTCTACCTGCTGGCCTACCGGCACGGGGTCGACAGCTACCGGCTGATCCTGGTGGGCCTGGGAATCTCCGGGTTCACCACCGCGCTGACCACCTGGATGCTCACCCTGGGCGACGTCACCAGCGCCGCCCAGGCCCTGACCTGGATGACGGGCTCGCTCAACGGCAAGGACTGGTCCCTGGTGCGGCCCATGGCGGTCGTCGCGGCCGCCCTGGTCGGCGCGGCGGTGCTGTCCGGCCGGTGGCTGCTCCTCTCGTCCCTGCACGAGGACACCGCGGTGGGCCTGGGGCTGCGGCTGGGGCGGGTCCGGGTGGTGGCCCTGAGCCTGGCCGTGCTGCTGGCCTCGGTCGCCACCGTGGTCGGCGGCCCGCTGGTGTTCGTGGCGCTGGCCTCACCGCAGATCGCCCGTCTGCTCACGCGGGCCCCGGTGCCGCCCGTGGCCGTCTCGGTCCTGGTCGGGGCGCTGTTCGTGCTGGTCGCCGACACCGCCGCCGCCCACCTGCTGGCCGTGCCCCTGCCGGTCGGCGTCGCCACGGCCGTGCTGGGTGCCCCGTACCTCATCCACCTCGTCCTGCGATCCCAACGGAGGACCCCATGAGCCCCCTGCCCGCCACCGCCCGGCTGGAGGCCCGCGACCTGACGCTGGGCTACGACGGGAGGCCCGTCGTCGAGCACCTGTCCCTGGCCGTCCCGGAGGGCCGCGTCACCACGGTCATCGGCCCCAACGGGTGCGGCAAGTCCACCCTGCTGCGGGGGATGGCGCGCCTGCTGCGCCCGCTCGGCGGCACCGTGACCCTCGACCGCGAACCGCTCGACCGGCTCTCCACCCGGCGGATCGCCCAGCGGCTGGCCGTCCTGCCCCAGGGACCCACGGCCCCGGAGGGGCTCACCGTGGCCGACCTCGTCTCCCGCGGACGCCACCCGCGGCAGCGCTGGTACCAGCAGTTCTCGCACGCCGACGAGGACGCCGTGCACCGGGCGCTGGAGGCCACCGGCATCGCCGAGCTCGCCGGGACCCCGGTCGACGAGCTCTCCGGCGGACAGCGCCAGCGCGCCTGGATCTCGATGACGCTCGTGCAGGACACCGAGATCGTGCTCCTGGACGAGCCCACCACGTACCTGGACCTGGCCCACCAGGTCGAGATCCTCGAGCTCGTCCACCGGCTCAACCGGGACCTGGGCCGGACCGTGGTCATGGTGCTGCACGACATCTCCCTGGCCGCCCGCTTCTCCGACCACATCGTGGCCATGGCCGGCGGGCGCGTCGTCGCCCAGGGCACGCCCGAGGAGGTCGTGACGGCGGAGCTGCTCGCCGAGGTCTTCGGCCTGCGGGCGCAGGTCGTTCCCGAGCCGGTCAGCGGCCGCCCGCACGTCATCCCGCTGACCCGGATCGCCGCGGACTGACCACCGGCGCGTCCACGGCAATTGCGGCACAGAAAAATTCGCTATCCATTGCCCCAGGTGAGGCGCATCCTGGAAGGGTCCGACCTGGTCGGGGCAACAGGCACCGGCCCGGAGATCCTCCTGGAGGAGAAGTCATGGCCACCACCGAGTTCGCTCCCGTCTCCGACTGCACCGTGGGCCAGTGCTCGTTCAACCACGACCACGAGTGCACCGCCCACGCGATCACCGTCACCGGCAGCGCCGGCCACGCGCACTGCGGCACGTTCATCTCGCTGGGCCCCGACGGGGGCCTGCCCACCGTGCACGCTGAGGTGGGCGCCTGCCAGCGCGGGGAGTGCGTGCACAACGAGCACCTGATGTGCACCGCCCACGACGTGAAGATCGGTGCGGGCGCCGACGAGGCCGACTGCCTCACCTACCAGGCCGCCTGACGCGGCCCGGCGTGCCCGGCCCGGCGTGCCCGGCCTGGCGTGCCCGGTCAGCGGCCGGGCGGCGGCGGCGTAGCGTAGAGCGTCCGGGAGCGGTCACCAGGCCGTTCCCGGGCCGACCCGCCGCACCGCTAGGAGACAACGCCCGTGGAACCCCTGCCGCTGGAGCCCCTCACCCGCTTCCTGACCGTGGAGCACGCCGCGGACCTCAGCGGGCTGGCCTCGCGGATCCCGGGCTCGGGCTTCCTCTGCTTCTACCCCAACGACGAGGAGTACGCGGGTTTCGCCGACGGGACGGGCCGGCTCTGGCTCCGCGGCGACGACGCCACCCCCGCCCGGGAGCTGCTGGAGGTGCTCGAGCCGCCGTTCCGCATCGCCTACCCCGTGGCTCCTTCCGTCACCGGCGACGAGGAGGCGGTCGTCTCCGCCGGAGTGCTGCAGACCCCCGAGGAGCTCGAGGCCTACCGCGCCCGCTTCACCGACGTCGAGGGGGAGGCGGACCTCGACCACCAGGCCCACGCCGTGGACGCCGTCGGCCAGCACTGGACCCTGATGGCCGGCGCCGACGCGGGGGAGGTGCTGGCCCTGTGCTTCGGGCGGGACGAGGCGGGCGTGCCGTTCTCCGAGCAGACCACGTTCACCGCGGAGTCCCTGCCCCTGCCCGTCACCGTGGTGGAGCTCGACTGAGCTCAGGCCCCGGTCGGACGAGCTGTGCTGCGTCGCGGGCGCGACCGGTCAGGCGGCGTCCGGGACCACGGAGCACGGGTCCGTCCGTTCCAGGGCGCCGGCGGCCGCGAGGGCCGCGCGCACGGTGCCGAAGTTCGCGGCCGTCTCGGCCACGGCACCGTCCACGGTGGAGGTCGCGTCCAGCTCCGCGGCGGCGTGCAGCCGGGCCAGCGTGCCGTGCAGGTGGACGCTGCGCAGCACCGGCACCCACTGGCCGTGCCCCGCGGCGTCGGTCCAGCCCACGAGCCCCGCGAAGGCGCCGCGGGGGCGCGGCTCGAGCTCACGGATCAGGGACATGGCCTCCCGGCCCGGGGTGCCGCCGGCGGCGGCACGGTGCAGCGCCACCGCGGCGTGCAGCGCGCTGGTGCCCCGGGGCAGCCGGCCGGTGAGGCGGGTCGCGAGATGCCAGGCGGCGTCGGTGCTGAGCACGCTGGGCTGCGCGGGCACGTGCAGCGACGCGGCGAGCGGTGCCAGGCTGCGGGCCAGCTGCTCGACGACGTGCTGGTGCCGCCGGCGCGCGGCAGGGGAGCGCAGCAGGGACTGCTGGGCGGCCGCGTCGCCCGCGACCGTGGGATGGCGCGCGGCGCAACCGGTGTGGGGGTGGGCGGCGAAGCCGGTCGGGCGCACCTCGGCCGTGAGCTCCGGACCCGCGCCGAGGACGGCGCCGCCGTCCCGGGGCCGCACCAGGAAGGCGTGGCCGCCCGCGGCGCGGGCCACCAGCTCGTCCCACAGCCGGTCCAGGTCCACGGGGGCGGGCAGCTCCAGGTCCAGGGCGCGGGCCAGCACCAGGTGCTCCGCGGCGCCGCGGCCGATCCGGTCGAGGACCTCGGCGAGCGCCTCGCGGTGGTCCGCGTCCGGCGCCGGGGCGGAGGGCACGAGCTGCCGGGCCAGGGGCACCGAGGCTCTCGGTGCCGGGCGGGGTGCCCAGACGGGCCGCTCGGCGAGGAACAGGTCGGCCGGCTCGCCCGGGTCGAAGGGGACGGTTCCGCACAGCACCGGTCCCGTGGCGCGGCGGGCGCCGGAGTCGAACGCCTCGCGGGTGGCCTCGTCCAGGCGGGCCAGCGCCGCCCCGACGCCGCCGCCGGTGATCGGGGCGGCGGGCAGCGTCCGGTCCCGCCGCGCGAAGAGAGTCCCGCGGCGCCCCGCGAGCACGAGGTCGCTGTCGAGGCCCGCAGCCGGTGCGGTCTCCGGGGGGAGGAGGTCGAGCGCCACGGCGGGAGGCGTCGTGCCACGGGTCATGCGCGGGGCCTTCGGTCGGGCGGATCGGGCAGGTGAGGTGAGCCTTACCTGGTGGTGGGGGGAACTGTAGCAGGTCGCCCCGGATTAGCTGACAGATTCCTGCCCTAATTCCTGCGTCAGCGCGCACCGGCCGGCGGGCTCGGTGCGGCGGCCGTTCCGCTCACGGGCCCTGCCGGCGGGCCCTGCGGCTCCGCGCGCCCCGTCGAGCAGCCCGGCGATGGGACGCACAAAACCCCTACCCGGAACGGTCCTGGGACTCCCGGACGGCCAGCAGGCCACCGGCCAGGAACACCACCGTGGCACCGAGGACGACCAGCAGGGGAACGGTCCAGCCCCCGGTGCCGGAGTTCAGTGCGCCGATCAGGGGTGGACCGACGGTCGCGGCCAGGTACCCGCTGCCCTGGATGCGGGCGGAGGTCCCCGCGGCCTCGGCGTCGGAGCGCACGATGCGCGCGACGATGGAGAAGATCGTGGTGAAGCCCCCGCCCTGGGCGATGCCGCCGATGGCCGACCACAGGAGATAGCCCTCGGGGGCGAGCAGCAGCCCGACGGGCAGGGCGATCCACAGCCCTCCGACGAGGACCACCGGCGTCCACGCCGGGGCCCGGTCGGCCAGCAGGGGCACGCCCAGGGCGCCGGCGATGGCGGCGACCTGGAACAGGGAGGCGCCGGCTCCGGAGGCGGCCAGGCTCAGCCCCCGGGTGTCGGCCAGCAGGGTGGGCAGCCAGGCGGTGATGGAGTAGTAGGAGAAGGCCTGCCCGCAGAAGGCGAACGTCAGCCACCAGCCGACGCGCCGGATCTGCGCGGCGCCCCGGGCCTGTCTCAGCGCACCGGTGGCAGTGCTGGGCTCGGCGGGGGTGGAGGCCGCGGGTGGTGTGCCGGTCCGGCGGCGCGCCACGACCAGCCAGAAGACGAGGGCCACCACGGTCAGCGCGCCCCAGGCGACCAGGGCCCAGCGCCACCCGACCGCCGCGGCCAGCGGCGCGGTGCCCAGGGCGGTGATCATCGACCCGACGTTGAGGGCGGCGGTGTAGGCGGCGGTCACCGTGGGGATCCGGCGCCAGGAGACGTCGCGGCGGATGATCACCGGGACCACGATGTTGCCCACGGCGATCGCGGCGCCGATGACCACGGTGCCGGCCAGGACCACCGCGGTGGGGCCCGCCGAGCGGATGACGGTCCCGGCCAGCACGCCGCTCAGGCACGCCAGGACGGCCGCCTCGGGCCCGAAGCGTCCGATCAGCTTGGAGGCCAGCGGGGTGACCAGGGCGAAGAGCAGCACCGGCAGGCCCGTGAGCAGGCCCGCGGTCGCCGCCGAGAGCCCGAGCTCGGACTGGATCTGCGTGATCACCGGCGTCGGGGCGATGATCGGCCCGCGCAGGCTCAGTGCAACGAGCACGATGCCGACGACGACCCACGGCAGGGCGCGCGCGGGTACGGGACGCTGGCTCATCTCGGTCCTTCCGGAGGTGCAGTGGTCCCCCGCCGAGGGACAGAGGCTTCCGTCAGCTTGCCAGATCCGTGCCCGGCCCCGGGGCGGCCCCTCCGGCGCCGGCCGGACCAGCATAAAATGAATGTGATCCAGATCATATTTCGGGGCGCTCATGGGATACCATGTCAGGTATGTCTCATCTCAGCCGGTTGCTGGACCTGGAGTCGATCTGCCTGGACGAACCGGCGAGGGACTGGCGTGCCGCCGTCGCGCTGGCGGGTGAGCTGCTCGAGCGCGCGGGGGCGACCAGCGGCGAGTACACGCAGGCCATGATCACCAGCGTGGAGGAGAACGGCCCGTACATCGTGGTGGCGCCGGGTTTCGCCTTCGCCCACGCCCGGCCCTCGGAGGCCGTGCACCGCACGGCGATGTCCTGGGTCCGGCTCGCCCGGCCCGT
This sequence comes from Kocuria cellulosilytica, assembly GCF_040981245.1. Taxonomy (NCBI): domain Bacteria; kingdom Bacillati; phylum Actinomycetota; class Actinomycetes; order Micrococcales; family Micrococcaceae; genus Kocuria; species Kocuria cellulosilytica. The sequence goes on along the minus strand of NZ_JAVFWZ010000010.1, from coordinate 98,236 downwards.
GGAGTTCGGGCACGCGGCGAACGACCCCGTGACCCTCGTCGTCGCCCTCTCCGCGAAGGACAAGAAGGAGCACCTGCAGGCCATGCGCACGCTGGCCACGCTGCTGGGCTCGCCGGAGACCCGGACCGCCCTGGACACCGCGAGCACCCCCGAGGAGGTGCTCGCCGTGCTGACGGAGGACGCCCCGGCGTCACCCGCGGGACCGGCGACGACGGAGCAGGCCGCGCCCGCCGAACCGGCCGCCACGACGTCGACGGAGCAGGCCGCGGACAGCCGCAACAAGATCCTGACCGTCTGCGGCAACGGCCTCGGCACCAGCCTGTTCCTCAAGAACACCCTGGAGAAGGTGCTCGACCACTGGGGCTGGAGCCGGTACCTCACGGTCGAGGCCACCGACACGATCTCCGCCCGCGGCAAGGCCAAGGAGGCCGACCTGATCCTCACCTCCGGGGAGATCGCCCGCACCCTGGGCGATGTCGGCGTTCCCGTGAAGGTGGTCGAGAACTTCACCAGCACCACCGAGCTCGACGCCGCCCTGCGCGAGCTCTACGACGTGTGAAAGCAGGCCTCCCGTGAACTGGCTCGTCAGCATCCCCGAGTTCCTGGTCAGCGAGATCCTCGCCGTCCCGGCGTTCCTCATCGGCATCATCACCGCCGTCGGTCTGGCCGCCCTGCGCAAGAGCACCGGTCAGATCATCGGCGGTGCCATCAAGGCCACGCTGGGCTTCCTGCTGATCGGCGCCGGGGCCACCCTCGTCGTCGCCTCCCTGGAGCCGCTGGGCGCCATGATCCTGGGCGCCACCGGCGCCCAGGGCGTGATCCCCACCAACGAGGCCATCGCCGGGATCGCCCAGGCCGAGTACGGGGCCCAGGTCGCGTGGCTGATGATCCTCGGCTTCGCCGTCAGCCTCCTGCTCGCCCGCTTCACCCCCCTGAGCTACGTCTTCCTGACCGGGCACCACGTCCTGTTCATGGCCACGATGCTGACCATCATCCTGGCCACCGCCGGCTACGACGCGTGGGTGACCGTCCTGCTCGGCGCCCTGCTGCTCGGCATCCTGATGGTGTCCCTCCCGGCGCTCGCCCATCCGTGGACCCGCCGGATCACCGGCGACGACAGCGTGGCCATCGGGCACTTCGGCACCGCCGGATACATCGCCGCCGGAACGGTGGGACAGCTCGTGGGCAAGAAGAGCCGGTCCACCGAGGACACGAAGCTGCCGGAGGGACTGCGCTTCCTCCGCGACTCCATGGTGGCCACCGCCCTGTCCATGGCGCTGATGTACGTGGTCCTCGCCGTGCTCTTCCTGGTCCGGGCCGGGACCGCGGAGGCCTTCACCGCGTTCGACGGCGGCGCCACCGGCGTGGGCAACTACATCATGATGTCCATCACCCAGGGCCTGCAGTTCGGCGTGGCCGTGGCCGTCATCCTCTTCGGCGTGCGCACCATCCTCGGTGAGCTCGTCCCCGCGTTCCAGGGCATCGCCGCGAAGGTCGTCCCCGGCGCCATCCCGGCCCTGGACGCGCCGATCGTCTTCCCCTACGCCCAGAACGCGGTGCTGCTGGGCTTCATCTCCAGCTTCGTGGGCGGCCTGGTCGGGCTGTTCGTCCTCTCCGTCTGGCTCAACCCCGCCATCGGCATCGCGCTGATCCTGCCGGGGCTCGTGCCCCACTTCTTCACGGGCGGTGCCGCCGGGGTCTACGGCAACGCGACCGGCGGGCGCCGCGGCGCCCTCGCCGGCGGTTTCGTCAACGGCCTGATCATCACGTTCCTGCCGGCGTTCCTGCTCTCGGTGCTGGGGACCTTCGGCTCCGAGAACACCACCTTCGGGGACGCCGACTTCGGGTGGTTCGGCATCGCCGTGGGCTCCGCCGCCAAGATCGGGTCCGTCGGCGGCATCGTGCTCATCGCGCTGATCGGGGTGGCGGTCCTGGCGCTGGCGATCGTCGTCCAGCGCAAGGTCGTCGACGCCCGGTGGGACCCGTCCCCTGGCCGCGCCTGGCCCGGGACCGCGGGCGGTCAGGAGGCCGCCGCGGAGCCGGCGGCGGGCGCCTCCCGCACGTTCCCGAAGATCGCCCCGCCGCAGGGCGCGCCCGCTCCGCCGCCGCCCCCGCGCTGATCCGACGGTCCCGGGCCGTCGAGCGGCCGCCCGCCGGGTGACCGCTCGACGCGCCTCCGGGGTCAGGAGTTGCGGCCCCGCGCCGCCACGGTCCAGCGCTCCAGCACCGCCCCGCCGCGCACCACGGCCACGTCGTCGACGAGGTTCATGGTGAGGCACACGTGGTTGGGGATCACCCGCAGGCGCTCGCCGAGGGCGGGCAGCGGGGCGTCCTCGGGCCAGACGACGGTGGCGTGGTGCTCGGACAGGGCCGTGATCCGGGCGTCCGGGTGGTCCGTCAGCCGCCCGTACCCGGTGGCCCAGGCCGGGCGGTCGCTGCCGAGGACCTTGCTGCCGGCGTCGAGGACGACCCGCCGCGGCACCTCGTTCTCGCCGCCGCCCCCGGCGCTGCTCGCGGTGCCGCCCTCGTGCCGGCTGACCACGGTCGCGGCCACGGTCAGGGCGATGTCCTCCGGGGCGCACCGGCCGAGCTCCAGCTGCTGGGCGTCGCCGAAGACGTAGACCCCCGGCCGCACCTCCGTGGCGGCGGTGCTGTCGGTCAGCAGCGCGCTGGGCGTGGACCCGCCGCTGCGGCGCAGCACCTCGAACCCCGCGGCCTCCAGCTGCCCGGCCGCCCGGTCCAGGGCCCGCTGCTCCTGCGCGGCGGCCTCGACCGGCATGCCCGGGGCGTAGCTGTGGCCGGGGAAGGTGAAGACACCCTCGACGCGCAGCCCGGCCCGGGCCGCGGCGCGGGCGACGTCCGCGGCGGCGTCCGGGTGGACCCCGCTGCGGTGGTGGCCGCTGTCGACCTCCACGAGCACGGCGACGTCCCCCGCGGCGTCCCCCAGCTGCTCGCCCATGACGGCGGCCGCCTCGGCCGAGTCCGTCCCCACGCTGATCCGGGCGGTGGCGCTCAGCCGGCGCAGGCGATCCGCCTGGCGCGGGCCGACCCACAGCGGGTACGCCACGAACAGGTCGTCGGCCCCGTGCGCGGCGAAGACCTCGGCCTCCCCGAGCGTGGCCACGGTCAGCCCGGCCGCGCCCGCGGCGAGCTGCAGCGCCGCGATCTGCGGGACCTTGTGCGTCTTGGCGTGCGGGCGCAGGCGCAGCCCCCGTTCGCGCACGGCCGCGGCCATCCGCTCGATGTTGTGCTGGAGCACGTCCCGGTCGATCAGGACGTCCGGGGTGTCGACTGCGTCGGGAATGCGGTGCATGGGGCTCCTCGCCGGGCCGCGTGTCGGTGCGATCGCTCCATGGTAGGCCCGCGGCCGGGGCGCGCAGGCTCTTGCGGGAGAAACACTTCCCCTCGGATCTAGACAGGTGTCTAGTTTTCTGCCAGGCTGACCGCACACCACCACTGTGAGGCAGCGCACACCGCATCGACGCGGGGCGGCGGGCCTCCACCACGACAGGAGCGACGCATGGAACTCGACGGCAGGATCGCGGTCGTCACCGGCGCGGCCTCGGGCATGGGCCTGGCCGCAGCCAGGGCACTGACCGGGGCGGGCGCCACCGTTTACGGCATCGACCTCCGCCAGGAGGCCCTCGACCGCGAGTTCACCGGCCTGGAGCGCGCCCGCGGATTCGCCGTGGACGTCTCCGGCTCGCTCGCCGTGGACCAGGTCTTCGCCCAGGTCGAGGCCGACCACGGCCGGCTGGACGTCCTCGTCAACGCCGCCGGGGTCTCCACGCCGAACCGGGAGAAGCAGGCGTGGGTCGACGAGATCAACAACCGGATGATCGAGTCCTTCAGGACCGGCGAGCCCTACCACCCCGAGTTCCTGGGCGGCATCACCGACGAGGACTTCGACCGCGTCGTCGCGATCAACCTCAACGGCACCTTCTACACCATCCGCGCCGCCGTCCCCCTGCTGAAGAAGGCCGGCCGCGGCTCGATCATCAACTTCGCCTCCGTGGCCGGGCTCATCGGTCTGCCGATGCCCGCCTACTACCCCGCGTCCAAGGCCGCGGTCGTGGGCCTGACCAAGGCGGTGGCCGCGGAGCTCGCGCCGTTCGACATCCGCGTCAACGCCCTGGCCCCGGCCGGGATCAACACCCCGATGTTCACCGCCTCCGGCGAGGACCACGTCGCCGCCCTGCTCGCCCTGCAGCCCCTCAAGCGCGTGGCCGAGCCGGAGGAGATCGGGCGGACCGTCCTGTTCCTCGCCTCCGACGCGGCCGGCCACTACACCGGTCAGACGATGTCGCCCTCCGGCGGCGCCCTCATGCTCTGAGACCCACCCAGCACCTTCGAACGGAGAGCACCCGTGCAGCACACCGCGGTCCAGGAGACCACCATCACCGACGTCCCCGGCCTCGAGGGGCGTTTCCTCGAGCTCCTCGACGAGACCGTCCGCGAGGACATCGAGCGCGGTGAGTACCACGGCGCCAACGTCGTCGTCGCCCGCCACGGCGAGATCGCCCTGCGGGGCAGCTACGGCCTCGCCGACCTCGACGCCGGCCGGCCCACCCGGCCCGACGACGTCTACCGCATCCTGTCGATGTCCAAGGGCTTCACCAACGCCCTGATCCACCGGGCGCTGAGCGAGGGCAAGCTCATGCTCTCCACGCGCGTCGTCGACCTCATCCCCGAGTTCCTCGGCACGGAGCCGTTCCGCGCCGCGCGCAAGGACCGGATCAACCTCGGCCACCTGCTCACCCACCGCGCCGGCATGCCGGCCACCCCCAACCCGGGGCTGGGTCCCGAGGGCTTCGCGGTGCTGGCCGACGTCATCGCGGCGCTGGGCGGCGTGGACGTGGTGCACGAGCCCGGCACGAACCTCAACTACTCCGCGGCCATCAACCACGCGCTCATGGGCGAGATGGCCCGCCGCGCCTACGGCGCCGCCTCCTTCCGGGCCCTGATGCAGGAGAAGGTCTTCGGGCCGATCGGCATGGAGCACACCCGGTTCGGCATGCCGGACGAGTGGCAGGACCGCGCCGTGCCGCTCAAGGTCATCGTGGCCAACGACTCCTGGCTCAAGCCGGAGGACATCGAGTGCCTCAACGACGTCATCGACCGTCCCGACGCCGAGATGCCGTGGGTCGGCGCGGTCTCCACGATCGACGACGTCTTCGCGTTCACCGAGATGCTGCGCAACAAGGGGCGCACCGCCGCGGGCGAGCAGCTGATCGGGGAGTCCGTGCTGGACTTCGCCACCACCAACCAGACCGGCGAGCAGATCAACGACCTCTACGGCATGGTCGCCACCGCCCGGAAGTGGGACCTGCCGCCCGGGAACATGGGGCTCGGTCCCGCGCTCGCCGGCACCGGCACGCACGCCCGCTTCTTCGGGCCGTTCGTCTCCCCGCGCACCTTCGGCTCCTACGGCGCCGGCTCCTCCCTGCTGTGGGTGGACCCCGTCTCCGGCGTGTCCTTCTGCTTCCTCTCCTCCGGGGTGATGGACGAGGGCGACAACGTCGCGCGCTTCCAGAAACTGTCCACGATCGCGGCCTCCGCCGTGATCAGCGAGTGAGGACCCTGCCATGACCGCTGTGCACGACGACGCCCGCCCCACCGGCCGCTGCCCGATCGCCCACGGCTTCGACGCCATGGGGGACGACTACTACCGCGACCCCGCGCGCCACTTCGCCGAGGTCCGCGACGCGACACCGGTGTTCTTCTACCCGTACCTCAACGCCTGGATCGTCACGAAGCGGGAGGACTGCCTCGCGGTGCTCTCCGACTGGCAGACCTACTCCTCCGCCGCCAACTCCGCCGCCGACGTCCCCGAGAAGTACCGGGAGGTCTACCCGCCGGAGCTCGTGGCGAAGATGATCGTGGGCCAGGACCCGCCCGGCCACACCGAGGCCCGCTCCGTGGCCCAGCGGGGCTTCGTCAAGGAGCGGATGGACCGGCTCCAGCCCGAGATCGAGGCCCGCGCCCACCGGATCATCGACCGCTTCGAGAACAACGGCTCCGCGAACCTGCTCGAGAAGTACTCGCTCGAGCTCACCACGCAGACGATCATGGCGCTGCTGGGCCTGGGCTACGAGCACGAGGCCATGATGCGCCAGCTGCGCGACGACCTCTTCGCCGTGCTCTCCTCCGCCCACGAGCCGCTCCCCGAGCCGAGGCGCTCCGAGGTGTGGGACCGGTTCGTCGCCGCCAACCTCGTGCTGCGGGACATCATCGACTCCCGCCGCGACTCCGACGCGGACGACATCATCTCCGTGATGGCCTCCGCCCGGGCGGAGGACGGCTCGTACGCCCTGCCCACCCCGCAGATCGCGCTGCACGTCTCCGAGTTCGCGGCCGCCGGCACGGACACCACCGCCCAGGCCATGACCAACGCCGTGATCTTCCTGGCCCAGCACCCCGAGGCGCTCCAGGACGCGATCGACGAGCCCGAGCTGTGGCCCCGGGTCTTCGAGGAGACCGTGCGCCGCCGTCCCTCCTCCACGTTCACCTCCCGGCGGGCCACGCGCGACGTCGAGCTCTCCGGGGTGCGGATCGCGGCGGGGGAGATGATCTGGATCGCTCTGGCCTCGGCCAACACCGACCCGGAGCACGTGGAGCGGCCCTTCGAGTTCGACATCCACCGCCCGGACCCGGCCGACCACCTGGCCTTCACCGCGGGGCGCCACACGTGCCTCGGCAACCCGCTGGCCCGCGTCCAGGGGGCCACCGGCCTGCGGGTGCTCTTCGAGCGGCTGCCCTCCCTGCGCCCGGACGACACCGAGGAGCTGGACTTCCTGCGCATGGCCCTGCTGCCCGTGCGGCGATCGCTGCAGGTGTCCTGGGACGTGGCGGACGTCGAGCGCTCCAAGGAGCGGACCGTGCGCACGCTCAGCCTCGAGGTGCTGGCGCGGACCGAGGCCTCGGACGGCGTCGTCGCCCTGACCCTGGGCCACCCCGACGGCGGGGAGCTCCCGCGCTGGAAGGCCGGGGCGCACGTGGACGTCCACGTCCCCAACGGCGAGCTCGGGCCGTTCGTGCGGCAGTACTCGCTGTCCTCCGACCCCGCGGAGCGCACCACCTACCGGATCGGCGTGCTCAAGGAGGTCTCCGGGCGCGGCGGCTCCGCGGCCGTGCACGAGGCCCTGGTGCCCGGCTCCCGCGTCACCGTCTCCTGGCCGCGCAACAACTTCCGGCTCGCCCCCTCGCCGAAGTACCTGTTCGTGGCGGGCGGGATCGGCATCACCCCGATCCTCGCCATGGTCCGGGAGGCCGAGCGCGCCGGGGCCGAGTGGGAGCTCGTCTACGGCGGGCGCACCCGGTCGTCGATGGCGTTCCTGTCCGAGCTGGCGGTCCGCGGCGACCGGGTCGAGGTGGTCCCGCAGGACGAGCGCGGGCTGATCGACCTGCCCGGGCTGTTCCGGCAGGTCCGCGAGGACACCCTGGTCTACGCGTGCGGGCCCGAGCCGCTGCTGCGCGCCGCCGAGGAGAGCACCGCGCACTGGCCCAAGGACTCCCTGCGCCTGGAGCGCTTCGCCCCCAAGGCCGTGGAGCGCACCGTGCCGGACACCGCCTTCGAGGTGGAGTTCGCCGAGTCCGGGACGGTCGTCCGGGTCGGGGCGGAGCAGACGATCCTCGACGCCGCCGAGCAGGCCGGCCTCCCGGTGATCTCCTCGTGCAAGACCGGCACGTGCGGCACCTGCGAGACGCCCCTGCTGGCCGGCCGCGCCGACCACCGGGACTCGATCCTCACGGCCTCGGAGCAGGAGGCGGACGAGACCATGATGATCTGCGTCTCCCGCGCGGCGGCCGGGAGTCCGCGGCTGGTGCTCGACCGCTGAGCCCTGACCGCTGGGCCTCGACCGTCGGCCGGGCGGACCGGGTCACTCGCCGAACAGCTGCGCCCACTGCCGGGCCAGCGAGGCGATGACCCGGTCCTCCCGCTGGCGGTGGCCGCGCAGGTACAGGAAGTAGAAGTTGCGCTCCAGGCTCATCATGAGGGTGACCATGTGCACCTCGCGGTCCAGCCGCTCGTCCTCCGAGCGGCATCCCCGGTAGAGCACCGTCTGGGCCGAGGACACTCGCTGCACCATGCCCAGCCACTCGTCGAGCACCTCCGGGTCCGTGGCCATGGCCTGGGCGATCGCCTCGAACTCGGTGGCGTAGCGGAACCACATCTGCCGGGCGGTCTCGAGCCATCCCCGCATCGCGCTCGCGGTGTGCTCCGGCATTTGGTCCAGGAGCCCGTAGAGCTCGGCGATCTCCGCCTCGATCTCACGCATCCGGGCCATGATGATCTGGGGCTTGCTGTGGAAGTACAGGTACAGGTTGGCGCGGCTGGATCCGGCGGCGGCGGCGATCTGCGCCATGGACGTCTGCTCGTAGCCCCGCTCCCGGAACAGGTGCAGCGCCTCGTCCACGAAACGCTGCCGGGTGGCGGTGCTCTTCGCAGTGCTCTTCGCAGTGCTCTTCGCGGGGGGCTTCGTGGTGGGCTCGGGCATGCAGGTCCTCGGTTCCTCAGGGGCGGTGCTCCCACTCTAGGGCCCCTCTTCCCACGGGTGTTCCGGACGGCGGCCGTCGGCCCGTCCGCCGCCGGGCCTGGCCGGTGCGGCGCTCCAGCACGGGGCGAACGGCCGTCGCGTCATGTTGACGTGGGTTGATGTCGTTCCGGGCATGTTCTGCGCGATCTCTTCTAGTCTGGAACGCACGCGACCGACCGATCCCGGAGGCGGCACCATGCCAGCCATCGCCCTGCGCCGACTTCTGCTGTCCGGCACCGCCGTCGTGGTCGTGCTGGCACCGGCGGCCGCGACGGTCCTTCCCCGGCTCCCCGCCGATCCGGTTCCTGCGGTCGCGGAGCACCCGTCCCCGGGGGTGGGCCACGGACGGGAGGGGCCCCAGGGGCAGGCCGACGACGTCGACCCCACCTCCTACGTGGGCGGACCCGAGGTGCTGCGCGACGGTGCGGACGCCGACGGTTCCGCCGGGCGGATCAGCGGCCACGTGTTCGACGACAGCAACAGGGACAGCGTCCGGCAGGAGCACGAGGAGGGCCTGGAGGGCGTCGCCGTGTCCAACGGCCGGGACGTGGTGCGCACCGACCACCAGGGGTACTGGGAGCTGCCGTTGGCCGAGGGGCAGACCGTGTTCGTCACCAAGCCCGCCGGCTGGGACACCCCGGTCGACGAGACGAACTTCGCCCGGTTCCACTACCACCACGAGCCCGAGGGCACCGCCCAGGACCTGCGGTTCGGCGGTCTGGCCGCCACGGGGGAGGCCCCCGACGCCCTGAACTTCCCCCTGGCGCGCAACGAGGACAGCGCTCGCCGGGACCAGACCTGCGGGTTCCTGGGCGACGTGCAGACCTACTCCCACCAGGAGATCGGCTTCGCCCGCACCGGGCTGGTGCGGGACCTCGCCGCGCGCCAGGACCTGGAGGACTGCGGCCTGCTCCTGCTGGGCGACCTGGCCGGTGGCGACCTGGGGCTGTACCCGCGGCTGAAGGAGACCCTCTCCGGCGCCGGAGCCCCGATCCGCGCGGTGCCGGGCAACCACGACTACGACATCGACTCCACGGACCCCGAGGAGTCCTTCGACACCTTCAAGCAGCACGTCGGCCCGGAGAACTTCTCCTACGACGTGGGCGAGATGCACGTCGTCGGACTGAACAACCTCTCCTACCCGTGCCGGCCCGAGGAGAACGCCGACGGCAGGCACGGCCAGTGCGCCGACCCGGAGAACGACCCGCAGTACAACGGTGTCCTGGGCGAGGAGACCCTGGCCTGGATCGAGGCGGACCTCGCCACGGTGCCGGAGGACAAGCTCGTGGTCGTCGCCACGCACGTGCCGCTGGTCTCCTACGCCGACTCCTCCAGCACCATGCACCAGACCGACGACGTCACCGAGCTCTACGCCCTGCTCGAGGGCCGCGAGGCGATCTCCTTCTCCGGGCACACCCACTCGGTCGAGAACATGTCGGCCGGCACCGCTGTGGCCGGGTGGCTGGAGTCGACGGGCGTCCAGGAGCTGCCCTTCCACCACATCGTGGCCGGCGCCCCGAGCGGCGACTGGTACATCGGCGACCTCGACGTCGACGGCGTGCCCATGGCACTGCAGCGGGACGGGGCCCCGCCGGGCTGGTTCTCGCTCGACGTGCAGGGCACCGGCTACCGGGAGAACTTCCACGCGATCGGCCGCGACGGGGACCGGATGGGACTGGCCGTGAACTCCCCGTACTGGCGGGACTGGTACAACACCCTCGCCGCGTGGGGCGAGGCCAACCTGGGCAACTGGGACGCCGTGCCCCCGGTGAACGTCAACGACCTCGGGGACCCCGGCATGGTCACGGCCGAGGATCTGCGGGGCGGCACCCGGCTGTCCGCCAACGTGTGGAACGGCACCCGGGAGACCCGCGTGACCATGTCCGTCGACGGCGGGGAGCCGCTGGAGGCCGCCCACACCCAGCCCGGCGCCGGCGAGGAGAAGGCCCAGGGCGCCGAGGTGGCGGACCCCTACGCGGCCACCCGCCAGCTGATGATCGCCCGCCACGCCTTCGAGTCCACCTCCGGAAACGAGGACGCCCAAGGGTTCCAGGCCTTCTACGGCATCCAGGCCGGCCCGGCGGCCCCGCGGCCGGGCTACCACGTCGCCCGGAGCACGACCCATCTCTGGCAGCTCGAGCTCCCGGCCGACCTGGAGCCCGGCGTGCACACCGCGGAGGTGACGGCCACGGACCGCCACGGACGCGAGAGCACCGAGTGGCTGACCTTCGAGGTCGTCGAGGAGCGACCGCAGATGTCCTTCCGCACCGAGGTCTTCGCGGGCTGATCCCGTCCCACGGTGCGGCGGGGTCCGGCCGGTGCGTCCGGCCGGACCCCGCCGACATCACACGGCCGCCCGGGCCCGCACGGCGGCGGCCGCGTCCGCGGCCACGAGGTCCGCGTTGATCGCCGCGGCCGCGCCGAGCCCCGCTCCCGCGGCGGAGGAGACCATGGCCGAGAGATCACCGGCGTTGCCGGCCGCCCACACCCCGGGGACCTCGGTGGCGCCCATCGGGCCCGTGGCGATCAGCGTCCCGGCGGGGTGGTCCGTCAGGGTGCCGCCGAGCTGCTCGTAGAGCTCCGCCCGGGCCACGAACCGGGGCGCCACGACCACGGCGTCCACCGGGACCTCCCGGCCGTCGTCGAGGACCACCGCGCGCAGCGCGCCCTCCTCGAGGCGCAGCCGCCGGACGGGCCCCTCGACCACCCGGACCCCCAGGGCGTCGAGCTGTTCCCACGCCTCGGCGCCGGGATCCGGCATCCGGTGCGGGAAGAAGGTGACGTCCTCGCTGAGCTGCCGGAACAGCAGCGTCTGGTGGATGCTCATGGGCACCGCGCCGAGCACCCCGATGCGCCGGCCACGGACCTCCCAGCCGTGGCAGTAGGGGCAGTGCAGCACGCTGCGCCCCCACAGCTCGGCCACCCCGGGCACGTCGGGGAGCTCGTCGACCAGCCCGGTGGCGAGCAGCAGCCGCCGCGCCCGCAGCACGCTGCCGCCCGCGAGGCCGAGCGTGAACCCGTCCGCCCCGGCCCGGGCGGTCACGGCCCGGCCGGCCACGATCCGCGCCCCGTACTGCTCCGCCTCGCGCCGGCCGGCGGCCAGCAGCTCCAGCGGCGGGATCCCCTCGCGGCCGAGGAGGTTGTGCGCGCCGGCGGCCGGGGCGTTGCGCGGTTCGCCGGCGTCCACCACGACCACCGAGCGCCGCGAGCGCGCCAGGGCCACGGCGGCACTCAGGCCGGCGGCACCGCCGCCGACGACCACCACGTCATGAGTCGGTTCCGGGCTCATGGCACACCTCAGGCTTTCCTGCGCTCTCGTCCGGCCGGGAACTCCCGGCCACAGCACCACGGTAGACGCACTGTGCGCACAAGACATAGCATCTTGCTCATGACGCAAGAACTGGACCTGGACGCCGTGATCCGCCGGCGCATCCGCGGCCTCCGGCTGGCGCGCGGCTGGTCCCTGGACGCGCTCGCGGCCCGGTGCCGGCTCAGCCCGTCCACGCTGAGCCGGCTCGAGACCGGGCACCGCCGGATCGCCCTGGACCAGCTGGTGCCCATCGCCCGGGCGCTCGACACCTCGCTGGACCAGCTCGTCGAGTCCCCCGAGGACGAGGACGTCGTGATCCGCCCGCAGCCCAGCAGCACGCCGGGGCTGACCACGTGGTTGCTGTCCACCGAGCGGGCGCTGCACGGGATGACCGTGGCCAAGATGCGCATCCTGCCGGGCCGCCCGCCCGCCCCGGAGCGGCTCGCGGTGCACCCCGGCCGGGACTGGTTCACCGTGCTCTCCGGGACCGCCCGCCTGCACCTGGGGGAGCGGGTGATCGTGGTCGAGGTGGGTCAGGCGGCGCAGTTCTCCACGATGGTCCCGCACGCCATCGTGGCGCAGGGCGGGCCGGTGGAGATCCTCACCGTGCTGGACCACGACGGCGAGCGCGCCCATCTGCGCGCGGACGGTCCGGCCGGGCCGGGCCCGGGGCAGGCCCCGGCCGGGCACCCGGAGCCCGGCGGGGCCGATCATGACCCGGCCGGGTGACGAGGGACCCCGCGCCGGGGCCGGGAGCGCAGACGGTGGACCGGCCGGCTCAGGAGCCCGGCGCCGCCGGCACCGTCGCGGCGCGCCCCGCCGGCCCGCGTCGCGCCGGCGGTCCGGCCGCGCCGGGGACCTGCGGGATCAGTGCCACGGCCCCGGCGGCGACCAGCGCCACGGCGGCGAAGACGATGAAGTTCCACTGGAACGGCAGGTCCATCGAGCCGATCCAGCCCCCGATGAGCGGGCCCGAGATCGCGCCCACGCGGGCGAAGGACAGGGCCCAGCCGGTGGCGGTGGCGCGAGAGTGGGCGGGGTAGTACTCGGCCACCCAGCCGGTGAGCACCAGCGAGGTGGAGATCGAGCCGATGCCGGCCAGGGCCACGAACGCGTAGTTGACCACCAGGGAGTTGGGGAACATCAGCAGCAGGATGCCCACCCCGCCCAGCAGGTAGAAGACCACCAGGATCAGCTTCTTGCCGTAGGCGTCCGCCGCGCGCCCCAGGGCGATGCCGCCGACGGCCGAGGCCAGGCTGAAGACCACCAGGAACGTCAGTGCCGGGCCGAGCTCGTAGCCGGCGGAGCGCATGATCGAGGGCAGCCACGTGTTGAGGCCGTAGACCAGGACCATCCCGCAGAACAGGGAGACCCAGAAGAACACGGTGGCGGTCAGGTACCCGCCGGAGAACATGGCCGTCAGGGACTGCTTCCAGCTCACGGACCGTGCCCGGGCCTCCTCGGAGAGCACCGGGGTCCAGTCGCTCTCGACGAACGGGGCCACGTGCAGCTGCTCCGCCAGGCGAGCGGCCTCCTCACGGCGACCCTTGCTCATCAGGTGCTCGAGGGACTCCGGCACGAGCTTGGCGACGAGGGGCAGCAGGACCACGGGGAGGAACCCGACGCCGACCACCCACCGCCAGCCCAGCACGGGCAGCAGCGCGATCGCCACGAGCGCGGCGGCCAGGATGCCGAGGGAGTAGCCGGAGTACATCACGCCGTAGTTGAAGGACCGGCGCCGCGGCGCCGAGTACTCGATGGTCAGGGCGGCGGCCACGGGGATGATCCCGCCCATGCCCAGGCCGCCGAGCAGGCGGAAGAGCCCGAAGACCTCCGGGGTGGGGGCCAGCGCGGCACCCAGCTGCATGGTGGTGAAGACGGCCATCGAGACCAGCAGCATCTTCTTCCGGCCCACCCGGTCCGAGAGCGTGCCGATCACCATGGCGCCGACGAGCATGCCGACCAGGGCGTAGGAGCCGAGCCCGCCGAGCTCCAGGGGCGTGAGGTCCCACGCGCGGTGCTCCGCGAGGGCCGGCAGGACGGCGCCGAACACTCCGACGTCGTAGCCCTCGGCCAGGATCGCGAGCCAGCAGGCGAGCAGCACCCGGTTGGTGGTCTTCTGCGGGACGGGCCACGCGGTGCGGGTGGAGCTGGTCATGCGGAGTCATCCTTCGAGAGGTGGCGGGACGCCCGGGCACCGGCCGGGGCCGGGGCGCTCGCCGGGGTGACCGGGACCACTCGATTCTAGGCAACGGCGGGGCCGGGTGGGCCGGGACGGCAGGCAGCCGGACCCGGCGCGAATAATTGCCGTCCCCGCCCGGTTGTACAGTCGACCAGGCGCCGCCCGTGCGAGGGCGCGCCGCTCCCGCCTCAATCCAGGACCGTGAGATGACCTGTGCCCTGCCGTCCTTCCGGACGCCCCCGACCGTCCCCCCGCCCGTTCCCGGCGGGGGCGACGACGACGCCCGCTGCCTCGGCGTGGACATCGGCGGGACGACCATCAAGTACGCGGTCGTGGACCCGGTCCGCGGCACCACCGTCGGCCCCGTCCGCCGGGTGCCCACGCCCGCGCCGGCGACCCCGGCGGCAGTGGTGGCCGCCCTCCGCGGGGTCCTGGCGGGGCTGGAGGACGCGCCGGAGCTGGACCGGCCCCTGGCCGGGGTCGGCGTGGGCGTCCCGGCCATCATCGACCACGGCATCGCCCGCTCGGCCGCCCACCTCGACGACTCCTGGATCGGCGCGGACGCCCGGGAGCTGCTCGCCACCGGGCTGGGGCGGCAGGTCGCGGTGCTCAACGACGCCGACGCCGCCGGGCTGGCCGAGGTGCGCTTCGGCGCCGCCCGGGACGCCCGCGGCACGGTGCTGGTGATCACGCTGGGCACCGGGATCGGCTCGGCGCTGTTCCTGGACGGGGAGCTGATCCCCAACAGCGAGTTCGGCCACGTCTGGCTGGACGGCCGCGACGTGGACGGCTGGGCCGGCGCCTCCGCCCGGACGGTGGAGGCCCTGGACTGGCCGACCTACACGGACCGGCTCCAGCGCTACCTGTCCCACCTCGAGCGCCTGATCTCGCCGGACCTGATCGTCCTCGGCGGGGGCATCAGCGAGCGGCACCAGGAGTTCCTGCCCCACCTGCGGCTGCGCGCCCGCGTGGCCCCCGCGCAGCTGCGCAACGCCGCCGGCATCGTCGGCGCCGGCCGCCAGGCCCACCTCGGAGCGGAGCAGGCGGGCCGCCTCGCCGGGATCCGCTGAGCGGATCCCGGGCGCGGCTGCCTGAACGTCCGTGCACCACGGGTCGCGGCCCGTGGACCGATGCGAAGGACTCTTCCCCCGTGTGACGTGGATCTCTATCATGGACAGAGACAGCGTGGTCGAGCACCCCGCCCGGCACGGGCACCTCAGCAGGTCCCCGTGCGCTCCCACGACTGGAGATCCCCGCCATGAGCCTTTCCGCACTGAGCCCTGTTCCCGACGACACCGGTCCCCTCGACGTCCTCCCGGGCATCGGCGTGGGTCCGGCCGTCGACCCGGTCGCGTCCATCACCGTCTCCCACGTCGCCCGGTACCGCATGCGCACCGACCGTGCCGGCCTGGACCTCCGCGCCGGTGAGGCGGTGCTGTGCGCCCCCTACGAGCCGGTCGAGCTCGGGATGGTCGTGCTGGTGCGCTGCGAGGTCGACGGCTACACCCCGGGCGCCCTGATCCCGGCGGCCGACGTCGAGTACCTCGAACCGGTCGGCCCGTCCTTCGGCCCGTTCGTCTGGGGCACGCCCGGCGTCCGCGACTGAGCGCCGTGCCCGGCCCGCGGCGTCAGGCCTCGGTCAGGGCGTCCGCCTTGTGGGTCGCACGGGCCCCGGTGTCGGCGGACTCCACGATGTAGTGCGGGTCGTCCGTGCTCGCGCGGTACGTGCGGCCGTCGAACTCGAAGTCCTCGGTCCTCTTCTCGACCACGGTGCCCTCGGTGGTGCCCTGCGGGGTGTTCCACGTGACCTTGGTGCCCTTGCTCAGACCCATCAGCTGCTCCTTCTCCCGTGCTCGTCCGCGCCGGTGTCCGTGCACTCTCGCGCCGGTCCCGGTCGCCGCGGCACGCCCTCGGCGGCCGGGCACTCCCGGGTGTGGGGCCCAACCTACCGACGGATCGGGGCCCTGGCGAGCGTCCGCGGGCGCAGGACGCGGGCGGGTCACGCCGGCCGGGCCGCCGCCGCGCCCCGGCTACCGGGCGGAGGTGGCGGGTTCGCGTTCTGCCGGGCCCTCGCGCGACGCGCCGGCACCGCGTCCTCCGGTGTCCCGGTCCTCGTCGCCGGTCCGCCGGTCGGCCGGCCGGCCCGCGGTGCCCACGAGGCGGTCCTCGGCGAGCGCCTCGGGCTCGACGTCCTGCTCGATCGTCGTGGCCAGCGGCTTCTCGGTCACGAAGCACAGCAGGGCGGCCGCGAGCAGCCCCAGGGGCATGATCCACAGGAAGATGGGGGTCAGGGCGTCGTTGTAGGAGGTCACGATGGGGTCCTGCAGCGCCTGGGGGAGCGAGGCGACCACGGCAGGGGTGAGCGAGTTGGTCCCGCCCGCGCCGCCCTCGAGCGCGGCCGCCGGCAGGCGCTCGGCCAGCAGGTCGGCCAGCCGGCCCGCGAAGACGCTGCCGACCACGCCCGAGCCCAGGGTGGCGCCGATCTGGCGGAAGAAGTTGTTCGCCGCGGTGGCGGTGCCGACCTGCCGCAGCGGGAAGGTGTTCTGCACGATCAGCACCAGCACCTGCATGGACAGGCCCAGGCCGAGGCCCAGGACCGCGATGTAGAGGCACACGTGCCACACGCCCTGCTCGGAGGTCAGGGTCGCGAGCAGACCCATGGCCACGGCCACGAGCACGCTCCCGGCCACCGGCAGCCACTTGTAGCGGCCCGTCCGGCTCACCGCCCGCCCGGCGAGCACCGAGGTCAGGAGCATGGTGCCCATCATCGGCACCATCAGCAGCCCGGAGCGGGTGGCGTCGATGCCGAAGACCATCTGCAGGTAGGTCGGCAGGTAGCCGAGGGCCCCGAACATCGCCACGCCGGTGAGCAGCCCGGCGAGAGTGGTGAGGACGAAGTTGCGCTCGCGGAACAGGTGCATCGGGATGATCGGCTCGGCGGTGCGCCGTTCCACGGCCACGAAGGCCGCGGAGGTCACGAGCGTCCCGGCGATCAGGCCGAGGATCACGGGGTCGGTCCAGGCGTACTTGCCGCCGCCCCAGGTGGCGAACAGCACCAGGCAGGTCGTGGCCACGGCCAGCAGCGCCATGCCGCCGATGTCCAGGCGCGGCCGGCCGCTGTGCCGGGGGAGCTTGAGGAACAGGACGGCCCCGGCCAGCGCCAGGAGCCCGAGCGGGATGTTGATCCAGAAGACCCAGCGCCAGCCGGGGCCTTCGGTGAAGAACCCGCCCAGCAGCGGGCCGGCCACCGAGGCGAGGGCGAAGACGCCGCCCATGACGCCCATGTACCTGCCGCGCTCCCGGGCGGGGACCACGTCGGCGATGGCGGCCTGGGAGAGGATGATCAGCCCGCCGCCGCCGAGGCCCTGGACGGCGCGGGCGGCGATGAGGACCTCGATGCTGCCCGCGAGCGCGCCGATCACGGAGCCGGCCATGAACACCAGGATCGCGCCCAGGAGCAGGGGCTTGCGGCCCATCAGGTCCCCGAGCTTGCCGTAGACGGGCATCATGATGGTCGAGGCCAGGATGTAGGCGGTGATCACCCACAGCATCTCGTCGACCCCGTTGAGCTCGCCCACGATCGTGGGCAGCGCGGTGCTGAGCACGGTCTGGTTGAGCGCGGCCAGCAGCATGGAGAGCATGAGGCCCACGAAGAGCAGCACGAGGTGCCGGGAGCCGGTGGCCTGCTCGGTCCGGCGGGAGGGGGTGCGGGTCATGAGAGCTTCTCCTGGAGACGGTGGAAGAGGACGAGCGCCGACTCGTGGTCCTCGGTCGGCAGCCCGCGTGCCGGGGAGTAGCCCTCGGCGGTGATGGCGAAGCGCAGGGGGACCCCGGCGAGGAGCACCAGCATCCGGGCGACCTCGTCCACGGGGTGCTCCCCGATCCCGGGGGACCACTCCGGCTCACGGGCGAGCAGCTCCGCGAGGGTGTGGCGCACCAGGGCCTCGGCCTCGAGCATCAGCTCGTGCCGGCGGCGGCCCAGGCTCGGATGGTCCTGCAGGAGCTTCCGGCGCCGCTCGGCGTCCGGGCCCGCGTAGGCGCTGCGGGACACGGCCAGCAGCAGGCGGGAGACCTGGCCCAGCAGGTCGTGCTCGAGGGAGAAGCCCTCCAGGAGCTCCGGGTCCAGCGAGGGGGCCCGCATGCCCAGGACGGCGTCCTCCTTGGCGGGGAAGTAGTTGAAGAAGGTGCGCGGGGAGACGCCGGCCGCGGCGGCCACGGCCTCCACCGTGGTGCCCTCGACCCCGTGCTCGACCGCGAGGGCGGCGGCCGCCTCGTGGATCGCGGACCAGGTCTCGGCCTTCTTGCGGGCGCGCAGGGTGGGGGCAGGATCGGTGGGCATGCCCATATTCTTGCACTTCTGCACTTTTTGCACAACTGCAATATTGTGGGCCCCCCGCTCGCCCGTGCGGGTGGGGCCGGACGGCTCAGTCCTCGAGCGGGTCGTGCCCCCAGTTCATGAGGGAGTAGCGCCACCGGGTCTCCCGCACGTCCCCGTCGGGCCGCTGGGCCAGGTGGCGGTGGACGTAGCCGACGACCTTGCGCATGTGCTCGTGGTCGGCGTCCGTGCGCTCGCCCTCCGGCGTCCGGAGGATCTCCACGATGCGCCGCCCGGAGCGGTGGCCCACCGACTCCCCGCCGTCGTCCTGGCCCACCGAGGCGGACTCCTCGGTCTCCAGCCAGTCCGACAGCTGCCCGGCGGCCATGTTGACGGCCTCGTCGAAGTCCTTGCCGGTGGTGTCGTCGCCGCTGCTCATGGCTCGCTCCTCAGGACCAGTTCGGTGTACTCGTCTGCTTGGATCTGCACGTGCGCGCGCGCCTGCGCCCGGGCCGTCTCCGGGTCGTGCGCCAGGACGGCCTCCGCGATCGCCCGGTGCTCGTCCAGGCTCCTGGCCATCCGGTCGCCCACGCGCAGCTGGAGGCGGCGGTAGACCTCCAGGACGCCCTGCAGCTTCTCCGCCTCCGCGCGCAGGAACTCGTTGCCGGAGCCCGCGTAGATCGCCCGGTGGAAGCGGCTGTTGGCGTCGTAGTAGCCGTCCGGGTCGCCCTCCTGCACGAAGCGCCGGCACGCCTCGAGCGCGGCGGTCATCTCCGCGGCCGTCCCGGGGGGCATCCTGCGGGCGGCCAGCTCGGCGCAGAGGCCCTCCAGGTCCGCCATGACCTCGAACCGCTCCGCGAGCTCGCGCACGCCCAGGCGGGAGACGAAGGTCCCGTGCTTGGGCCGGATCTGCACCATCCCCGAGTTGCTGAGGTGCTGGAGCGCGTCGCGGACCGGGGTCCGGGAGCACCCGTACTCGGCGGAGATGCTGGTCAGGTCCAGCTTGTCGCCCGGTCGGTAGCGGCCGGCGACGATGGCCTCCTCCAGGCCCCGCCGCACGCGCACGGCTTCGGTCATCGTTGCTCCTTCGACGAGTGGTCCAAATCTATCCCAGCCGAACTGTGGTGCAGCTCACACGAATGCTCTACAGTGCAGTGATATATACAACAGCGCTCGAGATGTACACATCATTCCCGTCAGGAGCTGACCATGGACGCGTCACCCCATCTGCCGAGGCGGCTGACCGAGCAGTGCGCCGCGCTGCTCGACGTCGGCGACGGCCACTTCAAGCCGACCCTGGCCTCCGCCGTGCTGGACGGGTTCGAGGGGCTCGCCCCCGAGGGACAGCTCGCGTTCTTCCGCCACCTCCACGGCGACCTGGGGGCGGCCCCCGCCGCCGTGGACGACGCCATCGCCCGGTGGCGGGACGCGCCCTCCCAGCAGTCGGCCCAGCGGCTGCACGCGGCCAGCGAGTCGCCGCGCCAAGCGCTGCTGCGCGCGCTCAACCTCGCGGAGGACGGCACCTTCCGTCTCGTCTCCATGCGCTCGCGCTTCCTGGAGGTGCTGGCCGAGCACCCGGAGCTCGAGCCGGTGGACCAGGACTTCCTGCACCTGTTCCGGTCCTGGTTCAACGCCGGCTTCCTCAAGCTGCACGAGCTCTCCTGGGACTCGCCGAGCTCGCTCGTGGAGCACGTCCTCGAGTACGAGTCCGTGCATCCGCTCGGCGGCTGGGCGGACCTGCGGTCCCGGCTCCAGCCGGTGGACCGCCAGTGCTTCGCCTTCCTGCACCCCTCCATGGGGGACCGCCCGCTGATCTTCGTGGAGGTGGCCGCGACCGAGGAGATCCCCTCCTCCACGGACTTCATCACCGACCTCGACCGGGCGGGGCAGGGCTCCGGCAGGACGGTGACGACGCTGTACTCGATCAACAACACGTTCCCGGGACTGCGCGGCATCCCGTTCGGCAACCACCTCATCAAGCAGGTGCTCGCCCACGTGCGGCGGCACGACCCGGAGGTCACCACGTTCGTGACGCTCTCGCCGGTGCCGGGGTTCCGCCGGTGGCTCGAGACCCGCCCGGCCGGCGGGACCGGGGGGAGGCGCCTGGCCGCGGAGGCGGACGCCGCCCTGCGCCCCGGGGCCCCGGCCGGCGCCGTCGAGGCCGTCCGGCCGGCGATCGTGGCCGCGGCCCGCAGCTACCTCCTGGAGAGCACCGACGGCCGCGGCAGACCCCTGGACCGCGTGGCACGGTTCCACCTGCGCAACGGCGCCGTGGTGGACCGCATCAACTGGCCGGCGAGCACCGAGCCGCACGTTCTCGACCAGTCCGTCGGGCTCATGGTCAATTACCTCTACGACGCACCGAGCGGCAGCGACGAGCGCGCGAGGGACGAAACCGAACGGGTCGCCGTCCCGGCGTCCCGCGCCGCGGCAGCGGCCCACCGACCGACCACCACCGAGGAGACGACATGAGGACCATCCACCAGCTGTTCGAGGACGCCGTGGAGAGACACGGCGAGAAGGCGCTCAGCATCGAGCCGGACGGGCGCCGGCTGACCTACGCCGCGGTGCACGCGCTGACCGAGGAGCTGGCCGGGACCCTGACCGCGCTCGGCGTGCGGCCCGGCGACCGGGTCGCGGTCAAGACCGAGAAGCTGCCCGAGGTCGTCGCGCTCTACCTGGCCACCCTGCGGGTGGGCGCGATCTACCTGCCGCTGAACACGGCGTACACCGGCAGCGAGCTCCGGTACTTCGTCGAGGACGCCCGGCCGGCCCTGTTCGTCTGCACCCCCGGCGAGGAGGAGGAACTGGCCGGGGACAGCCCGGACGGCGTCCGCTACCTGTCGATGGGCCCGCACCGGACCGGCACGCTCTTCGCGCAGGGGAGTGCCCGCCCGGGGCCCCCGGCCGCCGTGGACCTCGACGCGCCGGCCGCCATCCTCTACACCTCGGGCACCACCGGGCGCTCCAAGGGCGCCGTGCTGACCCACCGCAACCTCGCCAGCAACTGCGCCACCCTGACCGAGGCGTGGCAGTACACGCACGACGACGTGCTCGTCCACGCGCTGCCGATCTTCCACATCCACGGGCTCTTCGTGGCTGTCAACATGTCGGTGACCACCGGGGCCACCATGCACTTCCTGCCGAAGTTCGACCCGCAGGCCGTCCTCGACCTGATGCCCGAGGCCACGGTGCTCATGGGGGTGCCCACGTTCTACACCCGCCTGCTCCGGCACCCGGACCTGACGGCCGAGCGCGCGCGGACCGTGCGGCTGTTCGTCAGCGGGTCGGCGCCCCTGACCGCCGAGACGCACCACGAGTGGCAGGACCGCACCGGCCACGCCATCCTCGAGCGCTACGGCATGACCGAGACCGGCATGATGTGCTCCAACCCGTACGCCGGTGAGCGCAGGGCCGGAACCGTCGGCCCGCCGCTGCCGGGCATCAGCATCCGCGTGGCCGAGCGCGGGAGCAGCGCCGAGCTCCCGGCCGGGGAGGTCGGCTCGATCCAGGTCGCGGGCCCCAACGTGTTCCGGGAGTACTGGAACCAGCCGGAGAAGACCGCCGAGGAGTTCACCGACGACGGGTTCTTCGTCACCGGGGACCTGGGCGTGGTCGACGACGACGGCTACCTCGCCATCGTGGGGCGGGACAAGGACCTCATCATCTCGGGCGGCTACAACATCTACCCCAAGGAGATCGAGGAGCTCATCGACGAGCACCCCGCCGTGCGGGAGTCCGCGGTCGTCGGCGTGCCGCACCCCGACCTCGGGGAGGTGCCCGTCGCCGTCGTCGTGCCCCAGGGCGGCGCTCCGGCCGACGCGGAGGAGATCCTCGAGACCATCCGGCCGCGGCTGGCGCGGTTCAAGCAGCCCCGGCGGGTCGAGTTCGCCGGCGAACTGCCCCGGAACGTCATGGGCAAGATCCAGAAGGCGGCGCTGCGCCAGGAGCACGCGGCGCTGTTCCAGCAGGCACCGACCGGACCGAAGGGCTGAGGGGCGGACATGATCATCACAGGCGTAGCAGTACTGGCCGGGTGCTTCCTGACGGGAATGCTCATCGGCGAATTCCTGGGGCTGTTGTTGGGGGTCGACGCCAACGTGGGCGGTGTCGGCTTCGCCATGGTCCTGCTCGTGCTCGTCACCCACCGGATGCGCCGGGCGGGCATGCTGCCCTCGGCGACCGAGCACGGGGTGTTCTTCTGGAGCGCGATGTACATCCCGATCGTGGTGGCCATGGCGGCCACCCAGAACGTGGTCTCCGCCGTGAGCGGCGGCCCCATGGCGCTGCTGGTCGGGCTCGCGGCGCTCATCGCTGGGGCCGCACTGGTCCCGGTGCTCGCCCGGATCGGGGGCCAGGCGGACCCGCTGCCTCCTCGGGAGCAGGACAAGGCGATGGAGGAGGTCTCCTGATGGACGTCGTCGCAGAACTGCTGGAGTCCAACGGGCTCGTCTTCGCGTTCCTCGTGGTCGGGGTGCTCATCCTGGTCTCGAACTACTTCTCCCGGCGGCTGACCCGCGGCCGGCTCCAGGGCTCGGCCATCGCCATCACCGTCGGCCTCGTCCTCGCGTACTTCGGCGGCCTGCACACCGGTGGTGAGCGCGGGCTCGCGGACATCGCGGTCTTCGCCGGGCTCGGCCTCATGGGCGGCTCCATGCTGCGGGACTTCGCCATCGTCTCGACCGCCTACGGGGTGGACCTGGACGTGATCAAGAAGGCCGGCGTCACCGGGGTGCTCGCCGTGCTGCTGGGCGTCTTCGTCTCGGCCGTCGTCGGCGCGGCGATCGCCGCCGGGTTCGGGTACACCGACCCGGTCAGCATGGCGACGATCGGCGGCGGCGCGGCCACCTACATCGTCGGCCCGGTCACCGGGACGGCGCTGGGCGCGAGCAGCGAGGTCATCGCGCTCAGTGTGGCCGCCGGCCTGGTCAAGTCCGTGGTCGTGATGATCGGCACGCCGTTCATCGCCCCGCTGATCAAGCTCGACAACTACAAGTCGGCCATGGCGTTCGGCGGGCTGATGGGCACCACCTCCGGAGTGGCCGGCGGGCTGGCCGCCACGGACGAGCGGCTCGTGCCGTACGGCGCCATGACCGCGACGTTCTTCACGGGGATGGGCGTGCTGCTGGTGCCCTCGGTCTTCTACTTCGCCCTGGTGCTCCTCACCGGCGGCTGAGCCACCGGCCTCCGCGTACGGATGTGCCCCCGGTCCTGCCAGGACCGGGGGCACATCCGTACGCGGAGAGGGCTCAGGCGGCGACGCCCACCTGGATCAGGGTGTTCCAGGGGTCCTCGAAGCGCAGCACGGCGCCGTCGTGCCGGGTGGGGACCCGGTGGTCCGCGAGCCGGGCCTCGAGGGCCGCGACGTCGTCCGCGCCCGGCAGGTCGATGTTGACCTGGCCCAGCCCGAGCGAGGCCGCGCGCGGGCCCGCCCCGGCGCTCTGCCAGGTGTTGAGCGCGATGTGGTGGTGGTAGCCGCCGGCGGCGATGAACAGCGCGGAGCCGATGTCGCTCATCACCTCGAAGCCGAGGACGTCCACGTAGAACTGCCGGCCCAGCGGGATGTCGCCCACCTGCAGGTGGACGTGGCCCAGGGTGGCGGGCGGCGCCGCCGGGCGCTGCCCGTCCTGCGGGACCAGGTGCTCCTGCAGGAAGCCGTTCGGGTCCAGCGGGTTGGAGGCCAGTGTCAGGAGACCGTTGGCCTCCCGCCGCCACGTGTCGCGGGGGCGGTCGGTGTAGAGCTCCACGCCGTTGCCCTCGGGGTCGTCGAAGTAGAAGGCCTGGCTGTAGAGGTGGTCGGCGCTGCCGGTGAAGGAGCGGGGCGCCACGGTCGCCACGGACGCCAGTGCCGCGGCCAGGGCGGGCTCGTCCTCGAAGACGACCGCGGTGTGGAACAGCCCGGCCTGCCCGCGGCGGGCCGGCGGGAGCTCCCTGACCTGGCGCAGCCGCACCACCGTCCGGCCGTCCCGGCCCAGCACCGCGGTGTCCCCGGAGTGGGCGAGCACGTCGAGGGTGATGGCATCCGAGTAGTAGGCGACCATCGTGTCCAGGTCGGAGACCAGCAGCTCCACGGCGCCCATGCGGGTGCCGGCGGACAGCAGGTCCTCGGCGGGGCGCCTCGTCAGGCTCTCGGGGGCGGGGTTCTGGGGAAAGATCGGCATCTCGGGGTTCTCCGTCGGCGTGGGCGGCGCATTGGTTGATGTGTCCCCAATACTAGCCCGAGAAGCTTTCCGAAGCAAGTAAATGGTCGGTGGGACTCCCGGCGGCCCCCGGTCACGGGCGCGGGCGCCGTGACCGGGCCGCCGCGCCGCCCGCGCTCGCCGCGGCCCGAGCCGTGGCAGACCCGCGTGGCGGACCCGTGGCCGGAGGGCCGGTCAGAGGACGAAGATCAGGGCGGCGATGACGCCCAGGATCACCAGGAAGACAATGCCCCAGGCCTTGAGGTTGTCGGAGTCGTCCTCCTCGGGCTCGGCCGGGCGCGGCGGCCAGCCGCCCGGACCGGGGCCGAACACCGGTCCGGAGGGTCCCTGCCCACCCGCTCCCGGTCCTGCGGGCGCCCCCTGCTCGGCGCCGTGCCCGGGAGTGCCGTACTGAGGGGCGCCGTAGCCGGGTCCGCCGTATCCCGGTGCGCCCGGACCGGGAGCCCCCTGGCCGGGGTACTGCCCGGGCGGCGGGGGAGCCGGCGTCGCGGGGCTCACGCCCCACCGCGGCGCCTCGGGCGGGTCCGCGGGCGGGGCCTCCGGCGGCGGCGACCCTGCGCCGGGACCGCCGGTCGCGGGCGGTGCCGGGGCGGGCGGCGGTCCCGCGACCGGGCCCGGCGCCGGCAGGGCCTCGCCCGAGAGCACGGGGCCGTCCTCGCGGTGGCCCTTCTCCGCCTCGGTCAGCAGGGTCACGAACTGCTCGAGCGGCTCCGAGCCGTCGTGCTCCCGCGCCAGGAAGCGCTCGGCGCGGCGGCGGACCACCTTGTAGACGCGCCCGTCGTCGGGAACGCCCAGGTCCCGGGCGGCCCGCGCCACGGCGAGCGGGGGCTGCTCCGGCAGGGGGTTCGTGCCCCACTCCAGGAGCCCGGTCAGCAGCGGGCGCTCGAGCACGGAGGACAGCGCCGCCCGGGCGCCCGGCACCCGGGTCAGCTCCAGCAGCCCGCTCGGCGGGGCGGACGGGCACCCCGGCACGTCGCTGGGCAGCCGGGCCGCGCGCTCCAGCCAGAAGGTGTCGCCGAAGAGGGTGGCGAGCAGCACGGCGGCGGCGAGCCGGTCGTCGCCCGGCGCGGCGTCCTCCGGGGCGCCCTGCTCCCAGTGGGTGCCGAGCGCGCGGCGGGCGGGCTCACCGGCCAGCCGGACGCGCAGCTGCACGTCCTCCGGGCCGCGGGCGGTCTCCGCGGGACGCTCCACCGCGTGCCGCACCTGGGGATCGAGCTCGGGGTCCATGGGCCACTCCTCCGTCGTCGTCCGTGGGTCCATGCTCTCAGAACGTGCTGAGCGCAGGCGGGGAGCCGGGAAGGGATCAGGCGGGGAGCAGGCTGCGCAGCTGCCCCGCGGCGACCCGGGGATCGGGGGCCTCGGTGACGGCGCGGACGACGACGACGCCGCGCGCCCCGGCCGCCAGCACCTGCGGGAGCCGCGGCTCGTCGATGCCGCCGATCGCGAACCACGGCACGGGCAGGACCTCTGGGCCCGCCGCGAGCCGGGCCTCCGTGAGGTCGGCGACCGCGCGGACGAACTCCAGGCCGGTGGCGGGGCGCCCCGGCTTGGTGGGGGTGGCCCAGACGGGGCCCGTGCAGAAGTAGTCGACGTCCGGGTCCTCGAGTGCCTCCCGGGCCTGGCCGAGGTCGTGGGTGGAGCGCCCGATCAGCACGTCGGGGCCCAGCAGCTGCCGGGCCTGCGCGGGGGAGAGGTCGTGCTGGCCCACGTGGAAGACGTCGGCACCCACGAGGGCGGCGATGTCGGCGCGGTCGTTGACGGCGAACAGGGCGTCGTACTCGGCGGCGACCCGGCCCAGCAGCCGCAGCGCGGCGATCTCCTCGTCCGCGTCGATGCTCTTGTCCCGCAGCTGGACGATGTCCGCGCCCCCGGCGTACGCCGCGTGCAGGAACTCCTCGAGGTCGCCCCGGTCCCGGCGGGCGTCCGTGCACACGTACAGCCGGGCGGCGTGGAGCGCGGCCGCCCGGGGATCGTGCAGGGAGGAGTCAGTGGGGACGGAGTCGGCGGGGACGGAGGCGGCACGGGTATGCTGGGTCACACGCTGATGATAGGTCAGCGGTTCTGCGGGAGCCCCACCGGGGGCTGAGAGGGCGTCCAGCGCCGACCGCCACACCTGATGCGGGTCATGCCGCCGTAGGAAAGGACAGCCCGAGTGACGTCTGCGCACCCCGTCCCGGCGACCGCGCCCCATCCGCTGGTCGAGCAGCCCGTGCACGTCCGGGCCGACGTCGTCGTGGTCGGCGCGGGGGTGATCGGCCTGGCCACCGCCTGGGAGCTGCGCCGCCGCGGCCGCTCCGTCGCCGTGGTGGACCCCGAGCCGGGCTCCGGCGCCAGCCGCGCCGCGGCCGGGATGCTGGCCCCGGTGAGCGAGGTGCAGTACCAGCAGGAGCCCCTCTACCCCCTCATGACCGCCTCGGCGGCCGAGTACCCGGCGTTCGTGGCCGCCCTCGAGCAGGCCGCCGGCGGGACGGTGGGCCACCGGGCCACCGAGACCCTGGTCTGCGGCGTGGACGCCGCCGACCGGCAGGCCCTGGCGGACCTCCGCGAGCTGCAGGCCCGGCACGGCATGACCGTGGAGCAGCTGAGCCTGCGGGCCGCCCGGGCCCTCGAGCCGGCCCTGAGCCCCCGGCTGTCCGCCGCGTTCCGGATCCCCGACGACCACCAGGTGGACCCGCGCGGCCTCGTGGCCGGACTGCTCGCCGCCCTCACCGCCCCGGAGCCCTCGGAGCCTCCCGGGTCCGCTCAGCCACCGGAGCCCCCGGCATCCCCTGGGCGGTCGCGGTTCCCGGGCCCGGCGGAACCCCCCGAGTCCCCGCGGTCCCCGGAGGGCGCCGGGCCCGCCGGCTTCCCGGGCGGGCGCGACGGCGGGCCGGCCCGGCTCGTCCACGGCCGCGCCACGGGGCTGCGCCGCAGCGCCGAGGGCGCCGTGACCGGCGTCCGCCTGGCCGACGGCGGGATGGTCTCGGCGGCCTGGACCGTGCTCGCCCCGGGGACCGGCCTCGGCGACCTCGAGGAGCTGCCGGAGGGCTGGCACCCTCCCCTGCGCCCGGTGCACGGGGACATCCTGCGCGCCCGGGTCCCCGCCGGTGCGCCCGAGCTGCTCGAGCGCACCGTCCGCAGCCTGGTGCACGGGACGCCCGTCTACCTGGTGCCCCGCACCGACGGGACCGTGGTGATCGGGGCGACCTCCCGCGAGGACGACCTCGCCGGCCCCAGCGCCGGCGGCGTGTTCCGGCTGCTGCGCGACGCCCAGGCGCTGGTGCCCGGTGTCGCCGACCTCGAGCTCGTCGAGGTGCTGGCCCGCGCGCGGCCCGGCACCCCGGACGACATCCCGTACCTGGGGCGGGTCCGCGACCCGGACGGCTCGCCCGTGCCGGGGCTCGTGGTCTCCACCGGCTACTTCCGCCACGGCGTCCTGCTGGCCCCGCTGGCCGCCCGGCTCGCCGCGCAGCTCGTCGTCGGCGGCGCCGGACCGGATCCCGGCGCCGACGCCGAGCACCTCGCCACCACCGACCCGCACCGCTTCGACCGCCCCGTCGAGGCCCGTCGAGGGGACCCCGCCCCGGCCGCCGCCGGGCCCGGCCCCGGGAACAGGAGCACCCGATGACCGCCATCACCCTCAACGGCCGGCCGCACACGGCGGCGGAGGACGCCACCGTCGTCGACCTCGTCGCCGAGACCGTCGGCCGCGCCCTGGGCCCGGACGGCGCCCCGCGGGACGGCGGCCGCCTCGGCGTCGCCGTGGCCGTGGACGCCGCGGTCGTCCCCCGCAGCCGCTGGGCCCGCACGCCCGTGGCCGAGGGCCAGGCCGTCGAGATCATCACCGCCGTCCAAGGAGGCTGACGTGACCCACCCGCACCCCCACCCCGTGCACGACCCGCTGGTGCTCGACGGCACGGAACTGTCCTCCCGGCTGATCATGGGCACCGGAGGCCTCAGCTCGCTGCACACCCTCGAGCAGGCGCTGCTGGCCTCCGGCACCGAGCTGACCACCGTGGCCCTGCGCCGCTACGCCCCCGGCCAGGGGGACTCGCTGTTCGCGATGCTCGAGCGCAACGACATCCGGATCCTGCCCAACACCGCCGGCTGCTACACCGCCCGGGACGCGCTGCTGACCGCGGAGCTCGGGCGGGAGGCGCTCGAGACCGACTGGGTCAAGCTCGAGGTCATCGCCGACGAGGACACACTGCTGCCCGACGTGGTGGAACTCCTCGACGCCACCGAGCAGCTCGTGGCCCGCGGCTTCGAGGTCTTCGCCTACACCTCGGACGACCCCGCCGTGGCCCGGCGCCTCGAGGACCTGGGCGCGGCGGCGGTGATGCCCCTGGGCGCCCCCATCGGCACGGGCCTGGGCATCCTCAACCCGCACAACATCGAGCTCATCGCCTCCCGAGCATCGGTGCCCGTGGTGCTCGACGCCGGGATCGGCACCGCCTCCGAGGCCGCCCTGGCCATGGAGCTGGGCTGCGACGCCGTGCTGCTCGCCAGCGCCGTCACCCGCGCCCAGGACCCGGTGGCGATGGCCACCGCGATGCGCCACGCCGTGCTCGCCGGCCGGCTCGCCGCCGGGGCCGGGCGCATCCCCGCCCGCCGCCACGCCCACGCGTCCTCGCCCATGGCCGGGCGGGTCGGCACGGACGCCCCCGACGACGGGCCCGCCGCCGGCCCGGCCGACGTCCCGCGCGGTGACTGGGCGCCCGTGGGGGAGCGGCCGTGAGCCCGCTGCCCCCGCTCGTGGCGCCCGGCCCCGAGCTGACCCGCGAGGAGCTCGAGCGCTACGCCCGGCACCTGACCCTGCCCGGGATCGGGCCGCTCGGCCAGCGGCGGCTGGGCCGCGCCCGCGTGCTCGTCGTCGGCGCCGGGGGACTGGGCGCCCCGGCCCTGCAGTACCTCGCGGCGGCGGGGGTGGGGACCATCGGGATCGTCGACGACGACGTCGTGTCGCTCTCCAACCTGCAGCGCCAGGTGGTGCACACCACCGCCGACGTCGGCCGGCCCAAGGCCGTCTCCGCCGCCGAGGCCGTCACAGCGCTCAACCCGCTGGTCGAGGTCCGCACCCATCCCGTCCGGCTGGACGCGGACAACGCCGTGGACATCGTCCGCGGGTACGACCTCGTCCTTGACGGCGCCGACAACTTCACGACCCGCTACGTGGTCAGCGACGCCGCCGCCCTGACCGGCACCCCCTGCGTGTGGGGCTCCATCCTGCGCTTCGAGGGTCAGGTCAGCGTCTTCTGGGCCGGGCACGGGCCCACCTACCGGGACCTCTACCCCGAGGCCCCGCCGGACGGCGAGGTGCCCAGCTGCGCCGAGGGCGGGGTCTTCGGCATGCTCCCCGCGACCATCGGCTCGGTCATGGTCACCGAGGCCGTCAAGCTGATCACCGGCACCGGGGAGCCCCTGCTCGGGCGGGTGCTGCTGCACGACGCGCTCGCCATGACCTGGCGCGAGATGCGGCTGGCCCCGGACCCGGACGCCGCCCCGGTCACCGCGGTGGCCCGGCCCGCCGCCGGCTGCGCACTGCCCGGGGCGGACCCCGCCGAGACCGTCGGGGCGGCCGAGCTGGCCCGGCTGCTCGAGCGCCGCTCCCGCGGCGAGGCGTCCTTCGCCCTGGTGGACGTGCGCGAGGACTGGGAGCGGGAGCTCGTGGCCATCGACGGCGCCGTGCCCGTGCCCCTGCAGGAGATCCTGGACCGCGGCGCGGACGCCCTGCCCTCGGAGGCCCGCGGCGCGGACCTCGTGCTGCACTGCAAGGCCGGGGCCCGCTCCGCGACCGCGCTCGCCGCGCTGCGGCCCTTCTACGCCGGGCGGGAGGAGCGGGTCCGTCACCTCGAGGGCGGGGTGCTCGCCTGGGTGGAGCAGGTGGCCCCGGACCAGCCGGTCTACTGAGGCGGTCCGCCGCGCTCTCCTCCTTCCCTGGGCGAACGACCGGGTCGGTACACCACTCCGGACGAGATGACCGTCTGTGACGTCGTCGTGACACCCGATGACGCGCACAGGTCATCGGCTGGCCCCGGACCCCGCTGGTCTGGTGCGATGTCGGACGTCCCATTCAGAGCGGCTGAGAGATCTGGCTCGACGACGCCGCAGCAACCCGCCCTCCTCCGGGGTCAGGGTGCTAAGGCCAGAACCGATGGAGATCCCGGATCGGCAGCCGGTCCCCGACGTCGGCGCCCGGCGCTGCCGTCACCGGGCCGGCCCTGGCGCGACCGGCCTCCTCGGTGCGACCGAGAGGACCACCGCATGACCCGCACCACGGTCGAGAGGACCGCTGTCCGTTCCCGCGCCGGCACGAACCCCGCCGCCGGCCTGCCCCGGGACTACGCCGGGCTCCAGGAGCACTTCCGGCCCCTGTTCGCGGAGATCGCCGCCGGCTCCCTGGACCGGGACCTCCAGCGCGTGCTGCCCCACGCGGAGGTCCGCCGGCTGGACCGGGCCGGCTTCGGCGCCCTGCGCGTCCCGGCGGCCCACGGCGGTCCGGAGGTCGGCCTCGAGGACTTCACCCGGCTGCTGGTCGACCTGGCCGAGGCCGACTCCAACATCGCCCACCTCTACCGCTCCCACTCCGGCTTCGTGGAGTCCCTGCGCTTCCTGCCCTCTGAGCTCCAGGAGGTCTGGTACCCGCGGGTGCTGGCCGGGGCCACCGTGGGCAACGCCTCCACGGAGAAGGGCGGCAACGCGCTCGGCACCCTGAACACCGTGCTGAGCCGGAGCGCCGCGGGCTGGGAGCTCACCGGCCGGAAGTACTACGCCACCGGCTCGGTCTTCTCCGACTACACCCGCGTCTCGGCCGCCCTGGACGGCCGGGACGGCCGCCGCTTCGCCGTCGTCCCCACGGACGCCGAGGGCGTCACGCTCGAGGACGACTGGGACGGCTTCGGGCAGAAGCTCACCGGCACCGGCACCGCGGTCTTCGACCGGGTGCGCGTCCCGGACGACGCCGTGCTGGACCGCACCGCCGGCAGCGCGGAGGCCGTCCACGAGGCCGCCTTCTTCCAGCTCGTGCTGCTGGCCGTCCTGGCCGGCATCGCCCGGGCCGCCCGGCGGGACGCCGTGGACACCATCGCCGCCCGCCGGCGGACCTTCAACACCGGGCTCGGCCTGCCGTTCCGCGACGACCCGCTGATCCAGGAGGCCACCGGCCGGATCTCCGCCAAGGCCTTCGCCGCCGAGGCCACCGTCCTGCACGCCGCCCGTGCCCTGGACGCCGGGATCGCCGCCGCCGCAGCGGCCGGCGCCGACCGGCCGGAGTTCACCGGGGCTCTCCCGGCGGCACTGCACGAGTCCGAGATCGCCGTGGAGCACGCCCAGGTCACCGTCCCGGAGCTGGCGCTCGGCGCGGCCCAGGACCTGTTCCTCACCGTGGGCGCCTCCGCCACGTCCACGGCCAAGGGGCTGGACCGGCACTGGCGCAACGCCCAGACCGTGGCCACCCACAACCCGATCGCCTTCCGTGCCCGCGCCCTCGGCGACTACCTCATCAACGGCACCCTGCCGGAGGGCCTGAACGCCATCGGCGACGCGAGGACCCCCGCCGACCGAACCCCAGGAGCCTGACCCATGAGCACCACGACCACGGCCGCCCCGGGACGCAGCAGCATCGTCCACGGCAAGAAGCGCGTCCTGGCCTCGGCCTTCGCCGGGACCACCATCGAGTGGTACGACTTCTACCTCTACGGCACCGCCGCCGCGCTGGTCTTCAACGTCCAGTTCTTCCCCATGGCCACCGAGCTCGGCGGCATCGTCGCGTCCTTCGCCACGCTCGCGGTCGGGGTGATCGCCCGGCCCCTGGGCGGGATCGTCGCCGGGCACCTGGGCGACCGGATCGGCCGCAAGGCCCTGCTGGTG
Source organism: Kocuria cellulosilytica (assembly GCF_040981245.1). Taxonomy (NCBI): domain Bacteria; kingdom Bacillati; phylum Actinomycetota; class Actinomycetes; order Micrococcales; family Micrococcaceae; genus Kocuria; species Kocuria cellulosilytica. Next base: position 65,844 of record NZ_JAVFWZ010000010.1, on the reverse strand, counting down.
GCCTCCCTGATGCTCATGGGCGTGGCCTCCACCCTGATCGGGCTGCTGCCGACCTACGAGGTGATCGGCTGGTGGGCCGTCGTCGGGCTCGTGGTCCTGCGCATCCTCCAGGGCCTGTCCGCCGGCGCCGAGTGGGGCGGCTCCGCGCTGCTGAGCGTGGAGCACTCACCGGCCCGGCACCGCGGGTTCTTCGGGTCCTTCACCCAGATCGGGTCCTCGGCCGGCATGCTGCTGGCCACCGGGGCGTTCTTCATCGTGCAGAACGTCATGAGCGAGGAGCAGTTCGCCGCCTACGGCTGGCGCATCCCCTTCCTGCTCTCGGCCCTGCTGGTGGCGATCGGCCTGTGGATCCGCCTCGGCGTGGCCGACGCCCCGGAGTTCCTGGCGCACCGGGCCTCCGGCAACGTGGCCACCGCGCCCCTGCGGGAGCTGCTGACCCACCACCGCCGCCCGCTGCTGGTCACGATCGGCCTGCGCCTGGCCCAGAACGCCGTCTACTACCTGGTGACGGTCTACATGCTGACCTACCTGCGGGACGTGCGCGGGGACAGCGCCGCGGGCGTGACCGCGGTGATGATCGCCTCGGCCATCGGCCTGTTCTCCACCCCTTTCTGGGGCTGGCTCTCCGACCGGGTGGGCCGCAAGGTCGTCTCGGTGACCGCCTACGCGGCGATCGGCGTCTTCGGCTGGGTGCTGTTCGCCTTCCTCGACACCGGTCCGCTCGCCCTGCTGCCGCTCGTGGTGATCCTGGGCATCAACCTCGTCCACGACGCGATCTACGGGCCGCAGGCGGCCTGGTTCGCCGAGCAGTTCCCGGTGCACGTGCGCTACTCGGGGGTGAGCTTCGGCTACCAGGTCGGCACCGTCCTGGGCGGCGGGCTGATGCCGATGATCGCCGCCCTGCTGTTCGCCGCCGGCGGGGGCACCCCGTGGCTGATCGCCGGCTACCTCTCCGGGCTGGCCGTGCTCTCGATCGTCGCCGCCCTGGCCGCGAAGGACCCCGCCCGCGAACAGCGCGGCACCGAGCTCACCGACCTGCACGACGTCCGCACCGTGCTCGGCGCGATCCGATCCGCCGACGCCGGGACCACCTCCGAGACCACCCCCGCGAGGAGCACCGTATGACCCGCCCCCTGCTGCTGAACGCCTTCGACATGATGGTGCCCGTGCACCAGTCACCGGGACTGTGGCGCCACCCCGAGGCCGGGGTCACGCAGTTCGACACGCTCGAGTACTGGACGTCCCTGGCCCGCACCCTCGAGGAGGGCGGCTTCGCCTCGCTGTTCCTGGCCGACATCCCGGGCGTCTACGACGTGTACGGCGGCGGGACCGAGGCCACCGCCCGCGGGGGAGTGCAGTACCCGCTGCTCGACCCGCTCGTCGCGGTGCCGGCGATGGCCGCGGCGACCGAGCGGCTCGGCTTCGGGGTGACCGCCTCGGTCACCTACGAGGCCCCCTACCTGCTGGCCCGCACCTTCGCGACCCTGGACCACTTCACCCGCGGCCGGGTGGCGTGGAACGTGGTCACCTCCTACCAGGACTCCGCCGCCCGGAACCTGGGCATGGACCGGCAGATCCCGCACGACGAGCGCTACGACCGCGCCGACGAGTACATGGAGGTCATGTACAAGCTCCTCGAGGGATCCTTCGAGCCCGGGGCCGTGAAGGCCGACGCCGCCGCCGGGGTCTTCGTGGACCCCGACCTCTCGCACCCCGTCGGCCACGAGGGCACCTGGTTCTCCGTGCCCGGCCACGCGCTGACCCACCCCGGGCCCCAGGGCACTCCGCTGCTGTTCCAGGCCGGCGCCTCGAAGCGCGGGCAGCAGTTCGCCGTCGACCACGCCGAGGCCATCTTCTTCATCGGCAACACCCCGCAGCTCGTGCGCCGGTGGACCGACGGCGTCCGGGCCGAGCTCGCCGAGCGGGGGCGGGACGAGGACGCCGTGAAGACCTTCACCATGGCCACGGTGGTGGTCGCCGAGACCGACGAGGAGGCCCACGCCAGACTGGCGGGGTACCGCCGGCACGTGGACATCGAGGGGGCGCTGTCCCTGTTCGGCGGCTGGACCGGGGTCGACCTCTCCGGGGCGGACCCCGAGGCGCCGCTCGAGTACGTGGCCACCGACGCCAACCAGTCCGCGCTCGCGGCGTTCACCTCGCTGTCCCCCGACCGGACCTGGACGGTGCGGGACCTGGCCGAGTTCGTGGCCATCGGCGGCCGCGGGCCCGTCATCGCCGGCGCCCCCGGCACCGTGGCGGACGAGCTGGAGCGCTGGCGCGAGGAGGCCGGAGTCGACGGCTTCAACATCTCGGCGGCCGTGCGGCCGGCGGACCTGGAGCGGTTCACCACGATGGTGTCGCCCGAGCTGCGGCGCCGGGGCCTGCTGCCGGAGCCCGGGGCCCTCCCCGCCGGCAGGACGCTGCGCGAGGCGCTGACCGGGGCCGGTCCGCGGCTGGCCGATGACCACCGCGGGGCCTCCTACCGCCGGTGACCGCCGAGCCGTCGGGGCACACCGCTCGACGGTCCGGCGGTCGGCCGCCGACCCGGATCCTCGGCACGAAGTGCTCCTGCCCGGGAGAGGGCAGGAGCACTTCGCCGCGCCGAGGCGCAGAAGGCGACCCCCGACCGCCGGGGAACGGATCATGGGAGTCGCTGCACCGGCGTGGGGGCCGGTGCTGCCCGAGAAGTACCAGACAGTAATATCGCGGCGCACAATCCTGTGCAGATGCATGAGTCTTGCTTCTCGGGGCCTCCCGATTTCCGACCCTCCTTTCTCACAGCTCGTGCCGCGACGACTGGGGGCGCGGGCAATCAGGTGCCATCGGAGAGGGGAACGAGGCGCCACGGATGTGTCCACACATGGTCCACTAGAAGCCCCGGAGGATCACGTTCCAGTAGTCCCGGGGGAGGACCTCGAGGTCGAAGAACCAGGAGACGCGGTTCGGGGCCAGCAGCGGCACGCCGGGGATGCTGGGTGCCAGTTCGTTGTCCCGGTCGAACTCGGCCAGCACGGCCCGGCCCCGCTGCACGGTCACGGGGGTCACGGTGTACCCGTCGTAGAAGGCGGTGGGCTCTCGACCATCGCGGGTGGCCAGGAGGTTCTCGGTGAGGATCTTCGTCTGGTGGCGCAGTGCCCCGCCGGACGAGGCGGTCTCCAGCGCGGCCGCGTCCCCGCAGGCCCACACGGTGGGCACGCGGCGGTGCCGCAGGGTCTGTGCATCCACGTCCGCGTAGCCGGCCCAAGTGGTGCCCGGGCCCGGCGCGACGCCCAGTCCCGCGTCGGCGATCCAGGCCGGGGCCCGGTGGACGGGGCTGTGGTGCAGCAGGTCGTAGGGCAGGTCCCGGGGCGTCCCGTCGACCGTGGCTCGCAGCCGGCGGGAGCCGGCGTCGATCGACTGCACGTGGGCGCTCGTCAGGACCGTGATGCCGTAGCGCCGGACCCAGGGCTGCAGCACCCGGTCCACGTCCGGCTGGCCGAACACGGTGGCGGTGGGCGTCAGCAGGGTCACCTCGATGTCCTGCAGGACACCCTGGCGCTGCCAGTAGTCGCAGGCCAGGTAGAGGATCTTCTGCCCGATCTGCGGAGTGGGCGCCGGGCCGTCCGGGATGGTGAACAGCGCCCGGCCGCGGCGCAGCCCGCGGAGCAGCTCCCAGGTCCGGGGGGCCAGCTCCACGGTGTAGTTGGTCGAGGCGTGCGGGCCGGCCATCGCCTCGACACTGCCGGGGACACGGTCCCAGTCCGGGGAGGAGCCCGCGCAGATCACGACGTCCCGGTAGCCGATGTGCTCGCCGGAGGACAGCGTGGCTGTCCGTGCCGCCGGATCCAGTGCCTGGACACGGTCCTGGATCCATCGCACGCCGCGGGGCATCACGCTGTGCTGGGCCCGGGACATCTGCCGCACGGTCTTCAGCCCGGCGCCCACGTAGGAGAGCATCGGCCGGTAGTGGTGCGTGGATTTCGGCTCCGCGATCACGATGTCCGTGATGCCCCTGCGGCGCAGTCGTGCGGCCAGGGAGATCCCGGCATTGCCGCCGCCGATCACGAGGACGTCAGTGGCGTGATCCGAGGGTGCAGTGGTCATCATGACTCCGTGGGACGAGGATGGCTCCACAACCCCGATCGGGGCCGCCCGACCATTCGACCACGAGCCGCGGCGCCCGAGCGGTGGGCATCCGAGGATTGAGGAGCTCCTTGGGGGACCATGTCGAGGAACTGGCCCGTCAGGACAGCTGGTCGACGGTGCGATGCCAGTGCCTGGTCCGCCAAGGGTCCGGATGAAGCGGCGTCCTGTGTCCCATGGGTTGCAAGATGTCTCGTCGAGCTCAAAGTGACCGTCCCACTTCCTTGGTAGTGGGACGGCCGGCGGTGAGGTCCCTCCACGAGCATTACGGATAGCCAGTGAGGTCCTAAAAGCTAGGCCCATAAAAAAGTTCCGTTTCAGACGTACGGTAACGACTTCCGGTACGCTAACGGCATGGAATTGGGCTACGCGCGGGTCTCGACGGCTAAACAGGACCTGGACCGGCAGATCGATGCTCTCCGGCAGGTCGGGATCGCGGCGGAGCGGATCTATGTGGACAAGAAGTCCGGGGCCACCACTGACCGCCCCGGACTGACCGCGGCTCTGGCCTACGCCCGCCAGGGTGACGTGATTGTGGTGCACACCCTGGACCGGCTCGGACGCACCGTGCGCGACACCCTGAACCTGATCCACGACCTCGCCGAGCGAGGGGTGGGGGTGCGCAATCTGGCGGACCCGATCAAGGTGGACTCCACCAACCCAAATGATCCGATGGCGCAACTGGCGGTGGTGCTGCTGGCACTGTTCGGGCAGATGGAACGCACCTACACCCTCGAGCGCGCCGCCCATGCCCGGGCAGTGGCCACGGCCAAGGGGCGGCGGATCGGGCGGCCTTCGGTGGTGGATCCGGACAAGCTGGCCTACGCAGCCCATCTGCGCGCCAGCGGGCATACCATGGCGGAGATCGTGGCCAAGACTGGGATCACCCGCACCACCCTTTACCGTCACCTGCCGCCGAGGCCTCCGGAGTCGGTGACCGCCGGGCCGGTCACCGCCGCCGAAGCCGACCCTGATCCGACAGACTGACTCCTCACCACACCCCTGACTGTCCGGGCTCAGCCGGAAGGGCATTCCCAGCTGGCTGGGCTCTGCCTACGGTCATGGGCGTTAGTGGCGCTGATCCCCTCCGCACCGACGCCGGTGTTCCCGACGTCCGTCTCGAGCTTCTGCATTGGCTGCTCGACCGCCTCGGACCATGGGTGAGTAGCGCGTTGGACTGCCGGTGCTGCGGTGGCAGTGCTACGCAGGACCACCGGATGGGAGAGCTGATGGACCAAGGGCAGAGCCGGGTCCTGCTCCTGGGCGGAGAATCCCTCGCTGTGCTGGGAAAGCAGAAAGCCGGACATGGGATGGTGTCCGGCTTTCTGTGTGGGAGATGCCTTCCGCCACAGCACCAGTGTGAAACACCGTGAGGGCCGCTGACTAGAGGATTCGTGCCGTGGTGGACGCGTATGACCGACTGAGTCCAGGGGGCGGCGCCGATGACGATGGTTGCCCTGGGATCAACGTCGCTCACAAGGGCGCCGCCCGACCGAGGGGATGACTCTTCAGTCGAGGGCTGGGCTGAGCGACGTCTTCTCGAGGGCGGATCCGCCTACCGCCGCTGCGAAATCGTGGATAGGTGTGGCAGGGGCGGGGTGGCCCCCCGGCCATCCCGCCCCTGCGCTGCTTCGTCGCGGACCATGATCTGGCTGGCTCCGTGGATCCCCCCGGAACCACGGTGCGCCCGGTCGACGCGGCCGAAGCTGGAGGATGGTCTGATGCAGATCCCTTGTCCCCCTGGTAAGCCAGGATGCTCGCTCCCGCCCCGTGCGGCAATGTCGGCGGTGTGTTCGCGTTCACAACCTGAAACAACAATGTGCGGTTGTGAATAGAAGGGGTCGGGATGGCCGGGCGGGGCGGGAAGGAGTGGCCCGTGCGCAGGGTCAGCCGCCGATGCTCGAGGTCTCGTCCTCGAGGTCGTCGAGCACCCACTCCGAGAGCTGTCCGGCCGGGACGACGAGCGTGTCCTCGCGCAGCAACTGTGCCTCCTGGTCCGAGAAGGGTTCCTCGGTGCGCTCGGTGTCGTGGACGGCGCGTGCGGCTGCATAGCCGGCGGCCAGTTCGGTGGCCCACTCCTGGTGGCCGGCGTAGCAGGGGTGATCGGGATCGGAGCTGCACGCCTCCAGCCACCGTGCTGGCTCCCGTGGGGCGGACGTAGTGGGCATCAGACGCTGGTGCAGGTCCCAGGTGACCTCGGCCCAACGGCCCGCGGGGGTGACCACCATGGGGTAGTAGGTGGCGACCCACTGGGTGGGAGAGGCCGGGTGCAGCTCGACGGCCAGGGCTCCAGGGGCAGGGGTCGTCATGTGTTGTTCCTGTTCGCAGGTGAGGGAGGGTCTCGCGGCGCCGGCTTGGGGCAGGGCCGTGCCGGCAGGCCGGGGGCCCTGTGGTGATTAACCAGGGTAGGCGCAGGGCCGATAATTCTAGAAGCAGGCTGAGCAATGTGACATCAGGCCGCTCCTCATGCCAGGGGATGTGAGACGTCTCGTCCGAGAAATTTGCGCCCGCATGTTTCCGCGGTTCGGCCTGTCTCGCAGCTATGTGCTTTATCCGTACCCCTAGAATTGGATACTCAACGTTAGTTGCGAGACAGATGGGGTGGACGTGGGGAAGCTGATCGGGTACGCCCGAGTGTCGACGCGGCAACAGGACGCTGACCGTCAAGTGTCCGACCTCCTGCATGCCGGTGTGCGGCGCGATGACATCTATGTGGACAGTGGAGTGTCTGGAGGGCGTGCATCGCGTCCGCAGTTCGACAAAGCCGTGGCCGCCCTCGAGGAAGGCGACACGTTGGTCATCACCACGCTGGACCGTCTGGGGCGGTCCACGCAGAACATGCTGGCCTTCGCTGAGGCACTGCGGGGGAGAGGAGCCGGGCTGCGGGTGCTCAACCTCGGTGGGGGAGACGTGGACACCGCGACCCCGATGGGCTCGATGGTGTTCACCGTCATGGCTGCTCTGGCGCAGATGGAGCTGGAGATCAAGCGGGAGCGGATCACCGACTCGGTGACCAAACGCCGGGCTGCCGGCAAGGACCTCGGTGGACGGCGCCAGACCTTCACCGACTCCCAGATCCGCAACGCCCTGCGGCTAATCGAGTCCGGGGAGCCTGCCACCCAGGTCGCCCGCGACCTCGGCATGTCCAGGGCCACACTCTACCGGCGCATCCGGGAACTGCCGCAGGTGACGATCATCTGAGTCCGTCATCTCCTGTGGACATCATGATGCGTATGTCGCACACCTGCATGGGATTCCCATCGAGCAGGGCGAACGGGCATCACCCACGCCTGGTTTCTCGCCCCCGCACCATCACCCACAGTCGGACCGGCAAGGGCCTCTCTAACGTGCCCTGTACGGGCAGCAGAGGACGAAGCCGGGCCGGCCCCATAGGGCCGGCCCGGCTCGTGTCGATCGAAGAATAAAACTACTGCTGGTCGCCGTCGTTCTTCCCGTCCAAGGCGTCCTTGGCCTTGTCCTTGCCCTGGTCGACCTTCTCAGGGTTGTCCTGGGCGTAGTCCTTGGCCTTATCGGCTGCTCCACCAAGATCCGGCATGGAAACTCCTTCCGTTGATCCCCCGCCGCCATGACTCATCACGGTCACCACGGGCTGACTCATCCATCCTGAAGGATGCCTCCGGAAGAAACCACCACCGGCCGGGGCCTCTCCGGAGCCGTCACCACTGCCGCCTCGCCTGCCAGTGCTGGTAGCTCAGTCCCAAGTCAGGAGGGGGCTCCGGCCCCTGTCGCTTTACATATGGCCGTCTACCGGTCACGACCTACGAGGGTGACGTTGCAGTATGGGTTGGTTTTCGCCGTGTTTGCCAGGGAGTGCCTCGAGGGGTTCTCTGGGTTCAGATGAAGAGGGCGCGGTTGAGGCGTACGCCGTATTCGGCGTCGGGGTTGGTGGTGGCGTCCCCGACTCGTTCCTGGATGGCGGCGACGGCCAGGTCGCGTCGCGTCGGCGATCGCCTCGCGTCTGCTGCCGCCCACTGCTGCGGCATCTCTTCGAGGGTGAGGTCGGTGCAGTAGCACGGGGTGCCCGGCTGCTGGCGCCACGATTGCGCCAGTGGGCCCGCGTCGAAGGCGTCGAAGCCGGTGTCCTCGACGAGGGCCATGCCCACCGCCCGGTCCTGGTCGTCATCGGCTGCCACGGGGATGGCGATGCGGTCCGGGCTATCCGCCGGCTTGTTTTTGGCCGCGAAGGAATGGGAGCCGATCGCGTTCCACGCCTTGACCACCGGGCGTCCCAGCTGTTCAACCACCCACAGGCTCTCGACCTGGCCGGCCTCGATGGCCTCGATCCTGCCGTCGCGCTGCGGATAGTAGTTCGAGGTGTCGATGACCACGGTGCCGGACGGCACACCGGTGAGCAGCGGCGCGATCTGCGGAAGACGGTGCAGGGGAGCGGAGAGGATCACGACGTCGACATCGATCACGGCTTCGTCCGCCAGGACCGCGCGTCCGCCTGAGGCCAGCACGTCGGGCCCGATTGTCTGTGGGCCGCGCGAGTTGGCGACCTTGACGTCGTGTCCGGCTGCGCTCAACCGTTGGGTCAGGGTGGTGCCGATGTGCCCGGTGCCCAGAATGCCGATCTTCATGGTCTGTCTCCTTGTGCTGCAGGTGGATGCCCCGATGGGAGCGAGGGGCTGTGGGTCAGGCCGTTGCCGCCGAGGCACCGGGTGTGGGTTCTGCGGGGGTGTGCGGGTCGAGTGGTCGGGGCCGGCGCACGAACAGGGTGGCGAGGGCCGAGGCGGAGGCGATGACGGCCGCGGCGGTGAAGGCGGCTTGTGCGGCGGCGACGGACTGGGCCAGATCCAGGGGTCCGGTGCCGTGTGCGGTGGATCCGAGGGTGTAGGCGGAGACGAGAACCGCGGTGCCTGCCGCGCCACCCAGTTGCTGGATGGTGCCGAAGGCAGCGCTGCCGTGGGGGTAGAGGTGAGCGGGCAGCGCCGACAGCGCGGCCGTGGTCAGCGGGCTCCACATCAGCGCCTGCCCGACGATCATGGTGATGTAGGCGATGAGCAGCGTCGAGACGGCCGTGCCGGAGTCGAGCCGGGAGAGGAACCACAGGGAGGCGGCCACGATGAGCGCTCCGGGGATCGCCAGGGGCCGGGGACCGAGGCGGTCGTAGAGTCGCCCGCCGATGGCCGAGACCACGGCGATCGTGACACCGCCGGGCACCAGGAAGAGCCCGATCTGCAAGGTGCCCAACCCGCTGACACTGCTCAGCACCAGCGGGAAGACGACTCCCGTGCCGAAGGCCGTCATGGTCAGGGCCAGCATCACCAGCAGCGGCACCGTGAACGCCCGGACAGCGAAGATCCGCACGTCCAGCAACGCGTCGTCGGTGCGCTGGAGCGCCCGCTGCCGCAGGACGAAAGCGGCGACGCCCAGGACGCCCACGAGGATGGGGAGGTAGGGGGAGACGGGGGTGTGGCCCGAGGTGGACTCACCGATGGTGGCCAGCCCGTAGACCAGGGCACCGAACCCCACGGCCGAGAGAGCGAGGGAGAGTACGTCGAGGGTGACCGGCTCCGGTGTGGTGATGTTGCGCAGCTTCACCGCACCCAGCACGAGTCCGACCAGGGCGACCGGCACCATCAGGAGGAACAGCCACCGCCAGCTCAGCTGGGACAGCACCAGGCCGGAGACCGCCGGACCCAGGGCCGGTGCGGCGGAGGACACGATCACGACCAGCGCCATGATCCGGCCCTGGCGGGCCGCCGGGACCAGACGCATGGTCGTGGCCATCAACAACGGCAGGAACACGGCGGTGCCCACTGCCTGGATGATCCGGCCGGTGAACAGGACCCCAAAGCCGGGGGCGAGAGCGGCGAGCACCGTCCCCAGGGTGAAGAGCGACATCGCGGTCAGGAAGATGGTCCGCAGGTGGAACTTGCGCATCACGAAGCCGGTGGCCGGGATCAGGACGGCCAGGACGAGCAGGTAGCCGGTGGTCAGCCACTGCCCGGTCGTCGCGGTGATCGCCAGCTCCTCGATGAGGGTGGGCAGCGCGACCCCCAACAGCATCTCGTTGAGCAGCACGATGAAGGTCGAGGCCATCAGCAGCCCCAGGACCAGGCCGTCACCGGGGGCGAGCTTGTCGCGCGCACCCACGACCTGGGAAGTGCCCAGAACATGGGGGCCGGTGTCGGGCTGTGGGTCGATCGAGGCCTGGCGGGTGGTCATACGGGTGGCTCTCTTTCACAATGCGGTGGGGTCAGCCTCGAGGAGGGCTCCGGGCAGACCGGGTCCCTGTGGTCGACGGCGGGAAGGGGGGCATGTCGTCAAGTGGAGAACGCCTCCACATCAGTAAACCGGAGAGTGTCTCCCCTTGACAAGTGGCTGCTTCTTTCCCTGCTTGTGATCGTGGCCACGCCTGGGGTGGCGACTGGGGTCTGTGGGCAGATGGCGCAGCGGGGGTGGCTGGACTTGGGTGGGTTCGGCAGGTGGTCGGTGGCGCGGATCCTGTCGAGCGAGATGCGTCGGGTTGTGGTGTGGAAGGCGCCCTCGCTTGCCCTCGACAACCATACGGAGATAGTCTCCACTTAGTCGAGGAGAGGACTCAACCATGACCGAGGCAGAGACCGGTACACGTCGGCCGCGTACCGACGCCCGGCGCAACCGCACCCGCATCCTCGAAGTCGCCGAGGAGTTCTTCACCGAGGCCGGCATCACCGGGTCCCTGGACGCGCTGGCCAAGCGGGCCGGTGTCGGAGCCGGGACCCTCTACCGGCACTTCCCCAACCGGGACGCCCTGCTGGCCGCTCTGCTGCAGGCCCGCAACGAGGAGCTGGAGGCCCAGCTCGAGGCTCTTCGGCAGGAGACGGATGCGGCGGTGGCTCTGGAGCACTGGCTGGACGCGCTGGGGGAGTGGGTGACCGCCTTCGACGGGCTGCCCGATCCCTTGCGGGCTGCCTTGTCCCAGGAGTCCTCTCCGCTGGCGATCACCTGCCAGGGCTTCATCACGACCACTGACGAGTTCCTCGGCGCGGCCCAGCGTGAGGGCGCGGCCCGGCCGTGGGTGCGTGGACGGGACCTGTTCCTGGCCGCCCTGGCCACGGCCTGGGTGCGCGGGGCAGCCATGGCCGACGAGGCCTCGGCCCAGGCCGTGCGCGAGATGATCCGCTCCGGCTGGGCCACACCCCGGCCCGGAGACACCCCGGCGAGCTGACCAGCACCGGCAGCCACGGGGACGCCCACGCAGCCCGGCGCGGTGTTCCTCATGACGAAGCGGCGACGCCCGCGGAGTCCGTGAGGGTTCCCAGGTGTCGGCCCGCCGGCATGTCGTGAACCGCCACGACGCGACCTGCGCCCGAGGGGACATCACTACCCCCATCCCATCCCACCTTTCCCAGAGCGAGGACTTGTCATGCCCACCCTTGGAATCATCGGCAGCGGAAACATCGGTGCGGCCATCGCCCGCCTGGCGACAGCGGCCGGCACCCCGGTCGTCGTCGCCAACTCCCGCGGCCCCGAAACCCTCACCGACCTCGTCGCCGAGCTGGGCCCGCTGGCCACCGCCGGCACCGTCGAGCAGGCGGCCGACGCCGGGGAGATCGTGGTGCTGTCCGTGCCGCTGACCGCGGCAACTACCCTCCCCGCCGCCCTGCTGGAGGGCAAGACGGTGGTCGACACCAGCAACTACTACCCGTTCCGCGACGGGCGCATCCCCGTCCTCGACGCGGAGGAGCTCACCACCAGCGAGCTCGTCCAACGCCACTTCACCGGAGCCCGGCTGGCCAAGGCGTTCAACAACATCCTCGCCGACCACATCCCCGCCCTGGCCCGCCCCGCCGGGTCCCCCGACCGCACCGCCCTGCCGATGGCGGGCAACGACGCCGGGGCGAAGACCCAGGTGGCAGCACTGATCGACCGGCTCGGCTTCGACACCCTCGACGCCGGCACCCTGACCGAGAGCTGGCGGTTCGAGCCCGAGGCCGCCGCCTACACCCGCCTCTACCTCGCCGACCCGGACACGCCTGCAGAGCAGATGCTCGAGACCCCGGCCGCCCCCGTCACCGCCGCCCGGTTGGCCTCCGCCCTGGAAGGAGCCCAACGGGTGCGGGTGGCCAAGCGCACCTTCTGACCCGGCCCCGCGACCTTCCTTCACGCCGCCCCGATCGAGGGCGGGAACACCGAGTAGCCCGGGCTGTGGTGTGACTGTGGAGTCGCCCCGGTGGTGACGACAGGGTGCCACCCCGCACACCGGCCCTCCGGGCCATCGTCGGCAATCAGGCGCCGAGCCCATGGGGCGGGCAGCGGCACCGTGTCGCCGCCAGGATGTCGGCACGGTGGCCCACTGTTTCGCCCGCGACATCGGTCCCCGCGGTTGCCCCATGATCATCTGCCTCTCCGGATCGGGGTGTTTCTGCCCCGTTGACAATATGGAGACAGTCTCCGTATCTTTGGAGTTCGTAGGCGGAGAGACACTCCGTTTAAGTTCACTCGCACTGGAGACTCCTCGATGACCAGCCCGCAGATGATCCTCGGCATGCAGCTCGGCAACGGCTACGGCTCCCAGCCCGCCGCCTGGCGGGCCCCCGGGGTGAATCCGTCCAACTACACCGACTTCGACGCCCAAGTCCGCTACGCCCAGGCCGCCGAACGCGGGAAGTTCGCTTTCCTGTTCCTGCCCGACTTCCTGGCCCTGAGCGGGAACCTGGAGCACGAGGCACCCCAGCTCACCCTGGAGCCCATGATGACGCTGGCGGCGATCGCCCGGGGCACCGAACGCATCGGGCTGGTGGCCACCGGGTCGACGACCTTCAACGAGCCCTACAACCTCGCCCGGCAGTTCAAGGCCCTGGATGTGATGAGCCACGGCCGTGCCGGTTGGAACGCGGTGACTACCAGCGACCCCGCCTCCGCGGCCAACTTCGGCCGCCAGATCGCCGCCCGCCCGCAGCGCTACCAGCGCGCCCACGAGACCATCCAGATCACCCAGGCGCTGTGGGGCAGCTGGCAGCGCGACGCCTGGCTCAAGGACACGAGCACCGGACGGTTCGCGGACCCGGGCAAGATCCCGGCGATCAACTTGGGCGGGGAGCACGTCGCCTCCCAGGGGCCGCTGCCCATTCCGCCTTCGGAGCAGGGCCAGCCGGTGATCTTCTCCGCCGGCGGCGGGGAGAACGGACTCGAGATAGCCGGCCGGTACGCCAGTGCGGTCATCGGGGCGGTGTTCACCATCGAGGACGCCCGGGCCCAGCGTGAGGCGGTCCGTGACGCGGCGCGCCGTGCCGGGCGCGACCCGGATGAGGTGAAGTTCTTCGCCGGGGTGATGCCGGCCATCGGCCCCACCAAGCGGGCCGCCCTGGACCGCCGCGTGGCCCTGGGCGAGCACATCTTCCCGGCCCGCGTCCCGTACCTGGGATCCATGCTGGGGCTGGATCTGGAGGTCGGTCAGCTGGACCGGCCGCTGACCCAGGAGCAGCTGGCCGCCGCCCGGCCCAGTCCCTTCGATCCCCGCTCCCCGCGGGCCTTGGAGGTCGCCCGGGAAGGGTGGACGATCCGCGACATCCTCGCCCACGGGGTCATCGACTACCACCCCACACCGGTGGGGCCTGCCTCGGTGACCGCCGACCATCTGCAGGAGTGGTTCGAGGCCGGGGCCGCCGACGGTTTCTGGGTCTCCATCGACGTCTACGAGGACGGGATCGACACCTTCGTCGACGAGGTCGTGCCCCTCCTGCAGGAACGCGGGCTCTACCACCACGACTACGAAGGTCCCACCCTGCGGGAGAACCTGGGAGCCCACGCCCAGTACGGACTGGACCCCCGGCTCGCAGACCAGGCACGGTGACCCCGGCCATGCAAACGGCAGCCGACCGGCAGAGCATCGACCCCCGCGCCTTCCGGGGCGCCCTGGGGCTCTACGCCTCCGGGATCACGGTCATCACCGGCCGTGATGAGCAGGGCCCGGTCGGGTTCACCTGCCAGTCCTTCTATAGCGTCTCCACCGACCCGCCGCTGATCTCCTTCAGTGTCATGAAGACCTCCACCACCTACCCCCGGATCCGGCGGACCGGGAGATTCGCGGTGAACGTCCTCTCCAGTCACCAGCAGGGGGTTTCGAACCAGTTCGCCCGCAAGGGCACCGACAAGTGGGCGGGCATCCGCTGGCACCCAACCCTGGCGGGGAACCCGGTCCTCGAGGACACCCTGATGTGGCTGGACTGTGAGATCTGGGCCGAGCACGACGCGGGCGATCACGTCATCGTCCTGGGAAGGGTCAACGAGATGAGCCCAGCAAGTGGGCATGCCCTGGAACCCCTCCTGTACTACCAGGGCCGCTACCGCCACCTGCACCCGAACGAGGCACCCTGAGGCGCATCACCGCGCCCTGAGGGCAAGGGCCCCACCACACTTTCAGGGTCAGCACAGCTGCTGATGGACCGCGGACATCGGAGCCAAGAGCGGCATCTTCCCCACCGCTTTACATATGGCCCATTAGAGGCAGACCGCATTGCGGTGAGGCCTCCTTGGGGCCTGCGATGTCTGTGCCGTAGGGCACAAGAAGGGCCGTGGTCGCTGTGAGAACAGGGATCACTTTGGGTCTTTCGGAGTGGGCTAGTCGTTGATGAGCTCGGAGGCGGCGTGGTCGAGTAGCTGACGATCGAGGCGGGGCAAATGCAGCGCCTGGTGGAGGTAGGCCTCGATTTCGAGCTGGCCGACATCACCGCCCAGACTGAAGTAGTGCCACCAGAGCTGGAACACCGAAATGTCAGCCTGAGCGATCGTGAGCTGCAGCAGCCGAGCTTGCTGGGCGGCAAGGGCGTCGAGCACCAGGTGCTCCTTCAATATCGAGGCCGCGCAGGGCGTTCATGATGGAGCGGGCTGGCTGGCTGCTTAACCACCCCTGTAGCAAATGAAAATAGTCCCGGACGCTGGTTGCTACACGTCGTTGACGTTTTTGGACCGCCACCCGCAGTAACGCCATCGTTCGGTGCCGCAGGCAGGGCAGGGTTCCGGATGATGACAGGGGGGGCGTGTCCCATGTCCTGACCATGGTCGCCTCCAGCACCCGGGGTGCTGAGCCGGTAGTGGGTCGCTCAGCCGATGACAGTCAGGGCCGAGGGGGCGGACTCGATGCGCACCGTGGTGTGGGCGGGCACGGAGCGGACCTCCCCGTCGAGCTGGTAGGGCATCGGCTTGAGGGCGATGAACTCATAGCGGGCCACACTGGGCTGGTCCCCCAGCCCGGTGGTGGTGGCGCGGGCGGCCTTGAGCAGCACCTTCCACTTGGCGGTGTGCGGGAACAGGATCACCTCGAACTTCCCATCGGCCGGCCGGTCCTCGGCCTCACTGAGGGTGGCGAACTTGGCCATCTGAGGAATGTTGGCGAAGACGAGGCTGTCGATCTTGGCCCGGGTGCCGTCGGAGTGCTGGATGCGGAAGGGCCGGAACTTCGCGAAGGTCCGCACCACCGAGATCATCTCCTTGAGCGCGCCCTTGTTGCCCTTCTCCATGTCGATGGCCACCACCGGGGTCAGCCCGAAGCCGATGTAGGAGTGGGCGTAGAGGGCCTCCGCGCCCGGGTGGTTCCCGGTGGACAGGTGCAGCAGATCCATCTTCCGCACCTGTCCTTCGGCGATGGCTTCGGCCAGGGGTTGGCGGGCGGTGGTGCGGTGGTGGTCGTTGGCGTTGCCGGCGGGGAGCACCGCGCACACGGCATCGGTTTTCCCGGCGGCCATGACCCCGTTGACGACCTCGTTGTAGCCCCCGTCCCCGCTGACCGAGACCACCAGGGCGTTCGGGGTGCCGGCCGCCTCCTTCGCCAGATCCACGGCGTGCCCGGCGTGGGCGGTGGGCAGCATCCGGATCTCCGGGCTGTAAGGCAGGTCCTGGGCCAGCTGCTCGCGCAGCTGCCCGGCCAGTTCCGGGGCGTCCCCGGTGCTGTGCGGATTGAAGATCACGCAGATGGCATCGAACCTGCGGACCGCCGGATCAGTGGTGTCGGTGGGGTCTGTGGCGTGGGTGGTGTTCATGGTGTGCCTGTCGGTGAGGGTTCGATCTGGGTCATGGGCTCTCATGCGGTGTCGCGGGCGTCCAGCTCAGCGGCCACCTCGAAGCTCCGGTCCATGGTGGCCGGACGGGGCCCGGCGGGATCGGTGAGGTAGTCGTGGTCGAGCTGGCGGGTGATCCTCGAGTGCAGCACCTGCAGATCCGCCATGCCCAGCCCGGTCAGATCTTCCGGGAAGTCCTCTCCCGGGTCCAGGCGGCTGCCCGGTGTCCTTGTGGGCGCGGAGGCCATGGGTGCGGCCAGGACCGGTGCCACCAGGGCGGGGGCGGTCTGTTCGTGGGGTGTGGAGTGCTGGTGGCGCCCGGTGTGGTCAGCGGCGGTGGTGGTCATGAGAGCTCCTGTGGGGCGGGGTCGGGCATCGATGTGCTCGGGGTGCTGGGTGCGGTGGGGTGGAGCTGGGCGGCGAGGCCGGTGAGCAGGATGGTGATGCCCTGGTCGAGTTCGGCGGCTCCGTCGTAGTCGGCCAGCAACGACGCCATGGCGCGCAGCCGAGGGAACTGGCGGGCGGGCAGGCGGTGCAGGCCCAGGCGCAGCAGGGACTCGTTCTCCTGCTCGTCCACGACGATCTCTTGGAGTTCGTTGAGGACGTGCCCGTAGAGGAACCCGTAGTAGGCCCGGTAGACGTGCAGCGCATCGGCCGGGGCGAAGCCGGCGTCGATGAGCAGGGCCAGGATGTTCTCCAGGGGCCGCAGGGTGCCCAGCGGGCGCAGCCCGAGTGGGGTGGACAGCGGCCGGGTCACCAGCAGCGGCACCACGTGCGGATGCTCCAGGGCCAAGCGGCGGAAGTCGTGGGCGGTGGCGCGCAGCTGCGCCTGCCAGTCCGCCCCGTCGGTGGGGATCACCAGCCGGTCCAGCACCACCTCGGTGATCCCGTCCAGCAGATCCGCCCGGTTCTTCGCGTAGCGGTACAGGCCCATCGGGTCCCGGTCCAGCTCAGCCCCCAGCCGGCGCATGCTCAAGGCGTCGAGGCCCTCGGCGTCCACCAGCTTCAGGGCCGCGGTGAGCATGATCTCCCGGCTGAGCCGCGGCTTGCGCGTCTTGGTCTCGGAGGTCGGTGAGGGGTCCTCGACGGGGTCGGTGTCGGGGTCTGCGGCAGGGGAGCTCATGGGCATCAGGATCCTTCAATAAGGGAGCTTTGCTTTATTCGTAGTCTACACGTACAGTCTACGGCGTAGGCCAGGCGTCGAGCACACGGCGCCCCCACGCCTTCCACTGACTGCGCCGACGGCGATCCGCCCTCCGGTGCCCTGCCGAATCCGGCACCCCTTTACTTCTTCAGGAGAATCCCTTGACGAACACTGCTTCCCACACTGCCACCCCCGCCACCACCGGCGCCGAGCACACGACCCGTCGCGCCACCGAGACCAAGGCTGCGACCAAGACCACCGAGTTCATCGCCTACCTCGGGGTGCTTGTGGCCGTCGTCGTCACCGCCATCCTGGTCGGTGACGGCGGGGCCGAGGACGGCGCCGATCTGTTCGACGCGCGTCAGGCCATGGAGTACATCACCTACCTGACCATCGGTTACCTGGTGTCCCGCGGGCTGGCCAAGTCCGGCAGCCGCGAGAACTACTCCGCCTGAGCACCCCTTCCGGTCTGCGGGGATCCGAGCCTAGTTTCGGGGCTCGGATCCCCGCAGACCGGGCGCAGCATGTTGAATCTCCCCGCACGAATGTGAACAGGACGCATCATGACCACCACTGATCCATGGCTCCACGACCTCACCCGGGTGCACCCCGGGGACCGGATCGAAGTATGGGATGAGCACCACCTGCGCCATGCCGGCACCGTGAGCCAGGTGGCAGCCCACCTGGGTGTGCTGTGGGTGCGCGAGGCCAGCAACGGGCTCGCCAAGCTGATCCCCGCCGACGAGTACCGGCTGCGTCACGCCTCGGTGGCCCACGCCGTCTGAAGCGGTCGCAGATCCCCCGGTAGCCCGTGCTTCCCCGTCAGTGGAGGCCTCCGGGTGGGGTGGGGTGAGGCACCAGCAGGATTCGTGAGGCCCGCCTTGGCCCGGTCACCCCGTGCCGAGGCGGGCCTCACCATCTTTGAAGGTCACTCAGGTTGTCAGAGTCCCGACTCGGGGCAGTCACCGCACCAGAAGCGGCGCCGACTCCGTGACCATTCACCGGCTGCCCGGCCCGGTGCGGCCCGGCGTATCCCTGAGAGAAGGGGCAGTCATCGTGCGAGAAACTACCGGCTATCGAGGCCGCCACGACAGTCCACGATGCGCCGTGGACTCGACCCGCCCCGTCGGACCGAGAGAGGTCCTCATGCACCCCGAGTCCTCCGCGACGGAGCCGACCATGGTCTTCGCCCGCATCCAGAACCTGCTGCTGTCCCAGGAGCACGCTGCGGCCGCGGTGCACCAGCTGGCCCAGGTCGCCCAGGCCCTCATCCCCGTAGCCGCCGGTGCCGGGGTCTCCCTGCTCGACGCCCAGGGCACCAGGATCAGCACGGGGGCCACCGGCCATCTCGTGGAGGCTGCCGACGCGCTCCAGTACGACCTCGGGAACGGCCCGTGCCTGAGCGCCTGGGCCACCGCGACCCCTCAGCGCGTCAACGACACCACCGACGACGACCGGTGGCCGCAGTGGTCGACGGCTGCCGCCGCCTCCGGAATCCGCTCGGTGCTCAGTGTCCCGCTGGTGTTCCAGGACCGATGCCTGGGTGCGATGAAGGTCTACGCCACCGTCGGCGATGCCTTCACCGGCCACGAGGAGCAGCAGCTGGGCCTGCTGGCCGCCGCGGCGGCCACCCTGCTGGGCTCGGCCCAGACCCGCGACGCCCCGCAGCGGCTCAGCGCCGCGTTGCAGGCCGGTCTCGAGGATCGACAGGCGATCGACCGGGCCACCGGGATGCTGATGGAACAACGGGTCACCGACCCCGACGACGCCCATTGCGTGCTGCTCACGGCCGCCCGCGCGCAGGGGCGTCCGATGGCCGAGGTCGCCCGCCAGATCCTGGAGCGCCACCCGGACCCGGAAGGGTGAGGGGCACCCGTGGATGACCACGGGATCGGGGCGGAACAAGCCCGCCTGCTGCTCGAGGTCATCGGCCGCGCCGGCATCCAGGTGAAGCAGCTGTGGTTGCACTACTTCACCCTCGGCGGCAGCGCCGGGGAGGTCGAGGTCGAGGCCTACCTGCACCACTGCCTGGGCCTGCCCGCCTTCCAGCGCGACCTGTTGGCCCACGCCGCCAACGAGCTCATCGACCGGCAGCCTCCGTTGCGCGCCCCCTACACCTCCGAGCTGCTCCACCGCGAAAACTCCGACGGCGCAGAACGAACACTCCCCTCCGTCGGTGTTGCATCCGGATCTCCGGAAACGATGTCAAGCAGGCCGTGGACAGCAGAGCCAAGGGCGGCTCCGTCTCCTCCGCTATACATATGGCCCCATTAGAGGCGATCTGCGTTGGGAGGGAGGGCTTCATCTCGGTTCTGTGGTCGAGGGGCCAGGCCTTCATAGCGCCGTCGTGTGCGTGGTGGGTGTGCGGGCCCTGCTCTGACGGTGGTTGTCCTCCGAATCGGGGACGCTGGAATCCTGGCCGTCGGCAGAACGGGTGTCGGGGTTCGAGTGTGATGCGCTGCGGTCCGGCATCGTACTTGGTCACAAGGAGAGCCGTTCCGTTCCCCTCAGGGCAGACCTTGGGGTGCCTATGCTCGAAGGGCAACGTGTGCATGTTTCGAGGGATCGGGGGACCCCATGCGCGTGACCGTCTTCGGGGCTGACAACGACATCGGCCGCAAGGTCGTCGAGGAGCTGATCTGGCGCGGCTATGAGCCCCGGGTCTTCGCCTCGGACCCCAGCACGGTGCCCGAAACCTGGGGGCGCCGGGTGCAGGTGCTGAGCGGGCAGCTCACCGACCCGGTGGCCGTGGCCGCGGCTGTGGCGCGAGCCGAGGCCGTGGTCAACGCGCTCGATCCGCGCCTGGACCGTCCCGGGGCGCACCTGGTGGAAGGCACCGTACACATGGTGGGCGCGATGCAGGACCACGGGGTGCACCGCTACATCGGTCTGGGCAGCCCTGCTGTCGGGCTGTGCCCGCGGGAACGGCCCACTGCGCAGGTGAGAGCCCATCGGGCCTTCCTCAGGTCCCTGCACCCGCGCGTCCATGGGCAGATGCGGCAGATGATGGCCACGGTCACCGGCGCTGGGCTGGACTGGACGATCGTGCGGTTCCTGCGCTCGACTCCCGGTCGAGGACCCGGGCTGAAGTACGTCGGATACTTCGGCCAGGACGCCATCGGCTGCAGCGCCGCCGCCGGCGACGTCGCCGCCTTCGCCGTCACCCAACTCCTCGATGCCCGCCACATCACGAACGCGCCGGCCGTGAGCAACTGAGCCACGGTGCCCCCGCGACCACCGAACTTCAGGCCGCGCTCCTAATTCACCGGACGACAGCACTGATGTTGGGCTGGCCGCAGCCCAGCACGTGACCGGTCGCCTGCTGGGTCCTTCGCCGAGACAGCCCCGATCACGCGGGGGTCCGGACGGTGAGGTGCCGGAGTCCTCCCAGATGCGGTCGTAGAAGGCGGCGCAGGGACCGACTGGCACCCCGAGGGGTGCTGCGGAGGTGCCGGGCGTGTCTGGGTGCGGGGTCTTGTCGGGGTGGATCGGTCCAGGTCACCTGTCGGCGGGATGCTGGGGGTGCACCTGGTACTCCCGCAGGTCCAGGAGCTTGCGCTCTCCCAGTCCGTCCTCGCGGATCCACACCACCCCCAGCGGGACCGCGACCGTCTCCACCGTCCCCGTCCAGTGCGCCACCCCGTGCAGCTGGGCCTGCACCCGCTGGCCCAGCTGCAGCTGTTCCACCGTCGCGCCGATAGCACGGGGCACGTCGTCGGCCTGGTCGTGCGGTACCGCCTCCCCGGTGCCTCCACCGTCGTCTGCGGCTTCATGCCAGCTCATGGTTCATCCTCGTCACGGGAACGCGGCGGCCGGGAACTGTGACCGAAAGTGGCACTGACCTGCGAGAATCAGCCGCCCACAGGTGTCATCCGTCACTGCGCTTTCGGGCTGGCCCGCGTACGGTGGAACGCAGTTGTTGAAGTTTCGTTTTTCGCATTTCAAGCAGTTCGCCCGACTCCGGGTGCGGCAGTTTTTCTGAGAAGACGTTTTGGCAGGCATCGCAACGCCCGAGCACCCCGATCGCCGGGGACGCTCCGTTTCTTCAGAAAGACAGGTTCCCCATGACTACTGGCACCGTGAAGTGGTTCAACGCCGACAAGGGCTTCGGCTTCATCACCCCCGAGGACGGCTCCAAGGACGTGTTCGCGCACTTCTCCGCGATCAACTCCGGCGGGTTCCGCTCCCTGGAGGAGAACCAGCGCGTGGAGTTCGAGACCCAGGACGGCCCCAAGGGCCCCCAGGCCGCGAACATCACCGTGCTTGCGTGATCACGCTCTGATCTCCTCGTGAGATCTCCGGCACGGGGCTGAGACGCCCCGTCGTCGACCAGGAATCGCCATCCGGCTCCGGCCGGGTGGCGATTCTCTTTTCCGCTGCCTCCGTGGTCTCCGTTCCTGGGTCCTTCGCCTCACTTCACCGTGGTCGCCGGGAGATTTGAACACCGAGTGGACAGGACTTGAGCGGATGTGTCGCGATCTGGTCAACCGGTGGTCCACCATGCCGTATCCCTGGGACTCTCGGGCCGATTCTAGGCGGCGAGAGTGGGGAGAGTTCCTGTTCGGAGACTCGGATGGATGCTGCTGTCCGTACCTGCCGGTTGCGTCGTATGGTCAGCCGTTTGAGAACCGTCCGTCCTGGCTGAACATGGCTGGCTGTGATCTGGGGATGCTCGACGTCAGTGCCACCGCATGGAACTGTGAACCCATGGACATTTCTCTGATCGGGCGCCATGTCGGTGCTCGGGTTCGGATCCGTGGTGGGGGAGTCGAGAGGACGGGCACTGTGGAGCACGTCCAGGCCGTGACCTACACCCTCGGGGCCGATGATGGCACCGGGGCCCGGGACATCGCCGATGGGTATGTGGTCGTACTCGACGGCCAGCGACTGGAGTTCAGTCCCGGCGATGAGTTCGAGGTCCTCGACGGCACTTGAGGGCCGGCCCGCACCCGCTGTGATGCTCCGGCGGGACTACGGGTCCTGACCGGAAGGGGCTGTCTCACGAGGTCCGCTGAGGACTGTGTCGGAGGCTCTCCTCGCGTCAGAACACTGCTGTTGCCACCGTCGTGTCCGGGGTACATCGGGGTCTGGGCGTGGGCGATCATGGGCGAGGATGATCTCTACCATGGGTGACATGCCTCCCTGTCAGCGCCCTGGTCGGCCGTCTGTGGCCGTGGTGATCCCGGCGTTCAACGAAGAAGCCGTGATCGAGCGGTGTCTGGCAGCGGTGCTGGATCAGACGGTGGCGGCGGAGCAGATCATCGTGGTGGACAACGGGTCCACCGACGACACCGGGGCGGTAGTGGCCCGGGTGCAGCGGCTGCACCCGGAGAGCCCCATCATCGTGGTGCAGCAGAACCTGGAGCAGGGGCTGGTGCCCACGCGCAATGCCGGGCTGAACAGTGCCACCGCAGATGTGCTGGGGCGGATCGATGCGGACTCGGTGCTGGCACCGCAATGGGTGGAGCAGGTACAGCAGGCCTTTGTGGATCCGGGTGTCGCTGCGGCAACCGGCCCGGTGGCCTATGAGGACATGCCGCTGCGCCGGCTGGGATTGAGACTCGACGATGCGGGGCGGCGATTGGCGCTGCGGCTGGCTCCTGACCGGTATCCGGTGTTGTACGGGTCCAACATGGCGATCCGCCGCTGTGCCTGGGAGGGGATCCGTTCCACGGTCTGCCCGGACGAGGCCGATGAGATGCACGAAGACCTCGATCTGTCTCTGCACCTGAGCGAGCACGGGTTGCAGATCGCCTACGTCCCCACCATGGTCGCTGGCGTATCGGCCCGCCGCCTGGAGAATTCCCCCGAAGACTTCCGGTACTACGTGAACCGCTTCGACCGAACCTGCCGCGCCCATCAGATCAACAGCCCGGCGCTGAGGGTGCCGGCGATCATGCTGCGATCCCTGTACCGGCCGCTGAAACTACTGCGAGCCATGCACCCACACTCAGCTCCACTGTCACGCATCAATCGCGCAGACCTCCTCGCTCACCGCACCAGCTGACCCCGGGCGCCCACCAGCATCCGCGTCCCGGCCCATGCTGAAGCCGCCCCGACGGCCGTTTTAGGGCAGGGCCAGGCGGAAGACCTTCGCCCACGCCGAGCCCACCTGCTGATACAGCGGCCCGGTGGTGTAGGGCAGGCCGTAGCGGGCGCAGATCTCGCGGACCTTCACTGCGACCTCCGCGTAGCGGTTGGAGGGCAGGTCCGGGAACAGGTGGTGCTCGATCTGGAAGGACAGGTTGCCGGTCATGAGGTGCATCAGTCTGGAGCCGGAGATGTTGGCCGAGCCGATCATCTGCCGCAGGTACCAGTCGCCGCGCCTCTCGCCCTCGATCTGGGCCTCGGTGAAGGTGTCCGCCCCGGCGGGGAAGTGCCCGCAGAAGATCACGGCGTGCGCCCAGATGTTGCGCACCGCGTTGGCGGTGGCCGTGGCAGCCAGAGCCTGCTTCCCCGAGCCGCTCAGGACTGCGGCGGCCACCGGGGTGGCGACGTAGTCCTTGGCGATCTGCTTGGCGAACTTCGTTCCCAGGGCCTTCAGCGACTGGTGGAGCTCGGCCTTGGACTTGGTGCCCTCCCGCACCTGGTCGAGTTCGAGGTCGTAGAGGGCGATGCCCCATTCGAAGATCGGGGCGAGCAGGGCGTTGTAGAGCGGATTGCCCAGGTTCTTGGGTCGCCACGGTTGGTCGGCGTCCATGCGCAGGATGGTGTACCCGACGTCGCGGTCCTTGCCGATGACGTTGGTCCAGGTGTGGTGCAGGTCGTTGTGGGTGTGCTGCCACGCCTCGGCAGGGGTGACGAAGTCCCACTCCCAGGTGGTGGAGTGGATGTCGGGATCGCGCATCCAGTCCCACTGCCCGTGCAGCACGTTGTGGCCGATCTCCATGTTCTCCAGGATCTTCGCCACGGTCAGCATGCCGGTACCGGCGATCCAGGCGGGCTTGCGTGCGGCGTACAGCAGCGTGGCGCGACCGGCCACCTCCAGCGATCGCTGGGTCCGGATGACGCGGCGGATGTAGGCCGCGTCCTTGGCCCCGCGGTCCTCGATCACGGCGGCGCGGATCGCGTCGAGCTCGCGACCCAGCTCTTCGATCTGCTCGGTGGTCAGGTGCGCGGCGGCGGACGGTCGCCCGGCGGTGACCTCGTCCGGTGCGGGGCCGGCGGAACGAGCGGGTGACTGTCCAGCGGTGGCGGTGGTCTGGTCGGGGGAAGCGGTGGAGGCCATGGGTCGTCCTTCGTGCGGGGATCAGATGTCGAGGTTGACGGGTCCGGCGGCGCCGGAGATGCAGGTCTGCACGAGTTCACCGGGCTCGCCGTGGACTTCCCCGGTGCGCAGGTCCCGGATCTGCCCGGCACGCAGCGGCACGAGGCAGGAGCGGCAGATGCCCATCCGGCAGCCGTAGGGCATCGCCACCCCGGCTTCCTCCCCGGCCTCGAGCAGGGTCGTCGCACTGTCGGCCTCGACCTCCTGGTCGGAGCGCTCGAACGTCACGAGGCCGCCCTTCCCGCCGGAGCCGGCCAGCAGGGCCGGCGCGAAGCGCTCCACGCGCAGCTGGCCCTCCTCCCGCTGCCAGAGGCTCTCGGCGGCGTCGAGGAACTCGGCGGGCCCGCACGCGTAGGCGGCACGGTCGCGCCAGTCGGGGCAGACGGCGTCGAGGTCGGCGGTCGTGGTGAAATCCAGACGGCGGCCGCGCTCACCGGTGAACCAGTGCACGAGGCGGAACCCGGGGAACTGGTCGGCCAGCTCGGCCAGCTCCTCGGCGAACAGGGCGTCCTCGCGGGTGCGTGCGGAGTGGACGAGCACCACATCCGCGTCCGGGCGGCGCGGTACCAGGGTGCGGATCATCGACATGACCGGGGTGAGCCCGCTGCCGGCGGTGAGCATCAGTAGCGGGCGCGGGTGCTCGGGCAGCACGAAGTCGCCCTCCGGTGGGGCCAGGAACAGCACGTCCCCGACCTTCGTGCCGCGCACCAGGGCCGTGGAGACAGCACCCATGGCGGTCACGGTGATGGCCGGGTCCTGCCCCGCACCGGTGCTCAGGGAGTAGGAGCGCCAGTGCCGCACCCCGTCGATCTCCACGCCGATGCGGGCCCACTGGCCGGCCTCGTGCGCGTTCCAGCCCTTGCCGGGGCGGAAGCGGATCGTGACCGAGTCCGCGGTCTCGGGTTCCACCGCGGTGACGACGGCGCGCAGCTGCCGGGCGCTGGCCAGGGGGTCGATGAGCCGCAGGAAATCCTCGGGGGAGCGCGGGGTGGTGAAGGCCGACGCCAGGCGGGACAGCACACGAAATCTGGCCATGCAACAGAATATCGCGCAGTTTCCGGGCCTGTCCTCGTCCTGTCAGCCCCAATCCTGTCCAGAAAACTGTGGCGCCATGACGAAAAAGGTGGTGCCGGACTGGGGTGCGACCGGTCCGGGACGGCGATGCCGCCGTCGTGGACTTCTCTGCTGCTTCCACATTTTCCCGCAGTGACCGCCGAGAAACCCTGAGGTTCTTCTATTGCCCATCCGGCTCGTTCGCAGCAGACCAGGCAACGTTCCCGTGGCCGGGTGAGCGAGCAAGGCAGACCGTTGCCGTGGGGACCACGAGGTGGACCACAGATTGCACCGGCCCGGGACTGTCGACGACCAGCGCTCCAGGTGGAGTGGCACCACCGGGGTGGGACGTTGCTCAGCGCCGCCGGATCCGAGTCCTGTTCTTCACCGGGGCGGTCGCCTTCTTCTCATGACGGTCGCTCATCACACACCCCATCACTGCGGTGGCGACGACGAACGGGAGTTTCTTCATGCGGGTACTTCTCCATGAGTAGGAGAATCGGGGCCTTCCAACCGGACCGGTGGGCTGCCCGGGTGGAGCACCGGGCTTGTGGTGCTATTCAGGGTTGTCGGCTCGCACCGGGCTGTCCTCTTCTTCCTCCAGCTCGGGCAGTCCCTCGCTCTCCGGTGCGCTGCTGCCGGGGGAGGAGCCCTCGGGCGCCCGGCGGGCCAGGCGTCGCTCGACGGCGTCGTTGAACTCCTGGTCGGCTCCGGCACCGACCAACCCGCCCTGGGCTTCGCCGGCGGTCTCATGGACTTGCGTGGTCTCTTCGCCCGCGTCGTTGTTGGCGGGGTCTGTGGGGTCGGGTGCATCGGGTGCGGAACTCATCAGGTTCTCTTTTCATGGGGGCCGGTGTGGTCAGGAGGTTTTGGTGCATCAGGTGGGAGCCTCTGCGAGGGTGTCCGCCTCGGGGTCCTGGAGATTCCAGCTCTGGGACCTCTCGTGGCATTCCCGAGCGGGGGCGGTGAGGTTGTAGGGATTCCTGTGCGATCGAGTTTGAGGTGGGAAACCGATGTGTGGGTGGGCGTGGACGGACTGAACCTTCGCGTGGGCGGGTTGCGTTTGCGGTGGGGGCAATGAGGTGAAGTGGGTCCGGGGTGAGCG
Source organism: Kocuria cellulosilytica (assembly GCF_040981245.1). Classification (NCBI taxonomy): domain Bacteria; kingdom Bacillati; phylum Actinomycetota; class Actinomycetes; order Micrococcales; family Micrococcaceae; genus Kocuria; species Kocuria cellulosilytica. The sequence goes on along the minus strand of NZ_JAVFWZ010000010.1, from coordinate 39,145 downwards.
TGTGTGCTTGATGATGGGGTCATGAGCACGACAACAACGATGAGGATAGGGCTGATGGCCGATCCTGGCCTGCCGGAGAAGGTAGCCGAATCGGTTGCTGCTGATTTGTCGCGGGAACTGTCGGACGATCCTGGTGCTGCTGGGGGTGCGGGGGTGCAGTGGGAGGTGGAGGTCAGTTCGGGGGCTCTTCCGCTCACCTCGGAGGGGGAGATTCCTCTGATGGGGCGTGCCGGTGAGATCCGGGACGGGCGAGATTGGGACTACGTGGTGTATCTGACGGATCTTCCCCGGGTCCACGATGGTCAATCCGTGTTGTGCGAGGTGAGTTCTGCGGCCCGGGCTGCCCTGGTGGCGCTGCCGGCTCTGGGGGCATACCGGCTCAGGACAAGGATCCGGAAGTTGGTGGTGGCCTTGATCCGCTCGGTGCAGGAGGGGACCATGGATTTCCCATCCGCCCCGGCGGCCCGGGAGGCGGTGGGGCATGGCGCGGTGCGCCGGGTGCCCCCGGGGCGGGAGGGGGACGTGGCCTATGTTGTTCTTCCGGGGCGGTGGAATCGGTTGCGGTTGCTGTCAGGGATGGTCCGCAGCAACCGTCCCGGGCGTGTGCTGTCGGCCCTGTCCAGTTGTGTAGCCGCAGCGGCGGCCACCGGGGCGTTCGGTATCTTCTATGCGTCCATCTGGAACATGTCGGATGCACTTTCCGTGCCCCGTATGGCCGCGATCAGTGGTGTGGTGATCGCGGCGCTGAGTGCGTGGCTGATCGTCTACAACGGTTTGTGGAACAGGCTCCGCGACGCCACCGATCGGTGGCGAGCCGGGCTGGACAATGCGGCCACGATCATCACGGTCGGGTTGAGCGTGGCTTTGATGTATATGTTCCTGTGGTTGGTGCTGTTCGTGCTGGGATTGGCGGTCATCACCGGTGACTATCTCGCCTCCCAGCTCGGCCACCCGGTCAGCCTGGTCGACTATCTCCACCTGGCCTGGTTGGCCGCCTCGCTGGGCACCCTGGCCGGGGCCTTGGGGTCGAACTTCGACAGCGACGAGTCGATCCGAGAGACGACCTACAGTCGGCGAGTACACGAACGGCGACAGCTCGCCGATGACTACCAGAACTGAAGGTTCGCTCGAGTCCATCGCCCGGTCGGTGCTGGGTCAGCACAGTGGGCGTCCAACAAACGCAACGGGACTGCTGAAGACGCGGTTGACTCCTAAGCATGCCTCGTTGCGGTCAAGATTCCCGGGCAAGGGGTTCCCTGCGATGAGGTCGTCCCCGGCCTCATTTTGAGGTAACTGGGCAGCTGAACGTCCTGCGTTTTACATATGGCCCGGTTACAGGCGGTTGGCGTTGCGGAGAAGGGTCCTCCTGTGGTGCCGCCGATTCTCCTGGTTATGGCCTGAAGTTTCAGCCCCTTGCACGGAGATTCCCCCCATTTGAGGTGCACCACCCGGGCACATCGGGAACTGCGCTTGAATAACGCCACATCATTCAGAACAAGCATGATATGCATTCGAAGTATTCATTTGTGCTATGTGTGCTGTGTCACCTTGAATGGGTGGAGAGGGGTCGTTCCCGGTCTGACGGGTCGGTGACCGGAGGGATGTCCTGCAGTTGGCTCGTCCGCTCGCCCGCATCCCGCCGGCAACGGCCCGGGCGTCCCCGTCCTTGCGAACTCCGAACGATCACCTGAGGTGCACCTTGAGCGTGGAAACACTGGTTTCATCCGATCTTGATCTCTTCTCCGACGAGGTCCTGCTGGACCCCTACCCCTCCTTCGCCGAGCTGCGCGAGCGATCCGCCGTCGTGCGGATGAACACGAACGATCTCTGGGCGCTCACCCGCTACGACACCATCCGCAACGCGATGGCGAACTGGGCCGTGTTCTCCTCGAACAAGATCGCCTTCAACGACCAGATGAACGAGGTCTTGGTCGGCACCACCCTGACGACCGACCCGCCCGACCACCAGAAGATGCGAGCGGTGCTCTCGGAGAACCTCTCGCCGCGGGCCCTGCGCAAGCTCAAGGGCGATATTGACGCCAAGGCCGACGCCATGGTCGCGGCCCTGATGGAGCGGGGGTCCTTCGACGCGATGGACGATCTGGCGCGCGCGCTGCCGCTGCAGGTCGTGGCCGACCTGATCGGCGTCCAGGGGGAGCCGCGGGCGAACATCCTGCGCTGGGGCGAGGCGGCGTTCAACGTGCTTGGTCCGGCAAACCAGCGCACGGCCGAGAACTTCCCGGTCGCCGGGGAGCTGTTCGGCTGGGCCCACGGGGTGCAGGCCACGGACCTGACCGAGGGCAGCATGGGCCGGGCGATCTTCGACGCCGCCGACCGCGGGGAGATCCCGCACGAGACCTGCGGGATGATCATCCACCAGTACGTCGCGGCCGGCATGGACACCACGATTGCCTCGATCGGCAACGCCATTGCCCTCTTCGCTGCCCACCCCGACCAGTTTGAGCTGATCCGTCAGGACCCCTCGCTGGTCTCCGCGGCGTTCAACGAGGTGCTGCGCTATGAGCCCCCGGTCAACACGTGGGGGCGGCTGGTGAAGGAGGACGTCGAGGTGGAGGGGGTCCTGATCCCGGCCGGGGCACGAGTCGCGGTGCTTTTCGGGGCCGGCAACCGCGACCCTCGCCACTACGAGGACCCCGACACCTTCCGGGTGCGTCGCAACCCGGCCGACCACCTCTCCTTCGGATACGGGGTGCACGGCTGCGCCGGTCAGGGCCTGGCCCGGCTGGAGGCCTTCGCGGTGATTGGCGCCCTGGCCCGCCGGGTGCGCCGGTTCACCGTCGGGGAGCCCGAGCGCGGAATCAACAACATGACCCGTAGCCTCGACAAGTTGCCCGTGCTGGAGGTCGACCCCGCCTGAGGCACCGGTCCGGAAGCGCACTGTGTGCCGGTATGGAAGGAGCCCGCCCCGAGGACTCGGGGCGGGCTCCTTCTCGGTGATGTGCCCGGCCTCACCGGGCGTCCTGGCTGAGGTGGGGCAGGGCACCATGACGACGCCGTCCGGGGGACGAACGTCGACATCAGGATGCCGACGTTCGCCGCTACCTGGTGTGCACTACGCCCTTAAGTCCCGTACGGCGAGTCGACTCCGAGCGGTCCCGGCGCGTGGGACCTACCCCAGGTGCCGGCTGCTGTGGCGGGCAGCGCTCATCTCGAGGTGGTGCGGGGCGCGACCGGCTGTGTTCGGGGTGGGTCGTGGGCTGGCCGCCGGAAGTGGAGGCTGTGGTCACGCGAGGTCGGGCGCCGTCGTCCGTGGCCCGGCCGCCGCGTCCAGCGTGCGTGCCCCAGTGCTGCCGCGACGGTCAAGGCGATGCTGGTGAGAAGGGCCAGTGTGAAGATCAACCCGTATCGGCCCTGCTGGGCGAGGTCGGCGGTGAGGAAGGTGCTCAGCGAGCTGCCCAGGAACAGTGAGCAGGCGAAGAGGGAGACGCTGGTGGCTCGCGCCCGGGGTGCCACCTCGGTGGCCCAGCCCTGCACGGACACGTTCAGCACGGCGCTGGACACCCCGATCAGCAGCGCCGTCACGGTCAGCGTCACCGGTGCCAGGACGGTCGAGGACACCGCGTAGGCGCAGACAAGGACCGTCCCGCCGGTGGCCATGAGCCCAGTGCGGGAGAACCGGCGGACCAGCCGCCGCATCAGGTGGGCGCCGGAAATGACGCCCACCCCATAAGTGGCCGCCAGCATCCCCGCGATCCCCACCCCGACACCGGCGTGCTGCAGGGCGGGGACGACATAGGCCAACACACCCATGAGTACGGCACCCATCAGCACGGCCAGGCCGTACACCCCCAGGGCGGAGGGAGAAATCGCATGGCGGAACACGGTGGAGGGTTGCTCGGCAGGATCGGTGGCAGCCCCGCGCAGAGCCCACAGCAGTGCGAGACAGCCCAGTGCGGTGAGCCCGAAAACCAGCCGCCAGTCCAGCAGTGCGGCGATGGTGCCGGCGGTCAGCGTGGCGACGGTGGTGCCCAGCGAGGCGTAGATCTGCAGGGCGGACAGCGACCGGGCACGCTCGACCCCGGTGTGGGAGTCACCCAGCAGGGTCAGCAGAGTGGGATACAGAGCGCCGATCATCAGACCGGTGAACGCCCGAGCCAGCAACAACGGCAGCCAGGCGCTGAACAGCGCGCTGGCCACCCCGCCGACCACCCCGCCCACCAGCGCCATGCGCAGCACCGTCAGACGACCGAAGCGGTCACTGAGAAGTTCCCACACCGGTTGCCCGACGGAGCAGAACAGGGCGTAGACCGCGATGAGCTGCACGGCCTGTCCCAGAGACAGGGGAGTGCGATCGGCGAGCACCAGCAGCATGGGCGCGGTGCCGAAACGGTCGAACAGCGACAGGAACCCCACCGCCCCCAGCACCGGCTCGGGAATCCGGTTCCTCGGATTGTGGATTTCCCCGGAGGTGACTGCAGCGTCGGTTGCCATCTGTCCTGTGTTCTCTCGCGGTCGGAAAGTCCCTGGGGCCCGTATCGACCCGGAGTCGTCGCACAGTTCGCCCGTCGTGGGGCGAGGGTCCGTCGGGGCACCCCGTGAGGTCCTGTCTGCTCGATGGCGTGCGGATGGGTCAGATCAGGACCGGTGAATCCGACCATGGTGGTGGGATCGCTGAGGCCGTGCTCGCGGAATCGGTCACGGGGTGGCCCTGCTGCTCGCCTGCGTCGGGTATCTCGTGGTGTCGTGGCGGTGGCCCGGCCCCGGGGATCGCCGGTGGCGATCCCCGGGGCCGGGCCGGGCTACACACGGAGTGTGGGTGGTCAGGCGGCAGCTGATGCAGCTGCGGGGGCTGCACTGCTCAGGCGCCGCAGTCGGGGGATGGGGATCCGGTGGTTGAGCGCCACCGCGGTGCCAGTCCCGTCCTCGTGGGCCCAACGCAGCAGCACCGAGTTCTCGAGAAGGTCGCCTGCGAGGATCTCGGGGGCCCCGTCCATGGGCAGATGCCCGCTGGCCTTGAGGGTGAGGCCGAACTGCTCGGTCCAGAAGTAGGGCACCAGGTCGAGCTCCGGGGCCTCCTCGCCGCGCAGGAGCGCGGTGGCGGCGACCTTGGACTGCTCGATGGCGCTGGTCCACAGCGGAATCCGACGGGTGCCGCGGCTGGTCGGAAGAACCGCGACGTCGCCGACGGCGACGATGTCGGGCCGCAGCCGCCCGCGACTGTCGACCTCGAGCCTGCCATTGGTGAGCAGCCTGCTGTCGGTAAGCCACTCGATGTTCGGGACGTCTCCCACGGCGCTGATCACCAGCTCCGCCTCGAGAACGAACCCGTCGGCCAGAGCCACCTGTGCGTGTCCGCGATCTTCCCAAGCCCCCACCGCCTGCGCGGGAACGATGGTCAGACCCGCGCGCTGGGCGGCAGTGGCGAACACCTCGGAAAGGTACGGGCCCAGCTGGTGGATCATCGGGGCCTCAGGGGCCACGAGGGTGACCTGGCACCCGGCGTCCAGGCACCCGGAGGCGATCTCCATCCCGAGCGCACCCCCACCGACGACGATCACCGTCGGCTTGCTGGCGAGCCGGCGGCGCAGCTCCACCGCGTCCTCGAGGGTCCGCAGCGTCAGCTCCGCGGGTTTGCCGGGGCTCAGGCGCCGGGGACGGGAGCCGGTGGCGATGACGAGACCGTCATAGGGCACCTGAGTGCCGTCGTCCAGCAGCACGCGCTTGCGGGTGGGGTCCAGGCGAACGGCGCTCACGCCCAGGATCTCGGTCGCGGCGTGCTCGGGGGCGGGCAGCTGGTGGGCGGTCATGGTCCCACCCTCGAGCAGCGCCGCCTTGGACAGGGCGGGGCGGCTGTAAGGCGCGTGGTGCTCCGCACCGACCACGGTCAATTCCCCGTCGAACCCGGCGGCCCGCAGGGAGTCGCAGGCGGTGAGCCCGGCGATGCCGTTTCCAACGACGACGATGCGCTGCATCTGACGCATCCTCACGCGATTCGCAGCGCGGCGACTGGGCACACTCGCACGGCGGCCTTCGCGGCGTCGAGCTCGTCGTCGACGACCTCGACGTCCAGGACCAGCTCGCCTTCCTCATCAAGGTGCATCAGCTGCGGGGCGGCCTCCTCGCACAGGCCGTGGCCCTCGCAGCGCGGCCGGTCCAGGGTGATCTTCATGTCTTCCTCCGCTGGGTACGTGGTGCGTGGCCGTACTGTCGGCCCCTCCGCAAAAAGTGTCACAGCTCACGTAACGTAAATCCAATGAATATTAAGAATCGCTATCATGAATTACATGCATGGATAGGGGTGCTCTGTGGGGGTTGGCCTGCTCTCGGCTTCCTCGGTTCGGCAGCCGATTCCATGCACTGCCAGAATGACCAGTTCGATAATCATTCTGTTGACGCACATCATCGGCGATGGGACAGTGAACTCTGCGACACCGGTGACGTGGGATTTCTTCACGCCTATCCGGGTTGCGACCACCGTCGCGCGCTTGATCCCCGGGTGTGCCGAAAGAGCGAAAAGAGGTGCGCAGTGGTGAGAGCTCCAGGACTGGCGTGGGCGGTCAAGGACAGTTTGGTGACCTATGTCGAGGCCCTTGACGACGGGGTGGTCGAAGCTGTGGCACTGGCCTCCCGCGGAGAAGCTGGCTTCGAGTTCCCGGAGGGCGTCGCGGCGAGCACCTACGACCCCGACGGGTCCTCCGGCGCGTGGCAGTTCCGTGGCGCCGTCCGGCTCACCGGGCACTGGGGGATGCTGGACATCGAACTGCGGGATCCGCGCATCGAGCTGACCGGCCGGACAGGGGTGCTGCTGGTGGCCGAACGCGGAGGAACGCCCTCGCAGAAGTACCTGCCGCTGGCCGACCTGGAAATCGGTGAGCCGGTGGAGGCCGCCGATGGTTCTGTCTCCCTCGAGGCGACGGCCTCGCTCACCGGCCACGGGTGCGTGCTCCTCGGCGGCCAGTACGAGGCCGGAGCAGCCCTGAGCCCGGTGTTCCTCACGTTCCCGTCCCGTCATGACTAGTAACCACGGCAGCACCGCGACGGACGATGACCTGACCCAGCTGGCCTCGGTCAACCTCAACCTGCTGGTGCCGCTGCTGGCGCTGCTGGAAGAGCGGTCGGTGACGAAGGCCGCGGCCAAGGTGGGGCTGTCGCAGCCGGCCATGAGCCACGCGCTGCGCCGTATGCGCCGCCTGCTCGACGACGAGCTCATCGTGCGCCAGGGCGGCGGCATGGCCCTCACCCCGCGGGCCGTGGAGCTCATCGCCCCGCTGCGGGCCACACTGCAGCAGACCGCGCGCCTCGTGCGGCCCTCCGCCTTCGACCCGGCCGTCGACGCCCGGGTGATCACCGTGGCCATGACCACCAGCACCGCCTTCACCATCGGCAGCGCGATCGCCCGCCAGGTCGCCCAGCACGCACCCCATGCGGTGCTGCGCTTGCGCACCACGCACACGCTCACGGCCATGGCCTCCAGTACGGTGTTCACCCAGGACGGGGCTGACGTGGTTCTGCTCCCCGAAGCCACCGCCACGTCCTTCCAGCGCGAGCGGCTCTACGAGGACCGGTGGGTCGTCATCACCGGTGCCGGCACCCCTGCCGGTGCGACATCTGAGGAGTTGCTGGCGAGGCTGCCGCACGTGGTCTTCGACGGCTCCCCGCGGCTGCTGCGCCCCTACGACATCCTCGACGAGCAGGGCGTGGCCTACACGGTGCGCGACCGGGTGGACGACAATCTGCTGGTCCCGCACCTGGTCGCCGGCTCGGACGGTGTGGGTCTGCACCGGCACCGGGTCGCCACCGCCATGCAGGAGACCCTCGGGCTGCGCATCGAGGAGTTCCCCTTCCCCATCCCCGGGCTGGGCATCGACATGGTCTGGAACCCGTGGCTGGCCGATGAGCAATTCAGGACCTGGCTGCGCGGGATCCTCCTCGAGGCGGCCCAGTCGCTGTAGTGCGCCGGTGCGTCAGCTTCCCGCCACACGCATGGGCAGTGCGTGGGTGACCATTCAACGTCGGCTGATGGCGGCGTGCGGAGACAAGGTGCGACCCGCGGGGGTGCGGCGGTGTTCTCCCTGCCCGACATGAGTGGGACATGCCGCCAGGGCCGACAAGGGAGAAGGCCTGTCGCAGCTGTTGTCCCGTGGCGGAACGATGGCCCACCACCCACGGCCGTCCACCCGGGCTCATCGTTCGTTCTTGACATCGATACATGATGGAAGGAGCTGGGGGCGGTTCATCGTGCAGAGCAGACTGATCTCTGTGGCCATCATGATGGCGGGTGGTCACCGCCGGGTCGTGCCGACCCCCAGCTGCATGAGGTCCTCGCCGACGATGAGGTTGCCGCTGTAGCCCTTCTGCGCCTGGCGCCACCGGTGGACGGGGTTGTTGCCGGGCACGAAGTGGTTGAGCACCAAGTTCTTCGCCCCGGCGACCTCGGCCACGTCCCGGCCGACCTGCTCGGTGCTGGTGTGCGAGACCAGCAGGTGCTCCTTCAGCGGCCCGCCGATCTCCGGGGGCATGGTAGCGGTGAGGTCATCGACGTACTGAACGTCGATGACCTCGTGCACGAGGTAGTCGCAACCGTTGGCCAGGTCGATGAGGTTCTCGCTCACCCCGGTGTCCCCGGAGACCACGACTGAGCCGTCGGGGGTGTCGAAGCGGTAGGCGAAGGCCGGGGCGGTCGGGTGGTGATCCACCAGGGTCGCGGTGACGGTCACGTCCCCGTCCTGCCACACGGAGATCGGGGTCCTCAGCCGGGGCGGGACACCCTCGGGGTCCACGTCCCACACGCCCGTCAGGTCGATGTCGTGCACGTCGAAGATCGCGTCAGGGCCGACGAAGTTGCTGTCCCGTGCCCGGTCGTTGAAGTCCGCGGCGAAGGCCTGGCGCAGGTAGCCGGTCATGCCCTCGATGCCCGGGGTGGGGTCGGACGGGTTGTAGACCTCCGGTGCGGGGCGCCCGGGCGGGAAGACCCGCACCATGGAGCCGCGGTCGCCAGGGCCAAAGACCTGGATCGGGTCGGTGAACTCGGGGCCCATGACGTTGAGCGGGCCGGTGGCGTAGACCGCCGGCCACTCCACGATGTGATCGCTGTGCAGGTGGGTGAAGAAGATCCCGCGGACCTTCGCCAGGGAGGTCCCACCGAGGGCGTCCTCCTCGCCGAGGCCGGCCCCGTGCAGGCGCATGTGCGAGCCGTGGCCGAGGTCCACCACGTAGGCGCGGTCCTCGTAGACCACCGCGGTGGACACCCCGTACCGGTCCCCGGACAGCACCGCCGGGCCGCCGGCGGTGCCCAGCAGTACCACCCGGGTCCGGTGCCGTTGGCCCGAGCTGCCCTTGCCCCCGGGGGCGGCGGCGGTGGCCGCCGGTCCGGTGGCGCCGACCAGGCCGCTGGCCACGGCCACGGCCCCTGCACCGCGCAGGAAGTTTCTCCTGGACGCGGCAGGGACCTGGGTCAGCGCTTTTCCGATGACGTCACACATGCGTTCTCCTCGTGGCAGGCCGACGGCACCGTCGCCACCGGGGTCCATCTGCGGGCGACTGTCATTGCATCCGATACGAGCAATGTGATGCGAGCAACATCCGCACAGATTGCGTCAGTTCTAGCAAGTCGCATGACGGCGTGTCTAGTGAGTTGTCACTAAGACGGAAACTTTCTGGCCAGTAGGGAAGTAGGCATTCGCAGAGCAGGCGGAGTATGTAGCGTGTCTCACACGTGCCAGTTGACACTGTGTTGAGTCAGTATCCGCTATGGGGGCATTCCGGGTGCACGCCCGTGGATGCCTAGAGACTTTTTGACTGGGGGTGGTGGCGTTGCACGATCAGCATCACGGCCCAGGTTGGGCTGCTCGTCGCGCCGGCAGGAGCCGAAGTCGTTGCCGAGCTCAGTGCGGCTCTCCCGAGCGGGCGCCTGCCGAAGGTGCCTGGACCACCGAGTCCTCTGAATCCCGTCGCGCGGCACTTCCGGTTTCCCGTTCCCATCATCACGAAAGACCAGGTGACAGCGATGAATGATCGTCCCGCATCCAGCTCGAGGAAGAAGGGCACCAGGCCGAGACGGTTCTTCTTCGCCCTCGTGCCGGCATCCTTGGTCGCCCTCGTGGCGTTGGGCACGGGGGCGGCACCCGCCGCGGACGCCCCGCCTGCCAAGACGGTCACGGTGAACTGCGACGCGGGACAGACGATCGGCAAGGCCCTCGACAGAGTGAGGTCCGGTGCCACGCTGACCGTCAGCGGAACGTGCCGGGAGAGCGTCTTCATCCCCCGGGAGCTCACCGGCGTCACTTTCGACGGTCAGGGCAGCGCAACGCTGCAGGGCCCGCCGGCAGATGCCCCGGCGACCAGCCCGGACGCTTTCACGGTGTTCGTCGAAGGCACCGACATCACCGTCAAGGGGTTCACCATCATCGGCGGCAGCCACGGCATCCACCTCTCCGGGCCCGCCTCTGTCGTGATCAACGACAACGTCATTCGCGAGACCGCCGGGGCGATCCACCTCGACAAGGGCAGCATCGGGCAGGTCTTCGGCAACACCATCGAAGACAACCAGGGGATCGGGATCAACCTCCAGGAGAATTCCTACGCGCGGGTGGGCTTCCGCATCCCCACCCAGCCGCAGACGGCCCCGAACACCATCCGCGACAACGAGGGAGCGGGGATCGTCGTGGGACGCTGGTCCAGCGCCTGGATCGTCGGCAACACGATCGCCGGCAACGACGGCGACGGAGTCCTCGTCGACCGCAACTCCCAGGCCGACGTCGTGGGCAACCGGATCGACGGCAACACCGGCGACGGCATCAGCGCCCGCTACAACTCCGGGGTCAACCTGATCAGCGAAGACACGCCCCGCGCGGAAGGCCCCAACGCCACCGATCCAACCGCACCCAACGCCGGGGTGGGGATCCGATGCGAGATCGACGGATACGTCGCCGGACCGCAGGGCACCCTCATCGGGGCCGCAGGACCGCGGCACGTCGACGACTCCTGCGTCGATCGCCTGGTCCCCGGCGAGGACTCCCCCTGATAGGCATGCCAGGCCCAGTGGCCTTGGTCGGGGCGAAAGGCCGTGGCGGAGGTATGCGCCAGGACACGAGGCGGCAGCCGTATGAGCCGACGCCTCTGGTGGTGGAGGCCCCGCACACAGTGCGGGGCCTCCATGCGCATTGACCGACACCGGATACCACGCCCGTCACGTCTTGAGCGTGTTCTGAATGGCCAAGCAGAAGCAAAAGACCATCGGTAAGGGTCGTGACGGCCGGCAACCTCCAGGAGGTGATCCTTGCCCGAGGCCAGCGTGGACGGACGCCGTGAACCCTGTGCCGCTTCCTGACTTCACGTCTCAAGGGACGCTGCAGGGATCCTCATCCGTGCGCGCGGGACGACTTACGGATCGGCGGAGGAATCGTGGAATGGAAATCCCTGTCGTGAGGGGCGTGCGAACAGGGCCGGTACGGAGCTGCTGCTCCGCACCGGCCCTTCTGCGCTGTGGTGGGGGTGGGGTCAGGCGTCGGCCTTGTGTGTCGGTTCGGCCGGCAGTCGGCGCACGAACGGGGAGCAGACCACGGCGATCAGCCCAAGAATGCCGCCGACCACGAAGGCTTCCTGGGTGCCCAGCACCTGGGCGAGGTCCGATGCCGCGCCGGCGGAGGCGGCTGCGGCGGCGCCGATGGTCATGGCGGCGATGAGCACCGCGGTGCCGGCCGCGCCGGCCAGCTGCTGGAGGGTGTTCATGATCGCCGATCCGTGGCCGTAGAGCTCCCGGGGCAGCGCGCCCAGGGCCACGGTCATCAGCGGGGTCATGAGCATGGCCATGCCGAGGCAGAACACCGTGTGCATGGCGATCACCAGCCCAGTGGTGGTCCCAGCATTGACGGTGGACAGCCACCACTGGCCGCCGGCCAGCAGGAGCGCGCCGGGGATCACGATCGGGCGGGGACCGACCCTGTCGTAGATCCGACCCACGACCGGGGAGACAATGCCTTGGATCAGCCCGCCGGGGAGCAGGATCAGCCCGACGGTCAGGACGCTGATGCCCAGGCCGTTCTGCAGGTAGATCGGGAGCACCATGACGGTGCCGAGCATGGTGGCCATGGCGATCATCACGACGACCACCGAGATCCGGAAGTTGTGCACAGCGAACGGGCGCAGGTCCAGCAGCGCAGAGTCCGAGGTCTTCTGCAGGGTCAGCTGGCGGCGGACGAAGAGCACCAGGGCGACCACACCGACAGCCAGGGCCACCACCGGGGTCCAGGAGCCCTCGAAGAGCAGGCTGATCGAGGCGAGGGCGTAGACGATCCCGCCGAAAGCGAAAGCAGAGAGCACGATGGAGGCGATGTCCAGGGGGGCCATGCGGGTCGCCCCGGTGGTCCTGAGCAGCACCAACCCGGCGAGGAAGACGATCGCGGCGATGGGGATCATCAGCCCGAAGACCCAGCGCCAGCCCAGGGCGTCCACCACGATGCCCGACAGGGTCGGGCCGATGGCCGGGGCCACGGAGATCACCACGGAGTTCAGACCCATGATCGTCCCGCGGTGGGCGACCGGGACGTAGGTGAGGGTGGTGGTCATCAGCAGCGGCAGGATGATCGCGGTGCCGCCGGCCTGGATGATGCGGGCGGTCAGGATCACCGGAAAGGTCGGGGCGATCGCGGCCAGGATCGTGCCGGCCAAAAACAGCACCATCGCGGCGGTGAACAGGTCCCGAGTGGTGAAGCGCTGCAGCATCCACCCGGTGGTGGGAATGACCACGGCCATGGTGAGCATGAACCCGGTGGTCAGCCACTGCGCGGTGGGCGCCCCGACCTGAAAGTCGTCCATCAGGTTCGGCAGGGCGACGGTGAGCACCGTCTCGTTGAGGATCATGATCAGCGCGGCGAGCACCAGCACGGTGATCGCCGCGGCGATGTGCTTCGTGGTGGGCTGTTCGGGCTCCAGCGTCAGGGCGGAGGCGGCGGCTGTGTCGGCCACCGCGCGCATCTGCCCGGTCGGGAGTTCCTCCCGGTGGTGGGTGTCTGTGGACATGGGTCACCTCTTTCTCAGGTGGTGGATTGCGCCCCATAGTGGCACAAAGTGACATGACGACATAAGCTGACACAACGCGGAAGTGCTCAGCATCACACCCCACCGCGTGAGGAAGGACGGCATGGACACCGACGCCCCCCAGGACCTGCGCACCCGGCGCCGCCTGGAGACCCACGACGAGATCCACCAGGCGGCCCTGGAATTGTTTGAGGAACACGGCGTGCGAGAGACGACCGTGCAGCAGATCGCCGAACGCGCCGGGGTCTCCCCGCGCACCTTCTTCCGCTACTTCACCGCCAAGGAACAAGCCGCCCTGCCCGGGCAGCGGCGGATGCTGCGGGCCATCGACGCCCTGGAGGTCACCGACCCTTCCCCGGCTGCGGTGCTACACGAGGTGGAGGCGATGGCGGAGACCGTGATGGGCGCAGGAAACGACCCCGAGCTCGACGAGCACCGCCGCGTGATGCGCCTGCTGGCCCGGGAGCCCGAACTGCAGTCCATGGCCGCCGCCCAGGACCAGATCCTCACCACCCGGCTGCGGGCGCGGCTGGCCGAGCAGCTGCTGGACGCTGATCCGATGACCGTGCTGCTGATCGCGGAGGTGGCCGTGGCGATGTGGCGCACCTCCTGGGGTCGCTGGGGCGAACTGGCCATCCAGGGGGAGGCCGGAGACCCCGTCGAGCTCTACCGCCACTGCAGCATGCAACTGCGCGGCGTGGTGGGCCGGTAATGACGATAGGAACGCACCATGGACCGAGCCCGGCGGCGCCTCGGTGAGTGCCTCTTGGTGGATCGACCGCACAGAGGAGTTTCCTGATGACCTCATGTCAGCTCAGTGGGCGCCGGGTATTACTCTGAAGCAATGGCACGACTCCGCGAAGCGCAGAAGCAGATGACTCGCCGGCTGCTGCTGGACAAGGGGCTGGAGGTGTTCGGGGAGAAGGGCTACGCCGCGACGACCGTCGACGACATCGCCGTGGCCGCCGGCACCACGCGGGCCACGTTCTACCTGCACTTCGCCTCGAAGGCCGAGCTCGTGCGGGCACTGGTGGCCGACACCAACGACCGGCTCACTGCGGCGGACGAGCCGTCCCTGACGTGGGTGGTGAAGTCCGGGGACCGCGAGCAAATCGGGCGCTGGCTGGCCCGCAAGTTCGACCAGTGGGCGGAGATCCGCCCCTACGTCACGGTGGCCCACCAGGCCGCGGCGGCCGAGGCGGACATCCAGTCGACCGTGGACCAGTGGTTCGACACGGCTATCGACGACATGGAAAGGGGCCTCGACGCCGCAGGCCGCTTTGAGCCCTCCAGCCGCCGCGTCCGGTGCTCGCTGGCGTTCGGCGAGCTGGAGTTCCTCTCCCGGCGCTGGATGCGCCTGGGCTGGACGGTCGACCGCGACACGGCGCTGATGGTGATGACCGACTCGTGGTGCCACCTGCTGGCCGACTGACCTCACAGCGGCACCCGGTACGCCCGGATGCCGTCACTCCGGTTGGCCACGCCCCTGCGCAACGCGAGGGCACGCCCGATTCCTCTTTGCGCCGACGCCTGTACGTCCGCGACGCCTGCCGATTCCTGATCCTTGCCCACTGTGCATGAAGGGCGGCCGTCGGCGTCATCCAACCCAGTGTGGCGACAGTCACGCAATTTACTTGACGTTGTGTCCAGTGAGTGTCTAACTTGTTGCGGGGATCACACCGCCGCCCGTTCGTTGACGCTGCGGGGCGCGGCGGTGTCCTCCCCGAGGACTCCCGCTGGGAGCGATCGATTTCACCGGGCTGCCGGCCGGGGCCGGACCCCATCCTTCGACTCGTCGTGACGAGACTGCGAGAAAAGAGACGACCATGTCCATGCAGACCAAGGGGACGCTGGTCCAGGCCGCGCTGGGCGCCATCCTGATCACCGTCCTGATGCTGCCCTTTCAGGCGCTGACCCCGTTCGCCCCGTACACCGGGCTGCTCATCCTCCCGGTGCTGCTGTTCTTCGCGCTTCAGGCGCCGCCGAAGGCCTTGATAGGGATGTTCCTCAGCTTTGCAGCCGGTGTCGGATGGGCCGCGCTGTTCATGCTTGTAGCCGGCGCTCTGCCGGGCGTGCCACTCCCGGCGCTGTTGGGTGTTGGGGTGACGGTCGTGATTTTCCTCGTCCTGGCGGTCCATCCGATCCTGCTCGGACGCACCCCGTTCGGAGTCGTCCCGGCGGTGCTGCTGGGCTTCGTCGAATCCCTGCTGTGGATGATGCTGGACCCGGCCCTGGGGGAGGGGGCGCCGCGGCTGAACCCGCTGTGGCTCATCGGCATCTTCGGCTATGGCTGCGCCATGACGCTGGTTCTCCTGCTGGTCCAGGACAAGGTGCTCACGGCTGTGCTGGGCGACCAGTGGCGCTCCGCCCCGTCGAAGGACGCCCCCAGCTCCCAGATCCCACCGACCCCACCCACGCATGCCCAGACCGTACGGCGGGCAGCGGGGCCTGCACCGGAGGCCTGAGTGATCGGCGTCCCCCGTACTTCCGCCAGTTTGTGGTTGACTGCCGGGTGATCCATCCCGGAGACCCACGATCTGGAGGGCCGAGAACTCATGGCTTCTGGCGAACTCGACCCCTCGTCCGGGGTCCCGCTGTACCGGCAGATCAAGGACATCCTGCGCAAGGAGGTCGCCGAGGGGGCTGCGGACTCCGGGCGGCCGATCACCGAGGCGCAGCTGCTCACCCGTTTCGACGTGAGCCGTGCCCCCATCCGCCAGGCTCTCAAGGAGCTGGCAAGCGAGGGGTATGTCTACCGCAAGCAGGGCAAGGGGACGTTCCCGGTCGCCGGTGCCCGGGTGCAGCGGCCGGCCGACGTGAGGTCGGGGGCCCTGTATCAGTTCCTCTCCGACAGCGGGTTGCACCCGGCATCGACGGTCTCCGGCATTGAGCGGGTGGAGCCGCCGGCTCCGGTCCGGGGTCGGCTCGGGCTGCCGGAGCACGAGCGGCTGCTGCACTTCACCCGGCTCATCTCCGTCGAGGGGGAGCCTCTCGTCGAGGCCAGCGTCTATATCCGTGCGCCCGAGGGCTTCCGGCCCACGGCCGAGGAGCTGCAGGACACAGGCTCCGCCTTCGATCTACTGAAGAGGGACTTCGGCATCGTCCTCGACCGGGCGGAGCACGAGGCGTGGGCCACCGCGGCGACCGCCGAGCACGCAGCCGGCCTCGGCGTGCGCGAGGGCAGCCCGCTGCTCGTCATCGAGACGGTCTTCTACACGGCGGGTGGCCTCCCCGCCGGGTGGCGCTCCGCCGTGCACCGGGCCGAGGAGTTCAAGTACCGGTTCGTCACGAGTCGGTGACCTGCCGGGGCCCACTGGGCCTCGGAAGCTCTCCTGCTCCGGTACTCCATGCCGGGGCCTGCTTTCGGCCACGAGCCCGGCCGGGCAACTTTTCCCAATTTGGCTTTACACGGTGTCAACTTAGTAGCTAAGGTGTTGGACATCACAGTACCGAGGCAGGGGACTACGGCCCGTTGGGCGGACGTGAAGCCTCCCGGTCCCTGCCTTCTTTCCTCCACCACCGCCTGCACCGAGCCCGACGTGAGTTCCGACCGTCGGTTCGTGGTGCGCGACCCTCCCAGTGCGTGACGCCCCAGCCGGCGGAACGCCGACGAAAGGCAGAGCCGATGACGGCCACAACGACCGGCGGCCACAAGACCGTCAACACTGTCCTCGGGCCCGTTCCCGCTTCCGAGTTGGGAGTCGTGGCGGTGCATGAGGCGCTGCTCTCGGTGGTCCCTGGGGCGGAGCACGCCTACGACGTCTCCATGGACCGCGCCGAGATCTTCGAGACCCTCGCCCGCAAGCTGGCAGACTTCCGCGAGGCCGGGGGAACGACGATCGTCGACAGTACGGGCATGTTCCACGGTCGCGACGTGCGGCTGTACGAGGCGCTGTCCCGGGCGACCGGCGTGCACATCGTGGCCTCGACAGGCATGGGTCCCGAGGAGATGCTCGGCGGTTATTTCCTCACCCCCCAGACGAACCCCCCAACGCCGTGGCCGGCGGAGAAGTTCGCCGGCCTCTTCACCCAGGAGGTCACCGAGGGCATGGTGGTCCCGCGCGTGGAGCGCCGCGGTGCTGCCGGCATCGTGACCACCACGGCCACCCGGGAGGGCATGACCCCCACCGACGAGAGCCTCTTCCGCGGTGCGGCCCGCACCGCCCTGGCCACGGGCGTGCCGGTGTCCATCCGGTACGGAGCCGACGCGCTGCACGACCTCGACGTTGTCCTGGACGAGCAGCTGCCCGCCGACCGCGTCGTCGTGGGCGGCCTGGACCGCAGGGACGCGGTGGCCGCCGGGACGCCGCTGGAGGTCGCCCGCCGGGGCGCCTACGTCGCCCTGGACCACGTGGGACTGGACGACGACGCCGACCACGTGGACGACCGCCAACGCGCCGCCCTGGTGCTCGAGCTGGTCGCGGCCGGTCATGGGAACCGCGTCATGCTCTCGGGCAACGCGGTCGGGGTGGCCAAGGGGCACCCGGACTACGACCTGCCGTTCGGCTATGTCGCCGCGACGTTCATGCCCTTCCTCCGGGCCCAGGGCCTGTCCGACGACGACGCCCGGCGCCTCCTTGTGGACAACCCCCGGGACCTGTTGGCCCGGCGTTGAGCGCACGACGCCGACCGGATCTCTCGACAACTCATTGGAGCATGACCATGTCTAAGGTGAACACCGTCCTGGGGACCATCGCCGCCGAGGAGCTCGGCTTCGTCGCGGTCCACGAGCACGTCGGGTACGGGATGCCCGGCTCCGAGCTGGACACGCAGTGGTGGAAGACCCCCGAGCAGCGCTACGAGGAGACCGTGCCGAAGCTGCGCGAGTTCGCGCGCAACGCCGAGGCCTACGGTGCTGCGACCTTCGTCGACGCCACCGGCATCTGCAACGGCCGCGACATCGACTACTACAAGTCCCTGTCCGCCAAGACCGGGGTCCACATCGTCGCCTGCACGGGCTTCGTGGGCGGCGACACCGCGCTGCCGCACTTCGCCCGGGCATCGGTGGACTACCTGACCCGGCACTTCGTCCACGAGATCACCGTGGGCATCGGCGACACCGGGTCCAAGGCCGGCATCATCAAGGTCGGCGTCAGCCGCGGCGGCCGGATGACCGAGCTGGACAAGCGCATCTACCGCGCCGCCGCCCGTGCCGCCGTGGCCACGGGCGTGCCGATCCTGACCCACCTGGCGATCGACCCGGAGCCGGCGGTGGCGATCTTCCACGAGGAGGGCCTGCCGCTGAACCGCGTGCTCTTCGGGCACGTCGACGACGGCGTGAACGCGGAGAAGACCCCCGACACCTGGATCGTCGAGCAGGGCGGCCGCCTCGGCTTCGACACGTTCGGCTACGAGACGGAGCTGCCGGACCCGCCGTTCTGGGCCCGCCCCCGCAAGAGCCGCATGGAGCACTTCCTGCGCTTCGTGAAGGGCGGCGGGGTGGACAGCGTCCTCGCCTCGGCCGACGCGAACTGCAGCCCGCTGGGCTGGCCGGGGGTGAAGGGCCACACCGTGAACTACATCTTTGAGGTCCTGATCCCTGACCTGCACCGCAACGGCGTCGACGACGACACGATCACCCGGATCTTCGTCGACAACCCGGCCGACTTCCTGACGATCCGCAACTGATCCCTCGACGACCACCGCACCCCCAGTTCTTCCAGGCACTACCTGGCTCACGAAAGAGAAGAAGGACATGAAGACATCCGAGATCCAAAACCTCAAGATCGCCGTCATCGGCGCCGGATACGGCGGCGCCGCCGCGGCCAAGGCCCTGAGCCTGCTCGGCGCCGACGTCACCGTGTACGAGCAGGCCGCCCGGATGGGCGAGGTCGGTGCGGGCATCGGCCTGCGCCCGGCCACCATGGCCCGTTTCCGGCAGTGGGGGATTTTCGACGAGATCGCCAGAGTGAGCTCGCCCAGTGACTACTTTGAGATCCTCACGGCCACCGGTGAGCCGATCATGAAGGACACCTGGCCGGAGTTCGGCGACCAGGCCCAGACCTACCTGATCCACCGCGGTGACTTCATCGAGGCGCTGCTCGGCGTGCTCCCGGAGGGCATGGTCAAGCTCGGCCACAAGCTGGCGAGGATCGAGGACAAGGGCGATCGCTCCGTCCTCACCTTCGCCAACGGCGAGACCGCCGAGGCCGATCTGGTCGTGGGCGCCGACGGCATCAAGTCCACGGTGCGCGAGCAGCTGTTCAGCGACCAGGGCCCGGTGTTTTCCGGTGAGCATGCCTACCGCGTGGTGATCTCCATCGACGACGCCCACGGGATGGTCACCGACGACAACCTGCGGATGTACATCGGCAGGGGCACGAAGGTGTACCTGCTGCCGCTGCGCCACCGCCACCAGATGTCCTTCGACATCACCGCGCTGGTCCCGGACAGCACCTGGGCGCCGAAGATCACCAAGGAGGACCTCCTGGCGACCGTGGCCGGCTTCGACGAGCGGATCGTGGCCATCGCCCGCGGACTCGACATGGACGCGGTGAACGCCCGCGCGGTCTACGACATCGACCCCGTCGACACCTGGCACTCGGACTCGGTCGTGCTTCTGGGCGATGCGGCGCACTCGATGCTGCACCATCAGGGTCAGGGCGCGAACTCGGCCATCGAGGACGCCGGCGCCCTCGCTGACGCCCTCGAGCAGGCCGGCTCCGTCCAGGAGGCGCTGGCCGCCTACCAGGCCGCCCGCAAACCGGTGACGGACGAGCTGCAGCGCATCTCGCGCCAGGGGTGGACCGAGGACGAGCTCGAGGACGTCTTCCCCGGCCAGAAGCCCTCGGCCCGATCGGAGGCCTGAGACCATGACGATCCACCCCAAGATCGCCGAGTTCCTGGCCACCCTGCCGGCACCCGACGGCTCGCCGCTGGACCCGGATGCGATGCGCGCGGGAGAGGCCGCCCAGGTCGCCCCGCCCGAGGACCGGCTGCCCCTGCACGCCGTCGAGGACACCGTCGCGGCCACGCCGTCCGGTGAGGTACCCGTGCGGATCTACACCCCGGTCGAGGCCGAGGAATACGGCCTGCTGGTGTACTTCCACGGCGGCGCGTTCTTCCTCGGCAGCCTGGACACCCACGACCACGTCGCCCGGGCCCTGGCGAAGGAGACCGGGCGCAAGGTCGTCTCGGTCGGCTTCCGCCTGGCCCCGGAGCACGCCTTCCCCGCCGGACTCGAGGACTGCTACGGAGTGGTCCGCTGGGCCGCCGAGCAGGGCGAGAGCCTGCAGTGGAACGGCCAGGACCTCGCCGTCGCCGGCGACAGCTCCGGCGGCACCTTCGTGGCCGCCGTCGCCGCGATGGCCAAGGACGACGGGTTCGACCGGATCACCCACCAGATCCTGTTCTACCCGTCCCTGGATCTGGACTTCGACGTCGACCGCTACGCCTCGCTGAAGGAGAACGCCACCGGGTACGGCCTCGAGACGGCCGGGCTGAAACCCTTCAACGCGTTCTACCTCGACAGCGGAGCGGAGCCTGCGGATCCCCGCGTCTCTCCTCTCAAGCGGAAAGACCTCTCCGGCCTGCCGCCGGCCCTGGTCGTCACGGCCGAGCACGACCCCCTGCGCGACGAGGGCGAGCTCTACGGCCGGCGCCTGCAAGCGGCCGGCGTAGACGCGACAGTCAGCCGCTACGAGGGGGCCAACCACGGCTTCGTCCAGCACTTCTCCTGGATCCCGGAGTTCCACCGGGTGTTCCGGGAGACGGCGGAATTCCTCGACCGGCACTGACTCGGCCGGGGCCGACCCCGGCCACCTGAGAGAACGGCGGCACGAATCCTCGGATCCGTGCCGCCGTCGTGCTGTCGGCAAGGGCGCAGGACGAGCTGCCGACGCCGCATGCCGGTCGGATCACCGACCCGCGGTGAACCGCCGCCGGTAGCCGTCGAGCGTGGTGAAGAAGGGCGAAGGCTCCAGAGAGGGGTCACCGGTGTAGCCGAGCTCCTCGGCGACGGCCTCGAACGGCGAGTACACCGACTCCGTCTCCTGCAGGCCGTCCTGCAGGGCCCGCCGGGTGGCGTCGGCGATGCGGGCCTCGAGCTCGAGGCTCTGCTGGAGCGCCTGCCGGGCGCGGTCCCGGTCCAGCCCGATCTCGTAGGGCTCCCCGTCCGCGCCGCGGTAGGGGTGGCCCAGGAACAACCGGTTCGGGGCGACCTGATCCCGCAGGTGCTCCAGGCTCGCCCGGTAGGCGGCCGGGTCCTCGTAGCCCGGGAAGCCGTTGGCCGCACCGTGGGCCTGCACCGCGTCCCCCACGAAGACGTCCCTCTGCCCGACGACCTCGTAGGCCACGGACCCGGCGGTGTGGCCGGGGATGTGGTGCACGGAGACGGAGACGCCCCCGCCGAGGGAGAGGGTTTCCCCGCCCCGCACCAAGACGGTCGGCTCCATCTCCCCGGAGATGGCCTGTCCGGCCATCCCGACCTGCTTGGCCTCGCCCTCCGGGTCGTGCAGGTACGGCTGCCGCACATCGAGGTAGGAGTCCACGTGCGTACGCCTGGAGCGCAGGAGGTCGGCGTCGGCCTCGTGGATCACGACCTGGGCGCGCCGGCCGGTGAGCTCCCACAGGGCGTGCGCCCCACCAAGGTGGTCGATGTGGCCGTGGGTCAGCAGGATCCACCGGACGTCCTCAATGCGCCGCCCCAGCGCCTCGAGCGCCGGAGCCATCCCCTCGGCGGGCGAGGTGGTGATCCCCGTGTCCACGATCGCCGGCTCCGGGGCGTCGAGAAAGAAGCTGTAGAGGCCGAACCGGCCCCAGGGCGACACCAGCGGATGGACCTTCACTTCTTGCGTCATCGCTCTCTCCTCGGCCCGGAGGCCGTTCCCGCTCGTCAATGATCATCACCCCAGCAACGCTGAGCGTGCAGGAGGGCGACGGCGTGTTCTTGCATGGGCGACTTTAGTATAATAATATGTATATGTCACGCTCGAGAGAGCAGGCTGTCCAGCGGGAAAGCTGGCACTCGACCGTCCACGAAGGAGCCGCACACTCATGGCTGATGTCACAACCTGGGACGCCGGCGGGGAGACCATCCGCATCCGCAAGGACCTGAGGGCCCCGATGCGGGACGGGGTGGAGCTCGCCCTGGACGTCTACTCCGGTCCGGAGGACAAACCGCGGCCGGCCCTGGTGGCGCTGAGCCCCTACGGCAAGGAACTGCAGGCGTTGGCGCTGACCATGCCGCCGCAGCGGCGCCCGTCTCCCATGTGGGACGGCTGCATCGAGGCCGGGGACATCGCCCGCATCGTGGCCAACGACTATGTGCACGTCATCGGCGACCTGCGCGGCTCGGGCGCCTCCGGGGGCGAGCACATCGGCAACTACAACGCCGGCGGCGTGTCGCTGGGCCAGGACGCCTACGACGTCATCGAGTGGGTCGCCGCCCAGCCGTGGTGCGACGGCAACGTCGGCATGGTCGGCATCTCCTACTTCGGCTCGATGCAGGTGCTGGCCGCGGCCGAGCGCCCCCCGCACCTGAAAGCGATCTTCGTGTCCGGCGGCCACTACGACTTCTACGAGACCACCTACCACGGCGGCATCATGTGGTTCATGCCGCGTGCGGCCCGGGAGGGCCGCGGCGGCGACTCCGGCTGGGCGTTCACCGACGGCGTCAAGTCCCGCATGCTGGAGACGTTCTCCCCGAAGGAGGTCCAGGAGCGGGTGGCCCGGCGCCTCGCGGACCCGGACGTCGCCGCCTGGCCCAACCTGGTCCATGTCCTCAACTACCCGAAGAACCACGAGGCCTGGTTCGACATCGTGCTGAACGAACTCGACGGGGAGTGGTATGAGGAGCGCAATCCCATCAACCTGGCCGAGAACATCGACATCCCGGTGTGGTTGCAGATCGACCAGGGCCGCGGCTGGACCATGGACGGCACGATCGAGCTGTTCGATGCGCTGAAGGGTCCCAAGAAACTGGACATCGGCTCCTACCCGCCCATGCAGTCGCGCCCCTTCATCGAGGAGCACGACAAGATGTTCCGGTGGTACGACTACTGGCTCAAGGGCATCGACAACGGCGTGATGGACGAGCCGGCGGTCTCCGTGTTCGTGGAGGGTTCGCGCGAGCGGGTGACCGGTGACCAGTGGCCGCCGAAGGATGTGGAGTACAGGCCGCTCTACCTGCGCCCGCGTCGCAAACTGTCCGCGGAGCCCGAGCTCATGGGCGCGCAGCACGCCGCACCGGACGGCTTCTACCAGGCCCCGCTCACGGTGACCGACAAGGTGGAGATCCTGTCCTGGAGCACCGAGCCGTTCGAGGTGGACACGGAACTGATCGGCAGCGGCGCCGCCCACATCTTCGCGGAAATCGACCAGGACGACACGAACTTCATCCTGCGCCTCTGGGACGCAGCCCCCAACGGAAAGCGCCAGCTGATCACCACCGGCTACCTCAAGGCCTCGCACCGTGAGCTCGACGAGCGCACCACCGAGGGCAGCCCGTACCACCCGCACACCCGCGCCGTTCCGGTGGAGCCCGGGACGATCGAGGAGTACGTGGTGCGCCTGTACCCCTTCGCGAACACGTTCAAGCCGGGTCACCACCTCACGGTGGAGTTGTCTTGCGACGAGCCGCTGGCCGACGAGCACAACGCGCTGCTGCCCCCGGATGCCTTCCACCTGCCGGTGGGCCGGCCCGTCACCCACAAGATCTACCGCGACGCCACCCACCGGTCCCGGCTCGTCCTGCCGTACGCCACGCGCCCAGCAACCGACTGACTGAACCGCAGGAGCGACGGCGCGGACTCACCGCACGCCTTGGTGAGAGTCCGCCTCCGGCCGTCGCCTCCAGGACCTCCTGGGGGCGACGACCGCAGATGCATTGTCCGTGGTGAACTGAAGCCTCCGCCCAAGTAAGGAGGACCTTCCCGCCCGGGGCGCCTGCTGGGATATGCCGGCGCCGTCCTGGACATGCCTAGATCCGTTCCGCGGAATGTCGATCACTACCGCAGACTCCGCGACCGCAACGACCGGGGTCTTTGACGCCCTCAACGATGAGAGCACGAGGAACGCGCATGACCGACGAGAACCAGCAGCCCGGCCCGATCACGTCCGAGGAGATCTTCGCCAAGCACGAGGGCGGGAAGCTCTCCGTGGTCTCGAAGTCCCCGCTGGCCACCCGCCGGGACCTGTCCATCGCCTACACCCCCGGGGTCGCCGAGGTCTCCCGCGCGGTGGCCGCCGATCCGGCCATGGCGGGCACCCACACCTGGGCCGGCCGGCTCGTGGCCGTGGTCTCCGACGGCTCCGCCGTGCTGGGCCTGGGCGACATCGGCCCGGCCGCGTCCCTGCCGGTGATGGAGGGCAAGGCCGCCCTGTTCAAGACCTTCGCCGACCTGGACTCGATCCCGATCGTGCTCGACACCCAGGACGTCGAGGAGATCGTGCGCACGGTCAAGCTGCTGCGCCCGTCCTTCGGGGCGGTGAACCTCGAGGACATCTCGGCCCCGCGCTGCTTCGAGATCGAGGCCCGCCTGATCGAGGAGCTCGACATCCCGGTGATGCACGACGACCAGCACGGCACCGCCGTGGTGGTGCTGGCCGCCCTGCTCAACGCCGCGGCCCTGGTGGGCAAGGACCTGGCCGGTCTCAAGGTGGTGATCGCGGGTGCCGGGGCGGCCGGGGTCGCGATCACCGAGATCCTGCTGGCCCAGGGCATCGAGGACGTGGTGCTGATGGACTCCCGCGGCATCGTCTCGCGGGAGCGCGACGACCTCAACGCGATCAAGGCCGACTACGCGGCCCGCACCAATCCGCGCGGGCTGATCGGCGGGCCCAAGGACGCCCTGGAGGGCGCCGACGTGTTCGTGGGCGTCTCCGGCGGGACGATCCCGGAGGAGTACCTCACCGAGCTGGCGGACGAGGCGATCGTGTTCGCCCTGGCCAATCCGGACCCGGAGATCATGCCGGACGTGGCGGCGAAGTACGCCTCCGTGGTGGCCACCGGCCGGTCGGACTTCCCGAACCAGATCAACAACGTGCTGGCCTTCCCCGGGATCTTCCGCGGGGCACTGGACGCCGGGGCGGCCCGGATCACCCCGGTCATGAAGCTGGCCGCCGCGCAGGCGATCGCGGCGATCGCCGCCGAGGACGGCCTGACCGCCGAGCACATCGTGCCCTCCGCCCTGGATCCGAGGGTGGCCCCGGCTGTGGCCGCCGCCGTGGCCGCCTGCGCGCATGAAGAGGTGGCCGTGTGACCAGATCCGCATTCATCGACTCCTAAATGCCTGGGTGACCGCGTTTTTCCGCGGTCACCCAGGCATTTACCAACAAAGTATTGAGGCGCAGATCCTGCGCTTCATGTATATGCGGTTAGGGGAGCAGAGGTCTCAACAACCGGATTGTTACCGCTGGTAGACGCTTGAGCATTTTGGGGACCTGCGGCGGTGTGTGCGGTGCGGTTCAGAGCCAGCGCGGGGCCAGCACATCGGCGCCTTCGCGCAGCCGGTGACCGCCGCGGCCCGAGGCCCACTGGACCACTGCTGCCAGGTCTCCGCGCACGACCGGGCCGCACTCACGGCCGGCCCCGGCTCCGAGCTCGTCGAGTACGGGGGAGCCGTCGACCTGGATCCGCAGGCCGGGGTCAGTGCCCCGGGCGGCCCAGGCGTTGGTGATCTCGCGCAGCAGCCGGGCAAGGACCTCGGTGGGGACGTCCGCGAAGCGGGCGCCGTTGTTGAGGTCGACCGCGTGCAGCCATACTTCGCGGTTGCGCATCCACACGGTTTCCATGGCCGGCACGGTCCGGCCCTGGGCGGTGCGCACCTCGTGAGCCCAGGCGGGGTCGGGGGTGTCGCGCCACTCGACGTTGAGCGAGACCGCGGCGTGGTCGTTGAGGTGGCGCAGCGCCCGGGGCGGCAGGGTCGCCCCGTAGGCTATCTCGGCGTTGCGGGCCGCGGGGGAGGAGTACATCGGGGTCTCCACCCCGGTGTTGGCCCACTGCACCAACCGGGTCAGCGCCCGGGCGTTGTAGCCGACGTGGGCGATCAGGTGTCGTCGGGTCCAGCCGGGCAGCAGGGTGGGGCCGTCGAGCTCGTCGTCGGTAAGTTCGTTGACCTTCCGCGACCAGAACGCCGTGCCGCGCCGCACGAGCAGCAACTGGGCCTTGAGCTCCTCGTCCGTAGTGAGGTCGTGGCGGGCGACCACGGATACCCCTTACCGGCCCGCCGCAGGGACGGCCGCGGCGGTGGTGCGCTCGGCGAACGCGGCGGGGTCGAGGATCTCGTTGCTGAGGGTGCCGATGCCGTCGATGGAGACCTCGACCACGTCGCCGGACTTCAGGAAGACCTGCGGGGTCCGGGCACGCCCGACGCCGCCGGGGGTGCCGGTAAGGATGATGTCCCCGGGGTTCAGCGGCAGCATCGTGGAGAGATAGGAGACCAGGTGGGCAGGCGTGAAGAGCAGATCCCCGATGGAGTGTTCCTGCATCACCTCCCCGTTGACCGTGGTCCGCAGCGTGGCCGCCGCCGGGTCGAACTCGTCGGCGGTGACCATGACCGGGCCCACCGGGGTGGAGGCCGCCCAGATCTTGCCCTGCAGCCACTCCTTGGTGCGGAACTGCCAGCCGCGCATCGAGATGTCGTTGGCCGCGGCGTAGCCGGCGATGTACTCACCGGCCTCGGACTCGGCGACCTTGTAGGCGCGCTTGCCGATGACGACCACGAGCTCGCCCTCCCAGTCCAGCTGCTCGTCCTCGGTCACGGCCTCGATCGGGTCGTTCGGGGCGGTGAGGGTCTCGGAGAACTTGGCGAAGATCGTGGGGTAGGTCGGCAGGTCGCGTCCCATCTCCTGGATGTGGGACTTGTAGTTGAGCCCCACGCACAGGACCTTGCCGGGGTCGGCGACGGTCGTCTCCAACTCCGCCTGGTCGGCCGGGTGCTGCGCCCCGGCGGCCTGCTCGGCCAGCTCACGCCAGTTCTCCTCGCCCAGCAGGGCGCCGAGATCCGGGTAGCCCTCGATCTCGGTGAAGACCTCACCGTCGAGGCGGGCGGCAGTGGTGGCGCCGTTGATACGCAGAGTTGCAAGCTTCATGGGTTCTGTACTCCTGGGTTGGTGTGCGGTGACGCCCGGCGGGGCGCCCCCCGGACGTGGCCCGGTGCGCGGCGCGGACTGCACCGCGCACCGGTTGGGGAGGGGTGCTACTTCTCCTCGCCCTCCACGAAGGTGCGGTTGAAGTTGAGCTTCTCAACGATCGGCTGGTCGCCGAACTTGAACAGGTCGAAGCCGGTCTCGGCCTGGATCTGCCAGGCGGTCCAGGACGGGACGACCACCAGGTCGCCCTTCTCGACGACACGGACCTCACCGTCCAGGACGAACTGGCCGCGGCCCTCGAAGACCTGGTAGACGCTCGAGCCGACCTCCCGGGTGGTGCGGGTCTCGGCCCCGGGGCGGAACCGGTGGAACTCGGCGCGGATCGTGGGCATCACGTCCCCGCCGGTGGTCGGGTTCACGAAGCGCACGGCCGCGTGGCCGGGCTCGACGGTGGCGGGGTAGCCCTCGTCCTCGATGGCCAGCTGCTCGGTGAGCGCGGCGTCGGTGTGCTCCCACCGGTAGGCCCCGATCGGGGAGGACACGGTGTTGCCCAGACCCGACAGGGGCCGCAGGCCGGGATGGCACCACAGCCGCTCGGAGCGGGAGTACTGCGGGGTGGACTCGTCGGTGACCCGGTCGATGCCGAACTCGAAGAACGCGGTGTCGGTGTAGTGCACGAACGGGATGTCCAGGCCGTCGATCCAGGCCATGGGCTTATCGGTCTCGTTGTGGTGACCGTGGAAGTTCCAGCCCGGGGTGAGCAGGAAGTCCCCGCGCGACATCCGCACGGGGTCACCGTTGACCACGGTCCACACGCCCTCGCCCTCGACGACGAAGCGGAAGGCGTTCTGGGAGTGCCGGTGCTCGGGAGCCACCTCGTGCCCGCCCAGGTACTGGATGGCGCACCACAGGGTGGGGGTCGCATAGGGGCGTCCGCCCAGTCCGGGGTTGGCCAGGGCGATGGCGCGGCGTTCCCCGCCGCGGCCCACGGGCACCAGGTCCCCGGCCCGCTCGGCCAGCGGCAGCAGGTTTCCCCACTCCCACACGAAGGGCACCGCCGCCGACTTCGGGGCTTCGGGCATGAGATCGCCGATCTCGGTCCACAGCGGGATCATGTGCCCGGACTCGAAGTCCCGGTACAGGGCATCGAGCTGGATCTGCTCCTGCGGGGTCGGGGCCGGGGCCGTCATCTGGTTGTCGTGATTCATCGCGGACTCCTCGGTGGGCGCCGAACCGGCCGGGCGGCACGCCCTCCGGTGTGATGTGAGTTACGCACCACGCTAGGACATGGACCGACTCCCGGGACAAATTATTCTGCACAGCAGAACTAAAGCGGGGGCATGTCGATAGGTGCGTCGGGCTAGGCTGGGGAGGCCGTCGGGGCGCCGGCGATCTCCGTTTCGATCTCCCCGACCACCTCTCGCAGCGCCCGAATGACAGCGGGGTCCTCGATGACGGCCCCACGCTGGCCAGGAACCGAGACAGACAGTGCGGCCAGCGGGCGCCCCTCGCGGTCACGCACAGCGCACGCGACCGCGGAGACCCCACGCTCGGCCTCTTCGCGGTTGAACGCCAGGCCTACCGAACGGATCGTCGCCAGAGAGCGGAGGAAGGCGCGGAAGGCGTCCTCGTCCAGGTACTCCCCGACCGTGCGGGCAGAGCTCGTGCGGTAGAGGCGGGCGAGGTCGTCCTGGGGCAGCCAGGACAGCAGAATTTTGCCCGCCGAGGTGGCGGTGGCCGGGAGCACGGCGCCGCGCCGGTCTCCGACGCGCAGCCAGCCGGAGCCCTCAACGGAGCTCAGGAAGCGTACGGTCGTGCCGACCCGGACCATGAGGTTGGTGGTCTCCCCGACTCGCTCACTCAGCAGCTCGAGGTAGGGCTGGATGAGGGTGCGCAGCCGCCCGTGCGAGCCGGTGTCCGGCACCTTGGCCCCCAACCCCGGTCCGGCCAGGTAGCGCCGTGAGTCGTCCTGCACCGCGAAGCCCCGGTAGACGAGCATCTGCAGCAGCCGGTGGGCGGTCGAGGGGGCCACATGGAGCTCCTCGGCCACGTCCTTGAGTCGCACTCCGCCCGAGTCGCGCAGCATCTGCAGCAGTCGCAGCACGTTGTCCACCGACTGCAGTGAGTACGCCGGGCGGCGCGCGGGGTCCTTGCTCTGCATGCCCGCCAGTCTATCGACCGGCCCATTTCGAGTTCCATGGAGCAGAAAAAGTTTCCACCGGGGATATGAGCTACCCCATTCTGGTGAAGCGCGTCACAGCCGTTCGGTGTGCTCCCCACACCACCTTGAAGTGGCGATCCCATGTCTGCACCCGCCACCACCGTGCTGCAGCTCGTCCTCCTGCCCGTCCTCTTCCGAACCCTTCGTGCGCCCCGGTGCGTCTGACGTCCCCCGCACCCCGCACGGATCACAGCATTCCCACAGCCCGAAAGGAACCAGCACCATGGCACAGCACACCAAGGTCCTCGTCATCGGCGGCGGCATCGGCGGTTTCGGCAACGCCCTCGCCCTGCGCCGGCACGGCGCGGAGGTCGAGCTCGTCGAGCAGGCCCCCGAGTTCGGGGAGGTCGGTGCCGGCCTGCAGATGTCGCCCAACGCCACCCGCCTGCTGCGCGAGTGGGGGATTCTGGACCGCGCCATCGAAACTGGCGTGGCCCCCCGCTATATCGTCTTCCGCGACGCCATCACCGGTGAGGAGCTGCTACGCGAAGACGTCACCGGCGAGTACTACGAACGCTACGGCGCCCCGTACATCGTCGCCCACCGCTCCGACCTGCACCGGCTGCTGTGGGAAGAGTGCGAACGGCTCGGCGTCGTCCTCCACAACGACGTCCGGATCGAGAAGGTCGCAAACACCGCAGACGGTGCCCGGGCGACCGCCGTCGACGGGCGAGTCTTCGAAGCCGACGCGGTCATCGCGGCCGACGGCCTCAAATCAGTGGTGCGCGCCCAGCTCTCCGACGACCAGCCCGTGGGCTCCGAGTACGTGGCCTACCGCGGCGCCCTGCCGATCTCCCAGATCAAACACGCCGGGGACATGGAGGCCGTGGTCGTGTGGATGGGCCCCGAATGCCACCTCGTGCAGTACCCGCTGCGCCAGGGCGAGCTGTTCAACACCGTGGCCGTCTACCGGTCGAAGTCCTTCGCCGCCGGCCAGCTCCTCTACGAAGGTGACGCCGAGCTGCGTGAGGCCTACCAGGACTGCGTGCCCGAGGTCCGGGCCGCCCTGGACAACCTCAGCCACATCCAGCGCTGGCCCATGTTCGACCGCGTGCCGATCGGAAACTGGGTGGACGGCAACATCGCCCTGGCCGGCGACGCCGCGCACCCGATGCTGCAGTACCTCGCCCAGGGCGCCTGCCAGGCCCTCGAAGACGCCGCCGCCCTGGAGGCCATCGCGGCGAAGTCGGTGTTCGCGGACCCGGAGCACCACGACGCCACCCAGTGGAACGCCGTGTTCCAGGAGTACAACGCTGTCCGCCAGCCCCGCACCGCGCGGATCCAGACGACGGCGCGGATGTGGGGCGAGTCCTGGCACCTCAGCCGCCCGGTCGAACGGACCGTGCGCAACATACTCTGGAAGGCCGCCGATAAGCACGGCGCGTGGGATTACGCCGACTGGCTCTATGGCGAGCAAAAGTACGCTGACCCATCGGTTACTGAGGAAACAGCATCACTGGCGACTCCGAGAACCCGGTAGCCGGCAACAAAATGCTCCGTATCCGGTCGCATGCTCATAAGCACGGAGCCGCCATGCGATGGGCGACAGCCCTGGTGGAAGCAAGGTAGCTGGGTCGTCGATTGCACGTAAGGTCTGCGGGGCTGTAGCTGGAGTTCCCCGCGGACACACTGGCCCTAACCGTCCAGCGGCGTGTACAGGATCGATCGAACGAATGCTGGTTAACCCGCAGGGGCCGGAGCCGACAGCGGCTCTGGTCCCTGCGCTTTACATATGGCCCGGATAGCGGCCATCAGGCCAGCTGGGATGTCACGTGATCGTGCACCAGCCCCTGCGGCCCAGGCCGGTGCTCCATCAAGAGTGTCAGGTGCGGTTGTTCTGTCTGTGGTGCAGGAAGAGCGCTGCGATGATGGTGGCCATTAGAGTGACGAGCATGAGCACGGGTGCGGGCCAGGGGAATGTGGTGACCACGACCCCTCCAACGGCGGCTTCTGCGATCAAGCTCAGGAGGATGACCAGCCCGGGCAGTTGCTCGCGGAACAGTTTTCGCCGGCGAAGGTAATGACCAGCTTGGTAAGGGTTGTCCACCGAGCTTCGCCACGATTAGCGTCAAATGGGCAACCCATAAGACCATGCGAGCGAGCAGGGGGACTGGGCATGTTGGAGACCACGGTGCAGCCTGGCACCAATATCGTCACCCTCGACTACCGCGGAGGCCTCACTGTCGAGGATGAGCAGCGGATGCGACAGGTGCTCGACGAGGTGCTCCGGGACCACGGCAATCTGCGGGTGCTGGCAGTCCTGGGCTCGATCGACGTTTCGGCAGTCGAGCCCAAGGCGGCGTGGATGGATATGAAGGCCGCTGGATACCTTAAGCGGGTGGATCGCCTGGCGGTGGTCTCCGACGCGGCTTGGGTGTCGAAGCTGATCGAGTCGACCGCCGAGCTGGCACAGGTATCCGTGCGCACTTTCCCGGCCGACGAGCACAACTCGGCGCTGGCCTGGATTACTCAACCTTGACTGTGGGCCGTTGGAGCCCCCGACGAGCACCAGCACCGGGATTTAGCTCTCCTCTGCGCGGCCCGCGTGTCTCGGCCGGTGCACATCATCGGCCCCAGTGATCGCGACGGCCAGAGGTGGTCCCTCGGCGGTGACCAGCACGTGATATTCGGTGCTCTTCTTGCCGCCGTCGATGGGGTTGGAGCTGGTCAGCTCGTCCTTTTCCTATCCCGACGCTGGCCAATTCCAAGCAGGCCCTCGAGCAGCCGAGCAGGCCCTGCTGGCTCAGTTCCTGAAGTACGACGCTGTGGAGTTTCCCCTACGCTCGGGCCTCTTGTCAGGCCTGCAGCCGGCGCCAGTAGATGATTTCCGAACCGAAGCCCAGCTCTCTGGGCCCTCTTTTTCAGGCGATGCAGTTCTCGGTCGCGAACAGGATGCCCTCCAGAAAGTCATGGCCATCAACCCGTGGCCGCCCGCTTCTCCCGTTCTTCGCCGGCGGAGGGGGCAAGAGCAACGGTCCGAGCATCGCCAGCGACTGGTCGCTGACCAGTCGCTGGAATGGACTCTGCCTCGTCATGGCGACCATACTCGTCATCGACCCGCGGGCTCGATTGCCCCCGGACTTGGGTCGTTGAGAGCATTCTTCAGCCAGCGGCGGGGGTGGGCTTGCCCCCCACGTAGATCGCCGAGTGTCCGAAGCCGACGACCTCGTCCTGGCCGCGGCCGTTCACGTCGGCGAGCATGCGGGGGTACCGGTCCTCGGTCCAGCCGTCGTTGTAGCCGAACACGTGGTACTCCTGAAACGGGTCCCCGAAGGCGTCGGTGGTCAATCCGTGGGCCACGTGGACGCCGGTGTCCCCGAAGCCGACCACGTCCGCGGTCCCGTCGGCGTTGAGGCGGCCGAGGGTCCGCAGGTGCCGGTCACCCCGCCACCCCTGCACGGTGCCGAAGTCCTCGACCTCGAGCGACGCCGTGGAGAAGCTGCGCTCGGCCCCGGCGTAGGACACGAGGACCCCGCGATGTCCGAAGCCGACGATGTCCGCGGCCCCGTCCCCGTTGACGTCACCCAGCTCCCGGGGGTGCTGCCCCACGCGCCACCCCTGGTCGGAGCCGAAGTCGGGGACCTTCAGCTCCGGGGAGGTGAAGGGGTCGAAGGGGATCGTGAAGTACGACACGTACGCGCCGGCGTCCCCGAAGCCGACGATGTCGAGCGCCCCGTCGCCGTCCATGTCGGCCAGCTCGCGGGGGTGCTGGTCCACCCGCCAGCCGTCGTCGTACCCGTAGTACTGGCTGCGCGGCACAGGGTCCTCGAACCCCCGGTCGGTCTGACCGATCGCGGGCTGGCCGAACGCCACGTGGACCCCGGCGTTGCCGAAGCCGACGATGTCCGCCGTCCCGTCCCCGGCGAGATCGGCGACCTCGCGCAGGTGCCGGTCGACCCGCCAGCCCTGGTCGTAGCCGAAGTCCTCGACCTCCAGCACCGCCGGGGTGAAGGAGCCGTCGGCCTCGGCGTAGGAGACGTAGACGCCGGCGTTCCCGAAGCCCACGAGGTCCGCACGGCCGTCGCCGTCCACGTCGGCGACCGTGCGCACGTGCTGGTCGTTGTTCCAGCCCTGAGCGGTGCCGAAGTTCTGCACCGCCAGCGTCGGTGCGGTGAACGTGGTGTCAGACCGGCCGTAGGCGACGAACACCCCGGGATCACCGAAACCGACGATGTCGGCCATGCCGTCGCCGTTGACGTCCCCGAGCTCACGCACGTGCTGGTCCACGCGCCAGCCGGCGGTGTAGGAGAACATCTGGTGGGCGGTGGTGGTGTGGGAGGCGTGGGCCGGAGCGCCGACGGCCAGGCCGGCCGAGACCAGCGCCGCTGTCGAGGCGCCCGCGAACAGGCGGGCAGAGGTGGAGCAGCTCATGGTGATCTCCTAGCAGACCGGGTCGTCTGGTTCGGTGAGCGGGAGGCAACGCGGAGTGGACGTCTTGGCCTGCCCCGCTCCTGCGGGGCGGGTCCTGCCCGTTGCGTTCAGGATCCGGCGGTGCGGGTGTGCGGCCGCCCACCGGTCGGCGAGGCGGCCGCACACCGCGGTGGATCGTCAGAGCATCTCGATGATGGTGTTGGAGTAGCCGAAGCCGACGACCTCGGCGCGGCCATCCCCGTTCACGTCGGCCAGCTCCCGCGGGTAGTACTCGACCCGCCAGCCCTGGTCCCAGCCGAACTCGGTCAGCCACAGCGCCCCGTCGGTGAAGCCGCCACCGGGCTGGCCGTAGGCCACGTAGGTGCCGGCGTTGCCGAAGCCGACGATGTCGGCGCGGCCGTCGCCGTTGGCGTCGGTCATTCCCCTCGGGTGCATCCCGACCCGCCAGCCCTGGTCCCGGCCGAAGTTGCGCACCACCAGGCTCGCGTCCGTGAAGCTGTCGTCGGCCTGGCCGTAGGCCACGTAGGTGCCGGCGTTGCCGAAGCCCACGACGTCGTCGATCCCGTCGCCGTTGACGTCGGCCAGTTCCCGCGGGTGCTGGTCGACGCGCCAGCCCTGCTGGTACCCGAAGTTCTCCACCTTCAGCTCGGCCGCCGAGAGGGTGTTGTCGGCTCGGCCGTAGGAGACGTAGGTGCCGGCGCCGCCGAAGCCGACGATGTCGTCGATCCCGTCACCGTCGACGTCGCCGAGGACCCGCGGGTACTGGTCCTCGTTCCAGCCCTGGTCGGTGCCGTAGGATCTCAGCTTCAACTCGGGTTCAGTGAACCCGCCCTCGGGCTGGCCGTAGGAGACGTAGGTGCCGGCGCCGCCGAAGCCGACGACGTCGGCTCTGCCGTCGCCGTCGACGTCGCCGAGGACCCGCGGGTACTGGTCCTCGTTCCAGCCCTGGTTGGTGCCGAAAGAGCTCAGCTCCAGCTCCGGCTGGGTGAAGCCGCCGTCAGCCTGCCCGTAGGAGACGTAGGTGCCGGCGTTGCCGAAGCCGACGATGTCGGCTCTGCCGTCGCCGTTGACGTCGGCCAGCTCCCGCGGGTGCTGGCCCACGCGCCAGCCCTGCTGGACGCCGAAGCTGTCCAGCGCTCGTTCAGGGGCGTTGAACGTCCGGTCGTCTCGGCCCAAGGCCACGTAGGTGCCCTGGTTGCCGAAACCGACGATGTCGTCGTTGCCGTCGCCGTTGACGTCGGCCAGTTCCCGTTCGTGCTGGTCGACCCGCCAGCCGTTGGTGTAGGTGAAATAGGGTTGAGCCGCGGCATGGGCGGCGGTGCCCGTCGCGGCGACACTCCCCGCGGCCAGGGCAGCGGTCGTGGCACCCGCCAGCAGTCGTGAGGTTGTTGCGTGCTTCATCTCGGATTCCCCCAATAGTGGATCATCACGACGGATCGTCATGATGGGTCGTCAATTGTGGAACTTCTCGGTTGGCACAGGCGGACCGTCGTCCGCGATATCACCCTTCTCGGTCACTTTCCGCGGCGGCCAGGCTTTTCCTCGTCGATCCCGGATCCCGCCGGACCGTCCCTGTGACGGCTCCGATGTGCTGGGGATCACGGGCACCCCGGTCCGTCCAGGCTAGGTCGACCACCGTTGACGCACCAGCACCAGCACCACATTTCATGGTCTTCCATCAGTCCCTCTCGCCCTGCGGTGCGCACACGGAATCGGCCCAGGCGAAAACCATATTGAGGGAGCTTCAACGCCGTTACCCGGAACCTCACGATGTGCAGAGCCCGCGGATGGAGTCACTTCTGGTTTACATATGGCCCGGCTACCGGGCGCTGTCCACGAGGAAGAAGTTCATGTCGCCCTTGGGGCAGGGGGGGGCAGGGGAACGATCGGCGCGGGGATCGAGTCAGCTCCCACCTTTCTCCTGACCAGTCACCAAAGCGAACGGGTGGGGCGTTGTGACGACCCCGCCACCCGGCGCGGCCGGCGCCGTCGGGATGTGGTAATCCTCAGGTGTTCGTGCAACGGGTTCCTGGGCCCTGGGCGAGGGGAGCCGCGATGTCACTGCCCGCGGATTGTGCCCGCTGACCCCAGTGAGTCCGCGCCGAACTCGGACCTCCTGTCTGCCAGGCGTGCGCTGACCGGTCTTCGACCTCCGGCCCCCGTGAGGGTGGGCCATCCTCTGCGCGGGCTCCCCGGTGGCACCGGGCGTCCCAGAGCGATCCGACTCCGTCTCCAGTGGCGCGGCTTCTTCTTCCAGCACCCCTGTGCGCGGACCCGGGCGGGAGCCGCGCAGGGTCAGGGCGTGGCGGAGACCTCCCCGCCCAGCTCGTCCTGCAGCTGCTGCAGCCGAGCCTCATCCGAGGAGAGGATGACCCAGTTGCCCCCGTGCAGGAAAGGAACCCTTCCCCTGTCTCCGAGGGTGTTCACGAAGCCCTCCATGGCTTTCTCGGAGCCGGCAACAGCCATCCCCATGAGGCCGTTGCCGCAGTCCAGGAAAGTGGTCTGCGGGTCGTCCGGCGCGGACAGCTGATCCGTGCCCGGGCATTCCACGCCGGCGTCGACGACGTCTTCGCGCAGCGCCACGGCGTCCTCGTAGGTTTCGGCGGGGCCGTTGACCATCGTCTGGATGTCATCGGCGGTGGGCCCACACCCGGTCAGGGTCAGGGTCGCGAGGGCAAGCAAAGCAGCGGCGAAGCTGCGCATGAAGGGCGTCCTGACGTCGGTGGAGTCGGTAAGCACAGGGGATGCTGGCGCACGAGGAGCGTCTGCGAGAGCGTCACTGCGGATTCTATGTGCTCAGC
The DNA here is from genome assembly GCF_040981245.1 of Kocuria cellulosilytica. NCBI lineage: Bacteria > Bacillati > Actinomycetota > Actinomycetes > Micrococcales > Micrococcaceae > Kocuria > Kocuria cellulosilytica. The sequence continues at coordinate 2,722 of NZ_JAVFWZ010000010.1, read as the reverse complement.
TCGGATGGTGGCGGGATCGAATGCCGGCCCGCACCCTCGTAGATCAGGAGTGGACCTGCGCTCGGAGCGCAGGTGGCGTGCGCTCCGTTCACCGCGGCCACGCGGAAAAGGAACGCCACCATCTGGTCGCGGTGGATCTTGCTGGCAGGTTGGTAGGTCTGGGTGCCGGCAGCGGCCGTCCACCCATTGGAGAGCCGGCCTCGGGGCCGTACACGAGGTTCTGCAGCGGGCCGGGGGCATCCTGGGTCGTGAACCTGCCGGTTCGGGTTCAGGTCAGGTGGTCGTGGTCCCCGCGGACCCACGCCACGTGCCGGGCGGCGGAGCGTGCCACTGCGTCCCGGGCCCCGGCGTCGATGGTGCCCCCGGTGTTGCTGTAGAGCCGGTCGAATTCCAGGGCCGTGGCGGCAGCCGCGATCCGCTGCACCACGGCCGGCGAGAGCGGGTACTGATTGACGTAGCTGCGCATGAACGCCACCGTCCGCCGGTCCGGGTTGACGTGAAGCGTGTCGCCGGCCAGCAGCACGCCGCGGCCCTGGGCCCCGGCCTCCCAGTGCACCACAGCGCTGCCGGGAAAGTGCCCACCCAGGGTGTGCAACCTCACCCCGGGCAGCAGCTGCCGCTGCCCGGACCAAGAGCCGATCGCCGGATCCTGACGTTGCACCCATTGGCGGTCGGCCTCGGCCACCAGCACCGGAACCCCACCCAGAGCGTGGGACCACTCAACCTGCACCCCGTACATGTGCGGGTGGCTGGCGATGATGAAGGCGGCCCCGCCCAGCTCTTGCACCCGCTCTATCGCGGCCGAATCGAGGAAGCCGGTCGGATCCCACAGCAGATTCCCCGCCGGAGTGCGCAACAACAGGGCACGCTGTCCGATCCCGACACGGGGAACGACACGGATTCCGTACAGGTCCGGCTCGAGCTGCTCGATCCGGGTCTCATGGCCCGCGCTGCGCAGCTCTTCCAGAGTCGTCCACCGCGGGCCGTGGAGCGCCTTGTCCTCCCGGTCGTCCGCGCAGATTGCGCAGCCCTCAGGCGGCTGGGCCGTCAGAGCATGCTCCACACCACACGATCGGCACATCCACACAGGCACGGGTTCTCCTCCTACGGTGCGGCATTGGCCACAGCGTACAAACCCCAGGCGACCACACCACCCGTTGACACCCGTGGACAGTAGGCGCACGAGAGGTCTCTGCTGACAGTCTCTGACCCGACGCGGGAGACCGCATTCAGAAATCTCTTGACAGGGAGTCGAACTCCCACGGACACTTTTCTCATGCCGTTGCGTTGCACATTACGCGCAGCGTTGCATTATCTGCAGATACCTCTTCTTCAATCCTGTATCCCCAGCTGATGTCAGTCCACGTCTGATGGCGGACCATCCCTCACCTTCTGATCGGTCCCGGGTTCGTCCACCTTCCGCAGTGCAGGGGCGCCGTCGGTCCCTGTCCGAACGACATCTGCGATCACAACGCCAGGAGATCCGCTATGAGCTTTGCACGCCGCCTTCTCGCAAACATCTTCAACGACTGGTCCGTCTCAGCGCCCACTTCGGCCGCCTCCAGTGCTGAGTCTGTCACCTCCCATCCCTACGGGGCCTCGGGGCGACTCACTGCCGTTCCCTGGGCGGGCCTCCAGCTCGACGTCACTGACTGACAGCCCCGCGAGACCGCTTTCCAAGCTCAACCCGCAGGCCGTGCGGCGCCGGAAGAAGGCCGCCGGCAGCTCGTAGCACCGTCGGCCGGCTGAACAGGAGGCGGCAGGACGACGACGGCGCGGGCCCCGACACCGTCCGGTGCCGGGGCCCGCGCCGTCGATCCTGAACGAGAGCCGAGGGGCTCAGCCCTCGCAGTCCGTGCAGTACGCCCGGCCGTTGTTCTGGCGGGCGAGCTGGGAGCGGTGGTGGACCAGGAAGCAAGAGGCGCAGGCGAACTCGTCGGCCTGCTGCGGCACCACGGCCACAGTGAGCTCTTCGTGCGAGAGGTCAGCGCCGGGCGGGTCGATGCCCTCGGCGGTGTCGGCGTCCTCGAGATCGATCGACGGCGCCTGGGCTGCCGTGCTGGTGCGGGCACGGATCGCCTCCGATGACTCGTTGGCCGGCTCGTCCTCGGGGCGGGTGCGCGGGGTGTCGCCATCGGTGGCCAAGCGCGGAAGCATGCTCCTTCACAGCAATCAAAGGAGTGGACTCGAATCAGAACTCGGCCGACACCCCCAGGATTCCGCGCCAGGTGGCGCCCCAGCCGATCGACAGGGGGGGGAGGCGGCGGACAGGCTCAGCGCCTTGAACTTCACATATGGCCGACTCCCTGCCCTTCTTGTGGGGGCGGCGCTGCGGCCGGGGCTTCCGGTGCAAGCTCCGGCCGCGAGAAACCCAGGGGGTGAGTGCGGACCCCGGGCGGCCAGCACGTCGGCTGGGGCCTCGGTCGCCTCTCCGGAGCAGCGGAGGAAGTCCGTCGGTCCACGAGGAAAGGACCGCCCGGAGGCGGTCCCTTCAGCGTGGGCGGGCTCAGACGGTGTTGTGGCCGTCGTTGCCGCGCCGGGTGCCGGCCCCCGTCTCCTCCGCGGACGCGTCCTCGAGGGTGGGCGCGGTCTCCGGGCCTGTCCCGGTGCGCTGGTACTCGTGGTGCGTGCCGTGGACGCGGTCCAGCAGCTCGTGGAAGTGCTGCTCGGAGGCGATGAGCTCGTCCCGGTACCGGGGGGAGATCGAGCCCATCTGCTCCTG
>NZ_JAVFWZ010000067.1:0-614 GCF_040981245.1 Kocuria cellulosilytica | reverse complement strand
GACGTCGGCCGCTGGCGGAGCGAGGCACTGGCCTCGGTGCTGTACGCGGAGAACTGGGCGCTGGCGCTCAGCGCGGTGGACTACTACGCCGCCGACCACTCCACGGCCTCCCCGTTCCAGCACTTCTGGTCCCTGTCGGTGCAGGGGCAGGTGTTCCTGCTGTGGCCGCTGGTCTTCGGCGCGGCGTGGTGGCTCCACCGGAGGGCGGGCTGGCGGCCGGTGCCGGTCCTGACGGCACTGTTCGGCGCGGTGTTCGCGACCTCCCTCGCCTGGTCGGTGCACTCGACCGCCACGAACCAGGAGTTCGCCTACTTCGACACCCGCACCCGGCTGTGGGAGTTCGCCCTGGGCTCCCTGCTCGCGCTCGCCCTCCCGCACCTGGACCTGCCGCGGGCGGCGCGGGTGGTGCTGGGCTGGGCCGGGATGCTGAGCATGGTCTCGGTCGGGGTGCTCGTCGACGTCCAGGGGGCGTTCCCGGGCTGGATCGCGCTGTGGCCGCTGGCCTCCGCGGCGGCGATCGTCGTGGCCGGGCGCTCGGGCTCGCCGCTCGGCCTGGACCGGATCCTCGCCTCCCGGCCCCTCGTGCGGCTGGGCGACTCGGCCTACGCCCTGTA
>NZ_JAVFWZ010000066.1:0-615 GCF_040981245.1 Kocuria cellulosilytica | reverse complement strand
GAGCGCGTCGACGAGGCCTGGGCGGACGCCGTGGAGCGGGTGCACGCGATGCTCGAGAAGCTCGCCCGGCCGGCCGGCCACGTCACCGCCTCGACGCTCAGCGGCACCGACGAGATCCGGGGGGACCTCGAGTCCAAGGTCGCCCAGAGCTGGGACCGCGAGCTGTTCATGAACTCCATCGTGGAGGGCAAGAAGGCCATCGTCGACGGCGACATCTTCCAGGTCGTGGTCTCCCGCCGCTTCGAGACGGAGTGCGGGGCCGACTCCCTCGACGTCTACCGCATGCTGCGGGCCATCAACCCCAGCCCCTACATGTACCTGTACAGCTTCGAGGACGCCGACGGGCGCCCCTTCTCGATCGTCGGATCCTCCCCGGAGGCGCTCGTGACCGTGACGGGCGACCAGGCCGTGACGCACCCGATCGCCGGGTCCCGCCCCCGCGGGCGGACCGTGGAGGAGGACCTCGACCTGGAACGGGACCTGCTCCAGGACGAGAAGGAGCGCTCCGAGCACCTCATGCTCGTCGACCTCGCCCGCAACGACATCTCCAAGATCGCCGTCCCGGGCTCCGTGGAGGTCACGGAGTTCATGGAGGTCGAGCGCTTCAGCCACATC
>NZ_JAVFWZ010000065.1:0-615 GCF_040981245.1 Kocuria cellulosilytica | reverse complement strand
TCGGAGCGCCTGCTGCACCAGAAGGTGCTGCGCCAGACGCTGCTGGCCATGAAGGAGGGCACCGTGCTCGCCGAGCACAACGCCCCGTACGCGGGGAGCCTGCAGGTCCTGCACGGACGGATCCGCGTCAGCTCGGGCGAGGACCTCGTGCTCGAGGCCGGGCAGCTGCACGTGATCCCCGAGGAGCGCCACTCGGTCGAGGCCCTCGAGGACTCGGTGTTCATCCTCACCGCGGTCACGGGCATCGAGGACGCGGCCGAGTAGCGGCGGGCCCGGCGCTGCCCCGCCGAGGACGGACGGGACTCACCGCCGGCCCAGGTGCTTCTCCCGGCGGTAGGCGATGAACACGCCGGAGAGCGCGATCATGAGCATCATCGCGGCGATGAGCGCGAGCGTCCACGCGCCGTCGATCAGCGCGACGACCAGCAGGACGAGGGCGATCGCGCACAGCAGGAGCTGGAAGATCAGCACGGGGTCAGCCTCCGGTCGGGTACAGGGGTCCTGTCGAGGCTACCCGAGCACGGGACGGCCCCGGGCGTCGGGCGGGCGCATTGCCGGTTTCGCCGAGCGCGTGAGCCGTGTTCATGCGCCCGGGAGGGGTCTAGCGTCGGGGAG
>NZ_JAVFWZ010000064.1:0-619 GCF_040981245.1 Kocuria cellulosilytica | reverse complement strand
CGCCGAGCTCCAGCAGGAGGACCTGAGCATCCGCGACGAGGACACGCTGACCGACGTCACCACCGTCGACAACCAGCGCCTGGACGCCGACCCGGCCGAGGACGGACCCGTTCCGGCCGAGGACGTGCAGGCGGAGACCGGATCATCGTCCGACAACCACTGACCCCGCAGCCTGCGCCCGCCGGAGCGATGCCGCCGAGGTGAGCGCCGACGAGCTCAGCCACAGGAGGCGCCCGTGTCCCAGTCACCGTCGGCCCGAGACCGCGGCGAACCCGAGGGGCGGGACCTGGACCACGAGATCAGGGCTCTGATCACCGGCTACCAGGAGCTCCACAAGGACGACGAGCGCGTGCGCCGCATCGGGCGCAGGACCTACACCGGCCGGCCCGTCGTCGACGGCAGGACGGACGACCGGATCCTCGAGGTCCGCGACGAGGACATCGCGCCGGCACTGAAGAGCCAGGACCTGCACCGGGTCGCCGCCGGGATGCTGCGCACCGAGGCCGACATGGCTGCCTACGCCGCCCGCTTCGCCCAGCGGAGCACCGCGCAGGACCCGGCGGGCAAGGACCTCGAACGGCAGGCCCACGCGGTGGACGCCTCGGGCACGCACTGGCTC
>NZ_JAVFWZ010000063.1:0-620 GCF_040981245.1 Kocuria cellulosilytica | reverse complement strand
GATCCTCGGTGGGGCAGCCGTCGATAGCACGATCCAGAACAGCGAAATCGATTTTCACGGTAAGTTCACACTGATCCACAACGAGCAAGTAGTACAGCCACGAGCTATTCCTCCATCGAGCCTGCCGGCGCAGACGTGCCGTCTTGAGCGGTGACACCGCTGGCCTTGTGCTCGAGGTAGCGCTGAGCGTCCTCGAGGACCTCCTGCGGCAGTTCCTCGGGCATGTTCTCGACGGCGCGGCGCAGCTGGAGACGCCAACGCTTGGCGGTGGAGAAGGGAACACCCATCTCTTCCAGTGCTTTCGATCCCATTGCCTCGGTCACGTACCGAGCCGCAACAAGCCGGAGAGCCATCTGGGCGCTCATACCTTGATCGACCAAGCCGCGGACTCCGGCGTAAAGGATCCCCCCGACCAGTGCAGCTAGTTGCTCGTCGGTGAGGTTCAATGCGGCGGGGATGTTGTCTTCGATGTTCTCGTGGCTCATGTCTTCCCCTGGGGTCTGGTTCTGGGTTTGGTCTTGATCAGGTGGCCGTCGGTGATGTTGGCCAGTTGGCGGTAGGACTTGGCTTCTGCGAGGTCGAGCCAGTGAGCGAGCACAGCGGGTCTGTTCTTGGCTCTG